>CADBFP010000027.1 GCA_902793995.1 uncultured Lachnospiraceae bacterium | reverse complement strand
TTTCCTGCTTTTTTAAGCGTATTCTGCCATGGTGCCCCAAAATCATCAATAGGGTGCCTTGCGGAAGCTCAGTTTATTGCACTATACGGAAACTCAAGAAAAGCTACTGACATTTTAAAGCGAATCTGCTATAATAGACTCCACCGCACTATATGCTGGGATTGTGCTCTATCAGGTGCAATTGAAACAGTTTATCTCTGGAACACTTTGGGACAAGATTGAAATGAAGAATGCCGAATACTTAAATCCAAAAGTATCTGTTATCCTTCCGGTCTGGAATCCCGGCCCGGGTATTTCACGTTGTATAGAGTCTCTTCGAAATCAAACACTCAAAGAAATTGAGATGATTTTTGTGGACGATTGTGGGACTGATGATTCGATGGAGAAAGTTCGGGCAGCGGCTGCAGAGGACGCTCGCATTCGGATAATAGAAAATGAAAAAAACATAGGTGCTGGTCCTTCTCGTAACAAGGGCATCGAAATAGCGAGAGGTGATTACCTTTCTTTCGTGGATCCGGATGACTATGTGGCACACGATTTTTTAGAATTGCTATATACAGAAGCTTGCAAACAATCCTTTGAAATAGTCAAGGGCCACAGAAACTACATTCGGGAGGACGGCTCAACATTTGTGCGGGATCGCGAGCTTAATAATCTAATCCGCAAGGGACTTGCAACACACAAATCCCTTTATTCTCTGTTCACCTATGAACACCAATCCGCCATTTACCGAAAAGAATTGCTATTTGCCCAAAACATTCGCTACGGAACTTCATCCCGAGCACAGGACATCATCTTCCTCTTAAAGGTTTGCTCTCAAGCAAAGAGTTTCTCTATTATCGACAATGCACACTATTATCTCTGTGCACGCCCGGATTCCGTTATACATACCATGGATGCTTTACGACTCCAAGGATACTTGCGGGCTATAAGTGAGCAAGTGGATTATGTTCGTAATAGTATCCCGCAGAATGAGGAGACTATCAGTTTTTTACAGGGATTGTTTTTAGGGGGGCTCAGAGAATTTTTTCGATACGATTACTCACCTGAGACGAAAGACATTGCTCAGAACTATCTATTGGAGCTTCAGAAAGAAATGGAGCGGGCCAATTTACCGTCAAATTCCCCTTTTCCCCTGCGCGTCTTAAGAGATTATGCTTTAGCGCTGCCTTCAAGCCCGTACTACTCTCCCTGGGAGGGAAAGAACCCACCTGTTGGATATGCGGAGCTAGTTCAACGTTGGGTGGATTTTTATTTTTCTCATCCAAACGAGGATAGTACCTACCGGAAAGAACTGAAAAAGATTATCATTACCGCAAATAGAGCAGTACTTGGCAAGCCACATCCCCCATATACTGAAGAAGATCAAAAACAAGGCAGGATTCTTTTAGATCAACAGATTCAAAGGCTTCCACCATATTTGCGGTTTCAAATAAATACATTAATAGTAAAGAATAAAGTGAAGCATATCATTTATGGTGTTTTAGGTAAAATATGAGTATGAGGAATAACAACACTCCGTTAATATCCGTAATAATTCCGGTCTGGAATCCCGGCCCGGGGATTTCACGCTGTATAGAATCTCTACGTAATCAAACACTTAAAGAAATTGAGATGATTTTTGTGGATGATTGCGGAACTGATGATTCCATGGAGATGGTTTGGGCAGCTGCTGCAGAGGATGCCCGCATTCGGGTAATAGAAAATGAAAAAAATATAGGTGCTGGTCCTTCCAGGAACAAGGGGATTGAGACAGCCCGAGGAGAATATTTGTCTTTTGTTGATCCCGATGACTTCGTGGCAATGGACTTTCTATTCCTGCTCTACAAAAAGGCCATAGATAGTGGGAAAGGGGCTATTGTCAAGGGTAGACAGATTGAAATAGACCCTAACACGGAGATTCAAAAAGCTTCTAACTTAAATTTTGCTATAAGCAAAAAATTGGAAAGCAACATACCTCTTTGGGTTCTTCTCAATACAGAACACTTTACATCAATCTATAGAAAAGATGTTTTCCGTTATTCTGATATTCGATACGGTACATCGCGCGTTGCACAAGACACAACGTTTCTTCTCCGGATATACTCTTTTACTCAGGATATCGTTTTTGAGAATCAAGCGGTGTACTATTATATTAGGAGAGTAGGCTCGGCAAGCACGGGGAAATCTTTGCAAAGAATAATGTTTATGCTGGATGGCTTGGAAGAGAAAATAAGGGTTCTGATTAAGCAGAAAGAAAAGCGCTATGTATCAATGTTTTTAAGCAGATACTTACGCTACTTTTACGATGTTATTTTCCAATATTGGGGAGACAGACCATCACTGCCTCCGACCAAAGCAGACTGGTTAGACAGATTTGATACCATATTACAAAGTATTCCCTATTACTATACCAGGCTTGCGGAAGAAGCCCCTGAAACAGCAGCGCTTATATGGTTTCAAATTCTTCTCCCCCCTCCTACCGTACGGCCTCTTGAACGATTAATTGCTTGGAATGATTTGTTATCAAACGACGAAGCAGCAAGAAAGAGGCTCTCTCAGGCATACACCCGACTCTTTTTTTCTGCTTTTAAAAACAGCACAATGCGTGAACGAGTTAAGCTATTGAGTCAGATTAACAGTCATAAGAAGTTCATGGGATATAATATTCGCAGTACCGTATTTGATATACTTAAACAGAGAAAGACACACTAAAATGAACAATGATAGCAAAAGGATAAAGGTTTCAGTAATTATCCCGGTTCATAACGCGGAGAGGTTTTTGCATCGCTGCATTGACAGTCTAAAAAAACAAACTCTTGAATCTCTTGAGTTCATTTTTGTAAACGACTGTTCAACAGACAAGTCTTTGGAGATAATTCGTGAATTTGCAGAGCAAGACAGTCGTGTTATAATTATCATCAACGATAAAAACATCGGAGAAGGTGGTTCAAGAAACCGCGGCATACAAGCAGCGTCAGGTTTGTATATTAATTCGATTGATCCAGACGATTGGGTTGCAAGTGACTTTTACGAGTTACTATTCAAAAAGGCAATCAGTGACAATTATGACATTGTAAAAGGTACTCGAATACGCATTGATGAGATTACAGGAGAAGAAATCCTCCCTCGCAGTACTCTTAATGTGAAACTCAAAAGGAACCGAAAAAAAAGCACCCCACTCTTTTCCGGCTTTACATCTGAACATCAATCAGCCATTTACGCTCATCGATTACTTGAAAATATGCAAGTTTATTACGGATCTTCAGCAAATGCGTGTGACACAACTTTTCTACTGAGAACTTGCATCAAGGCACAATCGTTTGCGCTAGAAAACAAAGCTCATTACTTTTATTTAAAACGAGCCGGTTCAGCGACGGATGGTTATAGCATGAGACGATCTAATGAGGAATTAAAATCATTTCAAGAGAAAATAGATACTATTCTTGATTATGGATTTAACGAGTTTTTTAATGAGTACCTTCGAGCACATTTGCGAGGGTACACAACTATTTTTTGCCATGCTTTCTATGGTTGTCAGCTTTCCACCAGTGATGTTAATACTTACATCAATCAACTGTCAACCCAAATTCATCGCATACCTCAAGCAGATAAATTCTTGAGCGATTGCTGGGAAACCAAGGCCCTTATTGAGGAAAGGAAACCACTACCTTCGACGTTGTGTGTTGATGGTAACATTTGGAGGGATGAGCTTTTAGAATGGGTTGACTATACCCTATCTCCAAGCAGCCGATACAGTAAGGAAGCATTTCGCATATTTCCTCTTGTTCTCATGCGTTTTGCTCATGATAAAAGGGTTTCCAGGGATACTAAGACGGCATTCTTGTATTTTGTTACAATACAGATGCGCCGTTTTTGTTTAAAAGACAGAATTAATCTGATGAAATATTGCACAGGGGATTATCTGAATTGGATCATGAAGAAGATACCTTTTTTCTCCCTAAAAAGTACTTTTTAATCAACGAGGCATAATCAAATATGAGCACTACTATTAGCATCATCATGCCGGTTTACAACGCTGAACACCATTTGGCAAAAGCCCTGAAAAGCGCATTAGGGCAGACGCTTCATGGGGTTGAAATGATATGCGTAGACGATGGTTCCACAGATGGTTCGTACAGTATTCTTGCGCATTACGAAGAAATAGATAGCAGAGTCCGTGTTATTCGTCAGAAAAACTGCGGCGCAGGATCGGCTAGAAATCGGGGGGTTTTAGAAGCATCCGGTGAGTATGTTGCATTTTTAGATGCCGATGATTACTACCCTAGCGAAGATTGCCTGGAAATACTATATGACCTTGCAAAAACTCACGGAACTAATGCCGCAGGAGGATCTCTTGTTTTTCTGCACAAAGGGAAACCAAGACCGGCAAAGAATAATCATGAAGACTACACTTTTGCGAAAGAGACCGTATTACATTTTGTTGACTTTCAGCAGGCGTACTATTATCAGCGGTTTATTTTTTCTAGATCAATGCTCCTGGAATCAAAAATACAGTTTCCTGACTATCGACGTTTTCAGGATGTTGTATTTTTTGTTAATGCGTTATTAACAGCTCAAACATTTGTGGTCACACCAAAGCCCGTCTATGTATATAGGATGAGCACTAAATACGCAAGCTTATCGGAAGCCCAAATCAATGATATGCTACAAGGTTATATTGACACGCTAAAGATTGCTGGGGATAATAAGCTTATCGATTTATTCTCCTTTTTAAGCAACCGAATCTGCGGCCCGAACAGAATACAGAAGATGGTTCTTGAATCTATCCGTTCTGGCAACAGGATTACACAAGAAAGGTATAACGAGATTTGTGATCTTGTCGGTTACGACTTTAATGCTCTGATGACAGATGAGGAACAATCATCCGGCAAATTACGAGTTACTCTTCAAAGGTGGAGAAAAAAAATGAAGAAGGACGCTTTTAAGTAATTAAACCAAAAACTCGCCTTCAATTTGCGTGTTTAAATTGAGCTATTAAAAGTTTGAATAAAGCTTTCTTCTGAACACTCTTTTAAAGAGGATAGTTGGAAAATGATTACACTTTTTCTTTCTCCTACCGGCTTTTCAACCCCACCCGATTCCCGTCTATATACACTTCCCTGTCACAAATAGACAGGGCTGCCGGGCGGTGGGTCACGATGAGGATGGTGCGGTCGGTCATGGCTTTGAAGTTCTCCAGCAAAGCCCTTTCTGTGGCTTCGTCCAACGAACTGGTGGCTTCATCCAGGAGCAAAATAGGTCGCTTAGTGTAAACGGCCCGGGCAATAGCCAGGCGCTGCAGTTGTCCCTCGGAAAGGCCAAGGCCCTTCTCTCCTATTTGCGTATCCAGCCCCTGGGGTAGGGCCTCTACGAAATCCCGAGCACAGGCGGTTTTCAGCGCGTCCCAAATCCCTGCATCATCCGAAACCGCTTCCCCAAAGCTCACCATTTCCCGTATAGTTCCCGCCATCAGCTGATTGCCCTGGGGCACATACGCAAACAGACGCCTGAAGGAAGCATCCAGGGGCAGCTGACTGCCATCCTGGCACACAATGAGTTTTTCACCCTCCTGCAGGGGATACAGACTCATCAGCAGCTTAAACAGGGTGCTTTTCCCGCTTCCGGTCATGCCGGTAAAAGCTACCAGGCTCTTTTTCGGAATGCTTAGATTCACATCTTCAAATACAGTGGGGCGGATATGGGAATCTGCTTCCAGCTCATCCAGGTAGGAAAAACCGGCGTCCCGGAAAAGGATCTCTTTGAATTTTTCTACATAAAAGCTGCGAATCTCTTCATCGCTTTTCACCGGCTGGTTCGGATCATCCGGGAAAGATTCAGCTTCCATTAAGCGTTCTGCCGCCACCGAAACATCAAAAATATTGGAAATGTAGGTGCTCATGTCTGTCAGAGGCGCCCGAATCTGGGACAAAAGCCGCAGCAGCATCACGCTGGTACCGTAGCTGATCTCTCCACGCAGAATATTAAAAGCACAATACAGCAGAACCGCCAGGGAGGCCGCCTTGGTTGATCCGTTTTGGATGCCGTCTTTGAATAAAAGGAGCCTTAAGCGGTGCATCCGTTTATGGTACAAATCCTCAAATTTCTCCGCCGAATTCTTTGCCGTTATTTCCTCCCGGTCAAAAGCTTTAACAATCATATACTTGGAGAGATGCTCACTGATAAATATATCCTTCTGCCCCATAGAATGCCGAATGATTCGCCAGCTTTGCTTTAAGGGCTTTTTGAGTGCATAATTCAACCCTACCAGGGCGGTCGCCCCTATGGTGATATAAAGAAGGAAGGACGGCGCCGACTTGGCTATAAGGTATAAAGCGCCTATGAAATGGAACAGCATACCTATCACCCCCGGCACCATGGTACAAACAGCACTGCTAACGGTGCTGGAGTCCAAATTCAGGCGGTTCATCCACTCCTGGGAATGAAAACGGGTGACGCTGTAATAATCCTTTTTTAGGAGCGTGGCAAAGAGATTGGACTGGAATCTTTGAATAAGCCGGTAGCTAATCCGCTCCCGGAAGTAGCGCGCCGTAAGGCTCAAAGCCACGGAGAGCAGGGAAATCACGCCCAACATTACCGCTGTTCGAATTAAGGCGTCCTTATTGCCTGTCCCCGCAATGTCAATCAGATCCTTCAAAAGCACCGCATTCCAGAGGCTGACAGCGGCAGAAATGACAGAAAGCAGTGAAAGAAAAACCACCCATCCGTGGAAGGGTTTTGTGGTGCGCAGCATCCAGCGGATGGGGTGGGTGTTTTTGAGTTTTTCTTTTTGTACTTCCATGGGGCTTATTATATAACAATAGAGAAGGAAATACAATAAAAGGGAGGGATTAAATGGGCTTTGCAAACCAATAATTACAGCAAATAGCCCATTTAATGAGATTTATTGAAAGGACGAGAAAGACTAATCCCGCTCTTCCTCGGATCCTGCCAGGCAGCCCAGTATGATTTTCAGGGCCCGGATGTCCTCCTCCAAAGACAGGGAGGGGGCCTCCTTGCCCAACGCCTGTTCCGGCAGGTAGGGCACATGAACAAAGCCCGCCCGGGGAGCAGGTTTCAGGTTTTCCGCCAGCCGGGCCGCAGTGTAGAATACGGCATTGCAGACATAAAGGCCGGCGGTATTGGAAAGGCTGGCCGGGAGGCCGGCCGTCTGCAGGGCGGCCTCCATCCTCCTTAAGGGCAGGGGAGAAAAACAAGCCGCCGGTCCGGCCGCCTGCAAGGCTTCGTCCCGGGGCTGAAAGCCGTCATTGTCCGCTATGCGGGCATCTGCCAGATTCACGGCAATCCGCTCCAGGCTGATGCCCTCCCGCCCGCCGGCCTGGCCCAGGCTGAGGATGACATCCGGGCGGAAGGATTGGATTTTCTCTTCTATCAGAGCGGGTGCCTTCCGAAAAGAAACCGGCAGCAGCATTTTCTCCAACTGCATGCCGGCGGGCGCCTGCACGGCCTTTACCGCCTCCCAGGAAGGGTTGATGCTTTCTCCGCCAAAGGGTTCAAAACCGGTGAGTAATATCTTCAAAGCTCTCTCCTTACGCCCAGGGATCTGCGCTTTTGGGAATGCGGATGCCTGCCAAAAGGCCCACATGATTCCACAAAAACCACTCGTCCGTGGAGGGCTTGTGCCGCAGGGTCACTGGCCGCTCCGAATCCGCGCCGCCGGATTTGATATACAGGGTAATATAGCCCTGATCGAATTGGTCACGGCTGTGGGCGGACTCTAAAATCCGGATGGCATAGGGCTGGTCCGGGGTATAATCGTTCTCCGGCACTGCCCCCTCAAAATAGGAACGGGGCACATAATCCTTGCCGTCCATAAAGCGGTCCTTAATGAAAGATTTGTCCATGGGAGAAAGGGGCTGAGGACCCTTTAAGGTATCAATCATGGCAAAACAGCCCTCCGGATCCGCCGGGAAGCGGCAGAAAGCTGCCACCGCCATGGCTGCCACGGAAAAAGGATTGTGAAAACTGACGCCGGGCAGGGTCAGGAGCTGGGAGACCGTTTCCGGCAAAGCCGGGAATTCGAAGCGGCCGGGGATGTTTTCGGCGGCCGGGGTCGCAGGTGCCGCCGGGGCCGCCGATGCGGCCGGCAGGGGGCTCAAATCCGCCACCGCCTCTTCCTTCGGCTCTTCCAGACTTAGGCAGGGGCAGAAGCCCTCCAGGAACTGCCGCAGGGCATCAAAGGCGTTTTTCGTTTCCTGATATGCCTCCCCATGAACCACGGCGGGCCTTCCGTTTACCGCTACGCTCTCCTCTTCCACTTCTCTGAAAGGCTCAAAACGCATCTCCTCAAAGTAGGGATGCTCCACATGGAGGTTCAGCTTAAATTCGTATTCATACTCAAAACGAGGTGGATCGTAGCTGACGCTTTTCCCCTCCCCGTCCTTGGTTTTCAGCTCATCCTTGTCCTGCTTTATGGCAGCGTCATACCCCTTAAGCATGGCCAGGGTCAGCACATCCGGGTTTTCATTTTGCCAGTTGGAGGAGCGGCTCACCAGGAACTGGCCCTTGCCCTCGTCCACCAGAAGTTTGGTCTGATTGCCGAAAATCTTGGTGGGGTTAAAAGCGGCCACCTTTTCCTTGTTGGCTTCCCGATAGGCCAGCTGGGTTTTGATTTCCTCCACCGTGCTGTGGCGGCGTTCGGAAAACCAGGGGGACAAGAGCCGCTGGCAATCCTTGCACATGTTGCCGTTTTCCAGTTTTTTATTGCCTAAAAGGCCGATTTTACTGCCGCAGATATCACAGTATTTTTTGTCGAATAAGCCCATGGAAACCTCCTATAGAATGCATTGTGTTTTTGTAGGGGCGACTATCAGTCGCCCAGCTTGCCTGCAAAAACGGGCGGCCAATGGCCGCCCATTGGGTGGATGCGAGTCGCCCTCACCCGTCACGGCCCTTCGACAGGCTCAGGGCCCGTGCCACCCTCTCCCTCGTCAGGGAGAGGGTAAAAAGGTATTCATTATTCCGGTTTCTTCGTGCCGCACTGGGCGCAGAAATTGCCGTTATTTTCTGCCTGGCAGGTAGGGCAGATCCAGCCGGCGGGAGGCGCCGGCTTCTTGGTGCCGCACTGCGGACAGAAATTGCCGCCGCTGACGGTGCCGCAGGTGGGACAGGTCCAGCCCGCTGCCGCAGAGGCTGCCTGTGCTGCCTGTGCCGCCTGCTGCTGCCCCATGGCATACATATTGGAAATCTGGGAGCCCGCCGTATTCATGGTCATCCCTATGCCCATAAGGCCTGCCACAGCGCCGCCCTCGTTGGCCGCGGCCGTATTGATAGCCTGGCCCACGGAAGCGGTCATAAATCCGGCCCCCAGACCGGGATTGGACAGGGTCGCCGCCGTCTGCAGCTGCTTGATCCGCTCCTGATCCTCTTCCGGCAAAGTGACGGTGGAGAAGGCCACGCTTACCACCTCCAGACCGCGGAGCTGGCCCCATTTTTCGTCCAGGGCTTCGTTCATGGCTTTTTCCACGGCGGTGTTGTGCAGCAGAATCTCATTGGGCCGCATTTCCATAGCGCTGAGCTTGGCCAAAGCGGGCTGCAGGGCGCTGATGAATTCACTCTTTAACTGATTGTCCAGTTCCGCCCGGTTGTACTCCCGGGGCACATTGCCGCAAACCTTGGAGTAGAACAGCAGGGGATCCGCAATGCGGTAGGAATACACGCCGGCGCAGCGCAGGGACACATCCAGATCGATGCCTACCTTGCTGTCCACAATGCGGAAAGGAATGGGGTTGGGCGTGCCGAATTTATTGTCCAGCAGTTCCTTGGTGTTGAAGTAATAAATCCGCTGGTCATGGCCGGTTTCTCCGCCGTAAGACAGACGCTTGCCGATGAGCTTGAAGGTGTCCTTGATGCTTTCCCACAGATTGCCGGTGAAAATGCTGGGTTCCGAGGAGGCGTCCCAGACAAAGCGGCCGGGTTCGGCGCAGAACTCCACCACTTCCCCATCGTCCACAATGATCATGGCCTGACCGTCCGCCACCGCGATGCCGGAGCCGTTGGTAATGATATTGTCGCTGCCCTTGTTGTTGGAGCCGCCGAAGAGGGTGTTGGTGGTGCCGGTCTTCTTCACGCCTTTGGTGAGAAGCACATCCTTATCCAGGGCTTCGCAGTAGAAATACTCTTTCCACTGATCCGCCAGGCTGCTGTTCAGGGCGCCTAATGCTGCATTGATCAATCCCATAGTGTTGTTCTCCTTTGCTACATATGATAATGATTTTTATGTTTTGCGGGCGGCCGATGGCCGGCCCATAGGTTACGATTGTTTGGCGAGCGGTTGCCCTTCGACAAGCTCAGGGACCGCAGCCGCCCCTACGGCTCATCCTAAAACTTCATGCCGCCTCCGCCGCCGTGGGAAATGCCGGAGGAACCGATATGGATACCGCCGCCTCCCCCGCCGCCTCCGGTGCGCTCCTGCTGCCGGGCCACCTGGGTCACATTGCTATAAAGGAACATCTCATGCTGCCGCCGCACATTGAAACTGCCGGGCACCACATACTGGGAGGCGGATGTGGCCAGCGCCACATTGTTCATGCTGCCCCGCATCCCCCGGGTCACCAGCCAGCCCGCCAGCAGCCCTATGCCGCAGCAAAGCGCCACGGTGCCCATAGAGGGCGGGTAAAAGCCCAGACGGTACTTGGTATCAATCAGCTTTAAGTAGGTCTCTGCCGCATCATCATATTCCGTCCGGCGCAGATCCTCATAAATCCGGTCATATATATAGCGCATATGCTTCTGGAAGCGGTTGATTTCCTTCCCGGTGGTCACCACACAGAACTCCCGGTTATTAGGTTCCATGTTCACGCAGAGAATAATCCCGTCCTTTTCCGTTCCGCCGCAATAAATATAATCGTAATAATCCTCAGTGAAGGCCTGAATATCATAATATTTGACCCCGCCGTTCAGCTCCGCCTTCGTCATCTCCGTTACGGAAAGGAACACGATATTGGTTTGATACTTTCCCTCCAGCCGGGCGATTTCCGCCGCAATAGAGCTCTCCCGCTCCGGGTTTAATATATCCGCCTCGTCTATGATATTGGGGCTGATGCTGGGGGCCGCCTGGCTGCACAGACCTCCCAGAGGCAGCAGCGTCAGCAGGAGAAGCAGGCTCAAACACGCAATGAATCGTTTTTTCATAACTATCTCCTCCTACAGCACAAAGGTGGCCAGGGCCAGGGCCGCAGCCGCCACTCCGGCGGCAATGCCCAGGGTATAGCGAAGGCTGCGGCGGGGATCCACCGGCAGCTGGCCCACCATCTTTCCGGTCTGGCCGTTCACGGCGTATTCGTATTTCTCCCCGTTGAAGCTGGTGGTGATGAAATACACCGGCAGCAGCACATAATTCACCTTGGTCTGGTCCAGGCCGATATGGCTGCGTCCCGGGGAAAGAGTGGCATAATAGCCCCGCACCGACTGGGTAAAAGCGGTGGCCACGCTGCTCTTAATCCGGGCCGTGGCCCGGGGCAGGCAGGTATCCGCATCCTGATCGAAACGGTCTGCCACAAAGCCGCTCAGATACCCGTAGGCAAATTCCTGGATATCCTTAAAGTCAAAGGGTTCCAGGGAATCCATCAGGGGGTCTCCCATGCGGAAGCTGCCGTCCACCGGAACCTGGGAGAAGGACATTTCTCCCTCGCAGTCCACATAATAATAGCTGGTTTCCGTATAATGATAGCGGGCGTCGCTCCAGGTCCGCACCCGGGTGCCGTTAAAGCCCATGGACCCGTCCGCATGGCAGTCATACAGCCAGAAGGGCACATACATGCCCTGGATTTTCTCGATGCGTTGTTCCGTGATGAAGTTTTTGGGCAGGAGCCTGTGCCCCCGGCAATAATTCGCCACGATATCCTTCAGCTGCTTTTTGTCCACCCGGAAGGGAATAATGCCGTTGGGCTTGATCATGCCGCTGACATTCTCCTCCATGACGATGGTGCTGCCGCAGTAAGGGCAGAGGCTGGCGGCGGTGGTGGCATCCGTGACGATTTCCGCCCCGCAGGATTTGCACACATAGGAAACGGTGCCCTCCAGGGTTTCATTCGGCACATTTTCTTTGTAGTCGCCCCAGTCAAACTCCGTGTCCGCATTCACATCCGCATTCTGGACGGTTTCGAAATCGAAGTCGCCGCCGCAGTATTCGCAGGAAAAACGGCGCTTTTCCGCGCTGTATTTCAGGGGGGATCCGCAGCTGGGACATTTAAAGGATACTAATTCGCTCATAAAAATACCTGTTTGATTGTATTTTGTGGGTGATTGCAGGGCGCGCGGGGTTTCCATGTGGGCAGGCCTTGCCCGCCGAGTGGCTGCAGACTTCCGGCGCCCCCACCTCGTAGGGGCGACTATTAGTCGCCCGAAATATTTCACCCGTCGGGTTCCGCGGGCGGGCCCTAAAGGACTAGGCGCTGCGCGCCGTCGCCATGCCCGCCCCTACGCTGGGGTTCTGGGCAGCTGCCCTTCGACAAGCTCAGGGACCGCAGCCCTCAACGACAAAACACAAATCGTTTCATTTATTTTCACAAATATAATATCATAAATCGGCGGCTTGACAAGTTTTTTAGTGGAAATAATTGTGAAATTATTGTAAAGTATAAGCATGACTGCATTATTTGATCAAAACCGATTCACTTTAATTGCCGGCCCCTGCTCCGTGGAAAGCGAGGAGCAGATCACAGGCATTGCCCGAGCGGTGAAGGCCGCCGGCGCCATGCTCCTGCGGGGCGGCGCCTTTAAACCCCGCACCTCCCCTTACGATTTCCAGGGCCTGAAGGAAGAAGGCATCCGCCTGCTGCTCTTAGCGAAAGCAGAGACGGGGCTGCCGGTGGTAACGGAAATCACCGGCGTCCGGGAACTGCCCCTGTTTGAAAAGGTGGATGTGATCCAGATCGGCTCCCGGAATATGCAAAACTTTGAACTCCTGAAAGAGGTGGGCCGCCTGGGGAAGCCCGTGCTCTTAAAGCGGGGCATGGCTGCCACCCTCCGGGAGTTTTTGATGAGCGCGGAATACATCCTGGCGGAGGGCAACGAGGATGTGATCCTCTGCGAACGGGGCATCCGCACCTTTGATGATTATACCCGCAACACCCTGGATCTGGCGGTGATTCCTCTCCTGAAAGAGCTGAGCCATCTGCCGGTGATAGCGGATCCCAGCCATGGCACGGGTCTGGCCCGGCTGGTGCCTCCCATGGCCCTGGCCGCCGCCGCCACGGGAGCGGACGGTTTGATGATTGAAGTCCATAACGATCCTGCCCACGCCCTCAGCGACGGGGAGCAGGCCATTACCCCGGAGGAATTCGCCCGGCTGACAGAGCGGATCCGGGGGGTGCGGAAGGCGGCGGGGCTTTTATGATACGCATTCCGGTAAAAACCGAAAAGCCTTACGAGGTACTGGTAGCGGAGGGCTTGCTGCAGGAGGCTGCGGCCCGGATTACGGCCCTGCCCCAAAAGCCCGGCAAGGTTTTTTTAGTGTCGGATCAACGGGTTTATCCCCTTTACGGCCCCCGGCTGGAGGAGGGCCTGCAGGCGGCGGGGTTCGAGCTCCGCTTTTGCCGCTTTGCGCCCCCCGCCGGCGAGGCCTCCAAAAGCCTGGCGGCGTATCAGCAGCTGCTGAGCGCCATGGTACAGGCGCAGCTCTCCCGGGAAGATCTGGTGATAGCCCTGGGCGGCGGCGTGACAGGGGACCTGGCGGGTTTTGCTGCCGCCACCTATCTGCGAGGCCTGCCCTGGGTACAGATTCCCACCACGCTCCTGGCTATGATTGATGCCTCCGTGGGGGGCAAAACCGCCCTGAATCTGCCGGAGGGAAAAAACCTGCTGGGAGCTTTTCATCAGCCCGCCCAGGTGCTTTGCGATCCTGCGCTTTTGGCTACCCTGCCGGCGGAGGAGATCAAAAACGGCATGGGGGAATTGATTAAAACCGCCTTCCTGGATGAAGGGCTCTGGAAGCGCCTGGAAGCCTGGGAAGGGGCTTTGCCGGGTGCAGAGCTGATTGCCCGGGCCATCCAGGTGAAGGCCGCCCTGGTGGCGCAGGATGAGACGGACCGCGGCCCCCGGCGGCTCCTGAATCTGGGGCATAGCATCGGCCATGCCATAGAAGCCGCCAGCGCGTATCAAATTCCTCATGGCCAGGCGGTGGCCATGGGGCTGGGGAGCATCACCCGGGCTGCAGTCCGGCAGGGGCTTTGCGAAGGCTCCGCCCTGGCCCGGCTGGAAGCGATGCTGGCCCGGCATCATTTGAATCAGGATAATCCCTTTAAGGTAGCGGATCTGCTGCCCTATATGAAACGCGATAAAAAAGCCGGCAGCGGCCGGCTGACTCTGGTGGTTCCCCGGCGGATCGGCGGGTGCGAATTGCGCGAGGTCAGTTGGGCAGAATTGCCGGATTGGATAGGATGAGCTGGGCGATGCATCAATCCCCCGCCGGACAAAAGGAGATACAATTATGAGCAAAACCATCCCGGCAGGCCCCCGCAGCGGCCTCTTCCATGTTCCTTCTTCCAAATCCCAGCTCCACCGTCTGCTGATTTTAGCGGCCCTGGGCCGGGAGCCGGTGCTGATCGGCAAACAGGATGCTTCCGCGGATGTATCCGCCACCGCCGCCTGTTTGACGGCTCTGGGAGCCCCGGTCGCGGAAACCGAAACCGGCTTTCTGGTGACCCCTTTCCCCCGGGACGCCGCCGGGCATTTGGCGCCTCCCTCGGACGGCTTTCTCAAAGTCCTTTATTGCCGGGAAAGCGGCACCACTTTGCGCTTTATGATGGCCCTGGCAGGGCTTTTGGGCCTGCCGGTATGCCTCATCCGGGAAGGGAATCTGACCGCCCGCCCCCTTGCTCCTTTTGACGAAGCCCTTCGGGCTCACGGCCTGACTATCGAGGAGAAGGGCACCAATGTATATGTATCCGGCCGCCTGCAGGCCGGCACCTGGCAGCTGCCGGGCAATGTATCTTCCCAATTCATTTCCGCCCTCCTGCTGACTCTGCCCTTCCTGGCTCAGGACTCTGCCCTCAGGGTGGGCTCCCCGGTGGAATCCGCCGCCTATCTGGATATGACGGAGCAGGCCCTGGGCATGGCGGGGATGAGGGTGGATAAAGCCAGTATGGCCCATCAGGAAGCAGGGGCCATGAGCTGGGATACCCTGTACTGGATCCCTGGCCGGCAGGAAGCAGAGCTTCCCCGGGAGCTGAAGGCGGAAGGAGATTTCTCCGCCGCCGCTTTCTTCCTTTGCATGGGCGCTCTTTCGGAGAAAGGCCTGGCGGTTACGGGCTTATCCCCCGAGTCCAAGCAGGGCGATATGGCGGTATTGGATCTGATTCAGCAATTCGGCGCGGATATCGGCGCCACCCCGGAGGTGATTGCGGTGCGGAAGGGCCAGATGCAGGGCATTACCGTGGATGCCTCTCAGGTACCGGATCTGGTGCCGCCCCTGGCTATGCTGGCGGCCGCTGCCAACGGGGAAAGCCGCTTTATCAACGGAAGCCGGCTGCGGGACAAGGAATCCGACCGGCTGGCAGGGACCTGTCATATGCTGCAGGCTTTAGGGGTTCAGGCGCAGATTGCCGAGGACACCCTGCTGGTGACAGGTGGGAAAATCCGGGGCGGACAAGTGGAAACCTTGGGGGATCACCGCCTGGCCATGGCAGCGGCGGTGGCGGCCTGCGGCGCCTCGGAGGATGTGACCATTGACAACGAAGACTGCGTCGCCAAATCCTTCGCCGGATTTTGGGATGCGTTTGAAACACTGAACCTATGAACCATTTTTCTTTCGGCACCTTTTACCGTTTCACCCTTTTCGGGGGCTCGCATGAGCCCTGTATTGGGGTGGAGATTGAGGGGATCCCCGCCGGGATTCCCTTGGACCGGGCTGCCCTCCAGGCCTTTTTGGAACGCAGGGCGCCGGGTCAGGGGGCTTTTACCAGTTCCCGCCGGGAGGCGGATGAGCCCCGCTTTGAAGAGGGGCTGGCAGGGGATGTGTTCAACGGAATGCCCCTGCGGATTGTGATAGAAAACCGGGACCAGCGACCGGAGGATTACGATGCCCTCCGCGCCGTTCCCCGTCCGGGCCACGCAGACTGGCCCGCTTTTGTGCGTTATGGAGAAATCCCTGCCGGGGGCGGTCATTTTTCCGGCCGAATGACGGCAGCCTACTGCCTGGCCGGCGGCATTGCCAAACAGCTGCTGGAGCGGGAAGGTATTACCGTTTCCGCCCGGGTTCTGGCCATCGGCGGCATTCCGGCAGAGGAGAAAGCGGCGGTGGAAGCCGCTTTGCGGGAGGCCAAGGCCCAGGGAGATTCCCTGGGGGGAATCATTCAGTGTGAAGTGAAAGGCCTGCCGCCGGGGCTGGGGGACCATCCCTTCGGAGGCCTGGAAAACCGGATTTCCCAGGCGGTCTTCGCCATTCCGGGGGTAAAGGGAATCGAATTCGGAGACGGTTTTGCCCTGGCAGCCATGAAAGGTTCCGAGGCCAATGACGGCTACCGCCTGAAGGAAGGCCGGGTGATGCTGCAAAGCAACCACGCCGGCGGGATTATAGGCGGCATGAGCAGCGGCGCACCTCTGGTGTTCCGGGTGGCCTTTAAGCCCACCCCCAGCATTGCCAGAGAACAGGAAAGTGTGGATTTGGCGAAGGGAGAAAATGTGACTTTAACCATTTCCGGCCGGCACGATGTCTGCATTGCCCTCCGGGCGGTGCCGGTGGTGGAGGCGGCAGCAGCGGTGGCATTATATGATGCCTTATTGGAGAAAAAAACTCTGGAAGCGCCGGATGATATGGCAGCCCTCCGGCAGCGGATCGATGCGGCGGACCGGCAGATCGCGGAGGCCTTCCGGCAACGGATGGAAGCGGTGGAAATGATTGGGGCGGCTAAAAAGGCCCGGGGCAGCGCCGTCGCCGACACCGCACGGGAAGCGGAAGTGCTGGAGAAAGTGCTGCGTAGGGGCGACCATTGGTCGCCCGCGGAGGAAGAGCCCGCCGTTACCCCCGACTGCCGGAAAGAACTAAAAGCTTTATACGAAAGCATTTTTCAGATTAGCAAGGAGAGACAAGGGCAGTAGCGGAGGTTGCGGCAAGTCGCCCTCACCCGGCCCTTCGGGCCACCCTCTCCCGCGTCCGGGAGAGGGCAAGGAATCACCCTCGCCCAAAACACTATGAAAACTTACGGCCTACTCGGACAACATCTCTCCCACTCCCACTCTCCCGCCCTGCATGGGCTGCTGGGGGATTATCCTTATGCCCTGATAGAGAAAAGCCCCGAAGAGCTGGAAGGCTTTCTGAAGCAAGGGGATTTCGAGGGCCTTAATGTCACCATTCCATACAAAAAGGCGGTGCTCCCCTTCATGGACGAGCTATCCCCCCGGGCCCAGGCCACGGGCAGCGTCAATACCATTCTCCGCCGGGAGGATGGCACGCTTTTCGGAGATAATACGGATTGGGAAGGCTTTGCTTACCTCTTGCGGGAGCTGGGCCAAAGTCCCTCCGGGAAAAAAGTCCTGGTGCTGGGGAGCGGCGGCGCTTCTCAAACGGTGCAGGCGGTACTGAAGGAACTGGGGGCCCGGGTGACGGTCATATCCCGCCGGGGTCCGGATCATTACGGGAATCTGGAGCGGCACCGGGATGCGGATTGGATCATCAATACCACTCCCGTGGGCATGTATCCCCATAACGGGGAAAAACCCTTGCAGCTGGAGGGATTTCCTTCTCTCTCCTATGCTATCGATTTGATATACAACCCCCTGCGTACGGCCCTGCTGATGGAGGCCGAGGCCCGGGGCATACCCTGCCAGAGCGGTCTGCCTATGCTGGTAGCCCAGGCATTTACCAGCAGCCGCCTGTGGGGCAGGACAGAGAAAACAGAAGCGGATCTGCCCGCTCTTACCCGAGCCTTACAAGAGGGACAGGAAAATATCATCCTCATCGGTATGCCCGGCAGCGGGAAGAGCACCCTGGCCCGGCGGGCAGGAGAAGAAACAGGGCGACCGGTGTATGACAGCGATGAGGAATTTTCGGAAGAAGAAGGGCTGAGCCCCGAACAGTATATTCATCAATACGGCGAGGACGCCTTCCGGGAAAAGGAGACAAAAATCCTGGCCCGGCTGGGGGCTTTGTCCGGGGCGGTGATTGCCACCGGCGGCGGTGCGGTGACCCGGCCGGAAAATTATCCCCTGCTGCATCAAAACGGACGGATCATCTGGCTCAGGCGCCCCCTTAGTGCCCTGGATATCAGTGCCAAACCCCTCTTCCACCGCCCGGATCTGACGGTGCTGTACGAGGAAAGAAAAGCCCTGTACCAATCCTGGGCGGACGAAGCGTGGGATTGCGAATAGTATAGGAGAATACCATGAAATTTTTAGTCATCCACGGCCCTAATATGAACCTGCTGGGGCTTCGGGAGCCGGATATTTACGGCAAAACCACTTATGAAGAACTGTTGGAAATGATTCGGGGCTGGGCCAGGGACCTGGACCTGGAGGTGGCCTTTTTCCAATCCAACCATGAGGGCGCCCTGGTGGACGCCATTCAGGAAGCCTACGGAAACTACGAGGGCATCATCCTCAATCCTGCCGCCTACACCCATACCAGCATTGCCATCCCGGATGCCCTGCGGGCTGTGGGAATTCCGACGGTGGAGGTGCATTTATCCGATATCGGCAGCCGGGAGCCTTACCGCCGCATCTCCTATACCGCTCCCGCCTGTGAAATCACTTACAGCGGCCTGGGGCCGGAGGGATATAAAAAAGGCCTGGAGTTTTTGAAGAAACGCCAGGCGTGATTCAAAAAACCGGCGCCGCGGGGACGCCGGTTTTTCATATCCTTTATTCCTGAGCCTGCACCGCGGTGATGGCTACCACCCCCACGATATCCTCGGCGCTGCAGCCCCGGGAAAGGTCGTTTACCGGCTTGGCCAGGCCCTGGCATACCGGGCCGTAGGCCTCGGCATTTGCAAAGCGCTGCACCAGCTTGTAGCCGATATTGCCGGCGTCCAGATCCGGGAACACCAGCACATTGGCCTTCCCCGCCACCGGGCTGTTCGGTGCCTTGGAAGCCCCTACCTTGGGCACGATGGCCGCATCCAGCTGCAGCTCCCCGTCGATCAAATACTGGGGATACTCTTCCTTGGCAATCTTCACCGCTTCCACCACCTTGGTCACATCGTCGTGCTTGGCGGAGCCCATGGAGGAATGGGAAAGCAGCGCCACCCGAGGCTCGGTGCCCACCATCTTTTCAAAGGTGGCGGCGCTGGAGCCGGCAATGGTGGCCAGTTCTTCGGAAGTGGGATTCTGCACCAGACCGCAGTCTGCAAAGACCAGGGTGCCGTTTTCGCCGTAAGGGCAATTCGGCACGATCATCAGGAAGAAGGAAGACACGGTCTTCACGCCGGGGGCGGTCTTTAAGATCTGCAGGCAGGGTCGCAGGGTGTCCGCCGTGGTATGGCAGGCGCCGGAAACCATGCCGTCCGCATCCCCCACTTTCACCATCATCACGCCGTAATAAGTATAATCCTTCTTCAAGAGTTCCAGGGCCTGCTCATAGGTCATGCCCTTGCTCTTTCTGAGTTCTGCCAGCTTTTCTGCATAAGCCGTGGTCCGGGGATCGGTAAAGGGATCCACCACTTCCACACCGCTTAAATCATAGCCGGCGCCGTAGGTGGCTACATCTTCAGCGGAAGCAATCAGCACCAGATCCGCAAAGCCCTCGGCCTTGATCATCTGGATGGCATCATAGATGCGCTTGTCGTTGGATTCCGGCAGCACGATCCGCTTCTTCTGCGCGGCGGCCTTCGCCTTGATTTCCTGAATGAAACTGCTCATGGGGTTAATCCTCCTGTGAAATAGTTTTTGTTTCTATGCCAGATGGCCTTTATTGCTGATCACCTCTATCACCTGGTCCACATACTGCTGACAGATTTCTTCCGTGCCGGCTTCCACCATCACCCGGATCACCGGCTCCGTGCCGGATTCCCGCACCAGGATGCGGCCCGTATCTCCCAGAGCCCCTGCCACGGCTTCCACCGCCGCCTGCACGTCCGGGTCGTTCTGGGCTTCGGGTTTGCTCTTTACCCGCACATTCTTCAGCACCTGGGGATAGAACTTCACCGGCGCCGCCAGCTCGCTTAAGGGCTTCTTTTTGGCCAGCATCACTTCCATGATTTTCAGGGAAGTGAGAATGCCGTCTCCGGTGGTGGCATATTTGGTGAAGATAATATGACCGCTCTGCTCGCCCCCTATGCGGTGGCCGTTCTGGATCATATTTTCGTAAACATATTTATCCCCCACCTTGGTCTTTTCGTACTCGATGCCCGCCGTATCCAGGGCCTTGTACAGACCGAAATTGCTCATAACGGTGGTGACCACTTTGTTATTGAGGAGCTTGCCCCTCTCCTTCATGTAAAGGCCGTAAATGTAAAGAATGTGGTCACCGGTAATGATATTTCCCTTCTCATCCACGCAGAGGCAGCGGTCCGCATCTCCGTCGTAGGCAAAGCCCACATCCAGCTTGTTTTCCAGCACCAGCTGCTGCAGATGCTCGATATGGGTGGAGCCGCAGTCCGTGTTGATATTGGTGCCGTCCGGATCCTTGTTGATGACAATGGTTTTGGCCCCCAGGGCCTCAAACACGCCTTCCGCAATGGTCCAGGCGGCCCCGTTGGCCACATCCAGCCCCACCCGTTTGCCCTTGAAGCTGTACTTGGACATGCTCATCAGGTAGCCCATATAGCGGTTCCGGCCCGCCACATAGTCCACGGTGCGGCCGATATTCTCCCGCTCCGCCAGGGGGATTTCCAGCTTGCCGTCCAGGTAGTTTTCCACCTGGAGAATGGTATCCTCATCCATCTTTTCCCCGTTGGTGTTCATCAATTTGATGCCGTTGTCGAAGTAGGGGTTGTGAGAGGCGGAAATCATAATGCCGCAGTCGAAGTCATCCGCCCGGGTGATGTAGGACACGGAGGGAGTGGTGGTGACATGCATGATATAAGCGTCCGCCCCAGAGGCCATCAGGCCCGTGCAGAGGGCATATTCGAACATATAACTGGAGCGGCGGGTGTCCTTGCCGATGACCACCTTGGCCTTTTTGTCCAGGCGGGCGCCGTAGTACCAGCCCAAAAAGCGGCCGATTTTCACCGCGTGTTCGTAGTTTAAGTTCAGGTTGGCTTCCCCCCGGAAGCCGTCGGTTCCGAAATATTTACCCATGTGATTGTCCTCGTTGTCAATGTTTTAATCTTCCTCGCCGTATGACTGCTAACTTCCGGTGCTCCCGCCTCGTAGGGGCGACTATTAGTCGCCTTATATCTGCCACGTGCCAGGGGCCTCGGGCGGCTGGTAGCCGCCCCTACGCTGCAATCCATCCGTTCTTCCTACCGTTTTGCGGCAATCGTCCCGTCGTTTTTGTAAATGCTGCTCTCCGGCACTACCCCCCGCACGCAGCTGGTAGGGTACACATTGCTGTTCCGCCCGATCACCGTGCCGGGGTTCAACACCGCATTGCAGCCTACTTCCACATGATCCCCCAACATGGCGCCGAACTTTTTCACGCCGGTTTCCAGCTCGCCCTCCGGGGCGTGCACCACCACCAGGGCCTTGTCCGCCTTCACATTGGAGGTAATGGAACCGGCCCCCATGTGGGAATAATATCCCAAAATGGAATCCCCCACATAATTGTAATGAGGGGTCTGCACATGGTCAAAAAGAATCACATTTTTCAATTCCACGGAATTGCCTACCACGCAATCCGCCCCCACCAGGGCGCTGCCCCGGATAAAGGCGCAATGCCGCACTTCCGTATTCGGACCGACGATGCAGGGCGCCCCCAGATAAGCGCTGGGGAAAACGCTGGCCGTTTTGTGAACCCAGACATGTTCGGAAACCTCCGTATATTCCGCCGGATCCAGGGTGGGACCCAGGGCAAGAATAAAGTCCTTAATGCCCTTTAAGGCTTCCCAGGGGTAAGTGAATCGTTTTAAGAAATCCCCGGCCAGGGTATGGTCCAGGTCAAATAAGTCCTTGATTTTTATCATAGTCGTCCTCTTATGGCTGGCGCATGAGGGCATGCGCCCCTACGGGCCGTGTTGCAAGCTTCTCCGTAGGGGCTCATCCCCAGATGAGCCCGTATTGCCTTACAGTCTCTCCTTCCTCTCAATATCCAGGAAGTACTTGTAGGTATCCACCGTCAGTTCCCCGCAGGCCTCTTCATCGCAGGCAATGATGGCCCCGTTATGCATTTGCAGGGCGCTGCAGGTCCATTTCTGGGATACGCCCCCTTCTACCACCGCGGCCATGGCCCGGGCCTTATTATGACCGGAAATCAGCACCAGCACTTCTTTGGAATCCGTCACCGTGCCGATGCCCACGGACAGAGCCTGGGCCGGCACCTTCTCCGGATCCCCGCCGAAAAAGCGGGAATTCACAATCCGGGTATCCGTGGTCAAATCCCGAAGCCCCGTGCGGGAAGTGAGGGAGGTATAGGGCTCGTTGAAGGCCAGATGACCGTCCACACCGATGCCCCCCATAAACAAATCAATGCCGCCGTAAGAGGCAATTTTCGCCTCATAGGCAGCACATTCCGCTTCCGGATCCTCGGTCATCCCATTCAAAATATTGATATTCTCTGGCTTCATATCCACCAGATGATCGAAGAAATTATCGTGCATAAAGTACCAATAGCTCTGGTCGTGCTCCTTGGGCAGGCCCAGGTACTCGTCCATATTGAAGGTCACCACATTGGCAAAGGACAGCTCCCCCGCCTTGTTCTGGCGGATCAGCTCCTTATACACGCCGATGGGGGAGGAACCGGTGGGCAGGCCCAGCACGAAGGGCCGCTCTTCCTTGTGGTTCTTGATCTTGGCGGCAATATAATCCGCCGCCCATTTACACATTTTTTCGTAATTATCCTGAATGACTACGCGCATATGTTATGTACTCCTTTTTATTGATGACCCGTAGGGGCGACTGTTAGTCGCCCTTTGGATTGCAACCCGTCCGGGTTCTTAGGCGGCTGATAGCCGCCCCTACGGGCTTCAAATATCAAAAGAGCATCTGTTACGGTTTTGATTCCGCTTTTTCTTCTCTTCCTAACGACCACCCCAGATTCTTTTCCTTCTCCGGGAGCCGTGGCAGCATCCGCCGAATCTTTCGATAACTGCCATCCCTCGTCACCCTGTCGCGCACATTGCGCCGGGCCAGGCGCTAACAATGCCCGGTTCCTCCAAACCCGCCTGCATTGTTTTAAGTCGTTTCCCCTCTCCCTGGCGCGGGAAAGGGTGCACGGCCATTAAGCCGTGACGGGCGAGGGCGACTGGCTCCCACCTAAAAACCGACGGCCTTATTATAACTTTCCCAAGAGGGCTTGTCAATTTTAACAGAAAACAATTAATCAATCTTCTTTAACTAAATCTCCTGCTTCCTGCGGGCCATTGACAATCGCCCCTACGACCGGGAGCCCCGCATCATCCTGGGGCAAAAACGAGGGCTTTCAACCGAATTCTGCATTTCCACATCATATCGACAACACACGATAAAAAACTATTGATTTTATCGTGTAGATACGATAAAATAAACCCATCAGTAAACATGCTAATTATCTTTGGAAGGTGCTAATATGAATCATAGCATTCTCAAACAAGTAATATTTGATCAGCATGAAGTCATTCAAAATGCAGAGATCATCGACAGAGAATACTGTTTTGAGAAGAATCTCAATTATATACTGGTCGGCCTTAGAAGGGCAGGAAAGTCTACGCTCCTATATAGGATCGCAAAGAATTTGATTTCAGAAGGATGCAGCTGGTCCCAAATCATTTATATCAATTTTGAAGATGACAGATTGCTGGGTTTTACAAAAGAAAACTTCAATGACATTGTTGAAACAGCACATGAGCTTTCTGACAGCAGAGATATATACTACTTCTTCGATGAGATCCAGATTGTCGACGGCTGGGAACATTTTGCCAGGAGAATGGCTGATCAGAAGAACCATGTGTATATAACCGGAAGTAATGCGAAAATGCTCAGTTCAGAAATGGCGAGCACCCTTGGCGGCAGGTATATACCCAGGCTGATTATGCCGTTTTCCTTCTCCGAAGTACTGGCATATAATCATGTTGCCTGCAGCGAAGCTGCCATGCTGACGACTGCTAAATCCGCCAAAATCAGGAAGGCGTGTCAGGAATATATTTCTAATGGAGGCCTGCCGGAAACGCTCGCTTTGTCGAACAAACGCGAGTATATAAAGAGTGTATATGAAAAAGTGCTGCTGGGAGATATTATCGAACGTGAAAAAGTAAAGAATAAGATGGCGCTCAGACTTATGATAAAAAAGATGGCTGAGACAGTCAAGAATGATGTTTCCTTCAATACGCTTGCGGGCCATATAAAAGCCGCCGGTGTTAAGACTTCAACCGATTCCATGATTGAATACACTTCTTATGCTGAGAATGCCTACCTTGTGTTCCGAACCAAAAACTTTGTCTCTAAGTTCGCTGAAAAAGAGGGGATTCCCAGGTTTTACTTCTTCGATAATGGAATACTGTCACTCTTCCTTGTGGATAAACAATCTTCACTGCTTGAAAATGCAGTGGCACTTCATCTAAGGCGCAAGTACGGGGAAGATATCTATTACTATAAATCCAATAAGACAGGAATAGACATAGATTTCTATCTTCCGGAGGACAGAACGGCCATTCAGGTGGCCTATGCTTTAGACGATGCGGAGGAGCGGGAAGTGCGTAGCCTCTCGTCCTTTGCCAGGAAAACGAAAGAAAACCACCGATTGATTCTTGTGACATATGAAGAAGAAAAGACAATTGAAACAGACGGATGCACCATTGAAGTGATTCCGGCTCATAAGTTCTTACTTTCGTAATTTGAAGATGCGGGGGCAAATTTCAGAAAACTACGAGGAAACCTCGCACTTCACTCCTCGCTTAATCCTTTTTCCTTGGTTTTCAATGAAATCATATGGTGCTTTCGCCTGTCCAAGCCACAGTTTTGAGTACTCAAAGTTATGCTCTTGCATTTTTCTAAACAATCGCTTTTCACACATAAAATCGTGTTTAAACTCCTTGTTGCTGCGACTTCCCAGCAACTCTTTAATTTCATGTATATCCGTAGAACGAATCAGTTCATCCTCCAGGTTATCACACTGCGTAACACACCATACCTCCTTGACTCTTTTGCTCCTGTTAAGCAGTTCAATATTGCTTTTCAAGAATCCGAGTTTTCCGGTATCCGTGTCAAAAACAAGTATGACAATTGTTTCTGCAGAAAGAATCCACAAATGTGAATCCCTGATTCTATCCTCTATTACATTCAGTACTGTGATTTTCCCTGAGCAAAATCATATTCTTTCGTGCTTTAAACTCTTCAATTAGTTTCTTCTCACATTCCCCTTCCACGTAGTATTGATAACGAATCTGGCTCATATGGCAGCCTCCTCGCGGATTGAATCAAAAACTCCGTCAACCACTGGTGCGCTGGAAAACAAATCGTTTTCTACCGCATTTTTAAGAGATGCACCTGCTTTTTTTATATAATCCGATGCAAACACGCAAGATACGGTGCTGTCCCACCCCTGTGTCCGTTTAAGAAAGGCGAAAGAATGTTTCGGCAAATCCATTTCCAATACGTCTGTATTGTGCGTTGTAAAGATCAACTGATGGTTCTGACCAAGAAGGTCAATGAATACAGAAAGAAATGCCCTTTCCATATCTGAATGAATGTGGGAGAATTTTTCGTCGCAATAATAGAAGCCATATAGCCCCATTCTCATACTGGCCAGTATTTCTGCAATGCCGATACCTTCTGCTGTGCCACTGGACAGAACAAAAGGAGGGAGCGTTCTTCCATCTTGCAAGACAACTTCCTGATTGCGATAGAATATTACACAAGTATTTTCTGTTTCCCGCACTCTTGCCACACTTACTATACGAGGATCTAATATTTTCAAGGTTCTTTCCAGGATGGAGGCGTATAGATTCATATCTATGTTTGCGGAAGACTTTCTGATTTCAGCAGAATCTCTGGGATACTCAAACATCCAAGACATGCCTTTAACCTTTTCCAATTCTGTAATATAATTATCCTCTGCAGGATGACTTTGGGCCGATAATCTCTTCGCACACCGTTCATAACTATCCATTTTGAGAATAGGTTCCAGACTTACCGATACATATATATCATCACTGTTATATTGAGCGGCGGCATTTTCCTTTGCTCTTATAGTGCTTTCAATGCGGCATAGCGTACTGCCATTTAGAACCAAATCGACCGAAAAAAAAGCCGGCTGCAGTTTGTCCTCCACTAAACTTGTAATAAAACGATACTCTTTATTGTATATGAAATTGAAAATGCCTCCCAGAACCCTTCCCAGGGATGTTTTCCCCGTAGCATTGCCTCCCATCAAAACAATTACTTTCTTATATCGAAATTGGGGAAATCCATCCAGATGCTCCTCTTCAATAGATGAATCAACTATTTTTTTAGGATAGGATGTGCATATATCGAAATTTTCAAAAATAAGGAAGTTATTTAGCTTTGCACGCATTAAAATCATTTTTACACCCCGTTGATTATTTCCGTTTTATAGAAGTAATTGTAGTATAGAACCAAGCGTGAGTTCTGTCAAGTCTTAACTACCAGTGTTTTTGACACTCAAAGAGATTATAGTTGCCGGCCATCAGTCTTTTGCAAGATTGACAGCCGGCAACTTTTTAACCTACATATCCGATATTAGAATAGAAAAAGTCCCACAAGGTTGGCAGGTTCGCTTCCAACATTCTGACATATCTCGTATAACTTAAGACTACTCCCGGCTCATCTCATCCTTCGGGAAATAAGCTGCAGGAGCAATCGCAGGTGCGCTGCAGTTCTTGTGCCATAGCCCAATATAATAACGCATCCGGTAATCAGCAGTATAGCACCGCTTTTCCATAACAGCCACTTCCTGCTGTTCACCGTTTCCTTCTGTCTTCGCCAGCATGCTGCACGGCACCATAGCTTCGACCGTTGCTTTGAAGACAAGATCGACCGCTGTCGTGC
>CADBFP010000026.1 GCA_902793995.1 uncultured Lachnospiraceae bacterium | reverse complement strand
GGAAATAAAAGCGGAGTTTTATGTGGGTTCCGACGGCAGGATTCGGCATGAATACGAGATCCGATGGCCCGCATCGGGCAATTGGGGCATGCAGACCCTCCGCATGTATTGCAAGGCAGATTTCGTTGCTACCCATTTGAACGAAGTGGAATGGGATGCTTTGATAGCTTTGATGGAGACAAATTAAAAACAGATGCTGCGAATAGATAGAGATAAATAGATAGTCCTATGCCCCCAAAAGACCTATACACTAAAACGCAACGGCGCCATAAACGGAGTGCACTCCCAGAGGAAAAGGTGATAAGGACATACTACGAAATGAATAAGCTGCACAAGATCGAATAGTCTGTGACCAATCATCGTTGGTCTGCCGGACTGTTTATCTTGGGGAGCACTTGCTGATGCCTGAGTATCACTTTGAAAGTGCAAGAGAATTGATTTGTGTTCCCCAAGATCTTTTTTCAAGAGGAGGAAATGACAGTGAATAAAAAAAGATGGATTCCACTTATAGTTTTCGTTATTTCGGTGGTGATGCTAATCCTCGGGATAATCTTATTTCGAAACAGATTGACCGTTTTTGATACTGTGGAAACAGATCCTTTTCCTTTTTTCGCAAAGTATCTGTTATTTGCAATCGTTGCGGCTGGAGTCCTTGCGTTATTCTCATGGGGGATCTTTAATTCGCAGAAAAAAACACATTGGATTATATACTCAGCTGTTTCCTTTACAGTGCTAACATTTTGTTTCATATCTATTATACAATCCTATGCGATTCAACGGGAAGTGGAGCTGCGGGATCCGGAGTACCGGCTGACAAGGATTGCGCTGAAGGATTTCGGGGTGACAACGAATGGAGAAGAGATGATTTTCTATATGGGCAGGGATGACTGCGCTGAATGTGTGAAAATTCATCCCCATTTAAGGGAGATAGCTCAGAAATATGATGTGGAGGTTTTGTATTACAATACATTGCTGGACAGAGAAACAAACCCGGATGCCCTGCAAAATATACTTGATTATTACCAGATTGATGCGGTTCCTACCATTTTGGTTATGCGCAACCAAGAGATCATAGCGCGCTTTACCACTGAAAAGGCGGCAGCGGATTTGGAAAAAATGTTGTCTTCAAACCTAAATCCTGCGTCATAAGGAGGAACCTGAGGGCGGGCCATGCCCGCTCCTACGCATCTTCCTTACCGGGTGGATGCAAACTCCCGCTACCCCCGCTGCGTAGGGGTGCCCACCCAGCGTCGTAGAACCGTCCCTTCACTAAAACATTATTCGGAGGCACGTTCGTGAAAAAACTATTATTACTGCTTCTGATTCTGACTGTTTGCTGCAGCGCCTGTCAATCCGCATCCGTTTCGAAAGAAACAAGCACAGAGGGCAAGGCAAGCACTGAAATCAGCTCGCCTGTGGAAAACAAAACCGCCCCCGAAAGCAGCACGGCTCCCGCTTCCCCTTTTCCTGTGTCAGAAAAACGCTTATCGTCAAAACGTTTTGGGGAATCATCAGTGACACAGTCTCTATCAGGACTTTATACGTTGGCACAAATAGGTTTTTCCAGTGCCACCGCAGGGCAAGGATCCGAATTCCAGAGTTTTGGAAGCTTTGCTTTGTATTGTGAAAAAGACAGTGATTATTTCTCGTTTCTGTGCGGAAGGCCTGATTGTATGCATAAAGATGAATCCTGCGATGCATACCTGGGAAAAACCATCGGGCCATTAGGCTTTTACAAAGATAGTCTCTACTATATTACACAAGCTGATGCATTGGGCGCCAACATGCCTTGCTTATGGAAAATGGATTTAGACGGAAGGAATAAGCAAGTGGTCACGCCTTTGTATTCCGAAGATGAACAACGGCAAACTGTTGGCATTGGTTTTATCACCTTCACAGACGGATTTATGCAGCTGTGTCTTAGAAAGCTTGCTGAAAACGGAGATATTATATCCATAACTCGTTATTGTTCTTTGGATAAGCCGTCCCTTCCCATTGATACCGCTGCCGAATTAAGACACCCTCAAATTGGGAACGGCCTCATTGTCAGCAGTGACGGCGAAGCCATCCTGGTAAAAGACTTCCTGGATGCAGAACCATCTAAAGATGAAGATGGCACCTATATGTATGATTTCCTTTATGCATGGAATCCTCATTCCAATGAGCTGGCGGCCATCGGGGAAAGAAAGAATAATTCCCCTGGTTACTATGACAAATACAGCGGGGCCTATATGGAAGACGGAGTCTTAATGGTCTGGGACTATCAAACAAAAAGCGGAAAAGCTCTGTTTGATACAGGCTTAAAGGGAAAACATATCTTGTATTGCTATCCTGATTGTTTTTTGGTCTCGGAATATATTATGCCGGAGGATGATGCCAGCGACATTGTTCATGTTTATTGCTATAACTGGGATATGGAATACCTGGGAAAATGCACGATAAAGTTTGAAAACGCCGGCTGGTATTCCGGGGTTGTAATGCTGGAAACGGAAACCCGAATCCTGTTTGGCGATTTGACTTCAGATTTTTTGCCTCTCTGGTACATCGAAAAATCTGATTTCGGCAAAGAGGAGATACCCCTGCATGAATATCACTACCCAGAAATGGAATTGCTGGAGTAGGGATTTCAACGCGAGTAGTGTGCATCCAAGGAGATAACAATATGTCCTGCATTCGAATAATTACTGTTATACTGCTAACGCTGGGGCTATGTGCCTGCGGCAAGAATGCTCCTGCCGAATCTTCCTCCGGGTCTATCGCCTCTGCGGTTCACGTGGGGGAAACCACAGACATGAATACTCCTTCCCTGCTTTCCGAAAAACGCATTTCCGTTTTTCGGAACCATGTGAATCTCCATTTTGTTCTGTCCGAAGACGGAATCTACTGCCAGGAAATACGGGAAAACGGCTGCTTTGCCTTGTACTGTGACCGCTTGTCCGACCAATTCGTGGTTCTGTGCGGCAGGCCGGATTGTTTGCATCAGGATCAAAATTGTGATGCCTTTATACATCACTTCCCTAGTCCTATGGGCTATTGGGATGGTAAGCTCTATTATTTCCTGCCGAAGGATTTTGAATTGGTCACCGATTCGAACGGGGTAGAAAAATACAAAGACATTCCCGCCTCCGTATGGCAGATGGACCCCGATGGCAGAAATAAGCAGAAACTCATGGATTGCTACGAGCAAGGCAAAGAGGAGTTCTCCGGCTATACAGGCGTGTTCTTTACCCATGGCTATGTGGAATTGGGTCTGCATCATATTGGTACCCATGGCGAGGTGGCTTCTGTACGGCGCTATGGCGATTTGCGAAGCGGAAAACTCCTGGGTGAAACGGCTGCCGTTAGGGATCTTGCTTCGGAACTGAAAAATCCCATTGAAGGTGCTGTTTATGACAGCGACGGAGATGCCATCATAATTATGGACTATGCTTTCGGAGAGGAGGGCAGCGAGGGCATGGATACCCTGTATGTCTGGGATCCGGCCGCCAACACATTGCGCCGGATTGGCAGGAAACCTGCCAATGCTTCCGGGTGGTTTGGCACGAAAGAGGGCATCTACTTGGACGGCGCCGTTATAAAGCGCTGGGATTACGCCGCTGAAACGGGGACCCCGCTTTTTGATACCGGACTGGAAGGCAATCTGATCCTGAATGTATATCCGGACTGTTTGGTGGTATCTGCCGGCTACAGTGTTTTCGAGCAAAAGGCCGTATCTGCCACGGATTTCTGGTTTTATGACTGGAATTTTGCAAGTCTGGGGCACTGCCGCCTGCCTTATGAGATCCCGACGCCTGACCGGGGAAGCGTGTTTGGGGAGACAGCGGAAAGGCTGCTGTTTGTGGGGAAAAGAGCCGGAACAAAGCCGGATTACTACATCAACAAATCCGATTTTGGTAAGGAAGAGATAACCCTGTACGAATATCACTATCCGGTGATGGATCTATCGAAGTAAGGAGGTCCCATGGAACTGCTCATTCAAAATCTGTCCAAACGTTACGGCGATAAGCTGGCCCTGGATGGCTTTTCCTACGCCTTTACTCCCGGCATTTACGGCATATTGGGGGCCAACGGAGCAGGAAAAACCACCCTTATGAACCTGATCACGGATAATGTGAAACGGGACCAGGGCACCATTTTGCTGGACGGAAAGGACATCCTTGGGCTGGGGGCCTCCTATCGGGCCCTTTTGGGCTATATGCCCCAGCAGCAGGGGATGTACCCGGACTTCTCCGCCCGGGCCTTCCTGCTGTATATGGCGGAATTGAAGGGCCTGCCCCGGAGGCGGGCGGAGGGCCAGATCCGGGACCTGCTGGGCATTGTGGGGCTTTCCGATGTGGCCCACAAGCGGCTGGGGGGCTTTTCCGGGGGGATGAAGCAGCGGGTGCTGCTCTGCCAGGCCCTGTTGGGGGAGCCGAAAATATTGATCCTGGACGAGCCCAGCGCCGGTCTGGATCCGAAGGAGCGGCTTAGGATCCGGCATTATATCGCAGAGATGGCCAGGGATCGAATCGTGTTTCTGACCACCCATATCGTCAGCGATATCGAATCCATTGCCAAGGATGTGCTTTTGATGAAGGCGGGGCGCCTCCTGACCCACGGCGCTCCGGAGGAGCTGCTGCTGCGCTATGAAGCGGCAGACCTGGAGGATGTTTATCTGAAACTGCTGGGGGACGATTAAGATGGAGCTTAGGCGTACCCTGCTTTCCCGAAAGTTTCTGGCGGTGCTGGGGCTGCTGCTGGCAGGCTCCCTGGCCATTTTTCTCTATGCCCAGGCCCAAAAATCCGGGAATCTTTCTTCCTATATCCACCGCTACGATGAAGAAGTTACCCGGATGGCGTCCTTAAGCAGCCAGGAGGCTCTGACGATCATCCAAGAGTACCGGGATTTTGTTGAACTGCAGTATTTTGAAAATCCCGGCTGGATGCAGGAGGAAGGCCGCTGGGAAGAAAAGCTGATTTTCGACCAGATGGAAAAGCAGGTCAAATACCGGGATTACTATCCCCGCTATCTGGAAAAGATACAGCGGGAGGCAAAGCAGCAGCAAAGCATCAGCATCTTTGCCAAGCCCGGCACCGTAGCCTATGAAAACACCCAGAAGACTGCCCGGGAGTTCGGGGCCATGAGTGCGGAGGGGCTGGATATCGGCCACGATCTGGCGGTGACGGCGGTTTTTGATGACCAGCTGGCGGACTTCGCCATCCTGATTCTGCTGGGCTTCGTCTGCGCTATGTTTTTAGCGGAGCGGCGGCGGGGCCTGTGGGACATGGTGCATGCCTCCAAGGGCGGCCGGCTGCGGCTGGCGCTTGTGCGCTGCGGCATTTTGTTCGCCGCCTCCTGGATAGGCACTTTGGTGCTTTTGGGGGGACGGATCCTTCTTTCCGGCCTGCTGTACAAAGGGCTGGGAGAGTGGGGCAGAAAGCTCCAGGCCATTGAAATGTTTTACAATGTGCCCTATGAAATGACCGTGGGGCAGTTCTGGCTATTTTATCTGGCCGTCAAAGCCCTGGGCAGCTTTATGATCGCCCTTTTGCTCTGGCTGATCCTTTCTTCCTTTTCTCAGCTGAGTCTGGCGGTGGTGGCGGCAGCTTTGGTACTGGGAGCCGAATACGGCTTCACCTATTTAGTCCCTTCCTCCGCCCTGGTGCTGCTGCGCTATGTGAATATATTCAGCTTTATCAGCTATATCCGGGTCTTTACCACCTATCTGAATCTGCCCCTTTTCGGAGGGCTGATCAGCGGATCCCGGCTGGTGCTGCTTATTCTGCTGCCTCTGATCCTGCTCTTCTTGGCGGGAAATCTGCTGATTGCAAGCAAAAAATATCCCGTGTCCCGGGCCAATCGTCTTTTAGGGTTAGCAGAGCGGCTGACCTTGCTAAAGGAAAAGCTGCGGCATGGCAGGCCCCTCTTTCTTTGGGAGTGCCACAAGCTTTTGATCAAGCGGCTGGGGATTTTGGTGCTGGCAGCCCTGCTGCTCTGGGCCTACCGGGCCGACGCCCCTTACCGGATCTCCACCAATCCCCTGCAGGAAGCTTTGGAGGATTATTATGCCAGGAAATATGCGGGGCCGGTAACGGAAAAGGTCTTGCAGGAAATGGAAGGGGAGCTTTCCACCCTTACCGTGCCGCAGAATGTTATGGCTTTGGAGACTTTGATGGAAAAGGCGAAAAGCAATCCCGAAGGTGGCTGGATTGTACCTGTAAGGCCTTATGAAGCCATTTGGAGCAACAATTTAGGGAATTATCACCGCTCCACAGCGCTGATGGCCCTGCTGTTTCTGGTGCTCTTGCTATATCCCATTCAGTCCCAGGAAAAGCAAACAGACATGGAGGTGCATCTACGCACATCCACCCGGGGAAGACAGGGGCTGTGGCGGAAAAAAACCTTGCTGTGCGCACTGATGGCCTTCCTGGTTTGGCTTATTACTTACGGTTTTGAATTGCTGCACACGATAAAGGTTTACGGGTCTTTGATGGGCCTTAAGGCCCCCATGGGAGTACTGATGGATTTTCCGGGCTGGAAGATCAGCATCGGCGCAGGCCTCGTTATATACTACGCTCTCAAACTTCTGGTGCTGCTTTCTGCCGCCTTTGTGATCCGGCTGCTTTCAAGCTTTATGAAGAGCAACCGAAACGCCCTGCTGCTGAATTTGCTGATCCTGATTCTGCCGGCGGTACTGGTGACCCTGGGGGTGGAGGCGGCCTCGCCCCTTTCCTTCCTGAAACCGCTGGGAACGGCGGAGGTGTTTTTTGAACCGGTGCCATTTGTCGTTGTATTGGCAAGCGGGATAGCGGCACTTTTATTAAGGAGGAATTAGCAGTTCTCCTTGCACCCCGCCGGGTTTTGCGGGCGGGCCATGCCCGCCCCTACGCATTTTCCTCACCGGGTGGTTGCAAACTTCCGTTGCTCCCGCCGCATAGGGGCGACCATTGGTCGCCCGAGGGATTACAACCCGCCGGATTCTGCGGGCGGGATATGATGACCTTCAGCGAATAGTAGAGAGGGATAAAAGTCAGGCATGATTGGCGCATCTCCCACAGAGGCGATGAGGAAGGATTAGCGTGGGGTCTATTCATCTAAATGCAGAGGAATTGGAAATCAAGAAGCACATAGGGCAGAGCATTACTGTATTAAAGGATGTTGTTGGGAAGAAAACTAATCGAAAAGGAGAAGAACGATGAAAACGAAGAAAAAGGAAATAGCCGAGATGAAAACCAAATGCTTAGTATTCATACTGTTGGTATCTTTATTGCTTTCTTCCTGCGGGTCGATAGGTGCTTCTCGTCCTTCTGAGGAATCACACGATATAATTGAATCGGAAACAGGCAGGTTTCTACCTGTTTCTCCTATGATTTCTGAAAACCGTATTTCTGTTTACAGACACCATCTGAATGTCTACTTCACCCTTTCGGAAACGGGCATTTATAGTATTACCCGTAATGATAACGGAACTTTTGCTGTTTACTGCGACAAGCACGCCGACCAGTTTGTGAGAGTCTGCAGCCGGCCAGATTGCACCCACACAGATGCAAATTGTGATGCTTTTCTGGATGATTCTTCCTACCCCCCTTTGGGGTATTATAAGGGCAAGCTGTATTACATAAAAAGAGGACAGGCGTCGATAATTACAACGGTAGGAGGAGAATCATATGGCATCGCTCCGGCGGAACTCTGGGAAATGGACACCGATGGCAGAAATAAACGACTGGTTACAACTTGCTGGGAAGAGGGGGAAAACATTATAGGCTATATGGGGATAACCTATACCAATGGATATGTGGATGGAGTTTTTGTAAAGGTGGATGAAAATGGGACAACCGAGTATGTTCACCGCTACACCAGCCTGGATCATCCAGGGATATTTTTGGAAACGGAAGCATCAAAACAATTCTCTCCAGGGGACTTCTTTTCTAATGGAGATATTTTGCATAGTGACGGGGATACAATTATCGTGCAGGATAGCGTGATAAGGCTGAATCCCCAAAAAGCTGATAACAGAGAGTATTTCAGTCTATACGCCTGGGATCCGATTGAAAACAGTCTGAGGTATATCGGCGACCGTCCATACACGCAAGGGTATTTTGGAGAGAAAACCGCCTACATTGTTGAAGAGGGAATCGTAAAACAGTGGAATTACCAGTCCTATACGGATATAGCGCTGTTTGACACTGGAATCAAAACGAGTGTATCGTTAGATGTTTTTCCGGATTGTTTGGTTGTCAGTGACACGTATTTGTATAAGGACTTGCTAAATGATATGTGGAAGCCGGAAGATGTTAAAAATGCGACACTTCGGTTTTACGATTGGAATTATACATTCCTTGGGGAATGTCAACTGTCTTTTGATAAAGAACAGCCTCAGTATGGAAACTACATTTTCGGCGAGACAGAAGATCGCATTTTGCTGGTGAAGGACGGGTTTGCGAAAAAACCGGATTACTATATTGAAAAAAGCGATTTTGTCAGTGGGAAAATCACTCTGCACGAGTACCATTATCCGGAGACGGATTCACTGGAATAAAACACAAAGGAGACTAATTAACGAGGAATTAGCAGTTCTCCTTGCAACCCGCCAGATTCTGCGGGCGGGTTTCCTCCAAATAAACGTCGATTTGGACGAAAGGCGTTACGATTGGATGAATAATAAAGATATGCTGGTTTTTTATTGCCCATTATTGAACAAATGTGCAAATAATTCTTATATCGTGCAATTATTCCCGGAATATGTTATGATAAAGCACAAAGCAGGAAAGGATGTGCTTTATGAACGGCTTAAAAAGAAATACAGAGAAATTATTTTCCCATGGCGGGAAGCTTTTTGCTATGGCCATGGATCTGCCTCAGTGCGGTCTGGTGGAGGGGCTGGAAGACCCCCTGGCTCTTATCCGGGAGGTAAAGGATACAGAACTGGATGCCCTTTTGGTGAATGTAGGGGTGGCCCGGCTGGCCCAGGAAGAGCTGCTGCATAAAAAATTGCTGCTTCGGACCTCCTCCGGCGGCACCAATCTGGCTTCCGCCTTTACCAATGTGCAGAAAAACCATGTGAGTCCGGAAACCGCCCTGGCTATGGGGGCGGATGCGGTGGTGATGATGATGGTGATAGGCGGAGCGGATTATGCTTCCATACAGGATGCCGCTGCTGCCATCGATGCGTATCACCGTCTGAGCATTCCCGTCATCGTGGAGATCCTGGCGGATGATTTTTCCGCCACCCAGAGCTTTGACATCCAGGCCAACGGCGCCCGGGTGGCGGCGGAATTGGGGGCGGATGTGGTGAAAGCCTTTTATACGGAAAACTTTGAGCAGGTGGTGGCAAATTGCCCTGTGCCCATCGTATTGGCGGGAGGGCCTAAGGGCAGCGATATCCTGGATACCGCCCGGCTGGCCCTGGGGGCCGGCGCCAGGGGCTTCTGCTTCGGCCGGAATCTCTTCCAGAGCGAGGAGAAGCGGCAGCGGATCACGGCCCTGTCCAAACTGTTAGGGAGGTAAGATATGGCTTCCGCGGACCTTTGGCAATTATACCGCATTGCGGACAGTTATTACCGCCGGGGCCGGACCCAGGAGGAGATCAGCCGCAAGGAAAACATCTCCCGTTCCCAGGTGTCCCGGCTGCTGGACAAGGCCCGGGATCTGGGTATTGTAAGAATTGAAGTGAATCTGCCGGAGGATCTGGAGGCAGAACCCCTAAAAGGTTTTCTGAAGCAGCATCTGAAGCTGGAAAAACTGATTCTGGTGCCGGCGGAAAAAGACTGGGACGATCATATGACGGCGGACGCCATTGCCCGGACGGCGGCAGCCCAGCTACCCCGGCTCTTAAAGGGATCCATGGTGGTGGGGGCCGGCTGGGGCGAGACCATGTACCGCACGGCAGCGGCCTTAAAGCATCATCCCATAGGCGGAGACCCGCTGGTGGTTCCTCTGATCGGCACCTCCGGCAGCAATAATCCCTATCTGCAAATCAATACCATTATCGACCGTTTGTCCGACAACCTGGGAGGCGACAGCTTTTTCGCTAACCTGCCCGCTTTCCGGGAGAAAAATGTGCCCTTCACAGCCTATGAAAACAAGCGGCTGAACATGCTGCACGAATACTGGAACCATGTGGATACGGCGGTCTTCGGCCTGGGCAGCCGGGACAGCGGGAAGGGCTCCTTTGATGAGGAAGTTTCTCCGGCCTCCCAGCAGCGGATCTGGGAAACGGATGTGGTGGGAGATGTGCTGGCCCAGTTCTTCTTCGAAGACGGCAGCTTCCTGCCCAAGGACGGAAGCTACCACACCAATGCCTTTCCGGTGGAGCGCTTAAAGTCTCTGCCCCGCAGCATTTGCCTGGCGGGAGGGCCGCAAAAAGCGGACGCCCTTTTGGCAGGGGCCCGCAGCGGCTTCTTTAAGACCCTGATCACCGACACCCGTACCGCCGGCCTGCTGTACGATAAGCTAAGGAGTGAGATGACCCAATGAGAGCTTTGATGTATGTGGATGAAAAGAAGATGGAACTGCAGGAATTGCCCATGCCGGAAGGGGAGGTGATTCTCCGGGTTTTGGGCTGCACGGTCTGCGGCACGGATTTGAAAACCTTCCTCCACGGCCATCCCTATTTTAAGCCCCCCACCATTTTGGGCCACGAGTTTTACGGCCGGGTGGAAAAGGCCCCGGCGGACAGCAGCTTTGCCCCCGGGGACTATGTGGTGGCGGCGCCCTACGGCGAGTGCGGCCTCTGCGATGCCTGCCGGGAGGGCCTGCCGGAGCTTTGCGAAAAGAAGGATTATGTGGAGACCGGCGCCTTCTGTGAATATGTGGCCCTGTCCTCCGCCTTTGCGGAAAAAGGCCTGATCCGTCTGGCGGGACCGGAGCCGGTTTACGCCCTAACGGAACCCCTGGCCTGCGTTTTGACGGGGCTGGAGAAGATGAAGACCTGGCCACTGGATCGGGTGCTGGTGATCGGGGGCGGCCCTATGGGCACCCTGGCGGCCATGACCCTCCTGGAACAGCAGATTCCGGTGCAGGTGGCGGAGCTGAACCCCGCCCGCCGGGCGAAGTTAAGGGAGTGGGGCATTCCCTGCGACAGCCTGGAGAATTGTTATTCCTCCGGGGAATTCAACAAGATTCTGGTGGCGGTGAATGTGGCGGCTCTGGTGGAAGAGGCGGTAAAAAAAGTAAAAAGCGGCGGTCAGGTGCTGGTCTTTGCCGGCCTGCCCCGGGATGTGAATCTAAGTATCCCGGCCTATGATCTCCACTACCGTTTCGTGAGCATCAGCGGCTGCAGCGGCTATGCCCTGCCTGCCTTCCGCAAGGCCTATGAGATCATAAAGGGGAATCCTGCCCGCTACCAGGCCCTGATTACCCATCGCTTCCCCCTGGAAAAAGGGCAGGAGGCCATGGAAATCCTGGCCCGGGGCGAAGCCTTTAAGGTGATGATAGAGCCATGAAGATAGGAGTCTTGATGAACCCCTCCGCCGGCGGAGGCCTGCCGCAGCAGCGGCGGGTGATGGAAAAATTAAAGGAACAATGGCTTCGGCAGCAGCTCTACGGCGTAAAGGAATACGGCGGAGAATATTTAAGCCAGGGGGCTCTCAAGGCCCCGCCGGGAGAGCTGGCCTACCGGCCCCGGCTGGAAGCGGCCCTGCAAAGCATCCTGGCGGAAAAGCCGGATATGATTCTCTCCATCGGAGGAGACGGCACCGCCGCCTATATCGCGGAGATCCTGATTCAGCTGGGCAGCCATGTCCCCCTGGCGGGGCTGGGAAGCGGCACCGCCAATGTGGGCCCCATCGTCAGCCTGAACCTGGAGGGAAAGCTGCCGCCGCCGGAGGAGCTGGAGGAGGCGGAGCTGGGAGCCATAAAAGCCCTGGACCATACGGGCGGCCATATTGCCTACGGCTTTAACGATCTGGTGCTGGCCAATACCTTCCTGGGAAGCCGGGAGGGCCGCTGGAGAACCTTTGAAGCCCGGGCCCTGGCAGAGGAAGGAAAGCTGCAGGAGGCAGCCCCTTTAAGAGCCGCCTTCCGAAAAGAACAGCGCTGGTTCCTGAACGGCGAGCCCATCCCGCCGCCCCCCTTTATGACGGCCCAGCTGATTGCCTCCCCGGTGGAGCAGGACAATTACTACGGCAGAGCCGTCACGGGACTGCTTTGCTGCACGCCCCAGTCCCCCCATCAGGGGGCCCTGTATGCCAGCCCCATTCCTCTGGTAACCATGGAAAGCTTTTCCGAAGGCTATAGCGGCTTCCTGACCGGATCCCAGCTGCTGCTGAAGGAGGGGGACCGGCTCCGGCTGGAAGGACTGGCCCCGGAAACCTGCGCCGTGGCGGACGGCAATCCCCACCTCGTTCCGGAAGGGATCGTCACGCTACAATATGTACCGAAATGCCTCCGGGTCTTAAGAAGGAGACAGGCTTATGAATGAAAACAGCAGCATAGCCCGCAAGGGAAGAATCAGGCTTTTCGGCCGCGTTTATAAAACCAACGAAGTCATCGTGGGTATTTTATTCATCCTGCCGACTTTGGCCTTCCTGATTTTTACTTTCATCATTCCCGTGGTGGATGTGATCCGTTTAAGCTTCACCAACTTCAATATGTCCACCGGAGTGATGAAAAACATCGGCACGGATAATTACAAATACCTCCTAAACAGCGAGGATTTCTGGCATTCCATGTGGAATACGGTGAAGTATTCCTTCCTGAAGCTGACCCTGGATACGGGGCTGGCTCTGTTTTTGGCGGTGCAGCTGGATAAAAATGTGCGCTTAAAACGCTTCCTGCGCTCCACCTTCTTCGCCCCGGTGGTGGTGCCCATGGTGGCCTCCTCCCTGATCTGGATCTGGTTCTATGATCCCACGGTGGGCCCCTTCAACCAGATTCTGCAGTTCTTCGGTCTGCCGGCCTCCAAGTGGCTCTACCACGAAAGCACGGCCCTTATCTCCATTCTGCTGTTCTCTTTGTGGAAAGGGGTAGGCTATAACATCATCCTGTTTTTATCCGGCATGCAGAACATTTCCGATTCCTATGTGGAGGCGGCCCGGCTGGACGGGGCCAGCGAGTGGCAGCTGTTCTGGAAAATTAAGTTCCCCCTGCTGAGACCCATTACTTCCTTCGTGATTATGATGGGAATCATCAATTCCTTCAAGGTCTTTGCGGAAATCAACGTCATGACCCCGGACGGCGGGCCCCTGGGCTCCACCAAGCTGATTGTCAGTTATATTTACGAACTGGCCTTTTCCAACGGCCGTATGGGACGGGCCTCCGCCTGCGCCCTGCTGCTCTTTGTGGTGATCTTTGTGCTGACCCAGATCCAGTCTCTGGTGAATGCCAAAAAGAGCATCGATGTGGAATAGGAGGGCCGAGCCATGAAAAAAGCAAAAATCGGAAATCAGAACCGTCACAATCTGGCCTTCAGCTTTTTATTGATCTGCGCCGTGATCATGCTGTTTCCCTTTGTATGGATGATTCTCTCGGCCTTTAAGACCTCGGTGGATGTATATGCCTATCCCCCTCGCTGGATTCCTTCCCGCTGGTCCTGGGATAACTTCAGCCGGGTCTTTGAGATGATTCCCTTCCTGCGGTACTACTTAAACAGCACCCTGACCTCGGTGATTCAGACGGCGCTGCAGATTGTCATATCCATTTTAGGGGCCTATTCCCTGGTGCATCTGCGCTGGCCGGGCCAGCGGTTTATGGCCACCGTGATGCGCTCCAGCATGTTTGTACCCATGGTGGTGACCATGATTCCCATGTATCTGCTGATTGCCTCCCTGGGGCTTTTGGACAGCTATGCGGGCATTATCCTGCCTCAGATTAATACCGCCTTTACCACCTTCCTGCTGATGAGCTACTTCTCCTCGATCCCCAAGGATATGATCGATGCGGCCCAGCTGGATGGCTGCGGCCCCTTCGGGGTGATGATGCGGGTGGTGATTCCCAATACCAAGGGGGCTATTGCCACCGCCACCCTCTTTTCCTTCCTGGGAAACTGGAAGAGCTATACCTGGCCTCTCATCGCCACCACCAAGGAGGAGTACCGCACCCTGCCCATCGGTCTGAGATATCTGATGCAGGAGTCCTCCTCCGAGTACCAGGTGATGATGGCCGCCTCGGTGATGACCATTCTGCCGGTGCTGATTCTCTTTATCTTCTTCGAGAAGCAGCTGGTGCGGTCCATCACTTTGACGGGGATGAAGACCTGAGGGCGGACCCTTCGACAGGCCCTTCGACAAGCTCAGGGACCACTCAGGGACTGCTCAGGGACCGCCCTTCGACAGGCAGTAAAAATGCAAATGATCAACATACATATAAACAGAAAGAAGGACAAAAAGATGAAAAAGCTTACCATGGCAAAGATTCTAACGGCCCTGCTGCTGACGGCCACCCTGACCGCCGGCTGCGTAGGCAACTATGCCAAGCAGGAAACCACCACGGCTCCCGCCCCGGCCACTACCCAGGCCCCGGCCACCACCCAGGCGCCGGCCACCACGCCGGCCCAGCCTGCCGGGGAGACCACCAAGGCCCCGGAGAGCACCGCCGCCACGCTGCCGGATCTAAAGGGCACTTCCCTGGAAGTCTGGTACGCCGTCAGCGGCACCAGCGGGGAACTCTTCTCCCAGATGTCCGACAGCTTTGCCAAGCAGACCGGCGCGACCCTGAACCTTTCCTACTCCGGCGGCTCGGGAGATACCGCCACCAAGGTGAGCGCTGCCCTGCTGACGAATACCCAGCCGGATGTAGCCCTTATGTATGCGGGCCCGCTGTACACCGGCGGCCAGGGGGATTATTCCATCAACGAGCTGCTGGATAAAGGCGAAGGAGTTGATAAAAACGATATCTTCCCCGGCATGCTCAGCTACTGCACCTATATGGGCGATGGCGTCTGCGCCGTTCCCTTCGGCATTTCCACCCAGGTGATGTACTACAACAAGGACATCCTAAAAGCCGCCGGCGTGGATATGACCAATCCTCCCAAGACCTGGGCCGAGTTTTACACGGTCCTGGGCACCGTGATGGAAAAGGGCAATATCAACAACACAGCGGATTTCACCGCCTTTGATACCAACGACGAAGCCTGGCTCTTTAAGTCCATGCTGATGCAGAACGGCTGCGAAATCGTGGAAAACGAAAGCGGCCATATCAAAGCCATTTTCAACAATGAGCAGGCGGTGCAGGTGGCGGATTACTGGCACTCCCTGGTGGAGGCGGGCTATATGGCCGCCGGGGAACACAACAATGCGGAGAATAAGTTCCTCTCCGGCAACCTGGCCTTTGTGGCGGCTTCCTCCAACCGGATCACCCGCTGGAACGGCACCACTTCCTTCGAGCTGGGAGCCATTGAAATGCCTTACTTTACCCAGCCTTCCCTGGCTCTGGGGGGCAATGTCATCGTGATCCTCACCCGGGATCCCGCCAAGGTAGCGGCGGCCTGGCAGTATATCAGCTATCTGACCAATGTGGAAAACAACACGGCCTTCGCCCTGGGTACCGGCTATCTGCCTATTCACAAGTCCGCCCTGGAGCAGGAGGCAGTGAAGAAAGCCATTGCGGAAAATGAAATGTACGGCGTGGCCTTTAAGCAGCTGGATTATACCTGGGCCTACACCCACTTTGAACAGATGGGCACCATGGATGTGCAGATCAAGAGCATGCTCACGAAGCTGGAAAAAGGCCGGGGCGGTTCCCAGGATCTCTTAAACAAAGCTGTGGAAACCCTGCAGAAAGAAATCGACGACAACTAAACGATAAAACCCGGGGGCGATGAGGCATCGCCCCCAAAGGAGAGCTCTATGACCCGACAAGAACGATTTTCTTTTTCCACCGGGGCCCTGTACCCCTATGAAAGCGCCGAAGCCCTGGCCATGATCCGCCGGGCGGGCTTTTCCCGGGCGGAGCTGATGCCCCAGGCCTTAAGCGACGCTTCGGAGGAAAGTACGAAGCTGTTTGAGAAGACCGGCATCCTGCTGGGCTCCATCCACTATCCCCTGGTGCTTTTCGGCTTTTTGTACAATTGCCAGAAGACCATGATCGAGGACAGCCGCCGCTATGCCAAAGACCTGCTCACCATGGGGCAGCGCCTGGACTGCCATGTGCTGGTGGTGCATCCCCATGATCCCCCTTCCTTAAAGGGCTACTATGACATCCTGGAGCGGCCCATCATCGACAATATCCTGTGGCTGGCGGATCTTTGCGGAGAGATGGGCTATACCATGGCCATGGAGAATCATCCCCGCAGTGCTCCCACGGCGGCGGCCTTAAAGGATTATGTGGCCTTCCTGAACCACCCGGTGATCAAGCCCATGGTGGATACCACGGAGGCCAAGGAGGCGGACCAGGATCCGGTGGCCTTTATCCGGGGGCTGAAAACCTGTCATATGCATATGAGCGATTTCGCGGCTATGAAACATTTGCCCGCCGGAGAAGGAGAGTTTGACTGGCAGGCCATCCGCCGGGCTCTGGACGAGCAGGATTATCAAGGCTTTTACACCCTGGAACCCGCTTACAAGTTCTATATGGAGGATGTGGAAAACAAGCTGAAAAAAGCCTACCGCTTTTTGGAGGAGAACTTTTCGTGATGAAGGAAGAGACGCGCAGGAAAAGGGAAATAGCCCTCTGGCAGGCCTTTGCCGTGGGAGATGCCATGGGCATGCCTACGGAGTTTATGCGGCCGGAGGATATTGAAAAGGAGCTGGGCGGCCGGCTCCCGGAGGGCCTTCTGCCCGCCGCTTTATCCTACAATCATGGCAATCTGCCCACAGGCAGCGTCACGGACGACACGGAGCAGAATCTGTATCTGCTGGCCAAGGCCAGAGGGGCGGGGGCTCTGACGGTGGAAGGCACGGTGGAGGCCTTAAAGGCCTGGATACGGGAAACGGGGGCCGTGGAGAAACAGTATATCGGTCCCAGCTCCTTAAAGGCTCTGGAAAAGATTGACGAGGGGATGCCGGCGGCTCAGGCCGGTATGGGGGGCACCACCTGCGGGGGCATCATGCGGACCCCGGCGGCGGTGCTGTGGAAACAGGATCAGACCCGGGAAGAACTGGCGGACAGCATTCAGCGTTCGCTGCTTCCTACCCACAACAGCTCCGAGGCCTTGGAGGCTGCCGGCGCCTATGGCTTTGCCCTTGAGAAGGCCCTGGAAGGAGGAAGCCTTCCGGAGATTCTGGAGGCCGCCGAGCGGGGCGGCGCCTGTCTGATGGAACGGGCCCCCTATAAAGCCTGCGCTCCTTCCGCCTGCGCCCGCATCGCCAAAGCGGAACACATGGCGTCCTTCCCGGAGAAGGAAATGCTGCGGCTGATTTTTGAGCTTTGGGGCACGGGGCTTCCCTCGGCGGATGTGGCCGGGTCCGTTTTCGCCATCTTCGTGAAAGCGGGGAAGGATGTGTGGCAGGCCATCCGTCTGGCCACGGTCATCGGCGGAGATACGGACACCATCGCGGCTTTGGCGGGGGCTCTCTGCGCCGCTTACGCAGGGGGGCATAATATCCCAGAATCGGTTCTGCAGCAGGTGCTGGCCGTGAACCGGCCCCTCTTTGAAGCCAAGTATCCGGAGGGCCTCGGACTGTGATCAAAGGCATCAGAAATTACCTGGGCCGGCTGAAGGGAAACAGCGCCGTTTGCATCGGAGCCCATCCCTTCTGGGCCATCCCGTATATGTTTTACACCTACTACATCAGTCTCTACCTGCTGGAAAAAGGGATCTCCGATGAGCAGCTGGGGAGTCTGATGGTGGCGGGAACCGTGGCGGCCACCCTCTTTTCCTTCCTGGCAGCGCCGGTGGTGGATTATCTGGGCCGGCGGAAGGCTACCTTGATTTTCGACTTGCTGTCCTCCGCCCTGCCGCCTCTCCTGTACTTTTTCACGGAGAGCTTTCCCATGGCTCTTCTGGCGATGGTCCTCTTTAACGCCAACCGCATTATGAGCGTGGCCTATTATCTGGTGATGATTGAGGATGCGGAGGACGAGGGCCGCATCGTGGCCTTTAACCTCTTTAACATCATCAGTGTGGTGGCAGGATTGCTGCTGCCCCTGGGCGGCCTTTTGACGAACGGCCTGGGCCTGCTGAAAGCGGAAAGAATCTTCCTGCTCAGCAGCTTCATCCTGATGACCGCCATGATTCTCCTCCGCCACCGGCTGCTGAAAGAGACGGCGGTGGGAGAGCGGGCCCGGAAGAAAATCCGGGAGGAAGAGCAATCTCTGAAAGGTCTGCTGAAAGGCCTGTGGATGCCTTACCAGGATGCCTTCCGCTTCCTGCTGAAGAATCCGGTAGCCCGGGCCTTTACTCTGGCCAATGTGTTCTTCTGTGTGTATATGAACCTGGGCACCAATTACAGCCTGTATTTCGTTCCCTATTTTGCGGACCGCATGGGGATGAATACCATGGAGACCTCCGTCCTGGGCAGCGTTTATTACGGCGGCATGCTGGCAGCCATGGTCTTCATCAATCCCTTATTCGGGAAGAAAACTCTGGTGAAGGGCATTCTTCTCAGCTGCGCGGCCACCCTCATAGGCTTTGCTTTGATGATATGGGTTCCCGGAGGGGTGTTCTCCCTGGCTTTGCTGGCCACCGCGGTGCTGGCCCTGGGTTACGGAAGCCTCAAAAGCAGTGTGGAGGGGGCCCTGGCGGTTTATACCGAAGGGGAATACCGCAGCGGCATTTATTCCCTGGCCAACCTGCTATCCTCCGGCATAGGGGTGCTGGTGACGGCCCTCTGTGCCGCCCTCTACGGCCGCTTTGCCGGCTGGCTGTACATCCTCTGCGGCGGCATGGTGCTGCTGGTGCTGGCCTCCATCCTCAGTGTAAGAAAGAAGATAAACGAGACGGAATGAAAAGCGATTGGAATTGCTTTCAAATAAAAGGATTCTGAAAGGAGAAGATCATGAAGAAACTTGCAGCTATCAGCCTGGCCCTGGCCATGGTGCTTTCTCTGGCGGCCTGCGGCGGAAATACCCCGGCCACCACCCCGGCCCCGGCTACCACCCAGGCCCCCGCCACCACGGCGGCCCCCACCACGCCGGCTCCTACTACGCCGGCTCCCACTACCACTGCCGCCCCCACCACGACGGCGGCCCCTACTACCACGGCGGCTCCCACTACCACCGCCGCCCCCACCACTACGGCGGCTCCCACTACCACGGCGGCGCCGGAACTGGAATCAGCAGCCACAATCTATGTCATCAATGATGTGCTGGCGGATCTGGAAGCGGTTTCAGACCCTCTTCAGACCCTGTACAATACCTACTGGCTTCAGGGCTATCAGGTAGGCAAGCTGGCGGAAGAGCATTTCTGGTTCACCCCGGACAAAGAGGAATTGGTGAAGATCATTTCCTATGTGGACCAGTATGTGTATGCGGAAGAACTGCCTTATGAGCTGTATCAGGAGCAGGCCATCGTACTGGATCTGCCGGAGGCTTTGCAGGAGAACTACACGGAAGGCCTGGTGGCCGGCACCGGAATTGTGAAAAATCAGTTCCCTTATCATGTGGGTATGATCCTCAGCGGGCCGGAAGCCATCATCCTGACCCCGGAAGAGGGCTATGTGACCAAGTATCTCTTTGAAGATATCAAGATGGCGGAAGCGGAGGCCTATGACTTTATCTGCGCCGACGGCTACAAGGAAACCATTGATAAAGAAGACCTGGAAAAGGTAGAAATCTTCTTTAACGAAGGCCGGGTGGACGCCACCTCCATCGCCTATCCCGAATTCACCCTGCAGAATATTCTGTATGTGGTGCCGGAGGGCTTAGAGGCGGAGACCGCGAAGGATACGGAAGTGGAGAAGGATACGGTTTACAAGATCACGGTGATGAATACCGTGGCGGCGGGAACGGAAGCGGATACGACTACCAGCTTCGGCGGCACCCTGCAGACCGGTTATGCGGTAAAGGATATTCTGGACGCCCTGAAAGTGGAGCCTCTGGGCAAGGAAGTGACGGCTTACTCTCTGGGAGAGGCGGCGCCTACCACCATGAAGACCGAGGATTTCCTGAAGAAGTTCATCGTTCCCAATGATTCCAAGGACCGGGGGGCTTACACCGTAGGAGCTAACCAGCAGTACGGCGAAGTCACCATCAACACGGGCTTCTATGCCATGGACGGCCTGGTGCTGCTCTACCTGCCGGAAAGCTTTACCAAAGAAGCCGGCGGTGTGAAGCTGGCGGAGGCCCTGGAGGCCATGGGCTTCAAGGATTATAAGGCCATCAAGGTCACCTGCGCCGACGGGTATGCGGAAGAAATTGATGCGGCGGACATGGGGGAAGTGGCCATTTTCCATCTGGACGGCCGGATTGATACCACCTCCATCGCCTATCCCGAGTTTACCCTGCAGAATGCGGCAACCATTGAGATTTTGAAGTAAGCATTTGCACCATGGGGGCTGCCCCGGGGGCGGCCGGGCCATGGGCCGGGACAGTGGGACGGAAAGAACCGTCCCCCTGTCCCATTTCGGTGAGGAATATGCAGAATCAATACGATGTCATCATCATCGGGGCGGGGGCCGTAGGCTGCGCCATCGCCCGGGAATTGTCTTTCTATGATCTGAAAATCTGTGTCCTGGAAAAGGAAGCGGATGTGGCGGCGGGCACCAGCGGACGGAACTCCGCCGTGGTTCACGCCGGCTTTAATAATAAGCCCGGGAGCTTAATGGCCAAGCTCTGCGTGGCAGGCAACGAAGGCATGGAGGCCCTGTGCCGCCAGCTGGATGTGCCCTACGAAAAAACCGGGAAAGTCCTGGTGGCTTTTGATGCGGAAGACGAGGCGGTACTTCAGGGGCTGGTGGCTCAGGGAGAGCAAAACGGCTGCCGGGGCCTTCGTCTGATCCGGCAGGAGGAATTGGAAAAACTGGTGCCCGGGGTGGGGGGCATAGGGGGCATGCTGAGTCCCGAGACCGCCATCCTGGATCCTTTTAAATATGGCATTGCCCTGGCGGAAAATGCCGCGGCCAACGGGGTGGTTTTCCGTTTTGAGGAAGAGGCTCTGGCCATAGAGCGGCAGAAGGAAGGATTCCGGGTGAGGACCCCCCGGGGAGAATACCAAAGCGCCTTCCTGATCAATGCGGCGGGGCTTTTTGCGGACCGGGTTTCCGCTCTGGCAGGAGTGGGCGGCTACCGGATTTATCCCTGCCGGGGGGAATATTTTTTGATGGACCGGGTGGCGGATTCTTTGTTAAAGCTGCCGGTGTATCCGGCTCCGAAGAAAGGAATCGGGGGCCTGGGAGTGCATCTGACCCCCACCATTCACGGCAATATCATTATAGGTCCCAGCGCGGAATATATTGACTCCAACGAAGATTACGCCTGCACCCGGCCGGTGATGGACCAGCTGTGGCAGGAAGCCTCCGCTCTGCTGCCGGCCCTAAAAAGAGGGGACATCATCGGCAGCTACAGCGGCATTAGGGCCAAGCAGGCACCTCCGGGAGAAGGGGGCTTTCGGGACTTTGTCATCCGGGAAGAGGAGGCCTGTCCGGGCCTTATCAACCTGATCGGGATAGAGTCGCCGGGCCTTACCGCCTCCCGGCCCATTGCTTTGATGGTAAAGGAACTGCTGGAAAAGCGCATCCCTTTGAAGGAAGTGCCGGGCCGCAGCCGGACCCACCGCTTCCCGCCCCGTTTTGCGGAGCTCTCCCGAAAAGAGCAGGAGGCCCTCATCCGGCAGGATCCGGAATACGGAGAGATTATCTGCCGCTGCCAGCGGGTGACCAAAAAGGAAATCCGCCAGGCTATCGAAAATCCCCTGGGGGCCCGCAGCATCTCCGCTATTAAATACCGGGCCTGGGCCACCACCGGCCGCTGCAACGGGGGATATTGCCTGAACCGGATCGTGGACATGCTGGTAAAGGAATACGGCTTAAAGCCGGAGGAAGTGAGCTTAAGAGGCCGGGGCAGCGAGCTGCTTGCCGGAAAGGTGAAATAGATGGAACGCTGCGATGTTTTGGTATTGGGAGCCGGCCCCGGAGGCCTGGCGGCTGCGGCGGCAGCCAAAAAGCAGGGGGCGGAGAAGGTGATTCTGCTGGACCGGGATAAAAAAGCCGGCGGTATTTTGAATCAATGCATTCATGACGGCTTCGGTCTGATCCGCTACGGCAGCTCCTTAAGCGGCCCGGAATACGCCCTGCGGGCCCTTAATGAGGCCCGGGAGGCAGGGGTGACCCTGCGGCTGGGGCTGCAGGCCGTCAGCATGACCCCGGATCGGCGGCTGCTGGCCCAGGGCGAAGAAGGACTGGCTGAATTTGAAGCGGGGGCCATCGTACTGGCCACCGGCTGCCGGGAGCGGACCCGGGGCGCCATTGCCATCCCCGGCACCCGGCCGGCGGGGATCTTTACCGCCGGGGTCCTGCAAAACTTTGTGAATGTGCGGAATATGATTTGCGGCAAGCGGGTGGTGATTTTAGGCTCCGGGGATATCGGCCTCATTATGGCCCGCCGGCTGACGCTGGAGGGAGCCAAGGTGGAGGCGGTGCTGGAGGTAATGCCCCAGCCCGGAGGTTTAGCTCGGAATGTGAGCCAGTGCCTGTATGATTACGGCATTCCCCTGTACTGCAGCCATACGGTTTCGAATATTATCGGCAAGAAGAAAATCGAGGCGGTGGAAGCGGCACCGGTGGATGAAAAGATGAATCCCATCTCTGAAAAAAGCTGGATCATCCCCTGCGATGCCCTGGTGCTTTCCGTGGGCCTGATCCCGGAAAACGAGGTGGCCCTGACGGCGGGCCTGATCCGGGACGAAAAAAGCGGCGGCGCCAAAACCGACGGATTTTTAATGACCAACCTCCCCGGGGTCTTTGCCTGCGGCAATTGCCGGAAGGTCATGGACCTGGCGGATTTTGTCTCCCGGCAGGGAACCCTGGCCGGGGAAAATGCGGTGCGCTTCCTAAAAGGAGAGGCGCTGAAGGCCTGGCAGGAGCAGGAGTCCGGCTCCATGGTGAAGGGGCTGCCCCTTCCGGGCAGTGTCACCTGCCCCTTATGCCCCAACGGCTGCCAGGTGGTATGGGAGGAGGCCACGGGCCTCATCCACGGAAACCGCTGCCCTCGGGGGGAGGCTTTTATCCGCCAGGAACGGGCCCATCCCGCCCGGGTGCTCACCACTACCCTGCGGCTGGAGGGGGGCGAATCCCCTCTGATCAGCGTCCGCAGCCACAAGGCCTTCGGCCTGGAGCACCAAAGGGAAGCGGTGCGGCAGCTGAAACACAGAAGCGCCCAGGCGCCGGTTCAGGCAGGGGATGTGCTGGCCCGGCTCTTCTTCGACGGAGAAGAAATTCAAATGCTGGCCGGGGAAGAGATTCTTGCCCCCGCCGGCCCTTCTGTGTTATAATCCATCCAAAAGCATAGGTGACTTATGAAAACGCGTCTACACCATTTCCATCCTCCTTATCAGAAACACCGCCGACGGGTCCGCTATCTGCTGGCCCTGGTGCTGACGGGGGCGGGGGTAGGCTGCTTCTTCCTGGCGGATGTCATTCGGGATCTGCTTCCCTACATTTTGGGCTTTATGCTGCTCTTTTTAGCGGCTATGGAACTGTACGAAGCCCTGATGGACGGCAGCTTTGACCACGAGGACACGGATAAAATCGCCAACAGCGTGGTCTATGTGATCATGGCGGCGGTGGCGCTGATTAAGCGGGATGAAGCGGATAATATGGTGGGGGCCATCTGGGGTGTGCTGGGCCTGCTTCTGGCCTCCCGGCATATCAGCCACGCGGTACACGGGCTGATTCACCGGGAAGGATCCCGTTTCGGCCACTGCCTCCATGTCATACAGTCCCTGCTCAGCATCGGCATCTCAACGGCGCTGCTGCTGGACCCGCCGGCGCATCTCCACTTCCACATTTACATCCTGGGGCTGGAGCTGCTGGATACGGCAATTCGCATTGCTTTGGAGGAAAAGTAAAATGGGCCGGGTATCGGTAAAAGAGAACAAAAACATGTATCAGCTGAAGCGGGAGGCCCTGGGCCTGTCCCGGGAGCGGGCCTCGGAACTGCTGGAGGGGATTTCCCCGGAGCGGATCGAGAAGATCGAAAGCGAGAAAAGCCTGCCTCATCCGGATGAGGTGCTGCTGATGGCCCAGGGCTATAAAGACCCGGCCCTCTGCAATTATTTCTGTGCCCGGGAATGCCCCATTGGCCGGAAATATGTGCCCCAGATCGCCCCCCGGAGCCTCTCGGAAATCGTGCTGGAAATGCTGGCTTCCCTCAACGGCATGCAGGCCAAGCGGGACCGGCTCATCGAAATCACCTCCAACGGCCGGGTGGACGACCACGAGGTGGAGGATTTCGTGAAAATCCAGGAAAGCCTGGCAAAGATATCGGAAACGGCGGAAGCCCTTAGGCTTTGGGAAGAGCAGATGCTGGCGGAAGGGAAGATCAATATGGATCTTTATAAGCAATTCCGGGGCGAAAAGCGGAAGGGATAAACGGCCATGCCTCTGGAGATTGTGCGGAATGATATTACGCAAATGGCCTGCGATGCCATTGTCAATGCCGCTAACAGCCGGCTGGCGGGCGGCGGCGGGGTGGACGGCGCCATTCATGCGGCGGCGGGCCCGGAACTTTTGGAAGCCTGCCGGAAGCTGGGGGGCTGTCCCACCGGGGAAGCGAAGATTACCCCCGGTTTTAAGCTGCCCGCTTCTTATGTTATCCATACGGTAGGACCCGTCTGGCAGGGGGGCGGCGCCGGGGAAGCGGAATTATTGGCGGCCTGCTACCGCAACAGCCTGGCTTTGGCCAGGGACCATGAGTGCCGGTCGGTGGCGTTTCCCATGATTTCCACCGGTGTCTATGGCTATCCCAAGGAGGAGGCGCTGGAGATTGCCGTCCGGGAAATCAGCCATTTTCTGCTGGAACATGATATGCTGGTATACCTGGTGGTGTTTGACCGCCGGGGCTTTCAGATCAGTCAGAAGCTTTTCGGGGATATAGCAGAATATATAGACGAGAACTATGTGGATCTCCATGCCCATGAACGGTCCGAGTCTCAGATAATGGCTACCATTGCGGCAGAGATGGCTGCGGACTATCATGTTGGCGCCTCCCACAGTCCGGCTAATATGGCCCCCTCCGTCGGGCTGCCCATGCCCTCCGCCCAAAAGCTGGAAGATTATCTGAAGGAGGCCCTGGACGAGAGCTTCTCTCAAATGCTGTTGCGGATAATCGACGAGAAGGGCATCAGTGACGCAGCCTGCTACAAGCGGGCCAATATCGATCGGAAACTTTTCTCCAAGATCCGCAGCGATGTGCATTATAAACCCAAAAAGACCACAGCCCTGGCCTTTGCTATTGCGCTGGAACTGCCCCTGGAAGAGGCGGCGGAGTTATTGATGAAGGCAGGCTATGCCCTGTCCCACAGCAATAAGTTCGATATCATCATCGAGTATTTCCTGAAAAAGCGCCGCTACGATATCTTCGAAATCAACGAAGCCCTCTTTGCCTTCGACCAGCCCCTGCTGGGGGGCTAAGGGACGCCTCGCCCTCTCCCGGACGCGGGAGAGGGCCTTTATTCTATTTTCCCCCTGTATTTTCCTATGGTTTCCACCATCTTTTTATTTCGAAGACCGGCCTCTATTTCCTCCATATCCACCCGGTATCCGGAAAGGAGGCCTTGGATCAGCACCTCAGCGTAAAGCACTTCCCGCTGCCGGGGATCCTTCAGCATAGTCAAAAGATCCAGATTCATACTTTGATTGATCCCTTCCACCATACCGGTATAGAAAGTAGAGTTCTCTCCGAACAATTTTCCAATATTCTCCATACATTGAAAACCCTGGATCACATCCTCCAGCCGCAGCAGGCGGCGCTCGGACAGGGCCACGCAGCCCCCATGCAGAAGCTTGTCCGCCGATGTGTTCAAAATGTCGCATAGCTCCAGTAACAGCCCCGTGTCCGGCAGGGATTCCGCGTTTTCCCATTTGGAAACGGCCTGAAAGGAGATATGCAGCTTTTCTGCCAATTCCTTTTGCGTAAGTCCCTGTTCCTTGCGAAGAAAAGCGATATACTGGCCGATTTTTAATTTGTCCATGATGATACCTCCCGGTGTTCTTTTCTCTGTAATCATACTACATCAGAAACCGGTGTTCTACAATAAAGGGATAATTGAAAAAAATCTAATTGAAGTTGATATGCGTTTGTATATTGGAGGACGGCTACCAGCCGCCTATGGGTGAGGTACAAACAAAACAAATCTCCTTCATTTGTCGCCTGCCGGGCGACCTGAATCTGCCTCCGTTTTGTTATGATGAGCCTGCCTGAAGAAAAAGGCCATCAAACAAACGGAGGTATTGATTATGAAGAAGACAAACTCGAGCATGAATCAGAACGGTACGGAATTGGTTTTTATCCTGGACCGCAGCGGCTCTATGGCCGGGCTGGAAAGCGACACCATCGGCGGCTTCAACAGCCTCATCGAGAAACAGAAGCAGGAGGAGGGGGAGTGCCTGGTATCCACCGTACTTTTTAATCAGCAATGCACGGTGCTCCACGACAGGGTCAAGCTCAGCGAAGTGGAAAAAATGAGTGGGAAGGACTACACGGCCCAGGGCTGTACCGCCCTGATCGACGCCTTAGGCGGCGCCATCCATCATATCGGCAATGTCCACAAATATGCCCGGAAAGAGGATGTGCCGGCCAAAACCCTTTTTGTCATCACCACCGACGGTCTGGAAAATGCCAGCCGCCGCTATTCCAGCGACGAGGTGAAGAAAATGGTGGAGCGGCAGAAGGAGAAATACGGCTGGGAGTTCCTTTTCATCGGCGCCAATATCGACTCCGTGGAAACGGCGGGGCGCTACGGAATCGGGGCAGACCGGGCGGTGAATTATCACGCGGACAAGCAGGGGACGGAGGTGCTGTACAGCACGGTGGCGGAAACCCTGTGCCAGGTCCGGGGAGGCGGGCCCTTGGAGGCGGGCTGGAGCCGGAAGATCAACGAGGATTATAACAGCAGGCAATAATCCGCCGGAACTCGCGGGAACCATAGGAGGACTTTCTGAATCATAAAAACCCGGGTGCGAGGCCAGAGATTTGTACAATCTGGTGCTGAAGGGTATACAGGAATTGGCGGAGCAGGCCATGAAGGACGCCGATGCGTTCTACCAGCGGCTCAGCAGCCGGATGGAGCGCCGGTATCTGGTGGACGCTTCCCAGACGGAGAAAGAACGGAAACGGCTGGAAACCCGGAATCAGGAAATTGACGGGATGTTTTTAAGCCTGTACACCGATAAGGCCAAAGGCATCCTGACCGAACAGCGGTTTATGAAGCTGACGGCGGCGCTGGAACAGGAGCAGGAAGCCAACCAGAAGCGCCTGCATGATCTGGCGGTGATGCAGAGCCGGGCGGATGCACAGGAAAGCGAAGTCCGCACTTTTATCAAGGAAATCCGGCGCTATGCCACCATCGAAGAACTGGACGAGGCGGTGCTGAACCGGCTCATCAGCCGGATTCTGATCGGCGAAGTCAAAAAGGTGGA
>CADBFP010000025.1 GCA_902793995.1 uncultured Lachnospiraceae bacterium | reverse complement strand
GGGTTGGAGTGTACAGACGTTAGAGCATTTGGTACCGATCCTGGTTGCAAAAAGCCATGAGATCATTCCGAAATCAAAACAGGAAGAACTACCGGATTGTCTGGATCAGGCGGCAGAGAGAGCCATTGCATCATTAAATGACAAGAGAAAGAACAGTCCGTTTGCTGTTGACCCGGATAGATGCCTGACATTTGAGGTGATCAGAAACGGATGCGTCACGCAACTGTATCAAACTATGAAAGGACTTAGCAGGTGATCTTGCCAAAAATCCTACAAGAAGTTGACACCGTCTATCCTGTGTTAAATACTTGTCATGCAGGCGGTTTTCGTCTATAATACGGGTATAGTGAATGTGAAAGGAGCTTAGCTATGCCTACCCCTCATAACAGCGCCAATCCCGGCGATTTTGCCAAGACCGTTTTAATGCCCGGGGATCCCTTGAGAGCCAAATATGTAGCGGAGAACTTCCTGGAGGACGCCAAACTGGTGACCTCCGTGCGGAATGTGCTGGGCTTTACCGGCACTTACAAAGGCGTTCCCGTTTCCGTGATGGCTTCCGGCATGGGCATGCCCAGCATCGGCATTTATTCCTATGAGCTCTTTACCCAATACGGGGTGGGAAATATCATCCGCATCGGCTCTGCCGGCTCTTACAGCGAAGAGCTGAATGTGCTGGATGTGTGCCTGGCGGAATCCGCTTTCAGCGATTCCAGCTATGCCTATGTGCAGAACGGCTGCGAGGAGCATGTGCTCTATCCCAGCCCGAAAATCAATAAGCTGGCCATGAAAAAGGCCAAGGAGCTGGGCATCAACTGTAAAATGGCCAAAGTGCATTCCAGCGATGTGTTCTATACAGACCCGAAGATGGGAACCTGGCAGGAACTTCGGGAGCGCACCGGCTCCGATTGCGTAGAAATGGAAAGCTTTGCCCTCTTCCATAATGCCAATGCGCTGGGAAAAGGCGCCGCCTGCCTGCTGACCATATCCGATTCCTTTGTGACCAAACAGGAACTGTCTTCCGAAGACAGACAGAACGCTTTTGCGGAAATGATGAAACTGGCTCTGGAGACTGCCATTGCCTTATAGGAGACTTGCCCCATGGGAGAACCCAAGGATTATTCCAAACAAATCTGGACCATACCGAATATCCTGACTATACTCCGGATCCTGCTGATCCCGGTGTTTCTGTGGATTAATCTGGGGCTGGACAATCCGCCCCTGTCCGCCGTCATTCTGGCCCTGTCCTTTTTGACGGATGTTTTGGATGGCTATATCGCCCGGAAATACCATATGATCAGCGATTTGGGGAAAGCGCTGGATCCTGTGGCGGATAAACTGAATCAGGCGGCCATTTTGTTCGCTCTCTGTTTTAAATACCGCTTTTTCCTGATTCTTTTGGGTTTGATGGTGGTGAAAGAGTTGTTTCTGGGACTTCAGATGATGGTGTTAATTAAGCGGAGCCATCATATGGATCAGGCGGAATGGTACGGCAAAGTCAACACATTCTTCCTCTATTTTACCATGGGTTTTCATTTGATCTGGCCCGGCCGTGTGCCGGCGCTGTACTCCTGGATCACCATGGGGATTACCTTGTTCTTCATGATTTTATCGATGGTTCTGTACGCCCTTCGCAATGCCCGGCTGATCCGGGAAGCGACGGAAAAACAGAAAAACGCATAAGGGGCGGCATCATCCGTTTTTGCCGCCCTCTTTCCGCAGCTGCCGGCGCACCCGGTTAATATGTCTTTCAAAATCCCCGCTTTTTAATAACTCTGCCAAAACAATCTGTTCAAACAAGGGAACGGAGCAGCTGTAGTATCCCAGATTCCGATCAAATAAAGTTAATAAGTTCGGCGGCAGCACCATATAGCCGATGCGTAAAGAAGGGGCGATGGTGCGAGTGAAACTATTGAGATATATCACCCGTCCTTCGGGAGAACGGGCAAAGAGGGTATCCTGGGCTTTAGAGGATAAAGTGAACTCGGAGTCGTAGTCATCCTCCACCAGATAGGCGTCCCGTTCCCGGGCCCAGCGCAGATACTCTGCCCGCTTGGAGGCTCCGGCGGTAACGCCGCTGGGAAAACTGTGAAAAGGGGTTACATGAAGCACGCCGGCCCGGGAGGATGCCAGGGCTTTGCTTTTAATACCCTCTGTCCCCATAGGCAGGAGCTGGCAGCGGGCGCCCCCGGCTTCATAAACCTGACGGATTTTCTCGTAGGAAGGATCTTCCAGAGCGTAAAGTTTTTCCCGGCCTAAAAGGGGGACGATGAGACCGTAGAGAAATTCCGCGCCGGAGCCGATGATGATCTGCTCTGCCTTGACCCGTATGCCCCGGGAGCGGGCCAGGTATTCCGAAAGGGCCAGACGCAGCTCCCCCAGCCCCCGGTCCGGAGACCGCTCCAGAATGCTTTCTCCCCGAAGGCTTAGAACCCGGCGCATGGTCCGGGCCAGTACGCTGAAGGGAAAGCAGTAAGCGGCGGAGGCCGCAGGCATTGCCGGTTCCGGCAGCCCTTCGCCCGCTTCGACCAAGGACTGTTCCGGGGCCGCAAAAAAGTGCTCCCCCTGGTAGCAGACATAATACCCGCTGCGCTGCCTTGCCTCCACATAGCCTTCATCCGCCAGCAGGGCATAAGCGTGCTCCACCGTCACCAGGCTGAGACCCTGGTCCTGGGCCAGGGTGCGCTTGGGAGGCAGCCGCAGGCCGAAGGGATAAACCCCCTGTATGATGTCTTCCCGCAGTTGATTATACAGTTGTAAATAAGCAGGCGTATGCATGGGGCCGTTCTACTCGTAATCAAATACATGCAGTTTTAAGCGATGGGAGATATGCTCCAGAGCGGTAAGGCCTCCCAGGGAGTTTCCCTTGGGATCCAGGGCCGGCCCGTACAGGCCGATGCCCATGGGCCCCGGGGCGGAACAGACAATGCCGCCTCCCACCCCGCTTTTGGCGGGCAGCCCTACCCGAACCCCGAATTCTCCGGATTCGTCGTACAGTCCGCAGGTAAACATCACGCTCTTGATGGTCCGCACATAGCCCGGGGCAATCAAATGCTTTCCCGTAAAGGGGTTAAGACCCCCGCAGGCCAGCACCAGTCCCAGTCCCGCTAGGGATTTGGCTGTCACATTCAGAGAACACATCTTAAAATACAAATCCGTGATCCGGTCCGGATTTCCCTGCATTACTTCCTTGCTCTTTAAGAGCCAGGCGATGGCCCGGTTCCGGTCCCCGGTTTCCGCCTCCGAGCGGTACACCTCTTCATTCAGGCGGATTTCCTCATCCAGGCAGATTTCCCGGGCAAAGGCCAGAAGATCCTCAAAGGAAAACTCCGGCTCCAGCAGGCTCATCACCTGAATGGCCCCGGCATTGATCATAGGATTAAAGGGCCGGCTTTCCACCATATCCAGCTTCAAAATGGAATTGAAGGCATCTCCGGTGGGCTCCATCAGCACATGGGAAAACACATCCCGAAAGCCCCGATATTTCAGGGCCACCGCCAGGTTGATTACCTTGCTGATGCTTTGGATGGAAAAGCGGGTGGTGGTATCCCCCAAGTCCAGAATGGTGCCGTCCTTTTTCCAGGCATACAAACCGAAGGCGGAGCCGTCCGCCTTGGCCAGTTCCGGGATATAGGAGGCTACGGCGCCGTATTGACAGGCGCTTAGGCCGTTTTCGTATCCTTCCAGAAAAACCTGACGCACGGCGGCCGGATCCTGCAAAGAGATATCCGCTTGTTCATAAGTGGGGTAAATCATCGCTTTGTCCCCTGTTTTTTTGGTTTATTTATACCCTACATAGCCGCCGGCTTCAACCGCTTTTTGTCCCTCCGGGGTGCGGAGCCATTCCACCAGGCGGCGCACCGGAGAATCCGCCGGCTCGTCAGAGCGGAAGATGGCATAGACGATTTTGGAGAGAGGATAGGAGCCGTCAGCGATGCTCTCGTCCGTAGGATAAACACCGTTAATGGACAGGAATTTGATGCTGTCCTTCACATATTGATCCTTGGCGTAGAGATAAATGGAATAGCCCAGGGCAGACCGACTGTTTTCATAGGCAGCCACGCTGTCGATCAGGCCGTACATGGTATTTAAGATCAGCTCGGAAGGGGCGTTGGCCATGGCCAGACCCTTCATCACCATCTTTTCCATGAGGTTCTGGGAGCCGGAGTTGGGCTCCCGCTGGTAGGCCAGAATGGGGATATCTTCGCCCCCCACTTCCTTCCAGTTGGTGATTTCGCCGGTGTAGATTTTCTGGATTTCTTCTATGGTCAGCGTATCCACCGGATTCTCCTGATTGATAACAAATACGAAGCCGTCCCGGCCGATGCCCACCATTTCAAATTCCACACCGGCCTTTTTGGCTCGGCTCAAAATATCATCCGAAGGCTCGGAAACAAAAATCAGATCGCACTTCTTATCAATCAGATTGTAATAGGCCTTAGAGGTGGTGTTATGGACGATAAAGGCCTCCGCCTCCGCATCACTCATGCCTAAAATGGCTTTGGCGATTTCCACGGACATGGGATACATAGCCGTGGCACCGTCCACTTTCGGGTAATTCTCCTTTGTCCAGTTAAAGGGAGCAGGAGAGGTGGTGGGCTCCGGGGTAGTAGGCACCGGAGTAGTGACGGGGACCGTGGTGGCCGCCGGCGTGGTGGCAGGAACCGTAGTGGCCGCCGGCGTGGTGGCAGGCGGCTGGGTGGTGGCTGCTGCTGTGGTGGTGGCTGGTTCCGGCGCAGTAACAGCTGTAGTGGACTCGGGAACGGCGCTTCCACAGCCGCCTAAGGCCAGTCCCAAAACCAGCAGCAGGCATAATACATTCTTTCTTTTCTTCATGGCATGTTTCCTCCTACGATATTCTCATAAAGATGGTATTTACGAAATGCCGCACAAGGGTCCGCGGTCAAGTCATCCAAGTCAGACAGGGAGCTTTCCTCCCATAAGCGGAAACGGGACGCCAGCCTGTCAGAAGGCCAGGTTGGGAGAGTCAGAGCTTCTCTCCACAGGGCATCTTCCTGATAGGTTCTTACTTTCTCCTCCAGGGCGGCCATCCTGGCCGTTTCCTCCGATTCTCTTTGCTGCCGCCAGGCCTTTACGGATTCCTCCTCCAGAAGCTTTTTGTAGAAGGAGATGCCGTAAAGCCGGGAGGCATAGCTGGGATCCGGGAAATACTCAAAGAAGGGCTGCTCCCCCTTCAGGGACCCTGCCGGATCCTCTTTTAAAACCACAGTGCCCCGGTAATGAATGATAGAGGGAAAGGAAATGACAGAGAGGTTTTCATCCGTCTGTTCATCCCCATAGCAGCGGTAGTAGGCGGGGCTGCCGCTTTCCTCCGCCTGTTTTTCGGCGGCTGCCTGAAAGCCTTCTTCACTGATGAGCCCTCCCCGCACCCGGGTGAAATAGGCAGTATATTTTTCAGAGAAACCTTCCCGGTATTCGTTCATGGGAAGGGCCGTGCTGCGGGAATCCATCACCCGCAGCTGTACATAAAAATCCGCCTGAAGGGCATATAGATAGTTATCCAGCTCCTCCGGAGAAAGAGTAAGTGAGGCAGGCAGAGTCTGTACCCGAAAGCCGTTAAGCTCTGGGAGAATAATATAGGCAGGTTGTATTATCGGGAGCTCGTCAGGAGTATAGGATTTTAGTACGGAATCGTTGAAAGGATAGCTGGTGCCGTCTATCTCGATGGTAGAACTGAACGGAACATAAAAATAAACCAGGCTTTTCTGCAGACTTTTTGCCGCATCAAATCCCACCGCCAGGCGGTACATTTCCGTATTTCCATAAAGATGTGTCTGCAGCAGCTTGCTGCTTAACGGGCCAAGGAGGCCGGAAGCATGATTCATTCGCTCTAAAATACGCCGGCCGGGATCTTCGGCCAGATTTCCCCTGACAGCCTCCCGGATCACCAGATAGTTGACCAGCCTGGCATAAACAAGATTATTTTCGCCTAATTTGTTATAATCCTCCCACCAGTTAGCCAGTTCCCGGGCATGAGGCGTGTCCTTTTTGCCCAGCATATGGTTGAAAATATCCTGGATGAATTCAATACGGTCCGGCAGGGGGATGCCCTCTGCGAACCACTGGCTGTAATGGGACAGAATATATTCCTCTATCCTGGTGGGTGTCTGATCCCGGCTGCCCTTCAGATTCCGGTAAGTTTCTTTTTCCACATAAATCCGGGGCAGCAGCGGAGAAGGTTTAAAACGGGACAGACGGATTTCGATGGTATTCTCTTCAATATCCCAGATGCCGGGGTAAATATCCTTCACCAGAGGAATATCTTCCTCCCGCAGGGTCAGGGTAAACAAAAGATGCTGAACCTGGGAAAAGAGCTTAAAAAAACCGCTTTGCAGGTCCAGGGCAATGATACGGGAATGAATCAGCGGCTGGGCGCTTTGATACCGGAACCAAAAGTTGATATGCCCTCCGACCGGGATTTGGCAAAATAAAGATTTTTCATCTTTCAGGAGCGCCAAAGAGCCGGTCTCCAGGGAAAGGCTTCCGGGGAGAATCCCCGTGGAAAGAAGGGGCAAAGGAATCTCCCCTTGCCAGGGCAGGGGAGATTCGTTCTCTATACAGAAGCTGCCCCGGATTTGATCCGTGGCTTCGTCTATATGGATTTCGAAAGATAGCAAGGAAAGACCGCCGGGGGCTGGCATTTCTTCTCCCCGGACCGGCAGGAGGGCCGCATAAAGGAGCCATGCGAGCAAAAAGAAAGTCACGGTTTTTTTCTTCATAATTGTTTTATCCAAACACCATCCTTGTCTTGCTGGAATTGCATTTTCTCCAGATATTTCCGGTGGTTTTCATCCGGGCCGCTGTAGCAAAGCCTGGCGTATCCCCGCTCCCGGAAGCTTTCTGCCATGAAGGACCCCAGGGAAAAATCCCGAAACTTAGGCAGAGAATAATCCAGCAGAAGATGCAAATCCCTGTCCTCTTCTTTGGCCAGCACCAGCCCGGCAGGGGTATCCTCATTCAGCAGGAGGCAGCAATGATCCGCTTCCTGGGGCTCCGGTTTCAGGCCCGGGAAACAGGCCGCTATGTCCTCCTTGTATTCCTCCAGAAGATAGGCCAGCACCTTGCTTTCCGGTTCCAGTTCCACCAGGCGGTAGTCCTTTTTGCTGTGCTTGATCTTCCACAGGAAGAAGAGGTTGATCAGGACCAGCGCAATGTTCATAAAGGCCAGGGGGTAGGCGCCGATAATCAAAGAATAGACAAAGGAAATAATGCCGCCTGCCATATTGACCAGTCGCAGTTTTACCACGGAGGTCATCAGGAAGGAGATTAGGACCAAGGCGGAGCCGATGTAACCGACTATTTCTATTAATGTGCGTTCAGGCATATATATTACTCCAAGGTTTCTTTGCGGCGGTTTGCGGGCGACTAATAGTCGCCCTTACGGGTCCAGGCAAGTCGCAGCAAATCCGTAGGGGCGATTATCAATCGCCTTCGTGCCTTTATTTATATCTTTCTTCCACTTCTTTGATTACATGCTCTGCGCAGGATTTTACGGCGCCATCCTGGAAAGGATTGGGAATGCCAGCGGCTTCCAAAAGCTCAAAATATCCCTTGGTGCCTCCCAGGCGGCAAAGCTTCAGATAGCCGTTCCAGGCCTTTTCCCGGTCCGTCTTCATCTGGCCGTAGAAGTGGAAGGCTCCCATTTGGGCCAGGGCGTAGTCAATGTAATAGAAGGGATACAGGAAGATGTGCTGCTTCTGCATCCAGAAGCCGCCCTCTTCCAGGAATTCATTGCCGTCATAATCCCGCCAGGGCATATAGGCCTTTTCGATTTCCCGCCATACGCTGCGGCGCTCCCTCGCCGTCATATCAGGCTGGGCATAAACCCGGTGCTGGTATTCGTCCACACAGGCCATATAAGGTAGCACCGCCAGGGCGCCGATCAGGTGGGCTGTTATATATTTCTCTGTATTTTCTCCGAAGAAGCTTTCCATCCAGGGATAAGCAAAGTGCTCCATGCTCATGGAATGAATCTCGTTGATTTCCGAGGTGGAGCCGGAGAGCATGCTGATGGGGATGGAACGCATGGCCAGATAGCCCTGGAAGGCGTGGCCTGCCTCGTGGGTCAGCACATCCACATCCGCGCTGGTGCCGTTGAAATTGCTGAAAATGAAGGGGGCCTGGTATGCGGCAAAGCGGGTCATATAGCCTCCCATCCGCTTGCCGGGGCGGGTTTCCAGATCAAAGAGCCGGTAATCCACCATGAAATCAAAGAACTCCGCCGTCTCCGGACTCATTTCCCGGTACATCTTCTGGGCCTTGGCCACCAGTTCTTCCATGGTGCCGATGGGATCCGCATTGCCTTCCGGGAACTGGAGAGATTCATCACAATAATGGAGTTTGTCAAGGCCCAAAAGCTCCTTTTGCTTTTCCCGGATTCTGGCTACCGCCGGGGTAATGACTTCCTTGATCTGGGCCCGGAACTTAGCCGCATCTTCCTGGGTGTAATCAAAGCGGCGGCGCTGCAGATAAGCCAGATCCGTATAGCTGGCAAAGCCCAGCTTTTTGGCCATGCCGTCCCGCAGATGAACCAGCTCGTCGTACTGGGCATCAAGCTTCGGGGCAATGGAGGCATACAAATCCGCCCAGGCTTCAAAGGCTTCTTTTCGCTCCGCCCGGTCCGTGCTTTCCATATGCTTTAAAAGACCGTAGAAATTGCATTTTTCACCTCGGAAGGTGGTAGAGGCCATGGCGCTGTCCTTTTGGTATTGATTGGTCAATTCTCCCTCCCGGATGATGTCCTGCATCAGTTTTTCATCCATGGTTTTCAGGGAAGCATCCACCAATTTGAAGAGCTGAGGGCCGAACTCCGCCTCGAAATCCTTGCGGAAGGGGCAGGCCGCCAGGGCTTCCTGGTATTTTTTGCGCAGGGGAATCAGGCCAGCGCTTTGTTCCCGGATCCATTTCATTTCTCCGTCGTAGTATTCATCCGTGGTGTCGATGGTGTTCCGGACGGAGGCCAGGGACATCATGGTCATATTTTGCTTTTCCTGCTCCTGCAGGGCAAAGAAGGCGCTGCGGGCTTCCTCGTAGCCGGGGGCGGAGCGGAGGGCTTCCGTCGCCGTTGTCAGGGCCTGTTTCATGGCGTCCATATCGGGACGGGCGTAAGGCATGTCTTGGAATGCGAGCATTTTCATAGTGATGGTTCCTTTCAAGAAAACGTTCTTTTGCTGCTTCGTATTATATATGAAAAAGGGGCGTAATACAAGGGGCGGGCAGGGGAAGTTTGCAGCCACCCGGAGAGGAAAACCGTAGGGGCGGGCATGGGATAATTGCAACCACCAGGTGAGGAAGATGCGTAGGGGCGGGAATGGCCCGCCCGCAGACCTTGACGGGTGGAAGATTTAGGGCGACTAATGGTTCCCCTACGTTGGACTTGTATTATCTTCCAAACTGTGATAGGATGGCACAGTCTGTGGACCAATACGGGTGTTCCTGATAACCACCCTAAAAAAACAAGGAGTTAATCGTGAAAAAGCTTTATCGGGTTTTTCGTCGTCTGATTGTTTCTGTGCCCCCTCTTGTGGCATCCCTGCTGATTATTTCCGTGGTAGGTATGAATCTGATGGCCAACAAAAGCATCAACACCGGTCTGGACTGGCTGGCGCTGGATTGCGGCATCTTGTTCTCCTGGCTTGTTTTTATGTGTCTGGATGTGCTGACCCATTGCTATGGGCCCAAGACGGCCACCGCCATGTCCCTGCTGGCCCTGCTTCTTAATTTGCTGATGGCAGGCCTCTTTTTCCTGGCCAGCGTGATTCCCGGGGTCTGGGGAGAAAGCTTTGTGGAGGGCAGTGAGGCTTTGCTGAATCGTGCCCTGAACAATACCTTCGGGGGCACCTGGTATATCATTTTCGGCAGCTCCGTGGCCTTCGGGGTATCGGCGGCGCTGAATAATTTCCTGAATCACGGCATTGGGCTTCGGATGCGGATCCGGGGAGGCTTCCGCCAATTTGCCCTGCGGTCCTATATTTCCACCTTTGTGGCCCAGTTTGTGGACAATCTCACCTTTGCTTTGATCGTGAGCCGTGTGTTTTTCGGCTGGAGCCTGCTGCAGTGCTTCACCTGCGCCCTGACCGGCGGGGTGATGGAGTTATTGTTCGAAGTATTCTTCTCGCCCCTGGGATACCGCTGGACCAAAGGGCTGGCCCAGGCAAAGGAAGAAGACCTGCCGGAGGACGAGGATATGAGCGGGAGGGAGTTGGTATGATCTGTCTTATCACCGGAACTGCCCGGGGCATCGGCCGGGCCATCGCGGAAAAGTTTTTGCAGGAAGGACATCGGGTTTACGGCATAGACCTTCGCCCGGAGGGGCCGGACCATCCCCTTTATACCCATCTGCGGCAGGATCTGCGGGAAGCTTTGCCGGATCTTCCGGACCCGGAAATCCTCATCAGCTGCGCCGGCAGCCTGGAAGAAGAGGAGGCCCTTTCCGTGAATCTGGAAGCGGCTATCGCCTTTACGGAGCATTTCGAGACCAGTCCCGTCCTGCGGTCCGTGCTGTATATTGCTTCGGCCTCCGCCCGGAACGGTGCGGAGTTTCCCCGTTATGTGGCCAGCAAGGCAGGCCTGGTGGGATATATGAAGAACCGGGCTTTAAAGCTGGCGGAGCGGGGCATCACCGTAAACAGCATTTCCCCCGGCGGGGTGATTACGGCCGCCAATCAGCATATCTTAGAGAGTGAGAGTCTGTATGCGGCCGTGAAGGCTGAGACTCTGCTGGGAAAATGGGCGGAGCCGGAGGAAGTGGCGGGACTGGCGTATTATCTCACAGTCATCAACCGTTCCATTACCGGAGAAGATATCCTGATGGACAACGGCGAAATGTTAAAATCGAATTTTATCTGGTAAGGAGGCCGGAAGAAAGATGGAGAAGATAAAAGCATTTTTGAAACGGAAGGATATTGAAATATCCTTGAAGCGCTATGGGATTGACGCTTTGGGCGCCATGGCCCAGGGTTTGTTTTGCTCCCTGCTGATCGGCACCATTTTGAATACCATCGGCACCCAATTCCATATCGGCTTTCTCACCGCCCCGGTGGCCGTGGTGGCGGGAACGGAATACACGGTGGGGGGCCTGGCCAGCGCCATGAGCGGCCCGGCCATGGCGGTAGCCATCGGATATGCCTTAAAATGCCCGCCCCTGGTGCTGTTTTCCCTCATCAGCGTGGGCTTTGCCTCCAATACCCTGGGCGGGGCCGGCGGGCCCTTGGCGGTGCTGATTATCGCTATTTTGGCGGCGGAGTGCGGCAAGGCGGTATCTAAAGAAACGAAAATCGATATATTAGTGACGCCCCTGGTAACCATAGGCGTGGGCGTGGCTTTATCCTGGCTGATTGCGCCTCCTTTGGGCAAGGCGGCCATGTGGGTTGGCAGCGTGATTATGTGGGCTACGGAGCAGCAGCCCTTCTTTATGGGAATTCTGGTTTCCGTGCTGGTGGGGATGGCCCTTACCCTGCCCATTTCTTCCGCCGCCATTTGCGCGGCTTTAGGCCTTACGGGCCTGGCCGGCGGCGCCGCCGTGGCGGGCTGCTGTGCCCAGATGGTAGGTTTTGCGGTGATTTCCTTTAAGGACAATCGCTGGGGCGGCCTGATATCCCAGGGCATCGGCACCTCTATGCTGCAGATGGGGAATATCGTGAAGAATCCGAAGATATGGTTGGCGCCTACTTTGGCCTCTGCCATTACCGGTCCCCTGGCCACCTGCCTCTTTAAGCTGGAAATGAACGGGGCTCCTGTATCTTCCGGCATGGGCACTTGCGGACTGGTGGGGCAGATCGGAGTATATACGGGCTGGGTGAAGGAGATAGAAGCCGGAACCCGGGCCGCTATACATGGCTCCGACTGGCTGGCGCTGGGACTGATTTCTTTTGTGCTGCCGGCGGTGCTGGCCCTGGGGATTCATCTGGCAGTGAAAAAGCTGGGCTGGGTCAAAGACGGAGATATGAGAATATAAGCATCCTGCCGTAAACTGAAAAGGGGCGGCCCTGAGCCGCCCCTCTTTATGTCCGAATCGCCGTTTTCCACTTGCCTTGCTTAAACCGCAGCCACATCAGCACGCAGCGCACCGTCACATCCGCATTGGTGCACCAAATGGCGGCAGTGAGGGGCAACTTCAGCAGGCGGATGCAGATAAATACGCCCAAGGCCCGGATGCACCAGTTGCCCCCTGCGGTGATATAGAAGGGAAAACGGGTATCCCCGGCTCCCCGGAGGGCGCCGCCGAAGATCCAGCAGCTGGCCTGAATGGGCTGGACCAGGGCCACAATCCGCAGGCAGCGGGCCGCCAGGGCAGCGGCTTCCCGGTCCGGGGTGATGATGCCCACCAGCGTGTCGGCAAACACATATAAGCCGATGCCGGCGGCGGTCATGGTCAAAAAGCCGATTATGATGGTATAGCGTACATAGCGGCTGGCCAGATCCGGCTTGCCGGCCCCCAGGGATTGGCCCACCAGAGTGGTGATGGCCATCTGGAAAGCAAAGGCGGGCATGTAGGAAAAGGATTCCGCCGTCAGGGAAACCGTGTTGGCTGCTACGGCTATGGTGCCCAGGGTGGCAATGGACCGGGTCACCACAATGCCGCTGGCGCTCATGGAAGCCCGCTCCAGCATGGCCGGCACGGACAGGGTCACCACTCGCTTGATCAGAGCAAAATCCGGTTTGTAAGATTCTTTCAGACTGATCCGGGTGGGATCCTTTTTAATGAATAAAAGCAGCAGAAGAATGGTGCCGCCCACAAACCAGGAAAAGCCGGTGCTGGCGGCAGCGCCGTTCACGCCCCAGCCGGCGCCGGGCACGGTATAGGTATTGCCAAAGAGGGTCACATCATGGGTGGGGTTGATCAGCAGATAGTTGCCGCAGACATTCAGGATGTTTACAAAGATTCCTACATACAGAGGGGTTTTGGTATCCCCCCGCCCCCGGAACACGGCCCCCAGCACCATCATGGCCATAATGAAAATCCGGAGGGAGGAAGTAATCAGTAAATAAGAGGCGGCGCTGTTTAGGATTTCCGGCGCAGCCCCCATCCACTTGGGAATCTGCCGGTGAAGCAGGCAGGTGAGGCTCACGATGGGAAGGCCTACCATGGCCAGCAGCAGGATGGCGTGGCGGATATAAGCCTTGGCTTCGTCATACTCCTTCGCCCCCACATGCCGGGCCACATAAACCGTAAGGCCCGTTCCCATGGCGAGAATCACGCTGTTCAGCAGAAATACAAAGGAGTTGCTGATGGAAACGGAAGCAGTGGCATTGACGCCCAGCGCCCCTACCATAGCGGTGTCCGCAAAGCTTACCAGGGTGGAAAGAACCTGTTCTAACAGAACCGGCCAGGCCAGCCAGAGAATGGCTTTCACCGGATGAATGTTTTCGTTTGTTAAATCTAACTTCGCCATGCTTCATTTATAACAAATGTTTCCGCAGGAAACAAGAGGGAGATATAAGATTTATGGATTTGCATGGGGCCCTGAGCCTGTCGAAGGGTGGTCCCTGAGCTTGTCGAAGGGTCCCCAGCTCATTGGACAACCATTGCGGATTAGTCACATCTCCCTTGTTTTTTCCCTTCGTCAATGCTAAAATCAACACAAGAAAGGACGGCTCATCGCCCGCACACAGAGGTGACATCATGAATCAACTGTTGGAAAAAGCGCTGGACACCATAATTACCCGCTTTAACACCAGCCGGGAACTGGCTATCGCTTATTTAATTGTTTCTGCCCTGGTGGTCATCATGGCCTTGGTGGCCGCAGCCATATCCGTTTTGGTATGGATTCGTTATGCCCGGGCCAACCGCATGGGCATCAAAAACCAGATGAACGGCATGGATACCTGCCGCTATGCCCTGGACCGGGCGGAACTGCCCTATGTCAAAGTAAAAAGCGGTTTCCTGGTGGAGTTTCTCTTCGGCAATTACTATAACATCTACACGAAAACCGTTTATCTGCGGAAATTGTTCGGTAAAATCGATAAAACCAGATCCGTCACCTCCACTGCCTTGGCTCTGCAAAAAGCCGCTGTGGCAAAACTGTGCGAAAGCGGCGACAGAAAGGCGGTGATTCGGAACCGCTTCTCCATCCTGGCTATTTTCGGTCCGCTGCTGTTTATTCCCTTTGTCTTGATCGGCTTCCTGCTGGACTTTTATGTGTTTAAAACCCACAGCGGCCAGTTTTACTCCTTTTTGGGATTGGGGGCCGGCGGCTTGCTGCTGCTGATTGGTTTGGTGGTCACCTTCCTGAATATTCCCGTGGAGAAGAAAGCCAATCAGATGGCGCTGGAAATGGCCCGGGACTTTGATCTGGCTACGGAAGAGGAAATCCAGGTGATGGAAAAGGTGTTCCAGGCCTATATTTTGCAATACATCTGCAATTTTATCCTGGAAGTGCTCCGGGTGATTCAGTTTGTGCTGGAAATCGTTATGTCTTCCAACAATAAGAAGGATTGAGCAAAGCATGGATATTAAGCAGAAACTGGCGGAAGAATTCTCCCTGAAGTCGGAGTACAGCGAAAATATTATTACACTCATTGATGAGGGCAATACCATTCCTTTCATTGCCCGTTACCGGAAGGAAATGCACGGCACCACGGACGACCAGACTCTCCGGGAGTTCGGGGAGCGCCTGGTTTATTTGCGGAATCTGGAAAAGAAAAAAGAAGATTATGCCGCTGCCATTCGGGAACAGGGGAAAATGACCCCGGAACTGGAAGCGGCCCTGGCCGGGGCTCAGACCCTGGCGGCCCTGGAAGATCTTTACCGGCCTTATAAGCAGAAAAAGCGGACCCGGGCCATGATTGCCCGGGAAAGAGGGTTGGAACCCCTGGCCCTGGCCCTTTTGGAGCAGGCACCGGGGGGCGAAGCGCCGGAGGTTTTGGCCCAGGCCTATATCAATCCGGAAAAGGAAGTGCCGGATGGGGCGGCGGCCTTGGCCGGAGCCTCGGATATCATCGCAGAAATCATGGCGGATGATGCGGCGGTGCGGGGCGGCTTAAAGCAGCTGATTGCTCGCCAGGGATTGATTGCTTCCCAGGCAAAAGTGACGGAGGATACGGTTTACCGCCTGTATTATGATTTCAGCGAGCCGGTTTCCAAGATCCCGCCCCACCGCATCCTGGCCGTGAACCGCGGGGAGAAGGAAGAAGTACTGAAGGTCAGCCTGGTGCTGGAAGAGGAAGAGGCCCTGAAGGTGTTCCGGCATTTGTACCTGAAGCCGGACAGCCCCTACGCCGCCTTCTTGGAGGCGGCTCTGGCGGATAGTTATGACCGCCTGGTTTTTCCTTCCGTGGAGCGGGAAATTCGCCGGGAACTGACGGAGAAGGCGGAGGAGCAGGCCATCAAAATGTTCGGGGACAATTTAAAGCCCCTGCTGCTGCAGCCTCCCATTAAGGGCAAGCGGGTGCTGGCGGTGGATCCGGCCTACCGTACCGGCTGCAAGCTGGCGGTGGTGGATGAAAACGGCAAAGTACTGGATACCGGCGTCATTTATCCTACGCCGCCCCAGAACAAGGTGGAGGAGGCGGCCCGGACCCTGCGGAGCCTCATCGAAAAACACAAAGTGGACTGCATTTCCATTGGCAACGGCACCGCCTCCAAGGAAGCGGAGATTTTTGTGGCAGAGACCATCAAGTCCTACCATGGAAAAGTGAGCTATATGGTGGTAAACGAGGCGGGGGCCTCGGTGTATTCTGCCTCCAAGCTGGGGGCCCAGGAATTCCCGCAGTTTGATGTGTCTCTGCGTTCTGCCGTGTCCATTGCCAGGCGGCTGCAGGACCCCTTGTCTGAGCTGGTGAAAATCGATCCTCAAAGCATAGGCGTGGGGCAATATCAGCATGATGTGGCCCAAAACCGGCTGAAGGAATCCCTCCAGGGGGTGGTGGAAGACTGCGTGAATGCGGTGGGGGTGGACCTGAATACCGCCTCTCCTTCCATTTTGCAATATGTTTCGGGCATCAGCGCCGCCGTGGCGAAAAATATCGTGGAATACCGGGAAGAAAACGGGGCCTTCGCCTCCCGGGCCGGGCTGAAGAAGGTGAAGGGGCTGGGCCCCAAAGCCTTTGAACAATGCGCCGGCTTTCTGCGGATCCCCGGGGGAAAGGAACCCCTGGATAATACGGGGGTGCATCCCGAATCTTATGAAGCGGCGCGGAAACTGCTGACCTTGTTAAGCGAGGAGCGGCGGGATTTGCGAAAGGGCGTCACGGGCCTGGACCATGCGGTAAAACGCGTGGGAGCCGAGAAGCTGGCGGCCTTTTGCGGCGTAGGCGTGCCAACCCTTTTGGATATGGCCCAGGAACTGGCCAAACCCGGCCGGGATATCCGGGACAGCCTGCCCCAGCCTTTGCTCCGGACGGATGTGCTGAGCATGGAAGATCTAAAGCCGGGCATGGTGCTGACGGGCACCGTGCGGAATGTGATTGACTTCGGGGCTTTCGTGGATATCGGGGTGCATCAGGACGGCCTGGTGCATATTTCCCAAATGACAGACCGCTATATTAAGCATCCTTCGGAGGTAGTGAAAGTGGGGGATGTGGTGGAAGTGCGCGTATTGGAAGTGGACGCCGCCAAGAAGCGGATATCACTCAGTATGAAGAAATCGTAGGGGGATTCTATCGTCGGGAATTCCCGCGTAGGGGCGGACATGGCCCGCCTGCAAGAAGGAAACCATATATGTCTCTTGTTCTCAACAGTCTCATATTCGGTATTACGGCCCTGTTGCTGCTGCGCGCCCTGATCCTGGACAGGAAAGGGAAAGGGCGGAGCCTGAAACTTTCCTTCCGCTTTTTCACGGTGCAAAGCAATCTGTTCTGCGGCCTTGCTTCTCTTTGCATGCTTTTGGCCCCGGAGGCGGAATGGGCCTGGCTGCTGAAATATATGGGAACCTCGGCGGTGAGCCTTACCTTCTTTACCGTGTTGTTTTATCTGGCGCCCTCCATCGGCAGTTTTACCAAACTCATCCGGGAAGAAAACCTGTTTATGCACTTTTTAACGCCCCTGATGGCCCTGGCTTCTTTCTGTATTTGGGAAAGGAGAGGCATGGGGCCCTGGGTCTTTCTGTGGGGCATGCTGCCGATACTGCTTTACGGAACTCTGTATTTACGGAAGGTGATTTTTGATAAGACGGACAAGGCCTGGGATGATTTGTACGGCTTTAACCGGAAGGGACGCTGGCCCTTGGCCTTATCCGCGATGCTGACGGCCAATCTGATTATCTGTTTGTTGCTCAGCGTAGTGCAGAATATGGGATGAGGAAAGGGACAGGCCGGGGATATAAGGCGGCTGATAGGCCCATGCGGACTCTACCTGGCCGGGATAAAGAAACTGTTTCCCTCCCAGCTGAGAGACAACGGATCGATTTCACTTTCCTTTAACTGCCGGGGCTCCGTCAAAACCAGACCGAGTCCCTCTTTATTTGCCGTCTCTACCCGATAGCTTTCATGGGCCGGCAGGAAAATGCGGATTTCCCCGTTCCGGGCGCTGCAGGCCATAAGAGAATCCAGTTCCAGGGGCATACCGTTTTTCACAGCGGCCACCGCTTCATCCCCTATAAAAACCTGAATATCCGTTCCGCCCGGGGCCGTCAGCAGATAATACGCCCCGTCCAATGGCGGCGCAAGGGGCTTCCGCGTGTAAAGGGGATCCATGGCCCTCAAAAAAGCCAGACACAGTTCCGGATAATGGGCGCTGGCCACCGCTTTGATATTGTCCAGGGAAAAGAGAGAAAAGATGAGCCCAAAATCCTCATGGATGGACTGGATAAAGGTATAAAACAGATGGGTCATACTGTGAATCGCCTCATCCGTATCGATGTTAATACCCATCCACATAATGGCCCGGTTCAGCAGAGGCTTTAAATCCTGCACCAAATGATTCCGGTTATGGAGCATATCGTCCACAACCACCTCCAGATCCCCTTTCATCAGGATTTCCCGCGCCAGCTGCAAGGCAAAATCCTTCAAAGAGGAAGAGGTGGTTTTATTGACATACATAAAGCGGAAGAGATCCCGTAGGCCCGTTTGCATGCTTTGTGAATAATGTACCCGGTCCCGGATGCCCTCCCTGGTCCAAACATCCAGGATATCATCCAGATAGATTCCTTGGGTCCAATTCCGCACTTCCTGGCTTGGCCCCAGACTCATAAGAGATTTTCCTCCGCCGAATTCCATCAGCTGGAAATCCGATACTTTGTATATTCCCCAATCTCCGAAGGAACGCAGCTGTCCGTATTCTAATCTGACACGATTCAAAACGGTGTCAAAATCCGAAACGGTGACGGAATCCGGCAGCACGATTTCCACCCCGAAACGGGTGAAGTTCATGGCTTCCATTACCACCTTGGGCACCGGGTCATTCCGGTTGACAATACAGAAAATATTGCTGAACAACTCGCTTTTGGGGTAGCGGCTTTCATCAAAAACCACCCCCCGGGGGGCCTCAAAGCAATAGGCATACAGATTCTCCCGCTTCAGGCTGACCCCTTCTCCCAGGAAGGGTACCCCGTCCCGGATATATTCATTCATCCGTCCGGCCGCCAGATTACAGGAGGCGCCGGCCCGGGAGTAGCCTTTGATCCACAGTTTTATATCCCCCTGAATCTGATACTTTTCCACATACTCCCGGAGGCAGGCCAGGATTTCCTCGCTGGCTTCATAAAACCCCAGATGATAGGCGGTATCCTCCCCATCGCCTATGGTGAAATTGGAGGCCCATTCGCTTTCGTAATTGGCGCCCCGGATATCCAGCGCCAGCAGGGGCATATCCCCCAACTGTTTGCGGGCTATCACTACCCCTAAACTGTCGGTTCCAGGCTTTTTTTGGTAATCCTCGTTTACGTACAGGTCCGTAAAGCCGCATTTTTCATATACGGCAGATATATTCTTGCTGCGCAGCAGATAATTCTCCCCTTCTGTGGAAGCAAAGGCCGCCAGGGCAAAGGAGAGAGACGCAGTAGCCAAAGAAGGATCGTACTCTGTGGAGGGATGATCAAAAAAGCTGTCCCGGTAATAAAAATAGCTTTTTTCATCCTGGGGCCCGCTTTGGTATTGAAAGGGAACCTTCGTGGCCCCTCCCCTGCCGCAGCCGGAAGAGAGCAGCAAAAGCAAAAGCCCCGCCAGAAGCCCCGCAGCAAGTAGTATCCGAAATCTGCTTTTCGTTTTCATGTGGCTATAATCCCCAGTAATAATACGATGCCGCCTATCACATAGCCATAGCAAAGGGCTGCCAGGTATGCCCCCATGGTGATGAAATCCACCAGGCGGTTCCGGGGACCCTTGTGGGGGTGATAAAAGAGCAGCAAAGGAATGAGCAGCAGCAGCGTCTGGGATTCCCCGACACCGAGAACGCTGGCGATGGCATTGTCCTTCAAAAGATAGGACAGAAGGGCAATCAGCAGCACCAGGAGGCAGCTCATGATGTTTTTCTGCCAGAGGAAACGGTTGCCGTTAAAATATTTGTGGGCGTTTTCCGTCCCGTAGCGCTTTTCAAAATGAAGTCGCAGGAAATACAGGCCGAAGAGATAACCGATGCACAGGAGGGAGAAGGTGATCCGCTCTCCGTTGAACAGATACTTCACCGGCAGAGGCAGGTCCCAGCCGAAGAAGCGTTCCGCTCCGTTGAAAATCACCTTGGATCCCAGAATAATCAGTACCGGAATCAGGGAGCAGAGACGATACCATATCAGCCGGCGCCGGTTCGTAATCCGCTTCGGCGTAAAGAAGAGGAAATGCATTATGATAAAATAACAGCAGATGGACCCGAACATATTGGGCAGACGCAGCTGGGCCAAAAATTGATATACCAGGGAAGGGGAATCGGCAAAGCCGGTAATCAGAAGGACCTCCGCGGTATATAATGCCACATACAGGAGGAAATACATAATGATTCTGCCCTGCACCCGCCGGTCGTCCATAAAGGAGTCAAAGTCCAGGAAATACAGCAGGAACATGGCTACATAAAAGAGCTGCATCAGGCTTTGATTCTGAACCATGGCAGTCTCTATATCCATCAGAATGGAGAAAGAAAAGGAGATGGCCAGAAGAATAAAGCGGATGGAAGAGCGGTACAGCAGATAACTGCCGAACAGGGACAGGGCCGTCTCCGGCAGGAAGGGCGGAATCTTCAGGTCTGTGGCAGGCTCTGCCCGCCGGGCATAGTGAACCAGATTTCCCCGGGGATGAATCTGCCCTCCTTCTCCGTTTTTGGTGCCGTACAACAGGCAGTACATAAGACAGAAAAGCATTAGCAGCCCGGCCACAAAACCCCCGGCCAGAAAGAGCATATGACGGGTGGACAGAGCGCCGATGCGGTCCTCTGCCTCCGAAACCTCCTCACACAGGCTCATCAAATTCAGGGAGATGCCTAATTTTTCCTCGATCAGCTTTTCGATCTCCGCATCGAACACCGCCGCCCGGGGTTCAAGGATGGCCAGCAGTTCCTCATTTTTTTCTTTGTCCACTTCCTGAAAGAAATTGTGGGTGATATTTCCCAGTTCATAGCTGCCGTCCTCCTCCTGCAGGGCGGTGCACTGGAAGGTCTGACTGCTGAGATAATCCGTAAAACTTAAGGAAAGCTCTTCCGGCGAATCGGAAAGGGTGCGGCGCAGATTGATCCGGCCTTCCTCCGTCCATTCCCGGTATAAAAATTCCACCTGGCTGAAGGCTTTCTCTTCCCGATCGCATTTTACGCTGAGGAATTTATCATCCTCTTTTTTGGTGATTTCAAGATAAAACAGATCCAGGTCCAAAGGAGATTCGGGATCAAAATAGAGGGTAAAGCTTCCCTTTTGTATAACGCCTTCGCGGAGCAGATGCAGCTCCTCCGGGTAATACAGGTGTTCTTCCTCTGACAGCATTTCTTCTTCCCGCATGCCATAGGCGATTGAGCCCAGGCAGCCGATCAATAGCAGGACCAGCAGAAGGCGGAAAGGGGTGGAACCCAATAAATCAAAAAAGCCGCGGACAAAGGCATTCCGGGGCTTTTCCGGTAATTCCTGGGGATAAGAAGAAATGCCTTCGCAATAGGATTGATAATCCTCTTCCAGATAAGCGCTGATTTTGTGGATTTGCTTTTGGGTAGGCTTGAGATAACCGGATTCCAGCAAGGGATAAAGCAGAGGGAAAATCCCCAGAGCTTTAGCAAAGGGAAAGCGGCGCAGCCCCGCTTTAAGACGGGCTTCATAAAGCACAGTATTATAAGAGGGGCGGATGACGGAACGATGAAAGCTCTTTTTTTTCAGCCGTCTGGCCTCTCTCTTTTTTGCTCTGGCACTTTTTCCGTTTTTACGATTTCCCATAGCGTTTTCAGTATATCACGGGGCGCGGGGATAGGCAATAGGGCCTCCTAATCCCTAATCCCCCTCAGCCCTTCTATAGACGGCGTCACCATCATGGAATAATTGGTATGATATATCACCATGCCGGGTTTGGCAGAGCCCGGCTTTTTGATTTCCTTCCGGCGGGTATAATCCACCTCGCATTTACTGTCCCGGGAGGCGGAGGAGTACCAGGCCGCCAGGGCGGCGGCTTCTTCAAAACCCTTGTCGCTCAGCTCCCGGCCGCCGGTTTTGACAATCACATGGGAGCCGGCAATCCCCTTCACATGGAACCACCAGTCGTTACCGGAGGCCAGCTCGAAGGTGACGGTTTCGTTTTGCAGATTGTTTTTTCCCACATAGTAGTCAAAGCCTTCGGCAGAGGTATAGTGCAGGGGCTGGGCGCCTTTGGTCTTTCCGGCGCCTTTTTTCTTGCCGCTGCCGCCTCGGCTGCGGATATAGCCCCCGGCGGTTAGTTCTTCCTTGATGGCCGCCAGGTCTTCCTCCCCCTCCGCCATGGAAAGGGCCTGCTCCACGCTGCGCAGGTATTCCAGTTCCCGATCCGTTTCCTCCATCTGGACCAAAGTGGCTTCATAGGTGCGTTTGAGCTTTTGATAACGCTCGAAGTATTTGGCTGCATTTTCCTGAGGCGTTAATGTTTCATCCAGGGGGATGATGATCTCCGCATCGTTATCGTAATAGTTTTTGGCTGCCAGCTCTTTGGCGCCCGGGGGCAGGCCATAGCCAAAGCTTTGGACAAGCTCCCCCCACAGTTTGTATTTGTCCCGTTTTTCCGCATCCTTCAGCTGCTTTTCCATCAAATCCCGCTTCCGGGAGTCCCGCTCCAGGGTTTGGCTCAAGAGATGGCGCAGCTCCGCGGAACGCTGCTTGATGCGGGAGGTGGAATTGCGCTCCGCATAATAGCTAAAGAGCAGGCTGCTCATGCTGTCGTATTCCAGATAGTCCATCTCCCCGTAGAGGGAAAGGGGCAGAGCGGAAAACTCCGCGGCTTCCCCGTTGTGATAATAGATTCGAGGGGAAAAAGCGTGGACTGTCAGCTGTTCCTGCAGCCGGTTCAGTGCGTCCTTTAGCCCTTCCTTTTGGGACTCCGTTAAGGCGGCGGCGTCCTCGCTCCCCTCCAGGCCGGCCTGCAGCGTCAGCTCCCGGGCCATCTGGGGGCTGATACCGGTGAGGAGACCGCTTAAGGCTTTTTCCACCGGCCCGGGCCAGTTGGATAAACGCTGCCAGAAAGAACCGTCCCCGATGGCCACTTTGTCCTGGGTGTTGGGGATAAAATACGGGCGGCCCGGGAGCACCTCCCGCACGCTACTGGTCCCGGAGCCAATGCGGCGGATGGCATCGCAGATGACCTCTTCCTGATCCGCCAGAATCAGATTGCTGTGTTTGCCCATGATTTCCAGAATCAGGCTGTGGCGGCAAAGGTCACCCATTTCGTCGAAGTGTTCTGCCTCCAGGCGGATGACCCGTTCCAGCCCGGGCTGGGTGACGGAGAGGATCCGAGCCCCAGCCAGGTGCTTGCGCAGCAGCATTAAATAGGCGGGGGCTTGGGGCGGTCCGTTCAGGTTCTTATCCGTAATATAGGCCAGGGGGAGAGAAGGATTGGCGGATAAAAGGAGTTTCACTGTTTCTTCTCGGGTTTTGATATGGAGCAATAAAGCGTCCCGCTCCGGCTGGATGATCTTGCTGATTCGGCCGCCGGTCAGGCGCTCGTTCAATTCATATGTTAAGGCCGCTACACTGATGCCGTCAAATGCCATGGTGGTCTCCTAACAGTTAAAAAGTGGATGCAAAGGATTCTCACTTATATCCCCTTGACTTTATCCTCACATAGATTATAATATACACGGATAACTTTGTCATCCATTATATTGATTTTATTATAGTTTTAGGAGGAATCACTATGGCAAGACCGAGAAAAACCATGGACGGTAATACCGCTGCCTCCCACGTTTCCTATGCCTTTACGGACGTGGCAGCCATTTACCCCATCACCCCTTCCTCCCCTATGGCCGAAGTAGCGGACAGCTGGGCCACGGAGGGAAGAAAGAACCTGTTCGGACAGGAAGTCCGGATTATGGAAATGCAGTCCGAAGCCGGCGCTGCCGGCGCGGTGCACGGATCCTTAACCTCCGGCGCTCTCACCACCACTTACACCGCTTCCCAGGGCCTTTTGCTCATGATTCCTAACATGTACAAAATTGCCGGGGAAATGCTGCCCTGCGTGATTGATGTATCCGCCCGTACCGTGGCTTCCCATGCCCTGTGTATTTTCGGCGATCATTCCGATGTGTACGCCTGCCGGCAGACCGGTTTTGCCATGCTCTGCGAATCCAATGTGCAGGAAGTGATGGACCTGACCGCCGTGGCGCATCTGGCTACCATCAAGGGCCGAGTGCCGGTGCTGAATTTCTTTGACGGCTTCCGCACCTCCCACGAGCTGCAGAAGATCGAGACCTGGGAATACGACGACCTGGGCGAAATGCTGGATTGGGACGCGGTGCAGGCCTTCCGCAACAGCGCTTTGAATCCGGAACATCCCTGCCAGCTGGGCTCCGCTCAGAACCCGGACATTTTCTTCCAGGCCCGGGAAGCTTCCAACAAGGCTTATATGGATTTCCCCGCCATTGTGGAAGAATATATGAACAAGGTCAATGCCAAGATCGGCACGGATTATAAGCTTTTCAACTACTACGGCGCCCCGGATGCGGAGCATGTGATCGTCGCCATGGGTTCCGTCTGCGACACTATTGACGAAACCATCGATTATATGCTGAAAAGCGGCGAGAAGGTAGGCGTGGTAAAGGTTCGTCTGTACCGGCCTTTCAGCCAGAAGCACCTGCTGGATGCCATTCCTGAGACCGTGAAGGTCATCAGCGTCTTAGACCGCACCAAAGAACCCGGCGCCCTGGGCGAACCCCTGTATCTGGATGTGGTGACGGCTCTGCGCAATACCAAGTTCCACAATGTGAAGATTCTTCGGGGGCGCTATGGCCTGGGTTCCAAGGATACCACCCCCGGCCAGATCGTGGCGGTATACCGCAACACGGAGAAAGAAGAGTTCACTATCGGCATTGAAGACGATGTAACGAACCTGTCCCTGCCGGTGAAGGAAGATCCCAACACCCAGCCGGAATCCACTATTTCCTGCAAGTTCTGGGGGCTGGGAGCCGACGGCACCGTAGGCGCCAACAAGAACTCCATCAAGATCATCGGCGACCATACGGATATGTATGTGCAAGCCTACTTTGAGTACGACTCCAAGAAGTCTGGGGGCCTCACCATTTCCCACCTGCGCTTCGGCCATGCCCCTATCCGCTCCACCTACTTCATCAACAAGGCCAACTTCGTGGCCTGCCATAATCCTTCCTATGTGAAGAAGTACAATATGGTGCAGGAAGTGGTGGACGGCGGCAGCTTCCTTTTGAACTGCCCTTGGGATTTAGCCGGTCTGGAAGAGCATCTGCCCGGCCAGATGAAGCGCTATATTGCGGAGCATAATATCAATCTCTACACCATCGATGCCATCAAACTGGGCCAGGAAATCGGCCTGGGGGGCCGGGTGAATACCATTCTGCAGGCGGCCTTCTTCGTGATTTCCGGCGTGATTCCTCAGGAAGACGCCATCAAGTATATGAAGGATGCGGCCACCAAGTCCTATATGAAGAAGGGCGAGGATGTGGTAAAGATGAACCACGACGGCATCGACGCCGGCGCCGGCGCCTTCCACAAGGTGGAAGTGCCTGCCTCCTGGAAGGATGCGAAGGACGAGCCTTTGTTCGAACTGGCCACGGAAGGCCGGGCGGATGTGGTAAGCTTCGTCAATGCCATTCAGAAGCCCATCAATGCCCACGACGGCCACAACCTGCCGGTTTCCACCTTTGTGGCTTATGCCAACGGTTCCACCCCTTCCGGCTCCTCTGCCTTTGAAAAGCGGGGCGTGGCGGTGGATATTCCCGTGTGGGATGTGGACAAGTGCATCCAGTGTAATTTCTGCTCTTATGTATGTCCTCATGCGGTCATCCGTCCGGTTGCCCTGAATGAAGAGGATGTAAAGAATGCGCCGGAAGGCATGCCTATGAAGGATCTCACCGGTATGCCCGGCTACAAGTTCTCCATGACGGTTTCCGCTCTGGACTGCATGGGCTGCGGCTCCTGCGTGAATGTGTGTCCGGCTCCCGGCAAGGCCATTACCATGCAGAACATGGAAGCCAATAAGGAATGCCAGAAGTACTTCGATTTCGGCGTGCAGCTGCCTGAAAAGAAGGAAGTCATCGAGAAGTTCAAAGTGGGCAGCGTCAAGGGCAGCCAGTTCAAGACGCCCCTCTTGGAGTTCTCCGGCGCCTGTGCCGGCTGCGGCGAGGCCCCTTATGCCAAGCTGGTGACCCAGCTCTTCGGGGACCGCATGTATATTGCCAACGCCACCGGCTGTACCTCCATCTGGGGCAACAGCTCGCCTTCCACGCCTTACACCATGAACCGGGAAGGCAAGGGCCCGGCCTGGAGCAATTCTCTATTCGAAGACAATGCGGAATTCGGTCTGGGCATGGAACTGGGCCAGTCCACCATCCGGGCCGGTCTGGCGGATAAGATTAAGAAGGTGGCGGAAAAAGGCAAGCCTGCCCTGAAGGAAGCGGCAGATGAGTTCTTCGAGACCTATGAAGATTCCGCCTTGAACGCAGAGGCCACCAAGAAGCTGCTGGCGGCGCTGGTAGCGGAAGGGGACAGCGAAGATGTGAAGTTCCTGCTGCAGAACAAGGAATTCATCAGCAAGAAGAGCCAGTGGATCTTCGGCGGCGACGGCTGGGCCTACGATATCGGCTTCGGCGGTCTGGATCATGCCATTGCCTCCGGCCGGAACATCAATATCATGGTCTTCGATACGGAAGTGTATTCCAACACCGGCGGCCAGTCTTCCAAGGCTACCAATGTGGGCGCCGTGGCGCAGTTTGCCGCCGGCGGCAAGGAAGTGAAGCAGAAGGATCTGGCGGCTATCGCCATGAGCTACGGCTATGTGTATGTGGCCCAGATCGCCATGGGCGCAGACTACAACCAGACCGTGAAGGCCATTACGGAAGCGGAAAGCTATCCGGGTCCGTCCCTGATCATTGCTTACGCCCCTTGTATCACCCACGGCATCAAGGCCGGTATGAGCAAGGCTCAGACGGAAGAGAAGAATGCGGTGGCAGCCGGTTACTGGCATATGTTCCGCTTTGATCCTCGGAAAGACAATCCCTTCCAGCTGGATTCCAAGGCACCCAGCGCTTCCTACCAGGAATTCTTAAAGGGCGAGAGCCGTTACACCTCCCTGACCTTGAAGAATCCGGAGCGGGCGGAAATGCTCTTCGACAAGTCTGAGCAGTACGCCAAGGAAAAATACGAGCATCTGCTGAAATTGCAGGAGATGTACGGGAAGTAAAACCCCCGGGGCGGCTTCGGCCGCCCCTTTTTTGTTATTCTTATTATTATTTCTTGAATTTTGTTGCGAATCGAAACAAAAGAGTCTATACTGACACTATATCATCCCAGGGGCGGCCGTTGGTCGCCCTCCCCTTGTAAAGGAATGCCGTATATTATGCGTGTGCCCCATATATTTCATCACCATACCCATGCCCAGCACTTAATGACTGAAGGCCCTGTGGCCAAACGCATCATCACCTTTGCCATTCCTTTGTTTATCGGCCAGCTTTTCCAGCAAATGTATAATACGGTGGACTCCCTCATCGTGGGAAACCTGGTGGGGGATGCAGCTCTGGCGGCAGTGACCTCCGTGGGCTCTGTGGTCTATTTGATGGTGGGCTTTTTTATGGGCTTTTCCATGGGGGCCGGGGTGGTGATTGCCCGGGATATCGGCTCCGGGGACGAGAAGGCGGTGTCCCGCTCCGTCCATACCACCGTAGCTATGGGCCTGGTGGCCACGGTTTTGATGACGCTGCTGGGAATTTTCGGCACACCGCTCATTCTCCGCTGGATGGGCACGCCGGAGGATGTATTTACGGATGCGGCTACATACCTGCGGGTCTTTTTCGCCGGCAGCATCGGCCTGGTATTTTATAACCTCCTGGTAGGCATTCTTCAGGCCAGCGGGGACTCCCTGCATCCTTTGTATTATCTGATTTTCAGCTCTCTGCTGAATGTGGTGCTGGACTATTCCTTCATCCGCTTTTTGGGTATGGGGGTGGACGGGGCCGCTCTGGCTACCATCATCGGCCAGTTTATCAGCGCTTTGCTGGTGCTGAGGCGCCTGCTGAAAACCGATGAGGCCATCCGCATTGTTCCATCCAAGATCCGCTTTGACTTTGCCAAACTGCGGCAGATCATCCATATCGGCCTGCCTACGGCTCTGCAGGCCTGCGTCATAGACCTGGCCAATATGATGATCCAGTCCTACATCAATTCTTTCGGGAAAGCGGCCATGGCCGGCATCGGTGCCGCCTCCAAAGTGGAAGGCTTTTGCTTCCTGCCGGTGAATGCCTTCGGCATGGCCTTGTCCACCTTTGTGGCACAAAATCTGGGGGCCGGCAAGCGGGACAGAATCAAGAAGGGGATCTTCTTTGCCTTGCCCGCGGCCTCTTTAGCGGTGCTGGCCGCCGGAACGGTGCTGTTCCTCTTCAGTCCGGCTCTGGTGGGGCTTTTTAACCAGGACCCGGATGTGATTTATTTCGGCACCCTCAGGGGGCGGATCTGCGGCTTGTTTTTCTGCCTGTGCGGCTTCTCCCATGTGAGCAGCGCCGCCATGCGGGGCTTGGGAAAACCCATTGTGCCTACGGTGGTGATGCTGACCTGCTGGTGCGCCGTCCGGGTGATCACCTTAATGACCATCGGCCAAATTTATCACAACATCCTGCTGGCCGTGTGGATCTATCCCATCACCTGGACCTTAAGCACCATCGTGTATGTATTTTACATGCGGCATTTAAGGAAACAGGGATTATTTTAAAAAGTGCTTGCTTTCCTTGGTAATATATGGTACATTCATAAAGCTGTTTTCGGAAATAACGGCCAAAA
>CADBFP010000024.1 GCA_902793995.1 uncultured Lachnospiraceae bacterium | reverse complement strand
TAGGGGCGGCGACCAATCCACAGCATCATGCATAGCATAGCCTAACCTGTAGAAAAGGTAAAGATAAGGCTACGCACCTATAATACAAGGGGCGGCTATTAGCCGCCTTTACCTTTTGGGCGATTGGTAATCGCCCCTACGAAGGACGAGTGCAGTTTGCAGCCGTAGGGGCCGATGCCTTCATCGGCCCGTATAAGGTGTTTACAACCCCTGCTCCGCCAGGTTTTTGCAGGCCTCGTAGATTTCCTTTTTCTGCGGGCTCATGAGGGCATGAGCCCCTACGAAGGACGCGTGCAGTTTGCAGCCTTAGGGGCGGCTATTAGCCGCCCGTATCCTCAAGACTTTAAACTATATTTGCAGAAGGTTAATCTACCTGGCAAACATAGCGCTTAAGGCGGCGAGGATCGCTTTCAGGAAATTCTCGATGAGGGTCATGAATCCGGAAAGATCGGTCTGTTCTCCGGGGTCAGTCTGTCCCTGCTCCGCCTCGGAATCCTCCCCGTCCCGTACCAAGACCTTGAGGCAGGCGGAACTGGGCCGCTGCTTCCCGAACATGGTGGCTGGATCCTCCCATTTGGGGTTGCCGCCATCACCCAGGGTGCACAAATAAGTCTCCCCCGGCTGGGCGCTCACCATATTCTGATAGGAATAAAACAGGGTCTGATAGGGGCTGTCCACGGCGTAATATATGGGATCCTTAAAGCTGACCCGGACGTGATACTCCTGGCCCTTGGTCAGCTCCACCTCCTGCTCCAGGTGAACCGTTTGATAATCGGGATAGAGGATCCGGTATTCCTGGGTATAGAGGGCTTCCCTTTCATCCGGGTTTTCCACATCGAAAGGGCCCTCATACACGGCAATCACAGCCGTCGTCTCCTCAAAAGCCCAATTAGAGCAGTAAAACTGATTCGATTCCAGAGCCCCCAGGGGCTTGATACGCACCCCGGTAATGGCTTCATCTTTCGCTGCGGTAAAATTAATCACTGCGTCCGTCACCTTTTTCACCGCCCGCAGGCCCACGCCCCCGTCATATTGATAAATCCGGTCGTAGCCCCGCTCCGGGCTCACCGTGACGGAGACGGCGCAGTTGTTCTTGTTAAAGGTGGCATCGCAGTAGGACAGATAAGCATAGCCGTCCTCGCCGAACACCTCCTCACCCCAGCTGTTTTTGATGATCCAGGCCCCGTCCTCCGGGGGCGTGGTGGCGAAATTGTCCTTGCTGTAGGCATCATCCCAGCCCACCACGGTGATGAAATGATCGATGCCGTAGTAGGGTTTGCCGAATCTGGGCAGGTAAGCGGCATGGGTATCCGGATTGCCGTATAGTTCATCACTCCAGCTGCGGGCGCACACATTCAGGTAAACGCTGCCATTGGTTGTAATGAGGGTCTTTATGGCAGCGGCATCCGTGGCCGGGACCGTGTAGCAGGAATCGGGATACAGACAGCCACCGTAAGAAATGGCCTCTTTGGGCAGATCCTTCTCCATCTCCTCATAGGGATACTCCTCCTCTGTCCTGAGGCCATAACCCCTAAGGAGGGTGGAGCTTAATATGCCGCCATAGACTCCATAGTGCCAGGCGCTATTTGTATCGTTGTGTTCCGGCCCCTCGCCGGCCGCCAGGTCCCCTTCCAGTTCCAGGGGGTGCAGCAGGGCCCAGGCCAGCTGGTATTCCGACAGATCATATTCCCCATAGCCCCGGAGCATGGCATTGTGTTCCATGACGGCGGCCAGGGCGAAGGTTCCGCAGGTGCCGTAATCCCCCTGGCTTTTCACCGGGGTCACGAGCCCCAGCTCCCGGGGGTCGTAGCGGGCAGGCAGATCCGCCTGCCCGGATGACTGCTGGCCATCTTCCTTGCTTTTCCCGGTGGCGAATCCTTTTTGGGCAGGCATAAGGGACGCCGCCAGCAGCAGCGCCAGAAAGATGCCAATTATCCGTTTCAGTTCGTTTTTCATAGCGGTCCTCCCGGGGACATCGATTGTTTTGCTCAGGCAAACAGGGTGGCCATGCCAAAGGCCCCCTCTTCGTCCCATATTTCCATATCCAGACGTTCCCAGGCGGTGGCCCCGGCGGGACACTCCACCTGGATCAGGAAGGCCGTCATATCCTGTTCCCCTACATACTCCGGCACCCGGCTCTGCTTCAGAACGGAAACCGGCACCCCATCGACCGACACGCGGATCTCCTTAATATCCGGGCAGATATCCGCCTCCCCCCGTTTATACCTTTCCAGACTCATGGGGCGGAAATATACCATCAAAGCGGGATAGGCGCCCTTGACACGGAAGGCATGAAGACCGTATATCTCCAGGGTGTCAAAACGCAGGTCCAGCTGAAGATCCTGGGTTAGGTTTATGTTCTGGCACCAATATTCCAGGTTCTTGGTGGCGTAATCCTTCACCGCCATGAGAAAAGGATAGCGGCCGGCGGGCAGTTCCAGCTCGTAGGCCCCCCGGGCATCGCTTTCGCATTGATAAATGGTCTCAAAGCTTTCTTCCTTCACCTCAATGCCGGCTCCGCTGATGGGCTTGCCGTCTTTGTCCTTCACACTTCCGTAGATTCGCATTGTTGCCTCCTTGTATGATGGGATTATATTATGAGGGTGTCCCCCTTTCAGTGGGTGGTGATGAAATCCTTTTCGCTGAGCTTCCGGAGGCTGTGCGTGTTTTGCTTGTGAGAGAAATCTTTCTGCATAATGTGATATCCTTGTATGGAAAGCGGGCCGGTCAGAGCCCGGCCCCTACGACACACAACCTACAGATGGACATCCACCCGTAGGGGCGGCTATTAGCCGCCCGAGGGCCTTGACAGATGGCAGGCATTAGGGCGATTGATAATCGCCCCTACGGTCTTTCCCGCCGGAAGGTTGCAGCCAAAGCTTCGCCTCCACCCATAGGGGCGGCTATTAGCCGCCTGCATTTATCGGCTTGGTGCCGTTTATAGCCCCTGCTCCGCCAGGTTTTTGTAGGCTTCGTAGCGCTCTTTCGCTTCCTCCTCCGCCTGGGCGAACAAAGTCCGCGCATTTTCCGGGAAGCTAAGATGCAGGGAGGCATAACGGGTTTCCCCTTTCAGGAAATCCTGGTAGGCCATGCTGGGGGCCTTGGAATCCAGGGTGAATTTGTGGTCCGGCTTGTCCGGGTTGTAGCGGAACAAAGGCCAGTAGCCGGCCTCCACCGCCCGCTTCATTTCCGCCTGGGTTTCGCTCATGCCGGCCTTGATGCCGTGGTTGATGCAGGGAGCGTAGGCCACAATCAGAGACGGGCCGGGATGGGCCTCCGCCTCAATGATGGCCTTCATCAGCTGGTTCATATCCGCTCCCATGGCCACGGAAGCCACATAGCAATTGCCGTAGCTCATCATCATCTTGGCCAGATCCTTCTTGCCGCTCTTTTTGCCGGAGGCCTGGAACTGGGCCACGGCCCCCAGAGGGGTGGCCTTCGAGCTCTGGCCGCCGGTATTGGAATACACTTCCGTATCCACCACCAGGATGTTCAGGTCTTCCCCCATGGCGATGACATGATCCAGGCCGCCGAAGCCGATATCGTAGGCCCAGCCGTCGCCGCCATACATCCACACGGATTGTTTGTTCAAATGCTCCGCATTCTGCAGGATTTCGTTTTTCAGCTCTCCGGCCCGGCCACTCAGCTTAGTTTCCGCCAGCGCCGCCAGCAGGGCTTTGGTGGCCTCCGCAGAGGCATTGATATCGTTAAAGTGTTCCAGCCAGGCATCCAGGGCACCGCCCAGGGCGCCGTCGGCCAGCGCCTTTAATTCCTCGATCCGCCCCTTCATTTTCAGCCGCTGCTGCTTGGCGGAAAGGGCAATGCCCAGACAGAACTCCGCATTGTTTTCAAAGAGGGAATTGCTCCAGGCCGGGCCCTTGCCCTCCTTATTGCAAGTGTAGGGAATGGACGGCATGGCGGCCCCCCAGGCCTGGGTGCAGCCCGTGGCATTGGCCCAATACATCCGGTCTCCGAAAAGCTGGGTCAGCAGCTTGGCGTAAGGGGTCTCCCCGCAGCCGGCGCAGGCCCCGGAGAACTCGCAAAGGGGCTGCTTGAACTGGCTGCCCTTCACCGTATCTTTCTTAAAAGCGTCTTTATCGGAAATGGTCAGGCCGTATTCCCAGGCGGGGGTTACGCTGAGATTCTCGCTGCTGACGGGCTCCATGACAAGGGCCTTGCCCTTCAAGGGGCAGGAGGCCACGCAGGAGCCGCAGCCGGTGCAGTCCATATCGCTGACCTGCAGGGAAAAATGCAGGCCCTCCGCTCCCTTGGCAGGCACGGTGACAAAGCCCTCCGGGGCCGCCGCCTTTTCTTCCTCGGTAAGCAGATAAGGCCGGATTACTGCATGAGGACAGACGAAGGAGCAGCGGTTGCACTGGGCGCAGGCCTCCGCATTCCATACCGGCAGTCCCGTGGCAATGCCCCGCTTCTCGTAAGCGGTGGTGCCCAGAGGCATGGTGCCGTCCTGCATGGCCAGGAAGGTGGATACCGGCAGATCATCGCCCTTTAAGGCATTGATGGGCCGGAGAATGTTTTTGATGAAAGGCGGCTCCTCTACGGGTTTACCGCCGGGCTGGGCTGTAGGTGCAGAGCAACCCTTGATGGCGGCCGCATCTATTTTCTGCAGCGCGCCGGCTCCCTGGTCGATGGCCGCCAGGTTCATGCGCACCACCTCTTCTCCCTTCTTGCCGAAGGTCTTTTCCGCGGCTTTCTTCATAAAGCCCAGGGCCTCTTCCATGGGAATAATGTCCGCCAGGGCAAAGAAAGCAGACTGCAGCACCATGGAGGCGTGGTTCCCCAGCCCCAGCTCCCGGGCAATTTTGTTGGCGTCTATGATATAGAACTTCGCTTCCTTTTCCGCCAGCAGCTGTTTCACCTTTTCCGGCAGTTTTTCTGTCAGTTGGGCCTCGCTCCAGCCGGTATTGAGGAGGAAGGTGCCTCCTTGCTTTAATTCATTCAGAATGTCGTATTTGCTGAGGAAAGATTGATTGTGGCAGGCTACGAAATCCGCTTCCGTCACCAGATAGGAGCCAATGATGGGTTCCTCTCCGAAACGCAGGTGGCTGCGGGTGATGCCGAAGGATTTCTTGGTATCATATTCGAAATAAGCCTGGGTGTACATATCGGTATTTTCGCCGATAATCTTGATGGAGTTTTTGTTGGCCCCCACGGTGCCATCGCTCCCCAGGCCCCAGAACTTGCAGGCCACCATCTTCTTATAGGGGATAGCCAGCTTTTCGCCTATAGGCAGGGAACGGCGGGTCACATCGTCCGTGATGCCGATGGTGAAATTGCCCCAGGGCTCGGCCCCCTTCAAATGTTCAAACACCGCCGCGATCTGCTCCGGGGTGGTATCCTTGGAGGATAAGCCGTAGCGGCCGCCGATGATGTAGGGCGCCTCTTTCCGGTTGGCGAAGGCGGCGCATACCGCCAGATATAAGGGATCCCCGGCCGCCCCCATTTCCTTGCAGCGGTCCAGCACCGCAATCTTCTTGACACTGGCCGGCAGGGCGGCCCGGAACATCTCCGCAGAGAATGGATTGAAGAGATGCACCTGCAAGAAGCCCAGCTTCTCCCCGGCGGCATTTAAGACTTTCACCGCCTCCCGCACCGTGCCGGAAACGGAACCCATGGCCACAATCACCCGCTCCGCATCCGGGGCGCCGAAGTAATTAAATACATGGTAATCCTCCCCGGTGAGGGCATTAATCTTGGCCATTTCCGCTTCCACCAGGGCCGGCAGGGCATCATAATCCGTATTATTGGCTTCCCGGAACTGGAAATACACATCCGGGTTCTGCACCGTGTTCCGCAGGGTGGGATGGTTGGGATTTAAGGCCTCCGCCCGAAACTTCTTCACCGCCTCCTTATCCAGCAGCCTGTCAAATTCTTCGTAGGGAATGGCCCGCACCTTCTGAATTTCGTGGGAGGTGCGGAAGCCGTCAAAGAAATGCATAAAAGGAATCCGGGCCTTCACGGCGCAGAGGTGGGCCACTCCCGCCAGATCCATCACCTCCTGGACGGAGCCGGTGGAGAGCTGGGCAAAGCCCGTCTGGCGGCAGTTCATCACATCCGAGTGATCCCCGAAAATGGACATGGCATGGGTGCCCACGGTGCGGGAGGCCACATGGAGCACCGCCGGCTGTCTGGTGCCGCTGATGCGGTGCAGCACCGGGATCATCAGCATAAGCCCCTGGGATGAGGTGAAGGAAGTGGCCAAAGAGCCCGCCTCCAGAGCCCCGTGCACCGCCCCGATGGCCCCCGCCTCGGACTGCATTTCCACCAGGGAAACCGGCTGGCCGAAGAGGTTTTTCCGGCCGTTTGCGGACCATTCGTCGGTCTTCTCCGCCATGGGAGAAGAGGGGGTGATGGGATAGATCGCCGCGATCTCGGAAAAAGCATAGGCCACATAGGCGCAGGCCTCGTTGCCGTCTACTACCATGAATTTTTTGTCTGCCATGTAATGATTCCTCGTTTTAAGTATTTTGTGACAGGGGGACGGTTCTTTCCGTCCCATTTTTTCGTTCTTTCCCTTGAAGAAGGGGTATCCTCGGCAATTATACCCGGAACGGGCCGCTTTTTCAAGCAGACATAAAAAAGAAACAACGCCAAGCTGCTGCCAGATTACTGGCGGGCCAAGCAGGAAGACCATTTCCACATGGGGCATGAATTGTTTTATACGGAGTATCCCGGAGCACTGAAAAAAGCTTTGTGGAAAGCCAGAAAAAAGGGCATCCCGGAGGCCACTCTTCGGACCCTGGAAGCCTATGCCGCCCAGCCGGCAAAGGAAGCGCCCCCGGAAACTCCGGAGGCGGCTCGCAAACGGCGTCTCGGCCTGTATTTATTCTGGCAGGTGTGTTGCTTTCGCTGCTGGCCATCTTTTTCTTCCTGAGAGCCGGGGCATTAGCAGATACCATCGCCCTGGCAGCCCGCCGGGCCAAGGACTATACGCCCCTGATTCTCTAAATAAAACCCTTCCGCAGCCGGAGCGCAGCGCCTTAAGGCACCGTCACCCGGCTGGTCTCGCTGTAATCACCATTGGTGGGAAGCATCAGCGCCGCTATGGTATCCGTAGGTATCTTGGATTTATCGAGCGTGGCGCAAACCTTAAACTCGTATTCTCCGGCGGCAAGATCCTTCACCACCAATTCGGTTTTCCCCGCTTCAAATTCCAGCTCGGTCCAGTTTTTCTCGCCCACCTGGCGGTACAGGGCCTGGTAGCCAAACACACCGCTTTCCGAAAGATCCTTCACCGTCAGATGCACATCTTTCCCTTCTGCCTTAAGGGATGTGATTTCACCCGGATCCGGCAGGATGGCGAAATACCCCGAAACGGGCCCGGGCCTGTTGGGATTGACGCTGTCGCCGATACCCGTGGCCTCAATGGTGGCAATCCCGCACTTTAGGTTGTTCTTGTAGCTCAGCTCATAATGGATCCCCTCGCTCAGCTCGTCCTTATTTCTCGTGAGTACCCGGGCAGCCATTTTGATTTCGCTGCCGGTATACCGGGCGTAGTTGGCAGCAGGCACCAGGGAAGCCGGATAGGGATTGGTCACCTGAAGGGAAACCACCCGGGTTCCTATGCCTTCCACCGTGACCATAATCATGGCCTCACCCAGGGCCTTGGCCTTGATCCGCATCACAGACTCATTCTCCCCGGGCAGCAGCTCCACAATCTTTTCCGAACCGGGCAGGACTTCCCACTCAATGACGGGATTTCCCACCTCAAAGGCGTCGATACCGGTAAAGGTAATCTGCCCCGCCGTCTCATCCATATGTTCCTCCGGATACAGCGTATAAGCGTCCAGGTCAACATCGAAGGACAGATCCCCCACCACCCGGTTGCTGTAAACCTTGATGGGGTAATTATCATAGAAAAGCGTCACGGGCAGGACATCCGGGACCTCCTCGCTCTGCGCCTTTTTCTCTGCCAGCTCTTTGTAATCCTTCCATTCGCCGTTTTCCTTCTGGAAGCTTTCTTTCTCATTGATGATGGCTTTCTGGTTGTACATACCCTCCAGATACATGGCAGCCGAATGAATGGTGATATATTTCTTCTCGTTCATCAGGGTCAGGATCACGGAATAATACTGTCCCTTCTGAAGGAAGATTTCATCTATGGGAATCCGATGGAAGCCCGCATGTTCAAAGACCGCGTAGTCATCGCATACCGAAACCCCGTCCTCCGGATTCTGATAATCGTCCTGCAGCAGATAAATCTGATACCGCACCTCAGAGGCGGGGGCGGAGGTCGTGACCGAGATTTCATTGATGACTTTGGAATGATCCGCCCGGAACACATTGGCCATGGAAACCGGCTCGCTGTGGGTTTCGGGAATAATCTGGCTTACCGGCAGATAATCGTGCTGATCCACGCTTTCCGGGGCAATGGCATCCACAAACTCCAGGGATTCCGGCTGTTTGATGGTCTGATCATAGTAGGAAATCCAGAAATACCCGGAGCCCACCATGACCGGATTGCCCTCCTCGTCCAGGACTTCTTTCCCGTTCTCGTCCAGCTTCGGCACCCGGATGCCCCAGTTGCCGGCACCGGCGTTGGGGAAGCTTTCCTCCCCGGAGCCCCAGCTGTTTTTCACCAGCCAGGCGCCGTCGGTGGGAGGCTGATGCCCCTCAATGAAATTCTCCTTGGGATAGGTATCATCCCAGCCGATAATGGTCACCGCGTGGTTGGGGTCACTCTTTTGCCAGGTGTAATGGGCCCAGTTGTAGCTGATGTATTTGCCCTGCTGCCTGGTGTCCTCGCTGGGCCGGGAGGTGTCCGCGCAGAAAGAGATCAGCACGCCCCGTTTTTCCATCAGCTGCTGCTTGATGGCTTCGGTGCCCGCTTCGTCATATACATAGTGCTTGTTTTCGTCCTCCCCGGCGGGAGAAGGCAAAATGTGGGAATCCGCCAGGATATAGTCCTGGTTGAAACGGTACTCTTCGGGAATGGTCCAGTCGTCGTCCGCACTATAGCAATAGTTGCGGAAGGCGCCGTCCATATAAATCTGGGTGGTTCTCCGGCCGTTTCCGTTGTAAGTAAAATACTCCGGAACGGTTTTTTCTTCGCTGGGTCCGATGCCCTGGGCAAATATGCTCACCGCCATGAACATGGTGCCGCCGGTATAAATCTGGGACATATCCGCGGGATTAACGGGTCCGTAGCCCTCTCCGTTCTGCGGGTTGGCGGGGTCGTTTAAGGGCATATGAGAGAAATAGGCCAGCTGCTTTTCGGACAGGTCCAGAGTCTTCCAGGCGTCGGGATCATAATCATAGACCGAGCCCAAAAGACTGATTTCCGCTGCAGCTATGGCGGCAAAGCCCCAGCAGGTGCCGTAGGGATTCTGGAATTTTACCGGGGTCACATAGCAGCGATCCCCTACGCCGTCCCCGTCCGTATCCACACTGCGCAGATCGAAGCTGACGGGGAATTCCTCCTGAGCGTCTTTGTCTTTTGACTCCCCGGAGGCTTCTGTGGTTTCCGCCGCGGTGGTTTCTTCCGGGGCAGAGGTTTCTGTAGCGGCAGATTCTGCTGCGGTAGTGCTTGCTGCCGTAGTAGTTTTTGCTGCGGTGGCGGCAGCCGCCGTGGCTTTTGCCGTGGTGGCGGCGGTGCTGCCTTCTGCTTTGGCCTGAGCCCCCTGCCAGGAAGCGGCGGAACAGCCGCTCAGCAGCAGGGAAATCACCAATAAAAGAGCTGCGATTCGTTTCATATCTTTCACCCTCGGGAAGGCATTGCTTCCCGCCTTTCATGAATGAATATTACCGAATACCTGTCTTTTCCCGCAAAAAGTTCAAAACAAAATCAAAGTCCTCTTTTGGGACATAGATTTGGTTGTGCAAAAAACGATGATTGACCTTGATTACCTCCCGCCTTTTTATGGGGACAATGCGCCGTACCCGGCTATACTCGGAGCGCATGCTCTGGCGGGTGGCATTGACTATGCTGGTACCTGTCAAAGTCAGATTGCCGGAAGCGGCGCCCAGAAAACCGGTGACCCAGGAAATGGCCTGGGATTTCTGGAAGGTCTGCTCCATTTGATGGAAGGTAATGGATTCATCATCCATTTCGAAGAGTACCATATACTTGCCGCCGTAGATTTTTGCCACAATCAGATAGGCAATGGGCGGCAGCACAAAGAGGAAAAAGCCCATCACAATGATGCCGTATTTGGAGTTGTCCCAGTTAAAGTTCTTAAAGGGCGGCCATTCCACATTGCCGGAAATCAGGCTGAAGAAAAAGATTAAAATCGCCACAATGGCCACCGACATAAACATGACCCGGTACACCGTAAACAAAATGGTGGGGTTCTTGTACATATTGTATTCATGGATCCAGCGATAGGTGCCGTCTTCGCAGAGGGTCACACGATAAGGATCCGCCGCCTCCGGCTGCGGAACCAGCTGATTATAATTTTGTTCCATGTCTCTTGCTTCCTTTCAGGCTGTTAATCTTAGTGTAGCACAGTCTGAGAGAGAGGGCAAGAGCAGGTGTCAATGAGACGATCCTCCGCATCCTTTTCCGTCACGCCAGCGGCGCCGACAAAAATCTGCTACCAGCTGCGCTGGGAGTTGCTGATTTCCAGCACCTCGTCGTGCTCTGCGGAGAAGCGCAGCAGTTCATCCGCATCCAGTTCCCGGGGCATCCGCAGGGTCAGATCAAACAGGGTGATGCCATCTTCTCCCCGGGAGACCCGGGTGCTGACGGCATCGGCCTGCCATTCCTGCAGCTTGGCCCGGAGGGTTTCATAAAAGACATCCCCGTTAACGACCCGGAGCCGCAGGGTATTGGTGACATAGGCATCCGCCCCCACGGCAAAGCGGTGCATGGCAATCTGCAGCAGGGCGATCATCAGCGTAACCCCCAGACCCAGCCAATAAAAGCCGGCTCCCACAGCCAGACCGATGCCGGCGGTGGCCCAAAGCCCCGCCGCGGTGGTGAGGCCTTTGATGCTGCTGCCGTTTTTGAAGATCACGCCGGCGCAGAGAAAACTGATGCCGCTGACCACCTGGGCGGCAATCCGGGAGGGATCCGCCTCCCGGGCACCCAGGACCGCGCCCGCCGCAATATCCGCAAAGCCGTACTTGGACACAATCATAATCAGGGCCGCCGCCGCGGATACGATGACATGAGTGCGGATCCCGGCTTCCTTGAAACGGCGGGTCCGTTCAAAGCCTATCACTGCGCCGCAAAAGCCTGCCATCAGAATCCGCAGGAAGAATTCCAGTACCTGCATCAAAGAAAACTGGCTGTTAAATAATGCGCCCAGACTCATCTTGATTCCCCCCTCAAATCCTTATGCTATCATTTTACCTTGCGGGGGCGGAAAGTCAATCCCGGAAATGAAGCCGGCGGGGCAGCAGGGGCGCTTTCCTTTGACAACTTCGGGCAGCGGGAGATGGTTTCCCCTGCCCCCTCCCCTACCCCTTGACAGACGCCGGTTTTGGCTGTATGATATCCATATATGGATGCTTTGCAGCCAAAAGCCAGACAGGAGGGGCGCCGGATGAATCCGATTATTGAAGACATTTTGCTGAAAAAAAGACTGTATGCCTATACCAACCGTATCATAGCGGAGCGCTCCGGGCTGCCCCTTTCCACGGTGCAGAAGGTGCTGGGCGGCGCCACCAAATCCCCCGGCGTGAAAACGGTGGAGGCTCTGCAGCGCGCTTTTCCGGAGGAGGGGTATCAGCCCTCCCGGGAGGAGTTGCTGCGGGAGGCTCCGGCCTATGCCCTGCAGCCGGCTGCGCCCCTGGTTTTCTATCCTTATACCAATGCCCCGGCGGGGAAATATCCCCGGCAGGGAAGCTATACTATTTCAGATTATCTGTCTTTGCCGGATGACCAGCGGGTGGAACTGATAGACGGGGTGTTTTATGATATGGATGCCCCCAGCGTGCCCCACCAGCTGGTGGGCGGGGAGATATTTTATCGCATCAAATCCTTCCTTCATGGCAAAAATGCCCCCTGCGTGCCTCTGATGGCGCCCACGGATGTGCAGCTGGATCAGGACGAAAAAACCATCCTGGAACCGGATGTGATGGTGGTCTGCGACCGCTCGATCATCACCCGGCCCCGGATTTTCGGCGCCCCGGATTTTGTGGTGGAGGTTCTTTCTACCAGCACCCGGAACAAGGATATCCTGATCAAAACCCGGAAGTACCGCATGGCGGGAGTGAAGGAGTATTGGATGGTGGACATGCGGCATGAGCGGGTGACGAAAATGCTCTTTGAGCCGCCTACGGAGGAAGAACCGGAGGGAGATATTATCACCCTGGTTTATAGCTTTGATGAGCCGGTGCCCGTCAGTCTGTTTAAAGAAGAACTGAAAATCAATTTCCGGGAAATCCATGAGCTGTATCAATTTGTATACGGCAATCAATGTCCCTGGGAGAAGGAGGAGGGCTAAGCAGGCAAGGCGGGCGGCCAGGAGGCAGAGCATACAAAGCATAAAAAACCCGGCCAGGCTATGGCTCCTGTGCCGGGGGAAAAAGAGGAATGATTGCTTGTATGCGAGTCATGTTAAGCAGTCAAGGCTTATTATAGTTAGCAAGGGCTAACTTGTCAAGCCCTTTTTTTTGTTTTTTTGGAAAAGTTCTTTATAAGTTCTTTCTGCGGCCTGTCGGCAGAAGCTTTGGGAAGGTTTTTCTTGCGGTTCTCATATTATTATGGTAAAATCTTTCCAAATGCCCGGAAGGGATTCTTTGTGTGAGGTATTGTTATGCAGAAGTATGACCATAAACCCTATTATATCACCACCGCTATTGCCTATGCCTCCGGCAAGCCCCATATCGGCAATTGCTATGAAATCGTGCTGACGGACGCCATTGCCCGCTTCCGCCGGGCCCAGGGCTACGATGTATTCTTCCAGACCGGCACGGATGAGCACGGCCAGAAAATCGAAGAAAAGGCCAAGGAGGCCGGGAAAGACCCCAAAGCCTTTGTGGACGATGTGGCGGGAATGATCCGGGGCATCTGGGATTCCCTGAATATTTCCTATGACTATTTTGTCCGCACCACGGATGATTATCACGAAGCCGAGGTGCAGCGGATTTTTAAAAAGCTTTATGATCAGGGGGATATTTACAAGGGCAGCTACGAGGGCTGGTACTGCACGCCCTGTGAGTCCTTCTTTACGGAGTCCCAGCTGGAAAATGGCTGCTGCCCCGACTGCGGCCGGCCGGTGCAGAAGGCTTCGGAGGAGGCCTATTTCTTCCGCATGAGCAAATATGCGGACCGGCTGATGGAGCATATCGAAAAGCATCCCGAATTTATCCAGCCCGTATCCCGGAAGAATGAGATGGTGAATAACTTCTTAAAGCCGGGCCTGACGGATCTGTGCGTCTCCCGCACCTCCTTCAAGTGGGGCATTCCCGTGGATTTTGATGATAAGCACGTGGTGTATGTATGGCTGGACGCCCTGACCAATTACATCACTACCCTGGGTTATCATGCCGCAGGGGAAAGCGGTGATGCCTACAAAAAGTTCTGGCCCGCGGATGTGCATGTCATCGGCAAGGATATCATCCGCTTCCATACCATTTACTGGCCTATTTTCCTCATGGCCCTGGGAGAGGAGCTGCCCCGGCAGGTCTTCGGACACCCCTGGCTGCTGCAGGGAGACGGCAAGATGAGCAAATCCAAAGGAAACGTGCTGTATGCGGATCAGCTGATAGAGGCCTTCGGCCTGGATGCAGTGCGTTACTATGTGCTGCACGAGATGCCTTTCGATAACGACGGCGTCATTACCTGGGAATTGCTGATCGAGCGCATCAACACGGATCTGGCCAATGTGCTGGGGAATCTCTTAAACCGCACCGTGGCCATGAGCAATAAATATTTTGGCGGCCGGGTCTGGAAGGCCGGGGTCCACGAGCCGGTGGACCAGGAGCTGATTGCCCTGGCGAAAGAAACCCCCGGCAAGGTGGAAAAGGCCATGGAAACCCTGCATGTGGCGGAGGCCTTAACCCATATCTGGGAGCTGTTTAAGCGCTGCAATAAATATATTGACGAGACCACCCCCTGGGCTTTGGCCAAGGATGAGACGAAACAGGACAGACTGGCTTCCGTGCTGTATCATCTGGCGGAGGGGCTGACCATCGGGGCTTCCCTGCTGGCGCCTTTCCTGCCGGAGACGGCGGAGAAGATCGTGAAGCAGCTGGGGACGGAGCTGCGGCCTTTTGAGGCGCTGGGCGAGTTCGGCCTGCTGCCGGAAACCAAGGTGACGGAGCAGCCGGAGCAGCTCTTTGCCCGGCTGGATCCGGAGAAGGTGCTGGCGAAGGTGGAGGCGGCGGATAGCGGGCGCATGAAGGCATGCGCCCCTACGGAGAACGCGGATGCCTTGCTCGTAGGGGCCGATGCCCTCATCGGCCCGCAAAAAGAGCTTACCCACAAGCCGGAAGTGGAATACGAGGATTTTGAAAAATTGGAGTTCCGGGTGGGCACCGTGCTGGTGTGCGAGGAGGTTCCCAAATCCAAGAAGCTGCTGCGTTTTGAGATTGATTTTGGAGGAGAGAAGCGGCAGATTGTATCCGGCATCAAGGCCTGGTATAAGGCGGAGGAGATGCCCGGCAAGCGGGTGATGGCCATTGTTAATTTGAAGCCGGCCAAGCTGGCGGGGCTGCTGTCCGAGGGCATGCTGCTCTCCGCGGAGGATGAGGACGGAAACCTGGCCCTCATGACCACGGAATGGGCGGTGAAGCCGGGAGCGGAGGTTAGGTAGGGGATAAGTCGCCCCCTCCCTGTCAGCTTTGCTGACATCCCTCCCCCTCGTCAGGGGGAGGGCAAGAGTCGCCCTCGCCCTAACGAAAACATCTAAATCAAAAGAGGTGTTGTATATATGAGTATAGCAAGCAAAATATTCGGTACTTACAGTGAAAAGGAATTAAAGCGCATCAGGCCCCTGGTGAAGCAGATCAATGCCCTGGAACCCCAGATGCAGGCCATGAGCCAGGAGCAGATGCGGGCCAAAACCCGGGAACTCCAGGACCGCCGCCGGAAGGGGGAATCCCTGGACGATCTGCTGGTGGAAGCCTTCGCCCTGGTGCGGGAAGCCGCCGTCCGGGCCATCGGCATGCGGCATTATGATGTGCAGCTCATGGGCGGCATCATCCTCCATCAGGGCCGCATTGCGGAAATGAAAACCGGTGAAGGAAAAACTCTGGTGGCCACTCTGCCTTCCTTCCTGAATGCCCTGGACGGAGAAGGGGTCCATGTGGTGACGGTGAACGATTACTTGGCGAACCGCGACGCCAACTGGATGGGGGATATCCACCGCTATCTGGGCCTTACGGTAGGCTGCGTGCTGAACAGCATGGAGCCGGAAGAGCGGCAGGAGGCCTATGGCTGCGATATCACTTACGTGACCAACAACGAGCTGGGCTTCGACTACCTGCGGGACAATATGGTCATTTATAAAGAACAGCTGGTGCTGCGGAAGCTCCACTATGCCATCGTGGACGAAGTGGACTCCATTTTGATCGACGAAGCCCGGACCCCCCTCATTATTTCCGGTCAGGGTACCAAATCCACCAAGCTGTACGAAACCTGCGATTATCTGGCCACCCGCTTAAAACGGGGCGAGGCCAAGGAACTTTCCAAGATGGACATCCTCATGAAGGAAGAAGAGCAGGAAAGCGGCGATTTCATTGTAAACGAAAAGGAAAAGCAGGTGCACCTCACGGCGGAAGGCGTGGAAAAGGTGGAAAAATTCTTCCAGATCGACAACCTGGCGGATGTGGAAAACCAGGAGATTCAGCACAATATCATCCTGGCCCTTCGGGCCCATTATCTCATGTTCCGGGATCAGGATTATATGGTAAAAGACGATGAAATCCTGATAGTGGACGAATTTACCGGCCGTGTGCTGCCGGGCCGCCGCTATTCCGACGGCCTGCACCAGGCCATCGAGGCCAAGGAGCATGTGAAGGTGAAGCGGGAGTCCAAGACCCTGGCCACCATCACCTTCCAGAACTTCTTTAATAAATACGAAAAGAAGGCGGGCATGACCGGTACCGCCATGACGGAAGAAAAGGAATTCCGGGACATCTACGGCATGGATGTGATTGAGATCCCCACCAATGTGCCGGTGATCCGGAAGGATCTGGAGGATCTGGTTTACAAGACCAAGCGGGAAAAGCTCAACGCCATTGTGGAGGCGGTGACCGAAGCCCATGCCAAGGGCCAGCCGGTGCTGGTGGGCACCGTTACCATTGAGGCTTCCGAGGAAATCGGCTCCCTGCTACGCAAGCGCGGGGTGAAGCTGAATATCCTGAACGCCCGCTACCATGAACAGGAAGCGGCCATCATCGCGGAGGCCGGCATCCACGGGGCCGTTACCATCGCCACCAATATGGCGGGCCGTGGTACGGATATCAAGCTGGACGAGGAGGCCAAGGCCGCCGGCGGGCTGAAGATCGTGGGTACGGAGCGGCATGAGTCCCGCCGGATCGACAACCAGCTGCGGGGCCGGGCCGGCCGTCAGGGAGACCCGGGGGAATCTCGTTTCTATATTTCCCTGGACGACGATTTGATGCGGCTCTTCGGCGGCGAGCGGATGCTGAACCTGTTCAATTCCATGAAGGTGCCGGATAACGAGCCCATTGAGCACAAAATGCTTTCCTCCGCCATTGAACGGGCCCAGAAACGGATAGAGGGCAACAACTTCGGCATCCGGAAAAACCTTTTGGAGTTTGACCAGGTGAAGAACGAGCAGCGGGAGCTGATTTATGCGGAGCGCCGGAAGGTGCTGGACGGCGAGGACATGCGGGGCGTAGTGATGAAAATGCTGGCGGATGTGTGCGACGGCGCCGTGGACAGCTATATTTCCGACGACGGCCATCCCGGGGAGTGGGAGCTGGACGATCTGAACCAGGCCCTGATTCCCCTGGTGCCTATCGCCCCGCTGACGGAGAAAACCGTATCCGGCTTCCGGCATAAGAGCGATCTGAAGCAGTTTATTAAGGAAGAAGCGGTGCGGCTCTATGAGCGGAAGGAAGCGGAGATCGGAGATCCCGAGAAGATGCGGGAAATCGAGCGGGTGATTCTGCTGCGCTGCGTGGACCGGCGCTGGATGAACCATATCGACGACATGGAACAGCTGCGGCAGGGCATCGGCCTTCAGGCCTACGGCCAGAAGAACCCGGTGGTGGAATTTAAGATGCAGGGCTTTGATATGTTTGAGTCCATGACTGCCGGCATTCAGGAAGATACGGTGCAGGCGCTGCTGCACATCCGCCAGGAACAGCGGGTGGAACGGGAGCAGGTGGCCAAGGCCATCGGCACCAACCGGGACGACAGCGTCACCAAGGCCCCGGTGAAGCGGGCAGACGTGAAGATTTATCCCAACGACCCCTGCCCCTGCGGCAGCGGAAAGAAGTATAAGCAGTGCCACGGGAGGAAGTGACACGAAGTGTCATCCTGAGCGAAGCGACCAAAGGGAGCGAAGTCGAAGGATCTTGTGGTTAGGAAGTGATGGGATTCTTCGCTGTGCTCAGAATGACACGGAAAAGCAGAAAATGACCCGGATGGTTGCAGAATGACACGGATGGATACAGAGGATAAGTATGGTTGAATTAGACAATTACAAAAGTGAATTAGCGACCCTCAAGGCGCCTCTGGAGGAGGTTAGGGCTTCCCTGGATGTAAAAGGAAAGCTGAACCGAATCACCGAGCTGGATAAAATGATGGAGGAGCCGGATTTCTGGAACGATCCCGGCAAGGCCTCCAAGGTTTCTGCGGAGCTGAAGAACTTAAAAAGCACCGTATCCCAGCTGGAGGGGCTGTCCCGCCAGTATGAGGACATCGAAGTGATGATCGACATGGGCTACGAGGAAAACGACCCCGCCATTGCCGCAGAAGTGGGAGAGATGCTGGGGGCCTTAAAAGAAGAGCTGGAAACCCTCCGCATGGAAACTCTGCTCTCCGAGGAATATGACACGGACAATGCCATTTTGTCCCTGCGGGCCGGGGCCGGGGGCACGGAAGCCTGCGACTGGTGCGCCATGCTCTACCGCATGTACAGCCGCTGGGCCGCCAAAAAAGGCTTTGAAACCGAGCTGCTGGACATGCAGGAAGGGGACGAGGCCGGCATAAAATCCCTGACAGTGCAGATCAACGGCTATCATGCTTACGGGCTTTTAAAATCCGAGCACGGGGTGCACCGTCTGGTGCGGATTTCCCCTTTTAACGCCGCAGGCAAGCGGGAAACCTCCTTTGTGGCCTGCGATGTGATGCCGGATATCGAGGAGAATCTGGATATCGACATCCCGGATGACGACATCCGCATCGATGTGTTCCGATCCAGCGGCGCCGGGGGCCAGAAGGTGAACAAAACATCTTCCGCCATCCGCATAACCCACTTCCCCACGGGGATTGTGGTGCAGTGCCAGAACGAGCGCTCCCAGTACCAGAACAAGGATAAGGCCATGCAAATGTTAAAAGCCAAGCTGCTGATTTTGAAGCAGCAGGCCAACCTGGAAAAGGCCGCGGATATCCGGGGGGTGGTCCGGGACAACAATTTCGGCTCCCAGATCCGTTCCTATGTGCTGCAGCCTTATACTATGGTAAAAGATTTGCGCACGGAAGAAGAAACGGGGAATACCTCCGCCGTGCTGGACGGAGATATTGACCGCTTCATTTATGCATTTTTGAAAATGAAAGCCTTGAACAAGCAGGCTTCGGCGGAGCGGTAGGGTTTAAGGCATATCACTCCGTTTTTCACTGCTGCCGTACTGGATTTTTTCCTGCAGGGCTATGCGGTAAATGGTATCCCGGCCCCGGCCGTCGGCTTCCTGGTACAGACGGATCAGGGCCCGGCCCCGTTCATCCAGCTGGGGAATGGGGTTCCGCTCGTCGCTGATGCCCAGGATGTAATCCGTGGTGGTGTTGTAATACTGGGCCAGAGGTGCCAGGGCCTCCACCGGCGGCATCCGCCGGCCGGTTTCGTAGGAACTGTAAGAGCTGCGGGTCATATGCAGATCCTGGGCGACTTTGTCCTGAGAGGCGCCTGCGGCAAGGCGCAGGGCGGTAAGACGTTCTGCTATCATGTTTTCCTCCTATAATGAAAAGCGATTCCGAAAAGTTGCTTCATTATAGAAAGGGGTCAGCCTGAGAGGCGGAAAAGAGACAAAAGGTATCATTTTAGGCAAAAATACAAAGGTTTTTGTAATTTTTGACGCGATTTGCGTCATGGAACCAATCGGGCAGCGTCCGGGATGACGCGGAAAGTACCAAAAAAGCGAAAAGAAAGGAAAAACTCATGCTCACTGACATCGCTATTGCACAGGCCTGCGAAAAGCAGCACATCCGGGAAGTGGCCCGCACCGCCGGGATCGACGAATGCTATCTGGAACAATACGGCAATTATAAAGCCAAAGTGGACTATGCCCTCTTAAGGGACCGGGCGGAAAAGCAGGACGGCAAATTGATTTTGGTCACCGCCATTACGCCTACGCCGGCAGGCGAGGGAAAAACCACCACCACCATCGGCCTGGCGGACGGGCTGAAAAAGATCGGGAAAAATGTGATGGTGGCCTTGCGGGAGCCTTCCCTGGGGCCTGTGTTTGGCATTAAGGGCGGCGCCGCCGGCGGCGGCTATGCCCAGGTGGTGCCCATGGAGGATATCAACCTGCATTTCACCGGAGATTTCCACGCCATCGGCGCAGCCAACAATCTGCTGGCGGCCATGGTGGATAATCATATTCACCAGGGCAATGCCTTAAGGATCGATGCCCGCCGCGTCACCTGGAAGCGGGCAGTGGATATGAATGACCGGGCCCTTAGGGATATCGTGGTGAGCCTGGGAGGCAAGGCCAACGGCTTCCCGAGACAGGACGGCTTTGATATCACGGTGGCTTCCGAAGTGATGGCCATTTTATGCCTGGCTTCGGATATTGCGGACCTGAAGGAACGGCTGGCCCGGATCATTGTGGGCTACAATCTGGATGACGAACCGGTGACCGCCGGGGATCTCCACGCCCAGGGAGCTATGGCGGCGCTCCTGAAGGATGCCTTAAAACCCAATCTGGTTCAGACCCTGGAACATACCCCTGCCTTTGTTCATGGGGGACCCTTTGCCAATATCGCCCACGGCTGCAATTCCGTGACCGCTACCCGCATGGCCTTAAAAACCGGGGACTATGTGGTGACGGAGGCCGGTTTCGGCGCGGATCTGGGGGCGGAAAAGTTCCTGGATATCAAGTGCCGCATGGCGCATCTTAAGCCCTCGGCCGTGGTGGTGGTAGCCACGGTGCGGGCTCTGAAAATGCACGGCGGCCTGGCCAAGACAGAGCTGAAAACAGAAGATCTGGCGGCCCTGGAGAAGGGATTGCCCAACCTGCTGCAGCATGTGGAAAACATGACCCAGGTGTACGGCCTGCCGGCAGTGGTGGCCATTAACCGCTTCCCGGACGATACGGAGGCGGAGCTGGCTCTGGTAGAGGAAAAATGCAAGGCCCTGGGGGTGAACGTGGTGCTTTCCGAAGTCTGGATGAAGGGCGGCGAAGGCGGCATGGCCCTGGCAGAGGAAGTGGTGCGGCTTTGCGAGACCCCTTCCGAATTCCGTTTCTGCTATGAGGATGAGCTGAGTCTGAAAGAGAAGATTGAGGCGGTGGCCCGGAAGGTTTACCGCGCCGACGGGGTGGATTTCCTGGCCCCGGCAGTGAAGGAACTGGAAAAGCTGGAGAAGCTGGGCTACGGCCGCCTGCCGGTCTGCATGGCCAAGACCCAGTATTCCTTCTCGGACGATGCGGCCAAGCTGGGGGCTCCCAGGGATTTCCGCATTACCGTGCGGCAGGTGCGCATCAGCGCCGGCGCCGGCTTTGTGGTGGTGCTCACCGGAGACATTATGACCATGCCCGGCCTGCCTAAAGTCCCCGCCGCGGAAAAGATTGATGTAGATAATGACGGCGTGATTACAGGGTTGTTTTAGGCCTTGCCCTCTCCCTGAAGAGGGTGGGGGACCGCCGCCGCAGGCGGTGGTGGGTGAGGGCGACTTGAGGAAGACTATATGGCTGAGTTATTATCCGGTGCGCCGGTGGCGGCGGCATTAAGAGAAAAAAGTCTGGCGCAGGCGGAAGGCATTCGGCGGCAGGGGATAATTCCCTGCCTGGCCATTCTGTGCATCGGCGACCGGCCGGATGCCGCCAGCTATGCCGCCAGCTTGATTAAAAATGCCCCCAAAAGCGGGGCGGAAACCAGATGGGAGGAGTGGCCGGAGAGCATTTCCCAGGGAGAAGCCCTGGCCCGGATCCTTCGCTTGAACCGGGATCCTCTGATCCATGGCATCCTGCTATTAAGGCCTCTGCCGCCCCATTTGGATGAAGAGGCCCTTTGCCAGGCCATTGCCCCTGAAAAGGATGTGGACTGCGCCACGGATTTGTCCCTGGCGGGTGTGTTTGCCGGAAAAAAGCTGGGCTTTCCCCCTGCCACGCCCCGGGCAGTCATGGAAATGCTTAAGTATTATGACATTCCTCTGGCGGGGAAGAAGGCGGTGGTGCTGGGCCGCTCCCTGGTGGTGGGCCGCCCCCTGGCCATGATGCTGATGGCGGAAGATGCCACCGTGACCCTTTGCCACAGCCGCACGGCGGATCCCGCCGCTTATACCCGGCAGGCTGACATCCTCATCGCGGCCATGGGCAGGCCGGAAGCGGTGGGGGCCGCCTGGCTGGGAAAAAACCAAGTGATTATTGATGTGGGCATACATCGGAAAGAGGATGGGCGCCTTTGCGGGGATGTGCATTTTGCGGAGGCGGAGCCCTTGGCCGCCGCCATTACCCCGGTGCCCGGAGGGGTGGGGGCCGTCACCACTGCCCTGCTGCTCCTGCATGTGGTGGAAGCAGCCGGCCAGTAGGTTGCGGCATGTCGCCCCCCTCCGGCCCTGCGGGCCACCGTACCCTCCATCGTCAACTGCAAACACTCCCTTGTCGGTCGGTTTGCAGGACGATGTCACCAAAACCGCCTCGCTTCATCTGCCACTGGCAGCGCTTCGGCGGTTTTGCCCCTCGTCAGGGGGGGCAGGATTGCCTGCGAGCTACAGAAAACTTTAACTTCGTTAAGAAAGACAACAACAGAGAATGAACTACATTGTATTTGACCTGGAATGGAATCAGTCTCCCGGCGGACACGTGCGGGAGAACCCGAAAATACCCTTTGAAATCCTGGAAATCGGCGCCGTAAAATTAAACGGCCGCCGGAAAGTAGTGGACCAATTCCACGAAACCATAAAACCCCTGGTCTATACCCGGATGAACCGCTACACCCAAAAGGTGGTTCATATGGATATGCGGGATCTGAAGAACTCCCGCACCTTCACCCCTGTGGCAAAAAGCTTCCTGAAATGGTGCGGCAAGAACCCGGTGTTTGTCACCTGGGGGCCGTCGGATCTCTTTGAATTGCAGCGGAACCTGGAGTATTATCACATAGAGCACCGTTTTCCCAAACCCTTCCTCTATGTGGACCTGCAGAAGCTTTACAGCCTGGGATACCTGGACGGCAAGAAACGGCCGGCCCTCCACGAAGTGGTGGAAGCCATGAATATTCCCCAGGACCGCCCCTTCCACGCCGCCTTTGACGACGCCTGGTACACGGCTCAGATTATGCGGCAGATGGAGGGCATTAAGCCGCTTCTCAGCTATAAATCCGTGGATTATTACCATTTGCCGGAGAAGAAGGAAGAGGAATTCACCCTGAACTTCAAGACTTACTCCAAGTTCGTCTCCATGCTGTATCCGGACAAGGAGGCGGCTATGCAGGAGGCCTCGGTAACGGACTTAAAGTGCAACCGCTGCGGCCGGCCGCTGGAGGTGAAAATCGATTGGTTTTCCGGTACAGGGGGCAGCATGTATTACGCCCTGTGCGAGTGTCCCAAACATGGGCCGGTGAAGGGGAAAATCCGCCTGCGGAAAGGCCCGGGAGAAGAGGTCTTTGTGGTAAAAACCATCAAGGCGGCTACGGAACAGGATGTGGCGGATATCGAGGAACGCCAGCAATCGGCCCAGGAACGGCGGCATAAGCGGGCGGAGAAGGAAAGAGCCCGGCGGAAAGCCCGGAAGGCGGCTCTGGCTGCGGAGAACAAGCAGAAGGCCAAGGCCCGCATCACCCAGCAGAAAGCCAAACGCAGCCGCAGCAAAAAACCGGACAGCGCCCCCAAAGGGAATAAAAAAGGAGAATAATCGAAAGGGGCGGAGCCCATGTATATCCAAAGAGTAATCGAAAAATGTTTTGAGAGTGGGACCTTATAAAGTGGCACAGCGAATCTCTGGCCTGTCCGTATGGAAAAACGGAAAAATTACTTGACCCAGGGAAAAAATTATGACAAAATATGATTAATCATAGATTTTCCTAAAACGGATGGGGCAAGTTATGAAATATTATACGCGGGAGCTGGAGCGGAAGTTCTTAAAGCTCAATGACTTTTTCAAGGTTATTCTGGTTACGGGTGCAAGGCAGGTGGGTAAAACCACCATGCTGAAGCATTTGTCGGAAAGCGGCAGAACCTATGTCACATTAGACAATATGGTGGCCAGGGAACTTGCTCAGTCTGATCCAGTACTGTTTTTTCAGACTTATAAGCCGCCCATTTTAATTGACGAAATTCAGAAAGCCCCGGAGTTGTTTGAGCAAATCAAGATTATTTGCGATGAAAGTGACGAGAGGGGAATTATCTGGCTTACGGGCTCGCAGCAGTATAAAATGATAAAAAGGGTTCGTGAGACCCTGGCGGGAAGAATCGGTATTCTGGAGTTATACAGTTTATCGGCCAGGGAAAAAGCGGGCCTTGTATTCGACACGGATTTGGACTTTTCACTGGCGACCTTGCAGGCAAGACAGCGCAGGCTCCCCAAAAACGATGTGCTCCGTGTCTTTCAACAAATTTGGGAGGGCGGCATGCCCCAGGTACTGGGGGTGGATGACGAACTTAGACAGGAGTATTTTAATTCCTATGTGGATACCTATCTGATGCGTGATGTTGCAGAGGCAGGCGGGATTACGGATGCGCTACGCTTCCGCAAATTCCTTGCCGGGTGTGCGGCCCTGGTGGCAGAACAGGTTAATTATGCAAACCTGGCCGCATCGGCTGATATTGCGCCGAGTACGGCGAAGGAATGGCTGAAGGTGCTGGAGGGGCTTCATATCGTATATCTTCTGGCTCCTTATTCCAACAATGCGTTGAAGCGTCTTAGCAAAACACCAAAGCTGTACTTCTGCGATACCGGACTGTGCGCGTATCTTTCCATGTGGCTGACAGCGGATACTTTGCGCGGCGGCGCCGCAAGCGGTCATTTTTATGAAAACTATGTGGTTATGGAGTTGGTAAAGAATTATGCCTATGCCAGGTCTAAGGTAAATCTCACCTACTTCCGGGATTCCAATGCGAAAGAAATAGATGTTTTTGTTGAAGAAAACAATGTGATTCATCCATTGGAAATCAAAAAGAGCGCCGCGCCGGATCGCCGTGAAGTCAAAAAGTACAGCGTAATCGACAAAGCTTTCCTGAACCGTGGAAACGGAGGAATCATCTGCATGTGTGAGGAGCCGATACCGATTGATGCGGATAACTGTTTTATCCCGAGCAATCTGATTTAAGGAGGCCAAATAAAGATAAATCTAATGTGCGGGAGGTTTTCGGCGTGCCCCAGCCCCTTTTCGGCAGAGGACTAAACGCTCTGCAGTTAAAACTCATTGCCTTTGCGGCCATGGTGCTGGATCACCTGGCGGCGGCGCTTCCTGTCTTTTGGCAGCCGGAAATGCAGACGGTTTACCGGCTGATGCGGGGCATCGGCCGTCTGGCCTTCCCGATATTTTGCTTTTTTATTGCGGTGGGGGCCATCCGGACGAAAAACCGCCGGAAATACCTGCTGCGGCTGGGCCTTCTGGCCCTGCTTTGCGAAGTGCCCTTTGATTTGATGGCCTGGGGGCGCTTTCCCGTATGGGGATATCAGAATACCATTATGACCCTGTTTTTGGGCCTTTTGGCCATTACCCTTTTTGAGGCGGCCTTACAGCGTTTCCCCCAGGGGGCGGGGGCCCTTTTGGCCCCGGCGGCCCTGCTGCTTTGCCTGGGGGCAGCCCACTTTCTGAAGGTGGATTACGGCGTCCCCGGCGTGCTGCTCACCCTGGGCTTTTATTTTTGGCAGACGGCCCTGGCGGATCTGCCCTACACCCCATTTTTATTAATGATTATGATGGCTGCGCTTTGGATTCATAACCCAAGCCAGTTGATTTCTTTGCTTGCATTTTTCCTTATATTTCTCTATAATGGGAGCTTGGGAAAAGCGTGCCCCCGCTATCTCTTCTACGCCGGGTATTTGGGGCAGCTGATCGTGATTGCGGGAATACGCCTGCTGCTTTAGGCAGATATAACAGAACATAATGCATTTATGGCATATCAATAAAACAAAGGAGCGAGTCATGTACAAAATCGTCAGGAAAAAAGAACTGAATCCTACGGTGACACAGATGGAGATCCTGGCCCCCCTGGTGGCGAACAAGGCGCTGCCCGGGCAATTCATCATCCTGCGGGTGGATGAAGAGGGCGAGCGGATTCCTCTTACGGTGGCCGGCACGGATCCCAAGGAAGGCACGGTCAAGATCATTTTCCAGATCGTGGGAGAAACCACCCTGCGCTTAAACCACAAGCAGGAAGGCGAGGAAATCGCGGATTTCGTAGGCCCCTTAGGCCGTCCCACGGAAACGGAAGGCATTAAGAAGGTCTGTATCGTAGGCGGCGGCGTGGGCTGCGCCATTGCCCTTCCCGTAGCGGAGGAATTCCACCGTCTGGGGGCGGAAGTCACCAGCATTATCGGCTTCCGCAGCATTGATCTGCTGATTTTGGAAGATGAATTCAAGGCCTGTTCCGACCGTTTGATCGTCATGTCCGACGACGGCTCCTACGGCCGCCACGGCAATGTGACCGTTCCCTTAAAGGAAATGCTGGAAGCCGGCGAGAAATTCGACCTGGTAATTGCCATCGGCCCCGGCGTGATGATGAAGTTTACGGTGCTGACCTGCAAGCCTTTCGGCGTTCCTTGCCGGGTTTCCATGAATCCCATTATGATCGACGGCACGGGCATGTGCGGCGGCTGCCGCCTGACCCTGATCCAGGACGGCAAGCGTGTCACCAAGTTTGCCTGCGTGGACGGCCCGGAATTTGACGGCTATGAGATCGATTTCGACGAAGCCATGTCCCGGGGACGCATGTATTTCGACTATGAGCAGCACGCCTACCATGAGGCCTGCAATCTCTTAAAGCAGGGTTAAGGAGGGAAGAATAATGGCTTTAAATCCGAAGAAAAACGAAATGCCCACCCAGGAACCCCTGGTGCGGGCCCGCAATTTTAACGAAGTAGCCCTGGGCTACACCAAGGAGCTGGCCCTGGATGAGGCCGCCCGCTGCTTAAACTGCAAGAACCGCCCCTGCGTGGCCGGCTGCCCGGTGAATATCGATATCCCTGAGTTTATTATGCAGGTGAAGGACGGCAACTTCGAGGAAGCTTACCAGATCATCAACAAGGACTCCTCCCTGCCCGCCGTTTGCGGCCGCGTGTGCCCTCAGGAAACCCAGTGCGAATCCAAGTGCACCATGGGCATTAAATTCGAGCCTGTAGGCATCGGCCGTCTGGAGCGTTTCGTGGCGGACTACCACAATGAAAACGCTAAGGAAAAGGCGGTGGCTCCGGCCTCCAACGGCCACAAGGTGGCCATCGTAGGCGCCGGCCCCTCCGGCCTTACCTGCGCCGGAGACCTGGCCAAGAAGGGCTATAAGGTCAGCATTTTCGAAGCTCTGCACAAGGCCGGCGGCGTGCTGGTGTACGGCATTCCCGAGTTCCGTCTGCCCAAGGCTATCGTGGCCAAGGAAGTGGAAACCTTAAAGGAGCTGGGGGTGGATCTGGAGACCAATGTGGTCATCGGCAAGACCCTCACCATCGACGAGCTCTTCGAGGCGGGCTACGAGGCCGTGTTCGTGGGAAGCGGCGCCGGTCTGCCCAACTTTATGAATATCCCCGGCGAGTCCTTCAAGGGCGTTTACTCCGCCAATGAGTTCTTAACCCGCAGCAACCTGATGAAGTCCTATGAAGAGGATCCCCGCACCCCTATTATGAAGGGCGGCAAGGTGATTGTGGTTGGCGGCGGCAATGTGGCCATGGACGCGGCCCGTACGGCCCTGCGTCTGGGGGCGGAAGAGGTTTCCATCGTGTACCGCCGCTCCATGGAAGAGCTGCCTGCCCGCCGGGAAGAAGTGGAGCATGCGGAGGAGGAAGGCATTGTCTTCCGTCTGCTGCAGAATCCGGTGGAGATCCTGGGCTACAACAACCCCGAAAATCCCCGCGACGAGAAGAACGGCTTTGTCACCGGTATGCGGGTGATCAAGATGGAACTGGGCGAGCCGGATGAAAAGGGCCGCCGCCGTCCCATCGAGATTCCCGGTTCCGAATACGAGCTGGAAGCGGATACGGTGGTTATCGCCATCGGCACATCCCCCAACCCCCTGATCAAGGATACCACCAAGGGGCTGGAAGTAAACCGCCACGGCGGCATTGTGGTGAATGAAGACGGTCTCACCTCCCGGGAAGGCGTGTACGCCGGCGGGGATGCGGTGACCGGCGCCGCTACGGTAATTTCCGCCATGGGGGCCGGCAAAGTGGCCGCCGCCGCCATTGACGAGTATCTGAGCAAGAAGTAAGACCTGACCCATGCGGGCCGATGAGGGCATCGGCCCCTACGAAGAAGTCAACCACTTTCCCCGTAGGGGCGCATGCCTTCATGCGCCCGCTTTTTGTCTCATCGGAAGGAGCTTTCCATGTCTCGTGGTATCATCCCCCGTTTATTTATCATCATCCCCTGCTACAACGAAGAAAAGGTGCTGCCCCTCACGGCGCCGCTGTTTTTAACTAAACTGACGGATCTGGCGGCAGCGGGGAAAATCAGCGGCGATAGCCGCATCCTTTTCGTGGATGATGGCTCCAAAGACAGCACCTGGGAGATTATCAAGCAGTTGGCGGCGGAGGAGCCCCATTATCAGGGCATTCGGCAGAGCCGGAACCGGGGGCATCAAAATGCGGTGCTGGCGGGGCTTATGGAGGCCAAGGACCGGTGCGATATCACCATCTCCATTGATTGCGACGGCCAGGATGATATAAATGCCATGGAGGAGATGGTGGAGGCCTATATGGCGGGTTCCGAGATTGTTTATGGCGTGCGGAATAACCGGGATACGGACAGCTTTTTCAAGCGCTTTACCGCCACTCGCTTTTACAAACTCATGAACCGCATGGGGGTGGAGAGCGTGTATAATCACGCGGATTACCGTCTGGTGTCCGCCCGGGTGCTGCAGTCCTTTGCGGATTTTAAGGAAGTGAATATTTACCTTCGGGGCATGTTCCCGCTGGTGGGTTTTCCTTCCACCAGCGTGTATTACAAGCGGGAAGAGCGGCTGGCGGGAGAGAGCCATTATCCCCTGAAAAAGATGCTGGGCCTGGCGGTGGACGGCATCACCAGTTTGTCTATCCGGCCCATCCGTTTGATTACCGGCTTGGGCTTTGTGGTGTCTCTGCTGAGTTTAATCGGGCTGATTTGGATTTTGATTTCCCATTTCACCGGCCATACGGTGGCGGGCTGGGCCTCCTTGGCGGCCATTGTGTGTTTCGCCACCGGGATTCAGATGCTGTCCCTGGGAATCATCGGGGAATACATCGGGAAGATTTACATGGAGACCAAGGGAAGACCCCGGTATATTATCAGTGAGAGGACGGAGGAGGATCCGTAGGCGGCTCCGGTCCCTGAGCCTGTCGAAGGGCAGCCGCCTTTACCTTTAGGGCGATTAATAACAAGGTGAATTGCACCGAAGGTGCATGAGAAGGTGGCCTGCGACGGCGCGCAGCGTCTAGTCCTTTAGGGGGCCATCGCCCCTTGTATTATAGGTGCGTAGCCTTATCTTTACCTTTTCTACAGGTTAGGCTATGCTATGCATGATGCTGTGGAT
>CADBFP010000023.1 GCA_902793995.1 uncultured Lachnospiraceae bacterium | reverse complement strand
CATGGCCCGGGAGCTGGAAGCGCGGAAGAAAGGAAAATCCGGGCAAAACCCTTGATTTTTCCCTTCGTATCGGGTAGAATAGCAAAGCGCTTGTAAAATGCAGCAATAGGAGGGCGTCATGAGCCAGAAGAAAGTAGATCAATATAAAGAGTTTAAAAAGAACCGCAAAGAAGAAATCGAAAAGGAAAAACGCCAGCAGAAGCGGAATGCACTAATCGGGAAGATTGTGGCAGCGGTTCTTGCCCTGGCGATCGTGGCAGCGTTAGGCATCACGGTTTATAATGCCATTAGGCGCAATGCGGATGCGGCCCCGCAGTATGACAGGGAAAACCTGGTGGTAGAAGACATCGCCAAGGTATTTGCCACCACCACGGCAGTGGCGGAAACCACTACGGCGGCCCCGGAAACCACGGCGGCTCCGGAAACTACCGCCAATGATGTGGAGACCACCACGGCGGCACCGGAGACCACCACGGCTGCGCCGTAAGTTAGCAGCGGTTCAGGAAGTTTTGTCAGGGCGGCCATTGGTCGCCCTCAACCATAAAAGGAGATGAATCATGGCAGACAAGAAGAAATTAGTAGAAGCCATTACCTCCCGGGAGGAGGATTTTGCCCAGTGGTACACGGATGTGGTGGTAAAAGCGGAACTGGTGGCCTATTCCACCATTAAGGGCTGCACCATCTTAAAGCCCGCCGGCTATGCTATCTGGGAAAATATCATGCACGAACTGGACGCCCGCTTTAAGGCCACCGGCGTGGAAAATGTTGCCATGCCTATGTTTATCCCGGAGAGCCTGCTGCAGAAGGAGAAGGACCATGTGGAAGGCTTTGCGCCGGAGGTGGCCTGGGTAACCATGGGGGGCGGCGAGGTGCTGCCGGAGCGGCTTTGCGTGCGGCCCACCTCTGAGACTCTGTTCTGCGAACTGTATAAGAATATCATCGAATCCTACCGGGATCTGCCCAAATGCTATAACCAGTGGTGCAGCGTGGTCCGCTGGGAGAAAACCACCCGTCCCTTCCTCAGAACCACGGAGTTCTGGTGGCAGGAGGGGCACACCGCCCATGCCACGGAGGAAGAGGCGGAGGCTCGCACGGTGCAGATGCTGAATGTTTATGCGGATTTCTGCGAGGAAATCCTGGCCATCCCCGTCATTAAGGGGCAAAAGACCGATAAGGAAAAATTTGCCGGGGCCAACTCCACCTACACCATCGAAGCCATGATGCACGATGGCAAGGCTCTGCAGTCCGGCACCAGCCACAACTTCGGGGACGGCTTTGCCCAGGCTTTCGGCATTCAGTTCTCGGATAAGGAAAACAAACTGCAATATGTGCACCAGACTTCCTGGGGCATGAGCACCCGCATCATCGGGGCTTTGATTATGGTTCACGGAGACGATTCCGGCCTGGTGCTGCCCCCTCGCATCGCCCCCACCCAGGTGATGATCATTCCCATTGCCCAGCATAAAGAAGGGGTACTGGAGAAGGCCTCGGAGCTGAAGGAACAGCTGGCGGCGGCCGGCCTTCGGGTGAAGGTGGATGAAACGGATAAGAATCCGGGCTGGAAGTTCAGCGAGCAGGAAATGCGGGGCATTCCCCTTCGGGTGGAAATCGGCCCCAAGGATATAGAGGCGGGCCAGGCGGTGATCGTCCGCCGGGATAACCGTGAAAAGCAGGTGGTGGCCCTGGACCAGCTGGCAGAGGCGGTGAAAGCCGCCCTGGAGCAGGAGCAGGCAGATATGCTGGAACGGGCCAGAGAGTTCCTGTACAGCCATATTTACGAAGCGAAGACTTACGAGGCGTTTTGTGATCTGATTGCCAACAAGCCGGGTTTTGTAAAAGCGGAATGGTGCGGGGATCAGGCCTGCGAGCTGAAGATCAAAGAAGATACCACTGCCACTTCCCGCTGTATGCCGTTTGTGCAGGAGCATATCGGCGAGACCTGCGTGTGCTGCGGAAAGCCGGCCAAGAAGCTGGTGTATTGGGGGAAGGCATATTAAAGGACATCGGGCGGCTCGCTACCCATTCATAATTTTTTCATATTATTTACAAGAAAGTTTTATGCTCTTCGCATAAAACTTTTCTTTTTCTCCTGTATCATAAAGCCAGACGGTAAGTTTTTTCATAATTGTTGTTGCCACTACCGGGCAACACCCCTCCTTCTTCATTATATCTTCACCGGGTGATAGGTTGCTGGGACCTATCACCCAACTTTTTTATACCGATCCCTGAGCTTACTTATACTTCCGGTCCCTGAGCTTGTCGAAGGGCCGGAAGATGACCCGCCCCCGTCCATTCGACAGGTCCTTCCCCGGCTCTTCGACAGGTCCTTCCCCGGCCTTTCGCCGGCCCTTCGACAGGCTCAGGGACCGCTCAGGGACCGCCCTTCGACAAGCCCTTCGACAAGCTCAGGGACCGCTCAGGGACCGGGAGTTTAATCACAGCATGCCGGCCAGGAGCCAGAGCCAGACAGGAGGGAGAAGCAGACGGAGCTTGCCGGCCAGAGGAATCAAGAGGCTAAGATCCACATACATGGGAGATAAAGCCAGACTGAAGAGAGCGATGAAGAAAATCAAAAGATCCTTCCATTTCCGGCCGGGTAAAAGCCCTAGCAGAAAGTGGAAGAGCAGCATAGCGGCCAGCGTTCCCAGCACCGGCAGAATATAGCGGTTTTCACCGGCTATCAGACAGGCCCCGGCAGCGGCCAGAAAAAGCCCCAGCCCCCGCAGCAGCATTCCCGGGACATAAAGGCTTCGATAAGCCCGTCCCTTGCCCAGGCGAAGCGCCATCTCCTCCACGCTTTCCCCTAAAGGCGCAGCTATGCAGAAATAAGAAGCCAGAAATAGCAGCAGGCCCATGGCCCCCAGGAAGAAGCGGCGGCTCCGCATCACATCCGGAACCAGGATCCCGTCCCGGGTGCTGATCTCAAAGTGAAACAGCTGGCCTGTCGTCATCATTTCCTGATAAGCCGCCTTCATTTCCGCTTCGCTGATATCCGCATCTTTCAGAATATCCGCGGAAATATAAGGTGAATACACCGCCAGCAGGGCGGCCGCCGTATGGTTTTGCCAAAGATCCGGCAATAAAGCCGTGGAACTGGTAATAAAGCACAGAGATTCCTTATATTCCCCCCGGGAGAGCCGGGCCGTCAGATCCGCCGGGATCACCACGCCCCCTTCCAGCCGGCCTAAGGAAATATCCCGCCGCAGGGATTCTTCCGAGGGATAGGAGAGGAAGCCGGCATCCGCCAAATGCCCCGCCAGCAAGGCCCCGTCCGGGTCTGCGGCATCCGCCAGGAAGTAGGCGGCAGGGGGCGGCGCCGTTTGCCGTCCCACCTGATAGAAAAGCGGCGGCAGCAGCAAAAGCCCCAGCAGGAATATCCAATAAATTGGCGTGCGCAACGTTTTTTTCAGAGAGAATAAAAGCAGTTTCATCATTCTTCTCCCTTCTGCGGCATGGTTTTTAAGTGCTTAAGGGCCGCCTGAAGCACCAGGACCGTTACCAGCAGCCCTGCCAAAAGGGAGAGCCAGTCAAGTGCCCCGCCCCACAGGGGTTTTAAGCCGCTCAACACAGCCCCAAAGGGGGTAAAGCGGCCGATTTCCGTCAGCCAGCCCGGCAGCATGCTCCGGGGGATCAGTCCGCCGCAAAGGAAAAGGCCGATGGAGACCAGACCCATTAAGAGCCCCTGCCATCCCTTCCGCCGGCTTAAGGCCACGCCGGCACAGCTGATCAGACACACGGACATCAACAGCGCCAGACAGGCGGACAGCAGGCTGGGCAGCGTGATTTTCAAAGGCAGGTATTTTTGCAGCAAAATCAGCAGTCCTGCCAAAACAGGCAGGCGGAATAGGAAAGGGTACAGCAGCTTTCCCGCCAGAAAATGTCCGGGTCTCAGAGACAGGCTGTACAAACGGGTCAGCAGGGATTTCTTCACATCCGTGGTATAAAGCGAGGCAAAAAAGAGGCCGGAAAGCAGCAGAAAGAAGCTGATCCAGGCGGCGGCATAATAGGCCTCGGTGCTGACGCCGCTGCCGCTGTAAGGGGCCGTTTCCCGGCTCATCCCGTAATCATAAATGCTGAAAGCCTGGTCAAAGAGCTGATCGTTGCTCTTGTCCAGAAAATATTGATAAAACTCCGGGCTAACCCCCTTTTCCTGCATCAGCTTTTCTCCCGCAAAAACGCCGTATTGACCGGCGGCCAGCAGGAGTTCTCCGAAGCGGGCCAGGGACGCCACCACATCCGCTGAGGCCGCAGCGGCCCGGGAAAGCAGAATCTGCCCCGTCCCCGGGGTGCCGAAACGCACATGATCCGTATAGCCCTTGGGCAGAATAATCACGGCTCCGTACTTTCCGCTGCTCAGCCCGTTTAGGGCCTCTGCCCGTTTGGTTTGCTGCATGTCCATTAAAGAAGCAATAAAGCTTTGGGTGCTCACCAGATTGACGGCCATGCGGCTTAAGAGGCCCCCTTCTTCGTCCACCACCGCCACCTTCACGGGCGCCGCATTTTCCTTGGCGCTTTGGATCACGGCATAGGCAGCCAGGCCGGAGGCCAGACCTAAAAGCAGGCTCAAAATCAGCGCGGGAATGAGCCCGCGCCTAAAAAGAACCCAGTCTCTTTTCAGCAATGCTTTCAAGACAGTTGCTCCTTTTTACTTAGTCCCGAAGGAGGAGAAAAGCCCGCCCAAGAGGCCGCCCAAAAGGCCCTTAAAGGTCTCCTGCACATCCTCGAAAACCGTTTCAATCTGTTCTTCGCTCATGCTGGTAATTTCTGTGAAATTAGCCAGGGCGGGGAACTGCGCCGCTTCGTTGAAAAGCAGGGAAACCCCCTTCAGGGAAACATCCTGAAGGGAGGAACCCTCCACTATGCTGAGTTTTTCCAGCTGCAGCTCCGTCACTTTATCCTTCTGCTTGATATTAGCGGAGAGGCTGGCGCTGCCCCAGCTGCTTTTGTCCGGGTTCAGCCTTTGCAGCACCGCCGTAAATTTGCCGGAGTCTTTCATCCAGTTGAGGCTCAGATCGTGGGTGGCGGCAGCATCCCGGCGGACTTCCAGCCGGGCGGAGTACAGGTCCGCGCTCCGGGAGGAGACGGTATAATCCATGGCCAGAACCGTGTGGTCCGGGTTTCTGTATTCCAGAGAAATCACATCGAAGGCCTTGGGATCCGGCCCCAGGGACAGGCCGAGAAAGGCTTCCTTTTCTCCCTTGATGGCCTTTGCCTCTATCCGGATCAGATTATTCTGATGGATAAAGAATTGAGCACTGAACTGGGTGCCTTCCCATTTCTCCCGCAGAGAGGGAATCTGCTCAGCCCACTTTTTCAATTGATCATTCAGCTTGCCCCGCAGAACCTCGGGAGATTCCGGGCCAAACACAAAGCCCAGTTTATCCAGCAGCCTCAGCAGATAGGCCTGCAGTTCCTTGTCTTCCCGGCCGTAGCGGAGCATCTCCTCCAAAAAGCTGCAGAGCACCTTTTCATCAAACTCCATGGTGACGGACTGGGCCGAGAAGGATTTTCCTACCGTGACATTGGCGGAGCCGCTGCGGAATTTGGCATGGTCATTTAAGTATTCCCCTGCATGAGACAAGAGAGCCTTCAGCCTGTCCCGGCCTTCGGTTTTCAGCTTTTTGAATCCCCCTTCTTCAAACTGCAGATCCCTTAGCCGCTTGAAAAGATCTTCGGGCAGGGCATATTTGCCTTTCTTAGCCGGATTGAAGGGGGAGTTTTCCAGATTTTTGCCGAAGTTTTTCAGGCTCAGGCCATAATTGGTCTTGCCGAAGAGGGCATCGCTGGAAAGGGCCAGATCCTTCCCCTCGTTGTAAAGCACCAGGGCATCCAGCAGGGTTTTGCCCTTCACGGCGGCCTCCGCCTTTAGGGCATGGCTCCCATCGTTGTTGAACAAACTTATTTCAGCGGTGGCTTCCAGTTTCAGGGGGAGAGGCAGCAGCGAGGAAATCAGATCCTGCATCTGGCTGACATCCGCCCGGAGGGAGAGGCTGCCGTGGTTTATGATATTCTGCGCAAATTGCCCAAAAGCAGAATCCTCCAGGGCGTAATAGCTGTTCCAGCCTGCATCCACCACCTTTTTGATGGGAGGACGCATCAGCCTGGTCATCAAAAAGGCGCCCAGGCCTATGAGGACCACCCCCAGGCAAATCAGAGCAATAGTGAGTTTTTTATGATTCTTGAACATTCCGTACCTCCTTGCGGCTTTCTTCACAAAGCCTTCGATAAGTTTCCGTAATGCGGTCTATGGTTTCATGGGGGGTGGCCCCGGCCAGATCCTCCGCCGTGAAAAAGCGGGGGCTGTCTTCTCCTAAAAAGAGAAGTTTGTCGTAAAAGGGGGCATATTCCGCCGGTTCGTGGGCTACATAAAGCAGGCAGCGTCCCTCTTGTTTCAGTTCCAGCATCAGATCTGCCAATTCCTCCCGGTAGGCAATGTCCAGTCCCGCGCAGGGCTCGTCCAATAGCAGATTGGCGGGATCCCCCAGCAGGGCACAGGCAATGCTGACCCGTTTCTGGGTGCCGCCGGAGAGGTCGGCAATCCGCTTTTTCCGATAGCGTTCCAGCCCGAAGGGAAGGGCCTCGGGCAGCCGGGCTTTCCCCAGACCGGCGAAAAAGAGCAAATTGTCCTCCACGCTCATGTCCTCGAATAAAGCGACTCCCTGGGGCACCAGTGCCAGCTTGCCTTCAATCCGGATGCTGCCGCTCTGGGGCTTTAAGGCCCCGGCGATCAAAGAGAGCAGGGTGGATTTGCCGCTGCCGTTGGGACCGGTTAAAATCAAACACTCTCCCGGATTCAGCTGAAACTGGATATCCCGGATGAGAGAGCCTTTGCCGTATGAAAAGCTGATATTATTTGCTTCAATCATCGCTATATTGCTCCTGGGGGATTGCCCCGGCTAAATGGTCTGCAGCCCTATGACCCGCAGATTCTATACTCCTTATTATACACCCTTGCTTAAATAAAGGAAAGAGGGTATAATAACAGCCGGCATTTCCTTAAAGGAGACTCTTATGGATAAGTTGAAATTAGTTCTGATATTCGGCGGTCAAAGTGAAGAGCACGATATTTCCTGCCGCTCCGCCGCCACCATTTATCATCACCTGGACAAAGAAAAATATGAAATCATCCTGGTGGGGATTACGAAAAAGGGCCGCTGGCTGCTGGTGGATAGCGAGGAAGCTTTCCACAACGGCAGCTGGGAACAGGGGGGAACAGGGGCGCAGCTGCTGCCGGATGCTACGGAAAGGGCCCTGCTGCTGTGCTATCCCGACGGCCGCCTGGAAAAGAAAAAGGTGGATATGGCCTTCCCGGTGCTCCATGGTCGCTATGGCGAGGACGGCACCATACAGGGACTTTTCGAGCTGGCCCAGATTCCTTATGTGGGCTGCGGCGTGGCGCCTTCCGCCATCGGCATGGATAAGCCTTACACCAAGGTGCTGGTGCAGGCTGCCGGGGTGGAACAGGCCCGCTATATCTGCCTGGACAAACGGGATCTGAAGGATATGGAGGCCTCTTTGGATAGACTGGAAGCGGCGTTTTCCTACCCCATTTTTGTGAAACCTACGGACGGGGGCTCTTCCCAGGGCTGCACCCGGGCTACGGACCGGGCGTCCTTAAAGGAGGCACTGATTGTGGCGGCCAGCTACGGCACCCGGGTGATGGCGGAGGAAAACATTACCGGCCGGGAACTGGAATGCGCCGTGCTTTCCACCCCGGAGGGGCCCAAAGCCAGCGGCGTGGGAGAGATCCTGGCGGCAGAGTCGGCGGATTTTTATGATTTTGACGCCAAGTATTCCAACCCGGATTCCCAGACGGTGGTAGACCCGGAACTGCCGGAGGGCAAGGCAGAGGAGATCCGCCGGGATGCGGTGACCATCTTCAAAGCCGTGGGGGCCTACGGCCTTTCCCGGGTGGACTTCTTCCTGGAAACGGGAACCAACCGGGTGATTTTCAACGAGATCAATACCTTCCCCGGTTTTACCTCCATCAGTATGTATCCCCAGCTGTGGGAGGCTGCCGGTCTGCCCATTCCGAAACTGCTGGATGCCCTGATTGCGGAAGGCCTGCGCCGCTAACGAGGGAGGAAAAGAGAGAATATGAAGCTGATTGCTGATCAAATACAGATGGCCTTTGGCCGGCAGGAGGTCCTGAAAGGGGCCTCTTTTGCGTTTGAACAAGGAAAAATCTATGCCCTGCTGGGCCGCAACGGGGCGGGCAAAACCACCTTCTTTAATTGCGTGAACGAGGATTTGAAAATGCAGGGAGGCCGTTTCCTCCTGGAGGATGAAGCCGGCGGGCAGCGGCCCCTCACCTCGGAGGAGGTGGGCTATGTGCTTTCCACCCCCGTGGTGCCGGAGTTTTTGACGGCCCGGGAGCTCATGAAGTTCTATCTGGACATCAATCAGGGAAAAATAGAATCGCCCCTGACGCCGGATGAATATCTGGAAGGCGTGTTGATTGAAGATGATGACCGGAACAAGCTGCTGCGGGATTATTCCCACGGTATGAAAAACAAGATTCAAATGCTGCTGAACCTCATGGCGGATCCGAAGGTATTGCTGCTGGACGAGCCGCTAACCTCCCTGGATGTGGTGGCCCAGGACGAAATCAAGACGGTTCTGAAAAAACGGAAGGCGGGGCATATCACCATCCTGTCAACCCATATCCTGGAGCTGGCCCTGGATGTGTGCGATGAAGTGGTGATTCTGCATAACGGACTCTTAAGTCTCATCGACCGGGGACAGCTGGACAATGAGGAATATAAGGCCCGCATTCTGGCGGCGCTGAGGGAGGAACAGAGCAATGACTGAGGCCTTCCGCCTTTCCTTTAAGCTGAGCATCACCGCCCGGGTCAACAGAACCCTGTGGCGCTTTTCCCGGGTATCCTGGATCAGAGGGCTGATGCCGGCGGATATTTATGCCAAAAGCTGGATCAAAACCGTCGTCCTGGTATTATCCGTTTTGAAAGAAGTGCTGGGCATTGTGCTGGGGAAGCTGGTGTATCTCTATGTGATGGTGCTGCTTCCCTGTCTGTTTCTGAAAGAAACTCTGGGGAGCGCCGCCTCCCATGAAGGCATTGTTCTGCATATATTCCTGTGCCTGACCCTTATGGGGGCGCTGACCAATGATTACCTGCCGGCGCCATCGGAAGAGATGTTTTACACGGTGTTTCTGCTGCGGATGGAGGGGAAGAAATACGCCCTGTCCCATTATTTTTATCAATTATTCAAAGCCTTCTTGGGCTTTTTGCTGGTAATCGGCGGCTTTTTGCTGATCATCGGCAAGCTGGGGGGGCCGGAATGGGCCTTTCCCCTTTGGCTGAGTCCCCTTTTGGCTCTTTTTGTGATAGGCGCCAAGCTGACGGCGGCGGCATTGCAACTCTTGTTTTTCAGAAAAACAGGGAAGCTTTTCAGCGCCCGGGACAATGACGGGTATGAAAAGTCCTTCGGCTTTTGTCTGATTTTCCTGTTTGCGGCGGCTTACGGCCCCCTGTTTTTGGGTTATGGCCTGCCCCGGCCGGCGGCGGTGGGGATCTGTTTGTTTTTCATCCTTACGGGGCTACTCGGCCTGGGGGTGATTCTCCGCCACGCTCCCCGGGAATACCGGGCCGTGCTGAAGCATTTGGGGGCCGGCCCTTTGATAGAGGGAGGCAGGAATGTGGAGGAGACCCTCAATTCCGCCGTGAAGGAGCAGTATCTGAAAAAAATAAGTCTGGAGGAGGATGCGGTTCTGACCGACAAGCGGAGGGGCTGCGCCTTTTTCCATGGGCTCTTTGTGAAACGGCATCGGAAGCTGCTGAGCCGGACGGCCATTAGGCTTGCTGTAATCCTGGGGATTGCGGCCGTGATTGCCGCTGTCCTTTGCTATTTGAACAAGGATCTGGCGGCCACGGTCCGGACCAATTTGCCCCAGTCGCTGCCTGTCTTTGCTTTTGTGACATATTTGCTGAACCGGGGGGAGACCATGACCCGGATTTTCTTCTTTAATTGCGATAGCAGTATGATGAATTACAGTTTTTACCGCAGGCCGGAGGTGATTCTGGGGCTGTTTACCCGGCGGCTGGGGACCGTCATCGGCATCAATCTGATCCCCTCCCTGGTGCTGGCGCTGGCCCTGCCCGGGGTGCTTTATATCTGCGGCGGGACCGGGAATCCCCGGGAATATGTGGTGATATTTGTGACGATTCTGGCCCTTTCCGTCTTTTTCTCCGTCCATTATCTGGTGCTGTATTATCTGCTGCAGCCCTATACCCTGGGACTGGCGCAAAAAGGCGTGGCCTATAAAATCGCCACCACCCTGACCTATATGATTTGTTATTTCTGTGTGGTTATTAAGGGACTGAGGGAAAGCAGCATGCTCTTCGGCATCCTGGTTTGCGCTTTTACGGCGGTCTATATCGCCGCTGCGCTGATCCTGACCTACCGCCTGGCCCCGAAAACCTTCCGGCTGAAGAAGTAGGGGGGACTTGCAGGGGAGAGTCTGTAGGTTCGAAACCGTAGTGGAGTTCACCAATATGGTGCCACATGGCGGCAGGAATCATTCCTGCTGCTTTTTTTGATAGGATATTGACAAAAAGCAATCACGAGGGTATACTGATGATGGGAAAAACAAAAAAACACATCATATACTCTGCGGAGGATGAAGTATTGAACATAGATCAGAAAGACATAGAGCAGTATCTTTCAGAGGTGAAGGATGCTGTTGAAATGGACAATTACCGGATTGACCGGAATGCCAGACGGCAGGATAACATCAATCTGTTTCTGGATTATGTAATTGACGAGGCGAAGGCCAAAGAAATCATATTGAACCTTACTGTAATGGATTTTTCGGAAATCCTGCAGAATGAGCATTCGGGATATGAACATGAAAAACTGTATGTGTTCGGAAAAGATGTGACTCTTTTGGAGAGGAACGGGACAGAAGAAAAAACGGTATCTCTGTATATCAAGTTTAACAAGCTGGAGAACTGTTTTGTGATCGTAATTTCGTTCCATGAGCAGAAGTATCCGCTTATATACTGTTTCAGATAATTGGGAGGCAAACCGGAGGAGATCATTATGACAGAGAAGGGAAGAAGAGATTTTTGCATAGAGTGCAGGAAAGAGACCGAGTATCTTTTGCAGAAGAAGGACATCGTAAAGAATATAAGGGATAAGGAATTTGCCTTTGCAATCACTGTGGCTGTCTGCTCGGAGTGCGGAGAGGAAATGAGCATTCCGGGTCTTATGGATAAAAATGTTCAGGAAATCGACGAGCAGTACAGGGCGGCGGAAGGGCTTGTATCGATTGATGATATCGAAAGGCTGATGAAGATTTATAAGATCGGAAAGGGGCCGCTGTCCCTGGCGCTTGGGTTCGGCGAGGTGACGATACCGAGATATCTGGAAGGACAGGTGCCTTCTAAAGAGTATTCGGATATCATTAAGGTGGCGCTTTCATCTCCGGCATACATGAAGCAGAAGCTCATGGAGAACCGTGAGAAGCTGACGGATGCGGCATACAGGAAGGCTTTTACTGCAGCAGAAAGTATAGAGAGACTGTTTTCCGTATCAGATAAGATGCTCCGGGTAATCGCATATATCTTTGAGAAGTTGGAAGAGGTGACGCCTCTCATGCTTCAGAAGCTGCTTTATTTTATCCAGGGCGTGTATTCCGCATTATATGGAAGACCGATTTTTGAAGAGGATTGCAGGGCATGGGTACACGGCCCGGTTTATCCGGAAGTATATGAACTGTTCCGGGATTTCAAATATAATCCAATCGACGACGCGCGGTTTGCACTTCTGGAGGGAGCGGCGGATGCCCTGACAGATGAGGAGAAACGGGTGATTGACCTTGTGGTGAATACATTCGGGATGTATGGCGGAAAGGTATTGGAGAAGATTACGCACAATGAGGCTCCGTGGATGGAGGCGAGGAAGGGATATGGTGACAGCATTCCTTCCAATGAACTTTTGCCGAAAGAGAGGATTATGAAGTATTATATCCTGATAAACCAAAAATACGGAATAGATACGGAGGATGGATTGCGGACCTATATCCATGACATGCTTGAAATAGCATCATAGCCCATCACAGCTGAATCCGGCTCAGAGAGCTCTATTCACTCTGGCACACACAGATCCGGTGGTTCCGGATCTGTTTTTCTATGAAATGGCAATGCTGCTGGCGGATGGCGCCGGGAATGAGGGTCAGTTCCTGCAAAGGATAGGAGAGGCCGCTGCCCAGGCATTTTAGGTAGCTTTCCTTCTTCACCCAGAGGCGGGTGAAGGCCAGGGAAGTATCCCCCTGCTCCGCCAGCCAGGCCCGTTCTTCCGGAGAAAAGGCAAAGGCAGCCATCTCCGCATCATAAGGCAGCAGAGGCTCTATATCGGCCCCAACGGGCCGGTCGGAAACGGCGCAGACCGCCATCTCTCCGCCATGGGAAAGGTTGAAATGGATATCGGGATGTTGCTGCAGGAAGGGCTTGCCCTGAGAGGTATAGGTGAGGGTCAGATCTTCCGCCCCGGCCTCCCGCAGCATGGCCGCTGCCAGGGACCAGGCCAGAAGGGCCAGCTGCCGGTCTTTCTCCTGCCGGTAGCGGAGAATGCGCTGCCGCTTTTCGGGCCAGGGGAGAGCCTCCAGGCGTTCCCGGAAGGAGGCGGAGGAAAGGGAGTCCAGATGGGTTATTTGCAGTGAGAGCATGGATGTCACCCTATGAAGCGGGCGGCCAATGGCCGCCCTGTGATTTATTTCTTCAGCAGCCGCTTCAGCAGGCTCTTCTTGGGTTCCGGCTCCGGCACCTTGCCCCCCCGGACGGATTTGATCTCCGAAATATAAATGCCGCTTAAGGCCACCTTGCATTCCTTCTTCACGGGAATCACATCAAAGACCTTCTGATCCGCCATCAGGGACATAATCTGGGGGCCGATTTTGGCTTTAATGATAGGCATTTTGGTCCGCTTGGCATACCAGGGCAGCTGAGACAGGGCCGCCTCCGGCAGGCCGGACTCCGCCGGTTTCAGTTTCTTTTTGTCAATGACCAGGATGGAAACCACCTGCTTCATATTCTGAATCTGGGTTTCCGCATCCGCCTGGCGTTTTTGCATTTTCCGGCCCCAGAAATACAGGGCCACCATGGCGGCTGCCATGACTGCCAGAATGATACCCATAACGCCCCAGACGCTGATGGCGGGAAGGAAATACAGGGAATGCATAAGCTTGATCCTCCTTCTTTGAGACGGCAAAGCCGTACGCAGGAGAGTATAGCATTTATCCGGGGCGGACGCAAGAAAAAAGTGAGAGAGGTGGCAAGGGACGGGGCGTCACCCCCCTTATGCCCCTTGTTTTTTCCCGGCGGCAATGATATGATGGCTTTACTGCGGAATGAAAGGCAAAGATGCCGGAAAGGAAACGAAAATGAACGAAACTTTGAGCAAACAAATCGATGCTTTTATTGAGGAGAATCGTGAGCGGATATTATGGGATATGACCCGGCTGGTAGGGGTGCCCAGCGTGGAAAGCGCCCCTGAGGAGGATGCCCCCTTCGGACCCGGCCCCCGGAAAGCCCTGGATATGGCTCTCACCATTGCCCGGGAGCTGGATCTGGAGACGGAGGACCTGGATCATAAGATCGGCTATGCCTATATCGGGGAGAAGAATGCCCCCTACCTGGCCACCATCTGCCATGTGGATGTGGTGCCGGTGGGCGAGGGATGGAATTCGGATCCCTGGACCTTAACGGAACGGGAAGGCTATCTCATCGGCCGGGGCATTGTGGATGACAAGGGGCCGGCGGTGATTACCCTTTATGCCTTAAAGTTCCTGAAGGAGCAGGGCGGCGCGCTGCGCTACCCGGTGCGGGCCATTCTGGGGGCCAATGAAGAAAGCGGCATGGAGGATGTGAAGCATTACAATAAGGTGGAGCAGCCTCCCCTGTTCTGTTTCAGCCCGGATGCGGAGTTCCCGCTTATCAACGGGGAAAAGGGCATTGTCCACGGGAAAATGCGTTCCCTGTGCAAGATGGAGAAAATCATTGATATCAAAGGCGGCGCCGCCTACAACGCCGTGCCGGACAAGGCGGAAGTCTGGGTCCAGGCGGCCCATGCTCCCGGCCGGGAAGGCATGGAAGTGGAAGAGGAGCGGCCCGGCGTCTGGCATATTACGGCTCACGGAATCGGGGGCCATGCGGCCCATCCGGAGGGGACGGTCAGCGCCATCGGTCTCCTGGAGGATTATCTGCTGGAAAATAATCTGGTCTCCGAGAAAGAGGCGGAATATCTGCGCTTTGTGGTGAAAGTGCCCCATGCCCCGGACGGTTCCCTCCTGGGGGTGGAGGCGGACGACGGCCTTTTCAGCCCTCTGACAGTGGTGAGCGGTATGATTTTCACGGAAGAGGATCATATGGTGCAGACCCTGGATTTCCGCTTCCCTACCAATACCAGCGTGGAGAAGATCCGGGGCATCCTGGAGAAGAAAGCCGCCGGCGTGGCGGTGATCGAGCTGGAGGACGGCAAAGCGCCTTTCTATAAAGATCCGAATGAGAAAGAACTGGCGGCCTGCATGGCAGCTTTCCGGGAGGTCACCGGGTCCAAAGAGAAACCCTTCACCATCGGCGGCGGCACCTATGCCCGCTCCTTCCCCAACGCCGTGGGCTTCGGGCCGGAATATATCGGCCGGGAGCGGCCGGATTTCGTGGGACCCATTCACGGGGCCAATGAGGCGGGGAACTTTGAAGAAATGCTGGAGTCCCTGAAGGTGTACATTCTGGCCTTGATGAATCTGGAGGAGTTGGAGTTTTAAAAATGGTTACAATCACATACGACAAAAAGAAAAGCATCCAGGTGCCCCTGGGCACCAGCTATGCGGAGGCGGCCCGGCTGGTGCAGCCGGAATTTGAACACGATATCGTCCTGGTGCGCTCGGACAACAAACTGAAAGAACTGCACAAGCAGGTGAAAGGCAGCGAGACCCTGCGCTTCGTCACCACGGCGGAGCGGGCCGGCATGCTTACCTATGAGCGCAGCGCCCTGATGCTGCTTTCTAAGGCCCTGCATATGGTGGCGGGAGAGGCCCTGGAGAAGGTCTGGGTGGAGTTCTCCGTCATCAACGGTTATTATGTGGAGCTCAGGGGCCAGGTGGAAGTCACCAAAGAGCTGGTGAGCCAGGTGAAGGTCTGCATGAAGAAGCTGGTGAAACAGGATCTCCCCATTGAGAAGAAAAAGGTATCCATGGATGTGGCAAGGCTCTATTTCAAGGAGCACAAAATGGAAAACCGGGAGAAGCTCTTCCGCTTCCGCCGCCATTCCGGGGTGAATGTTTATACCATAGACGGCTATGTGGATTATTATTACGGCTACATGGTGCCTTCCACAGGCTTCATTAAATACTTTGATCTAAAGCCCTATGAAAAGGGCCTGGTGCTGCTTTTGCCGCTGCAGGCCAGTCCGGAAAAGGTGGCCAAATTTGATCCCCAGCCCAAGGTATTTGAGGCCCTGGACGGCTTTGCCAAATGGAGCGAGTCCATGGGCATCGGCACCATAGGGGAAATCAATGAGAAGATTTCCCGGGGCGAGGCTCTGGATATGATTCTCACGGCGGAGGCAAGACAGGAGGCGGATATCGCCCGGATTGCCAGCCAGATTGCGGCGCGGCCGGAGGTGAAATGCGTGATGATTGCCGGGCCTTCCTCTTCCGGGAAGACCAGTTTCTCCCACCGGCTTTCCGTGCAGCTGCGGGGTCTGGGCTTAAAGCCCCATCCCATTGAAGTGGACAATTATTTTGTGGACCGGAAATACACCCCCCGGGATGAAAACGGGGAGTATGATTTCGAGACCATCGAAGGGGTGGATATCGAAGGCTTTAACCGGGATATGGTGGATCTTTTGCACGGCAAAGTGGTGAAGATGCCCACCTATAATTTCAAGACCGGCAAGCGGGAGTATCGGGGCAATACCTTAAAGCTGGGAGAAGAAGATATCCTGGTGATCGAAGGCATCCACTGCCTCAATGACCGGCTTTCCGCCAAAATCCCCAAGAAGAATAAATTCCGGGTTTATATCAGCGCTCTCACCAATACCAATATAGACGAGCACAACCGGATTCCCACCTCCGACGGCCGTTTGCTGCGCCGCATGGTGCGGGATGCCAGGACCCGGGGTTATTCCGCCCAGGAAACCATCGCCCGCTGGGATTCCGTCCGCCGGGGGGAAAAGAAAAATATTATTCCTTATCAGGAAAGCGCGGATGTGGTGTTTAATTCATCGCTGGTGTATGAGTTTTCCGTGATCAAGAATTATGCGGAGCATCTGCTCTTCGGCATTCCCGAGGATGCCCCGGAATATGTGGAGGCCAACCGGCTGCTGAAGTTTTTGGATTATTTCCTGGCCATCGACTCCACCCTGGTACCCCAGAACTCCCTGCTGCGGGAGTTTGTAGGCGGCAGCGTCTTCGGGGTATAATTGTCGAAACACTGCTGTGGCGTAAGCTATGCGTAGGGGCGGCCATTGGCCGCCCGCTTTTTGTGTCAGAGGGTGACATCCGCTGCCCTTTACTCGTTTCCGTTATAGCGGAAGGTGAGCATGGTGATGTCGTCGAATTGCGGGGCGTCCTGCACAAAGGCGTCGATGGCTTGCCGCACATTGGTATCGATTTCTTTCACATCCGCCTTGATATTGACATTGAGGGCGTCCAGCATCCGGTCCATGCCGAAGAGCTCGTTCTCGGCATTGGTGGCCTCCGTGACGCCGTCGGTGTACACAAATACCACATCTCCGGCCTGCAGTTCCAGCTCGCCGCCGTGAAACTTCAGCCCCTCCAGGGTGGCCAGCGGCGGCGAATTCCGTTCTTTCATGATGAAGAAATTCTTGCCGTCCCGGCTGATGGCGGGGTATTCATGGCCGGCGCTGGCATATTCCATATGCCCGGTGGAGAGGGTGATGATGCCCAGCCAGGCCGTGACAAAGAGCTCCATTTCGTTGCCCTCGCAAAGCTGGTTGTTTACCTGGGCCAGAATCTCCTTCGGATCCTTATTGAAGGAAGCCCCCTGGGTCTGGTTTTTAATGAGGGTTCTGGCCACCATCATAAAAAGGGCGGCGGGCATGCCCTTGCCGGACACATCCGCAATCACGATGGCAATGTGGTCATCGTCAATCATAAAGAAATCATAGAAGTCTCCCCCCACCTCCTTGGCCGGAGTCATGGTGGCATAAATGTCAAACTCCTTGCGCTCCGGCAGATAGGGGAAAATCATGGGTAGGATGGTTTTCTGGATATTGGAGGCCACCGCCAGATCCCGGTCTGCCACGGCCTTTTCCTTGCCCTGGGTGATATTGAGGACGCAGTACATCAGAAGCAGTATCAGCATGATGACGGAGCTGCCGATGGAAAGGCCGTAAATCAGCACCGTCAGGATAGCGGTGGCAAAGGGGGCAATGATATACAGAGCCGCCGCCACTATCTGGTAGGTCTGCAGCTGCTTTCTTTCGGCAATGGCCACGGCGGTGACCGCCGCCAGAGTCAGGATGGCAGAAAGCATGGAAACGGGGTATAAGGGCCCCCGCTGATACACGCCGGCGGCATCCACGGAAAAGTACATGCCGTTAAAGAGGTTGGCCACTCGCAGGACTACGGAAATCAAAACGATGTACCACAGCCATTTATCCAGAAACAGCTCGAATTTCCGGTGCATGGTCACCTGGCCCGTCAGGTATTTCCAGAAACAAAAAGCGGAAAGGGGGGTGCACAAAAAGAGGATGGTATTGTCGATGATATTCAGCACCCGCAGATGGGCCACGCCGTCCAGCAGCCAGGAACCCGCATCCGTAAAAGCCCAGTATATGGTGACATTCAGCAGATAAATGAACCATTTCAGATCCGTGCCGGACTTTTGCACATCCGTGATGCAGCTGACAAAGAGCATATAGCCCGTCAGGATGGCAAACATTTCGATGCCCACATTCAGGACATACATACCCGGCATGTTTTTTACCCCGTGCAGCCACAAGCCCAGGGCGCACAGGGCCACCATGCCCAGATACACAAAAGAAGTAATGATTGATAACTGCTTGCCTTTTTTGTCTAAATACTCCATCTTTCTCCTCGCTTAGTTCAGGCCCCCGGGTTCTTTTTCTCCAGTTCCAGGCAAATCCGCCTGTATTCCTCCTCATCCAGCCTGTAATGCTTCTGGTACAGCCTATGGGCCACCAGCATGAACAGGAAGGAGATGGTGGTCATCACCAAAAGCAGGCCCAGGGTCTGAGTTTTGCTGGCCTCGCTTAACACTTCACCGATCTTCTCCAGCTTCACTTCATCCGTGATCTGGTTCAGATTTGCCTGCTGCTCCAGAGCGGAAATCTGGTTGGTAAAGTTCGTCACCCGGAACAGGATGTAGCTGACGGTGGTAATGGCGATGGTAAGGGCGCTGCCCAGCTTGGTCATAAAAGGCCTGACGGAAGCGATAATAGCGTCGTCCCGCTGGCCGGTTCTCAGTTCATTATACTCCACGGTGTTCAAAATGGAAATCATAATGACCAGATAAAAACTGTACTGGCCCAGATTGGCTATCATATAGGCCAGCGTTATGATCCAGAACTTGATCATATTTCCGGCAGGGATCAAAAGCCCCGCCAGCAGCATGAGGCCGTAGCCCGCCGCGGCCACTAAAATCATCTGCCGCATCAGGCTCTTGCGCCGGACCTTCCGGGAAATCAGCGGGTAGAAAATCATCAAAAAGGCCGTGGCCAGCACGCCGATGGTGGAGAAAATGCTGTACAGACCGCCGGCATAGCCGAATTCGAAATAAATGTAAGTGGTGCCCATGCCTCCCATGATCAGGCCGTTGCCGATCTGCTGGAGCAGGATAATGAGGGTAATCCAGCGGAGCTGGTCATTCCCGCTGATGGTCCGGATAATCTTTTTGAAACTCACCGGCGGCGCCGGCGCTTTTTCGTAATCCCGTTTTTCCTTCACACCGAAAATGGTGATGCCCAGGAAGAGGGGGGCCAGCAGACAGAATATCAGGGCAATGATGCCGTAGGCCGTGCGGGCGTTGCCGCCGATGGCGGAGGCACCGATGGTGAACATGGGAATCAGCATCCCTGCCAGGGTGGCCCCCAGGCCGGCGCAGAGATTGGCCCGGGAGGTGAGGATGTCCCGCTCGCCCGCATCGGAGCCCAGAGAAGGAATCATGCCCCAGTAGGAGATATCGTGCATGGTAAAGGTGATGCTGAAGAGGAAATAGACCACTCCGAAGAAGATGATGAAGCTCCAGCCTTCGAAATTGGAATTAAAAGCCAAATAGACCACCAGGGAGGTGGAGAGAATGCCGATGGCCAGCCAGGGCTTGAACTTGCCCCATTTGGTCCGGGTCCGGTCTATGATATTGCCCATTAAAGGATCGTTGATGGCGTCAAAGACCCGGGCCGCAATCATGATGCCGGCGATGGCCCCCAGCTGGGCGTCCGTCAGGCTCCGGGTAAAGAGCACATAGGTGTAAATGAAATTGGTAAAAAGCTGATAAATCATATCCCGCCCAATGGTGCCGAGAGGGAAGAAAAGGCGGTTGCGTTTTATGATTTTTTCCTGATTCATAAGTCTCCTCGCGGAAAAAGCGCACCAGGGGACCTGTCCCCCCCGGTGCACTTTTGGGATTTGCTTATACCAAGGTCTCTATTTCGTCCAGCAGTTCCCCGAAATAGGCCAATGCTTCGTTTACCGGCTGCGGGGTGCTCATATCCACCCCGGCAATTTTAAGCAAACTTACCGGATCGTTGCTGCCGCCGCTGGAAAGGAATTTCTTGTAATCCGCCACAGCAGGGGCTCCCTCCTTTAAGATCCGCTTGGCAATGGCCACCGCCGCGGAAAAACCGGTGGAGTATTGGAACACATAATAATTGTAGAAGAAGTGCGGGATCCGGGCCCATTCCAGGGCGATGCCATCGTCGGAAATCATATCCGGCCCGAAGAAGAGCTCGTTCAGCTTCTTGTATTTTTCGCAGAGGGCATCCGCCGTCAGGGTCTCCCCGGCTTCCGCCATCTTGCCCATCATCAGCTCAAACTCCGCAAACATGGTCTGGCGGTAAACACTGCCCTTGAAGCTGTCCAGGAAATGGTTGATGAGGGCGGCCCGCTCCTTCTTGTCCGTGGTGTGCTCCAAGAGATAATGCATCAGCAGCACCTCGTTGCAGGTGGAAGCCACCTCCGCCACGAAAATCACATAATCTGCCTGGGACACGGGCTGGGTTTCCTTGCTGTACCAGCTGTGCATGGCGTGGCCCAGCTCATGGGCCAGGGTGAACTGGGAGTTCAGATTATCGTGATGGTTCAGCAGAATAAAAGGATGAGGCCGGGCTCCGCCGGAAGAATAGGCGCCGCCCCGCTTGCCTTCGTTTTCGTAAATATCGATCCAGCGCTCGTCAAAAGCCCGGTTCAGAAGGGCCACATAATCCTCTCCCAGCACCGCCAGGGCTTTTAACACCGTTTCCTTGGCTTCCGCGAAGGGAATCTTCCGGTCGCTGCCGGCGATGATGGGGCGGTACACATCATACATGTGCAGCTCATCCACGCCTAAAAGCCGCTTCCGCAGGGCCACATAGCGGTACATCTTGTCCAGATTGCCGTGGACTGCTTCAATCAGCTTGTGATATACGGAAACGGGCACCTCCGTCCGGTCCAGAGAGGCTTCCAGGGTGCTTTCGTAATGCCGGGCCCGGGAGGAGAAAATCAAACTCTTGAACTGGCCTTCCAGGGTGGCGGCGATGGTATTCTTAAACTCACCCACTCTGCCGAAGAACTTCTCGAAGGCATCCTTCCGCAGGGCCCGGTCCTCGCTTTCCAGAAGGGGCACCAGGGTGCCGCCGGTTAAAGTATGAGGCTTGCCCTGGCTGTCTATGGCATCCGGATATTTCATTTCCGTGTTCCGCAAAGTGGAGCCGATGCGGTCCGGGGCGCCGCTGATTTCCCGGCTGGCGGCCAGGAGGGCTTCCTCCGCCGGACTTAAAATGTGCTGGGCCCGCCGGCGGATTTGATAAATGCTGCGCCGGTATTCCTCCAGGGCCGCTTCCTCTTTGTAGAAGCGATCCAGGGTCTCCTCCGGAATGGCCATGACCTCCGGGGACAGGAAGGCGGAAGCCTGAGACAGACCCACCAGGGCGCTGCGGGCCTTGCCCATCATGGCCTGGAAATGGCTGTTGGACAAATCCACATCGCTGTTAAGGCTGGCGTAGCTGTAAACCCGGCTTCCCAGCAAACTCACTTCATCATTCAGCTTTAAAAATTCCAGCAGGGTCTGAGGGCTCTCCCCCAGCCGTCCCTTATAGGAAGCCAGCTGCTGGCCGTAGCCGGGGATTTTGGCCAGGGCTTCCTCCCAGGCGGCTTCCGATTCAAAAATGACACTGGTGTCCCAGGTAAACTCCACCGGGACCTCCGAACGTTTGGGAATAGACATGTGTTACCTCCGTACTTTGGGCCTTGGCCCGATTGGGGCCATTATATCACAAATGCTTGAAAAATCACAGGGATTTATGGTACATTTTCCCCGAATTCGGCGGTGGACAAACAGTTTATTGTAATTGTCAGAACATTGTCCTCTTCAGATCACAGGGGGCTTGAAAAAAAGTATTAGTTGCATCCTGTCAGTAGTCCTCAAAAATCACTTGACAAAACTGTCTACAACTTGTAAACTGCTGATAGACGTCTACAAGTTGTAAGCATTATGAGGAGGAAATCGTTATGAGTTCTGTGCATGCAGAAATCCGCTTAGGGGCAGCGGAAAGCGCTTTTGCCCAGATTGTATGGGATCGGGCGCCTATAAGCTCCGGCGAGCTGGTTAAGATTTGTAAGCAAGAACTGAATTGGGCCCGCTCTACCACTTATACAGTGCTGCATCGGCTTTGTGATAAAGGCCTGTTCCGGGTTGATAAAGGAATGGTATATACTCTCTTGACTCGGGAAGAATTCAAGATGCAGCAGAGTGAAACCTTTGTGCAGGATACCTTCCAGGGCTCGCTGCCCGCTTTTATTGCCGCCTTTACAGCCGGGAAGAAGCTGAACCAGAAGGAGGCGGAAGAGATCCGCCAGCTAATTGATGCTTGCGTGGAGGAAGATCCCTTGCCTGCGGGGCAAAGCGGATCCGCCTCAGGAGGAGGGACAAAATGAATCTGCAGACACTGTTTTTACAAATGCTGAAGATCACTCTTTCTGCTTCCCTGGTGGCGCTTCTGGTGATGGGGATCCGGCTGCTTTTCCGGAAAGCGCCCCGCAGCATGGTTTGCGCCCTATGGCTTATACTGGCTGTCCGCCTTTTGGTCTGGCAACTTCCCGCCAGCCCGGTGTCGCTGCTTCCACCCTCGGTCAGCAGCGGCAGCGCCATTAGCGATGTGATGCATCTTCATATTAAATCAGATGCTCCCTCGGAGGGGGTGGATTCCGGCCTTGCGGCGGCTCTGAAGGAAGAGGCAGATGCCATCAGGACAGAAGGTGCCGGCCCGGTCCTTTCGGCAGCGGAAAAGCAGGCAGAAGCAAAGGAGCACCTGGCAAATCCCCAAGCCTCGGAAGCCGGAATATTGCCTGCTCTTTCCTATATCTGGGCGGGCGGCGTTCTGCTGATGCTGCTCTATATGGCCGAAAGTTATTTCAAGGTCTGGAAAAAGTCCCGGCTCTCCGTGCGGCAGGCTAAAAACATTTATCTTTGCGATGAACCGGGCACGCCCTTTGTATTCGGCTTGATTCGGCCTCGCATTTATATGCCCTCTGATTTGTCCGAGGAAGCAGCGGCCTGCGTACTGGCCCACGAACAGGCTCATATTGCCCGGAAAGACCCGCTCTGGAAGCTGCTTGGCTTTCTGCTGCTTAGCCTGCACTGGTTTAATCCGCTGCTGTGGGCAAGCTATATTCTGCTGGGCCGGGATATGGAAAAAGCCTGCGATGAACGGGCTGTCAGAGGCCGGTCCCAGGCATACCGCAGATCCTATTCCGACGCCCTTCTTTCCTTAAGCACCCCCAAGGGCTGGGTGGGCGCCTGTCCCCTGGCTTTCGGAGAAGTGGGAATCAAAGAGCGGGTAAAAGCCGCCCTACAGTACAAAAAGCCCAAAGCATGGCTGGTGGCCGCCATGGCAGCCGTTTCTCTGCTTGCGGCCGGCTGCGCCCTGACCAACCCGCCGGAAACCGCCTCCGGGGCGGAAACCACAAGCCCTTCTGTTACGATTCAGCTGCAGCAGGGGCACATTTATCTTTATGGCGAGATGCATGCGGACGATGCGTGCCTGGAAAAGGAACTGGCCCTTTGGGGCGCGTTTTATGCAGAGGGCGCACGGGATTTATTCATGGAGTATCCCTGTTATGCGGCGGATTATCTCAATCAATGGATGCGGGCGGATTCCGATGATATCTTACACAAGTTATATGATGAGATGGAGGGAACCCAGGCCCATAGCCCCAATGTACTGAAATTCTTTAATTCCATTAAAGAAAAATACCCGGAAACCGTTTTTCACGGAACGGATGTAGGACATTTCTACTGGAGCATGGGAGAGCGATATCTGGCAGAACTTGAGGCGGCGGGCCGGAAAAACTCGGAAGCCTATACAGTTGCCCAGGAAATCATGGCCCAGGGGAAAGTCTATTATGAAAAAAGGGCCGCAGACCGGGAGTATGGGATGGATTATGCATCGGTTTACCGGGAAAACTGCATGGCAAGAAACTTTATCCGGGAATATGAAAAGCTTGCCGGTGCTGCGGTGATGGGAATCTATGGCGGTGCTCATGTGGATTTGGAAAACGAAAACCAAAGAATCTCTTCCCTGGCTGAGCAGCTTTCGCTTCGCTACGGGGACAAGCTGCATGCGGAGCGTTTGTTTTCCCAATCCTGGGCTGAACCGGTCCGAAGAGAGCGGATCCAGGTGGGCGGAAAGGAATATGAAGCCGTCTGCTATGGGGTTCAGGATTTATCGAAAAGCGGCCTTCCTTACCGGCAGAGGGAGTTCTGGCGGCTGGAAAATGCCTATGAGGACTTTAAGGCACATCCCCTGGCAAGAGATGTTCTGCCCTATTACAATTACCCTATGGAAATTGAAAAGGGCCAGGTTTTTATGATCGATCTTACCCGGGAAGACGGCACGATAGAACGGCGCTTCTACCGCTCCGACGGGAGTGTCTGGAATGGCTGGCCCAGTACCGTGGGTTTCACGGTGACGGAATAAGGGGCCGCAAGGGTTAAAGCCATCACAAGTAGGAAAAAGAAATGAGATTCAGAATGATCTACTGTGTACATCATATATTTAGAAAATGCCGTCATTATATCACAAATGCTTGAAAAATCACAGGGATTTATGGTACATTTTCCCCGAATTCGGTAGACATAAGGAGAAGATGGATGCCCATTTATCGTTTTGGACATATTGTAAAAAACAGAAGAGAAGCTTTGGGCCTGACACAGGAAGATTTGGCAGACGGGATTTGCTCGGTTCCTACGCTTTCCCGGATTGAAAACGGAGAGAGGATGCCCTCCAAGGAAAACTATGAAATGCTGCTGCAGCGTTTGGGGTATTCGGATACCATTCTGTATGAATTTGTGGATGAAAAAACCATGTTGTTGCATGATTTAAAGTTCAGAATCCGGCATGCCATTATGACAAAGAACCTGGGGGAGGCGCGTTGTCTGCTGGCAGAGTATGAAGTTAACAGCGATCCAAATTCTCGAACAGACCGGCAGTTTATTGTACTATACAGTGTGATCACAAATCCCGGTGTACGCCAAAGTCAGGAAGAGATAGAATTACTGGAAGAAGCCCTCAAACTTACTTGTCCTCACTATCGAGAAAAAAGCCTGCCCAAATTGATTTCTTACGAAGAAATCATCTTATTGAATGGAATTGCCAACCGCTTTATGCGAATGCAGGAATATGACAGGGCTATCGCCATTTTCTTTCACTTGAAATCGTATTACGAGAAATCCATGTTTAATATGGAGGAGGTGCTACGGACCCAACTCATGGTTCTTTATAATCTGTCCAAGTGCCTGGGGCTGGCAGGACGATATACGGAATGCATAGAAATCTGTAATCTGGGTATCAGAATAGCCCGGGAAACCGGGCGGTGTATGTATTTGTCACAAATACTCTATAATTGTGCATGGTCTCTTGTTAAAAGAGGGGAACCCGGGGACAGAGAACAGGCCGAAGTTTTAGCGAAACAAGCCTTATACATGGCAAGAGCCATAGAGAATCATTCAGCCGTCCAATTTGCCGAGAATTTTATTCGAAACAATTTCCCGGGACTAAATTACTGATCTGCTTCTCCTTCTGGTTGATCACACAAGGGCTGTACAGGGGCGGAACCAGAATAATCTCTGGATATGCCTGTCAGAGAAGTCAGAGAGAGAGCAAGAATTAGAATGATACAGTATATTTTTTTCATGTGAGTTGTCCTCCTTTTTTTAAACTGTAGCGCAAACAGAACCCTTTGACCATGCCGTGGTTGGAAAACAAATTTTCCAATTACGGCATGGTATGATGAATAAAATACGAGTACAATTCCGTTGAAGGACTGTGTAGACATATTCGTATGCAGTTCTGGGGTTTACCTTTAGAACAATAACTGATGAGGAAGGATGAATGGAAACAATGAGGAAAAAGGGATTTATCAAACGGGCAATTGTAATGCTATTGGTTTGTGTCATGACCGTAGGCATAGTTTCTGCAGATGATATTATCAACAATGAGGATATTCATGGAATAGCCTATATCCTAAAGTGGCGGGGGCGAAATGTTTACGAATTCCCTGGAAGGAAATTCGACATTTACAGATCTGCGCAAACTTTTTTCAGGAGACAGGGTGACTTCTCTGTTATCTTTGAGCATGCAGCAGGGAAAACAGAAACATTGGCTGCGACAATGACTGTGACAGTTTACAAGGAATCAGCCCAGCAATTCAGTTTGAGTGCTGGAGTAAGTGGTACTATTCCGGGCCTTGTTACAGTTGCTGGAGAAATTGGGTACAATAATTGGGGTTTGAAAGGAAGATCTTTTGCACCATCGTCAACAATGACGAGAGTTCTTGATCGCACTGACCCTGCCGGGAGATACAGGATATCGCTGTTACAGGATTATGATTTACTCAAGTTCCAGTCGACAGATGGACAGATTGTTCGCTATTTTGCCGCGATATTAAATAGAGATGCTTACTGTAGAGTTCTGTATAGTCGTACGGGAAATGCAGGTACATGGGTCAAAGATTGATTACACATGGTCTTGATAATAAGTATCAGTTATTTCTACGGTCAATTATAGCCAATGGATTTATGGTATTTTGGAGATAAAAATGAAGACGATTGCTGCTGTGTTGATACTATCCCTAAGCAGTATTCTCTTGTGCGCCTGCGGGAGTAAAAATGTGGATCAGTATTATTTATGTTCTGATTTGTACAAGTGCTGTGAACAGCGCTTGTCCATTTCACAAAAGAGGGCGTATTTCGACATATATCTGGTGGGCGGCGAGGAAGAGCCTAAAGTCGAAATCAGCGCCGTAAAGGGGAAAAATCTTGATCAATGTGAAGTGAATTTTAAAGGCTTTGTGAAGGGGTCATCCGCTTTGGAAATCCGGAAACGCGGGCATCGGTGCCATGTGCTTGAGTTTGAACTGCTTGCGGATATGTTTTCCGAAAATAAGTACGAAGTATTCATAGATTCCATGACATTGAAGATAAATGACCAAGAGGCGGAATATGCTTTCCCGAACCCCTTGCATTTCATGTTTGAGGATTTGGGCGCGGCAGCAGGTGTTGTGAATGCCCAGTCGCTTCCGATGGGTGACTCCATAAATAGTTTTATGACAGCGCGGCGCAGATGGGATTTTTGCACTGAGGAAGATGTGCTGATAGAGTCGGTATCTTTTAATCAGTCGGTAAAACTTAGCAATATTCAAATAGGTGTTGTGGATGCTACAGGTCAGTTGACTGGTGTGAAAGAATTAAAAGATGGAAGCCCGGTCAGTATTGACAGGGGACAATCCTTTTCTGTTGTCTTTGATGCGGAATCTGCCGATGCATCCGCATGGACGAATGCAGATCAGCTGACCGTAACATTTTCAATGAAATACACAGAAGTGAAGAGCGGCATGCAGTTTGAGTATGTGGCCGCCCCTATTAATATCATGTCCCACTGGTATGATGATGCGGTGGAGGCAATCATAGACTATGCCATGGAAAAAATGGGAAAAAAGGAATGAAGAGAAGTAGTATCAATACCTTGTTGCTGTTGCTGATTTTTCTTGTGTTGGTATTCGGGGTTGTTTTCTTAAGTAACCCCGATCTTTTCGTAAAGAAGGATGATAAACAGAGCGGAACAATACCCAATTCACAGCGTGTATCCATGAGCGTTTGTTCAGGCCGTATCGATTATACATATACCGTGCCAGGCAAGGTAGAATCCAATCATTACGAAAACTATCGCAAAACAATCAGTTTAGACAACGCAAAGGTTGGGGATAGCTCCGTGAGTGTAAATAAAGGCGCAGTTTTTTCCCAGGGGGATAAAATAGCCGAGATTGGCCGGAAACCAATTCAAGCACCATTTAATGGCCGGCTGATTGGTTATCGAGTCGATGAAACAAATGAAGTGCTGACACTTGAACTGCTGGACTATGATGCTCTTTGTATTCGTACTACTGTTGAAGAAGCTAAAATTGAGCAGATTAGTTATGATACTCCTGTTCGGATCATCTATGGAAGCAAAAAGATTGAAAGCAAGATTGAATATATCAGTTATATAATTGAGGATGGAAGGGTGGAAATTCTGGTTTCAATACCGGAGTCTCAACATCTTTTACCCGGGCAAGAACTAAAACTGGAATTTGTAGTCGGAAGCAAGGAAATGGGAATGTATCTGAGATCCTATGCTGTACTGTTTGATTTTGATGGGTCTGCGTATTGCCTCGCATACAATGAGGAAGGCACTCTCCAGAAGCGTCCTTTGGTGGTGGGGGATACCTTTACTGTCGAAAGCGATGGTTATCTGTTTGAATATATCGAAATAATATCAGGTGTAGAACCAGATGAAATACTTACTATCGAATCCGTAGGCGATATACAGCCGAGCATTGAGGGACTCATCGATGAATGATCCTCTTATACGGATGAGTAGCATAAAAAAAAGCTATGACGGAAAGAAAAATATCCTGGATGGGATAGATTTTTCCTTGGGCACCGGAGAAATTGCTGTAATATATGGGGAATCCGGATGTGGAAAGAGTACCTTCTTAAATGTGGTGGGGCTTTTGGACAGCATAAACGAGGGAAGCTATTTCTTTGACAACAATAAAATTAGTGCCAGAAGGCTCAATACATACAGCACCCTTCGAGCCCGTGATATAGGCTTTGTATTTCAATCCTATTGTTTAATTGAGCCGTTATCAGTAAGGGACAATATCCTGATGCCTTTTGTTTATAATGGAAAACCTCTGTCAAAGCAGGTGATGAGCGAGCTGAATCAGATAAGTTCCGAACTTGGAATCGATAGTTTGTTGGGAAAAAAAGCAGCACTGCTTTCCGGAGGTGAAAAACAAAGGGTTGCTATTGCAAGGGCGATGATTAAGCATCCTAAATTGATTATTGCCGATGAGCCCACAGGTAATCTTGATGAAGTTAATTCAAATATAGTGGCAGCTGCACTTTCCAGAGCAGCGGAGAATGGAGCGGCGGTATTGATTGTCACCCATGACAGGCAACTGAATTATAATAATGCCAAAGTATATTTGTTGAATGATGGTAGGTTGATTCAGGTTGAGAAATAGAAAAATAAAGTATTATCTTGGTAGTTTAATTAAGCTGGCAGCGGCAAATCCTGTGCGCATGGCATTGACTGCGGCCGGGATTTTTATTTCGGTATTGCTGTTCAGCCTTGGCATGATTTTGTCCACATCATACTACAGAGGAATAATGCGAATTGCTTCGCTCCGAGTAGATAAATCGGTAGTGATAGAAATAGATTCCACTTCATCTGATATTGCCCGGGACATAAAAAGAATTGCCGGCACAGAACTAACTGCGGTTTCAGAACTCAGATCCAGACGCAATCTTTGCTCCATAAGATTTGAAGATGGAACCTTTTTTAATCTTAATGCTACAGTAGTGGGGATGTACCCCAGCAGCAGTTTTATTCCGGTGATAGATGATAATGACAATTTCATACCCGTAGAGGTTAAATTGCTTTCCGGAAGGCTGATTTCTGCAAGTGATATCCGGGATCGGGCCAGGGTTGCAGTAATCGATCAATACACGGCAGAGGTTTTATTTCCCTCGATTAATCCGATAGACCAGGTAATCCGACTAAATATGGGACAAAACGGTGTGGATATAGGTAGATCGGACGGTGTTAGCACTGTAGAAGAATTACGGGTGGTTGGAGTGATAGAACCTATGCAGATTCATCACGAACATGTCAATACTGTAAAACAACAGATGCGCTTTCCGGCGGGCAATATTTCGTTGGACACTTTTGTATATTGTCCGTTAACCACTTTCGCCAGATTCAGCGATTATAGTGCTATGGAAGTGGCAAGTGTTAAATGGGTTGGGTGTACAGATGACGATGTTTCATATGAACAACTGGTGAGTGCGGCAGAGCAGATTCAGCCGGTTTATGAAATGAAGAACCAGCCTTTTTCTGTGGAAACAAAGGAGGGGTTTATTGAACGAATAGAGCAGGGACAGAGACATACCAAATCTTTACTGGGCGTTGGAATGGCAATTCTCTGCATAATTTCCGGACTTAGTATTATGAGCATAGCCGTTTTTTCTGTTAAAGAGCGTGTGACGGAGATAGGCATTCGGAAAGCATTCGGCGCAACAGGAACAGATATTGCTCTCCAGATTATTCTTGAAATGATGGTGCTTTCACTGCTTGTTTCGGTGATTTCCGTCTGTATCTCCTTTTTTGTCAGCAAAGGGATTGAATTATATTTGACCAGAGAACTGCTGCTGGTTTTTACTCTGTCGATTTCGGCTAAAGAAATGCTTTTGCCGGTCCTGGTGGGATGTCTTACAACATTTTTGTGCAGTCTGTTTCCAGCCATTTATGCTGCAAGATTGCATGTAACGGATGCTCTGAAATTTGAGTGATATCAGATGCGATGAAGATGCAAACAAATCTGCGCTTTTTCGGTTTGCCGTGATCTGAAAACATATTTTCCGATTACGGCATGGTACTGGCGGAATAAAAGATTTATACTTTAAACCCCAATGTCATCTGCTGAAAGGCTGCTTAGAGGAATATCTAAAGGCAAGCGCAGATGCGACAGCAAGCTTAAAAGCACACCTGCAGAACAAAGAGAGGGAGTTAAAGTGGAGGATCTGATTTGTGGTTTTCTGCAACAAATGCAGGAAGAATAAAACGCGGCAATGCCGCAGAAAGCATTCCTGTAACATAGAAAGCGCCGATTGAACAAAAAGGAATAATCCCTGCAAAACAGAGTGGAATAATCCCTGATCCCCCCTTGCCTTTTCCCCCGATCCGTGCTATCTTATCCCCTGCGGAGAAGGGTGAATGATCGCGGGCGCATATAGCGCACGAGGAAAGTCCGGGCTTCACAGGGCAGGATGCCGGATAACGTCCGGCGGAGGCGACTCCCGGGACAGTGCAACAGAAAAGAACCGCCGGGCATGCCCGGCAAGGGTGAAAAGGCGGTGTAAGAGACCACCGGCCGTCTGGTAACAGGCGGCGCTGTGTAAACCCCATCCGAAGCAAGTGCAAACAGAAGGCATAAGGCGGCCCGTCTGCCTTCGGGTAGCACGCTGGAGCCTGCCGGCGACGGCAGGCCTAGATAGATGATCATTCACGACAGAACCCGGCTTACAGCCCTTCTCCCCTTGCCCTCCCCCGGAAGCGGGGGAGGGGGGACCGCCGCTTTTGCGGCGGTGGGCGGGGGCAGCTTTAGGAAGATTTATGGGACGCAGAGTACAGAAATTAGATACCCTGGCCAATGGGATATATGTGGCGGTAAGCCTCCTGATGCTGGTGGCCGCTTTATTGTGCCTGATTCAGGGAACCCTGCGGCATGTGTATCTGATTGCCGCCGGCGGGGCCCTGTATTATCTCACCGCTGCGCTGTCCGAGTTTATCCGGCGGGAGGAGGGCTTCGTGAAGCGGGGCATCATCAGGCTGGTCATCACCCTGCTGCTCTGCCTGTTCGCGTATGTAGCGAAGGTCTGCCTGTAACGAGCGGGGATGACGGGGATGACAGAGATCCGTCCCAATGTCATTAAGTTAAGGCATTCATAACAGAGATTTCGCAGTAAATCAAGGATATAGTCTGTAGAAGAATCAGGCTTTCTAAATCAAGGGCA
>CADBFP010000022.1 GCA_902793995.1 uncultured Lachnospiraceae bacterium | reverse complement strand
TTTTACAAAATATGACAATAATTTTTTACGATTATCCCGTCGGTTCTCCGATTGGACAATAAGGCATCAGCGGAAAAACCTTAACTTAATGACATTGGAACCGTCCCCTGCCTTCGATTTTCACCAAGGATGTGAAGTGGGCCAAACAGGTGATGGCCACCCGGCAATACGGGGGCGGCTGCATCAACGAAGTCTGCATCCATATGATGGTGAAGGGGGTGCCCTTTAACGGCACCGGCCACTCCGGCATGGGGGCCTACCATGGGGAATGGGGATTGACAAACTGGTCTATACATGATAGACTGTCACAAAACGCTTGGGGGATGCTATGACAGTCCGGAAGCGATTGCTTCGAAAACCTTTTACCACTGCGCTATGGCTGCTGCTGACGGTAGCCATGAGCGCTTTTCTTTTGCTGGGCATCGCCCTGTATCTGTCCACCGACGGCATGGTCCGGGATCTGGATGAAAACCACACGGCCATTGCCGCCCGGATGGACCCGCCCAGGCTTCTGACCGGCGAAGCCCAAAAACGAGAGTTTACCAAGGAAGACGCGGCCTGGTTCGAGGGATTAAGCAGTGTGAAGGCCCTGCGTATTCATACCGTCAGCGCTGCCTCCTCCCCCCTGTTTCATCCCCTGGTGGAAATGAACCGCCATGAGGGCTGGAGATCCAATGGAGACCGCACACCCTATTGTCATGCCGTTCTTTCCGGCACCGTGGTCTGGATCGGCCAGGATCAGTCTGATGACTATTTTTCCCCGGGATATTTGGGCGGTTTAGGAGATTCCGTAGATTCCGGGGATCTTGAACAAACTGTGGAGATGACGGTGGAGCTGGAGGAGGTCCTGCTGCTGGGAAAGGAGTATGTGGACTCTTTGGCAGAGAGCGCCCTGCGTTACCGGAAGCAGTTCCTGGTGGAGTTTACTCCCCAGGATGAGGCAGCGGCTTCCTATTTCCGGCAGGGGGAGCGTTATGTGTTTTCCGGCTATTTTGACCCGGGTGCTCTTTTGGGTATTTCCATGGATGTTTTTATGGAACCGACCGTAATGCTTCTTCACCTGGGGGGAACCCGAAGCGGACAGGGCTTTCTGATGGGAGGGTATGAAAACCATAACTGGGACGGAAAAGACAGGGAAGTATTTCTGACCAGGAAAACGCCCTATGCCTTTCCGGCGGCCGAAGCTCTAACAGGCAGCAGTGAAAGCTTCTTTGAGGAGACAGATCATGAAATCTGGCGGGAGCTGAAGACCGTATGGGAAAAGCAGCAGGGGAGTCTGCCGGTGATCGGCACGGATAAGCTGGAGACCCTGTATTCCTTCCTCAGTCAGCGGGCGGTCATCCAAGAGGGCCGGGCTTTTACGGAGGAAGAGTACGAAAGGGGAGAGAAGGTGCTGCTTTTGTCCCGGCAGATGGCGAAGCGGGCCGGGCTTAACGTGGGAGATACCCTGACCCTGCAGCAATATAACGGGGCCTTTGACCGGGAGCATAAGGGGGCCCTGTCCGCCGTCTCTCTCCTGGATGGGGTTTATTACGGCCGGCCTGTGAACAATCCCGGGGTAGATGTGCTGAATATGCAGACGGCATACGGCCCGGAAGAGATCTTTACCCTGGTGGGCATTTACGAATTGGAGGAAAACTGGGCTGAGGGCAGCTATGATTTTACCCCCAATACGGTGATCATGCCAAAAAAAGCCCAGATAGCCGGGGCCCTGGGGGAGATCCCCGAAAAAAGCGGGGAAGAGGATCCCGATTATTACGGCCTTCCCCTCAGTATTGAATTGGTAAACGGAAAGGTGGGGGAATTTCAGGCGGCGGTGGAGGCCTCCCCCTATGGGGGACAGTTTTATGCCTTTGACCAGGGCTATGAGGCGGTGCAGAAAAACCTGATGGCCACCTTAAGGTCCATGGGCCGGCTCCTGGCCCTGTCCCTTTTGGGCTGGAGCTTTTTCCTGATCCTTTACCTTCTCATGTATCAGGGACGGGAAAAGCAGACCCTGGGGACCCTGCGCTCCTTGGGCCGCTCCTCCTTTGCTGCAGGATGCTATCTTTGGAGCGGCGGCTTTGCCACCGCTTTGCCGGGGATCCTTTTGGGGATTCTGACAGGGGGCATCCTCATCAAGAAAATGCAGGACGGCATTCTGGCGGATGCTTTGGCGGGGCTGGAGCCCAATTTAGAGGGGGATGCCCTGCTGGCGGCCCGGGAGGAGCTGCGCAGCCTCATGGAGGGGAGCCGTCTTAAGCCGGAACAGCTGCTGCTGGTGGTTCTCTTTCTGCTGCTGACCCTGGCTTTGGCGCTGCTGATCCACAGCTATGTTCTGGCCCGGCGGGAGCCCCGCCGTTTGATGGAGGGCTAAGGCATGCTGAGCTATGTGATAAAACGGATCCTGCGCCGGCCCTTCGTATCCCTGGGCTCCCTGGTTTTGGCCTGCGCCCTATGCCTGGCTCTTTGCTTTTTGGTGCAATACCGCAGCCGGCAGGCGGCCCAGCTGGAGGAGATTCGGGACAGCTATCAGATCCTTTGCACCGTGACGGATGCCCGGGGGGTGAACACGGAGAGTTTGCGGCTGGCCAAGCGTTATGTGGAGTTTATAGAGGATGAAGAGGAGGGCTTAGGGGCCTATATTAAAGATTTGAAGATCACCCGGGAGCTGATGGTGGAGTATGTGGATTACTGGCAAACGGATGTGTCGGGATTTATAGACACTCCCTACAGAGTGGCTCTGGGGCTGTCGGATCCCGCCTGCTCTGCTCTGACGGATCCCGCCCGGGGCGGAGCTTATCACTTGGATACGGAGGACTTTTTCCACAGTGAAGAAGCCCTCTGTCTGGTGCCGGAGACGGATTACGAAGGGCTCCGGGACAAGACCCTATGCTGTGTTTTATCCAGCCCCTATACCAAGGAAGGAGCTTACTCTTCAGCCGCCTATGATCTGCGGGTAGCAGGGTATTACCGGGGCCCCGGAAATGTGTTGCTGGTTCCCTATGAATTTGCCCAAAATGCCGGATACGAGATAGCCGACACCCGCAGCGTGGATTCCATTTCCTTTGTGCTGAAGGATAATACGAAAAGTGAAGAGATGCGGAATAAGGCCATGGAGCATTTTACCGTGCCTGCCCCCTCCTCCTTCTCCGGACGGGCGGGGCTGGTGATCAAGGATCATGTGTACCGTATGACCATGGGGGAGATGGAACAGAATGTGAAGCAGGCGGACCGCCTGATCCCCGTGAGTCTGGCCCTGAGCCTGGCTGCGGGCTTTTTGGCGGCCTATATAGGGGTCCGGGGAGAGAGCAGGACCTATGCCCTCATGCGGACCCTGGGCCTGGGGGCCGGGCGTTTGGGGGTCCAGGTTCTGGCGGAGCAGCTGTTGCTTCCTGCCCTGGGTATTCTGCTGGCGGGGCTCTCCCTGGGCCAGATGAAACCGGCCCTGCTGTTCTTGGGCTGCTATGGTCTGGGCTGTTTGCTGGCGGTGCTCAGGCCCGTGCTGGCCCGGCCCACCAAACTATTGCGGTCCCAGGAATAAGCGGGATCCGGCGTGTCATCCTGGTGAACTTCAAGACGGCGAAGCATTACAGGGATAAGCGCAACCACTATGTTGACAAAAGCGAGTGGCAGATATTTGAAAATGTGCATGAGCCGATTATCGACCGCAATGCCTTTGAAAACGTGCAGCGCATATTGGAAAACGCGCCTGTCAGACGACCCAATGGGGACGGTGAAATTCATCCCTTGTCCGGCTTGCTTTTCTGCAAGGATGGCGGGGCAAAAATGCACATCCGCATAGATTACAGGAACGGCGGCAAAAAACACATTGCGTTTTGCAGCGAATACCGCAAAGGCAAAGTCAAAAATCCAAAGTGTCATTCTCCACACAACATCGACGCGGATTTGCTTTTGCAGACCGTCGCGGACGTGCTGCATAAGATCGCGGATTACTCTATCAGCAACAAGGCAGACTTTGAAGCCTTATCCTAAACGAGTTTATCGGCAAAATCCTTGTCCATGAGCGCGATGTAAAAAGGTCGAAATACGCCGTCCACCGCATTGAGATATATTTCAACCATATCGGCAGGTTTGAAAACGAGCTGACCGAACAGATAGAGCTTACGGAGCAGGAATGTGAACGCATGAGGGCTGAAATCGAAGAAGCCAAAAGAGAAAAATCCCGCGCCTACCATCGAGCTTATTACAAGGAATACCGAGCGAAAAATCTTGAAAGGTGCCGAGAATATGAGCGAATGAAAGCAAGGGAATACAGGGCAAAGAAAAAGCTGCAAGCCGCAACCTAAAACCGAATAACCAACACCACGAAAAGAGGTTTCCTATCAACGGGAAATCTCTTTTTGTGTTAAGCGAAGGAGGACTTGAATGACAGAAAAAACCGAAGCACAGATCGAAGAAATTCAGACCGAGGAACAGACCGCAGCCCGAAAGCATATCGCTGACAGACGAGCAGTTTCAAATCTTCCTTGAAAAAACCATAGCCGCCGAACACAGCCGCCGCATACTGGACGGATTGACAGCGCAGCGGGGCGCACAGCCACCCGCAAGAAATGTCGCCTATACGGAAGCACAGGAGGACACAGACGAGGACGAATAGGGCGATATTGAAAAACGGTCATGCCGTGCGAGCATGACCGCTATGTTATGTGAGCGCAAAACTGGAATTTGTCAATGAATTCTTTGTTCAGGTTTGTGCGCATAAAACACGATCTCAGGATGGAAAGAAGCAATCAACTCCCAGTCCGCTTTCAGTGCTGAATTCTCTTCATATGCCCCAATATACTCGGATGGTTCGAGATCTCCGACAAGACAATCGCCATTATCCATAATTAAAGAGATGCTGTCCTCGCTATGGCTTGGTGTGTGAATGATCTCCCCATGAATACCGATACTTGACAGAAAAGATCTGCTTTCCTTGCAGGAGATCATTGTTGCATCTGTGTCATCGACCGGCGTATATCGCAGCTTATCTCTGGCAAAGATGTTATCTGAAAAATGAACGAATTCCTTTTGAATGTCTATCAGAAGGAGCTTTACTCCCTGCTTGACAAGCTCTCCTACCAGCCCCATATGATCGGGATGATAGTGTGAAGCCAAAACATATCCGATGTCTTTTACCCTGATGTTGTTCTGCTTTAACGCCTTATAAAACAGTGGTAGCGTTCCAGCATAGTCGGTATCAAAGAGCAAACCGCCTTCACAACCTTGAATATAAAATGTATTCGTTTTTCCGTACTTCAGCGTTATCACCGTCATATCCTCGCAAAATCCCGATTGGATAAACACAATTATAGTATAGCAAAAAAATGTGAACAATTCTACCGTCCAATAAAAGGCAATCGTCAATAAAACAGAAAAAGCACTTGACAATACGCTTCATGCCTTCCTGAACCGTCCCCTGCCTTCTGAAGGCACAGAACCGTTCCCTACCTTCTCCCTGCCTTCTCCCTGCCTTCTCCCTGCCTTCTCCCTGTCTTCGAGGCTAAAATGCCTAAAAAACCCGTTGACATCCCCTCCCCCTCTGTGTTAGGATGTGCAAGATTGATGATTTGATGAAATAAACAAGAAAGGAGGACAGATCAGTGATCATCAGGATTCGATTTTTTGGAGGGAAGGTTTCCCGCTAATTGAATAAGTCCGTAAAACCCTGATCGGTTGCTGCATCCTGTTCTGTTTTTATTTGGTGTGTGCCCGGAAGGGCGCGCGCTATTATTTTGTTGTGATTTCATTGTCTCCGTAGGGGTCGCCGAATGCGAAGCATTCGCCGACCCGCAGGCTAACCCCGGCGGGCGCACGAGCTTCGCTCGGACGCCCCTACGATAAAGGTGTCCACATGGAAGAAAAGAAAAAACGAAACACCAAACAAAACATCAAACTCCTCTGGCGCTTCTTAAAGGGCAGCAAGCATTTATTTGCCCTGTCCATCTTCTCTGCCATGCTTTCCGCCCTGGCGGATATGGTAAGCCCCCAGATTATCCGTATGGCTATTGATAACGCCCTGGGAGGCAAGGAGCCCAAGCAGCCCCGCTTCGTCCTGGACTTTGTGGAAAGCCTGGGAGGCTTCGCCTATCTGGGCAAGCATTTGTGGATTATGGCCCTGGGCATCGTCATCGTGGCCGTCGTCAAGGCCCTGGCCCAGTACGGCTTTAGGGTTTACAACACCAAAGCGGCGGAAACCCTGGTGAAAACCATGCGTGACTCCCTCTTCGGCCATATCCAGCACCTGCCTTTTGCCTGGCACGGCCAGAACCGGACGGGGGATATCATCCAGCGCTGCACCTCGGATATCGACACCATGAAAAACTTCGTCTCCGAGCAGCTGACCCAGGTCTTCCGCATTGTGATCCTGCTGGCCTTTTCCATGGTCTTTATGTTCCGCATGGATGTGACCCTCACCCTCATCGCCCTCATTCCCATGCCTCTTATCATCGGCTACTCTCTGGTCTTCCACCGGAGCATCGGCAAGGGCTTTGAGGAATGCGACGAGCAGGAAGGGGTGCTTTCCGCCATGGTGCAGGAAAACCTCACCGGGGTCCGGGTGGTGCGGGCCTTCGGAAGAGAGCGCTACGAGCGGGACCGCTTCGATGTCAACAACGAAAAATACACCTCTCTCTGGGTCCGGCTGGCCAAAATCATGGCCCGCTATTGGAGCACGGCGGATATTTTAAGCGGCCTCCAGGTAATGCTGGTGGTGGTCTTCGGCGCCGTCTTCTGCATCAATGACCGCATCCTTTCCGGGGACTATGTGGCCTTTATTTCCTACAATGCCATGCTGGTGTGGCCCATCCGCATGCTGGGCCGGATGATCAGCGAAATGAGCAAGGCCGGGGTTTCCCTGGACCGGATTGCCTACATTATGAATGCACAGGAAGAAGCTCCTTCCCCTCAGGGCTTAAAGCCGGATCTGACCAAGGCGGATATCGTGTTCGAGCACGTGAGCTTCGCCTATGAGAACAGCCCGGAGATGCTGCATGATATCAGCTTCTGCCTGCCTGCGGGCCATACTCTGGGGATTATCGGGGGCACCGGCAGCGGCAAATCCACCCTGATGGCGCTTTTAACCAAGCTCTACCTCCTGCCGGAGGAGGGCGGCGGACGCATCACCATCGGCGGGGTGGATGTGAAGGATATCGATACGGATTATCTGCGGAAAAATGTGGGAATGGTGCTCCAAGAGCCCTTCCTCTTCTCCCGGACTTTAAAGGAAAATATCGCCATCACCAAGCCGGATATGAGCCTGGAGGAAATCCGGGATGTAAGCCGGGCGGCCTGCCTGGACGAAACCATCCTGGGCTTTGCCAAGGGCTACGAGACCTTTGTGGGCGAGCGGGGCGTTACCCTCTCCGGGGGCCAGAAACAGCGGGCAGCCATTGCTCGGACCCTGGCCCAGGAAGCCCCCATTATGGTCTTTGACGATTCCTTATCCGCTGTGGATACGGAAACCGACGCCCGGATCCGGGCCTCCTTAAAGGCCCGCTTCGGCTCCGCCAGCGTCATCCTCATCTCCCACCGCATCACCACCCTCTCCCAGGCGGACGAGGTGCTGGTGCTGGAAAAGGGCCGCATTGCGGAGCAGGGAGCGCCGGAGGCCCTTAAGAGCGCCGGGGGCATTTATCAGCAAATTTACGAAATCCAGACGGGCCTGGCCCGGGAAGGAGAATCTTATGCCGGATAAACAAGAAGAAAAGAAATCCCTGCCCTTCTTCGGGATCCCCAAAATCATGCCCTATATCAAGCAATATAAGGGGATGATGCTGATTATGGTGGTCACCGGCCTCTTCGGCAGCGCCATTGACCTGATTCTTCCTTTGTATCAGCGCTATGCCATCAACCATTTCGTAGGGGGCCGCACTTTGGACACCCTGCCCTGGTTTATAGCCATTTATGTGGCCTCCCTGCTGATTACGGCGGTGGGCAATTACATCAACGGCTATCTGGCCTTAAAGCTGGAGGTGTCCATCAACCGGGACCTGAGGGGCATGGCCTTTAACCATTTGCAGACCCTGTCCTTTTCCTATTACAACCAGAACAGCGTGGGCTATATCCACTCCCGGGTGATGAGCGATACCTCCCGCATCGGGGGGCTTTTCTCCTGGTCTCTGGCGGAATCCGTCTGGCAGGGAACCTACCTCTTCGGCGCCATCATCGTGATGCTGGCGGTGCGGCCGGGGCTGGCCCTTTTGGTGATGACGGTGCTGCCTCTGATCATTTTCCTTTTCAGCCTCTTCCAGGCCAAGCTCATAAAGCTGAACCGGCAGGTGCGGGAAATCAATTCCCGCATCACCGGAAACTTCAACGAAGGCATCACCGGGGCCCGGACCATCAAGACCTTAGCGGTGGAGGAACTGATCGAGAAGGATTTTAAGGCGGAAACCAAAAACATGCGCCGCACCACGGTGCATGCCGCCCGCTACCGGGGGCTTTTTGCCTCCACCATCGGCCTGGCTTCCTCTCTGGCTCTGGCCATTGTGCTCTGGAAGGGGGGCATTTTAGCGGCGGAGGATGTGGGAACTTTCTCCCTCTTTATGTCCTACGCCCAGGGGATGATGGAGCCGGTGCGCTGGATTATTGACTGCATTTCGGACTTTATCACCACCCAGGTGAATATCGAGCGGCTTACCCGACTGCTGGAAACCAGGTCCGATGTAACGGATTCGGAGGAGATCATCCGACTTTACGGAGACAGCTTCGATCCCATCCGGGAAAACTGGGAAGATATCAAGGGGGACATCGAGTTTGAGGATGTGTCCTTCCACTACCCCGACGGGGAGGAAATGGTGCTGGAGCATTTTAGCCTCAAGATTCCCTTTGGCAGCAGCATTGCCATCGTGGGGGAGACCGGAGCGGGAAAATCCACCCTGGTGAACCTGGTGTGCCGCTTCTTCGAGCCCACGGAGGGCCGGGTGCTGATTGATGGCCGGGATGCCCGGGAGCGGAGCCAGCTGTGGCTACATTCTGCTCTGGGCTATGTGCTGCAGACCCCCCACCTCTTCTCCGGCACTCTGCGGGAGAACCTGCTTTACGGCAAGCCCGAGGCCACCGAGGAAGAGATTAAAAAGGCCCTGGAGCTGGTGTCCGCCACAGAGGTGGTGGAAAAGCTGGAAAAGGGGCTGGATACGGATGTAGGGGAAGGAGGCTCTCTTCTTTCCACCGGGGAAAAACAGCTGATAAGCTTTGCCCGGGCCATCCTGGCGGATCCTAAGATTCTGGTGCTGGACGAAGCCACTTCCTCCGTGGATACCATTACGGAGCAAAAGATTCAAAAGGCCATCGATACCATTGTCCAGGGGCGGACTTCCCTGATGATCGCCCACCGGCTTTCCACCGTGGTGAATGCGGATTGCATTTTGGTGGTGAAGGAAGGAAAGATCATCGAGCAGGGGCGGCACAAGGAGCTGCTGGAGAAGAAGGGCTATTATCACGAGCTCTTCACCCGCCAGTACGAGGACGAAGCCACCGCCAGCGTGCTGGGGTAAAAAAAGGCGGGCGCATGAAGGCATGCGCCCCTACGGGGATATTTGCAACGCAGTTCGTAGGGGTCGATGCCCTCATCGACCCGGCAGAGGATATACCACCCCCCCAAACGGCACCCGCTGCCATTGAGGCATAATATGGAACTCAAAGAATATAAAAGCTACAAAGAAGACGAAATCCTGCCCCTCTACAAAGCCGTAGGCTGGCGGGCCTATACGGAAAACAGGGAGGCCCTCTGCCGGGGCTTTGAGCATTCCCTGCTGGTCCTCGCCGCTTACGAAAAGGAGGAGCTGCTGGGAGTCATCCGGGCAGTGGGGGATGGATTTACCATTGTTTTTATTCAGGACATTCTGGTGTATCCCGACAGGCAGCGGCAGGGCATCGGCACTGCCCTGCTAAAGGCCCTGCTGGAGCGCTATCCCCAGGTCCGCCAGATCGAACTTACCACAGACAATACGCCTAATACCATGGCCTTCTATCAGTCCATGGGCTTTCAGGAATTCTCGGAGATCGGCTGCTGCGGGTTTATGAAATAATAACAGATAGGAGTATTATGATGAAAGTTGAATTGATTCCTATAAATGACGATAACCGGGAGGCCGTACTGGCCCTTTCCGTGCGTAAGGACCAGCCCTTTGTGGCCTCCAACGAGGTTTCCCTGCGCCAGGCAGCGGAAACCAATGCGGAGCATCCGGGGGTGGCCCGCCCCTTTGCCATTTATGCAGAGGACAGATTAGTGGGCTTCTGCATGTTCGTGTTCAATCCTGAAGATGAGGACGAGGACGACCGCTACTGGCTCTGGCGTTTTATGATTGACCAGAAAGAGCAGGGCAAGGGCTACGGCCAGGCCGCTCTGGCGGAAATCATCCGCTATTTCAAGGACAACGGGGCCGACCGGCTTTATCTTTCCACCGAACCGGAAAATGAAGTGGGCCTGCATGTGTATCATAAGTTCGGCTTCCGGGAGACCGGCATTATAGGCGATGGCGAGGCCGTGCTGATGCAAATGCTGAAGGGCCCGAAACGAATCATCAAAGATTATTTTGGCGTGGATGTGGACGGAAGCATGCGCATCCGGGGAAAGAAAGGCTACGGCATCAGCATAGCTGTTTGCGACAGCGATGGGGATATCAGTACCTACTGCTCCGGCAGCGGCCGCTGCGGCCGGGATTTCCCTGTGAATCCGGATATGCTGTTCCAGGCGGGATCCGTATCGAAGCCCCTTTTTGCCCTGACCCTGCTGCGCTATGTGGATAAGGGCCTGATTGACCTGGACGCGGACATCTCTGGCGTGGTGCCGGAGTTCGTCAAAAAAGGCCCTCTGACCTTCCCCGCCCTGCTCAGTCATACGGCGGGCTACAATGTTCACGGCTTCCCGGGCTACCGGGCGGATCACGAGCCCCTCAGCCTGGAGGATGTTTTAAGTGGCAAGGGAAATACGCCCAAATTGCGCCGCATTAAGCCCTATGGCGGGCAGCATGACTATTCCGGCGGCGGCATCACCCTGGCGGAGCTGGCTTTTACCCGCCTTACCGGCACCAGTCTGCGGGAGGCTTTCCAGAAAGAGGTGGCCGAGCCCCTGGGCCTTAAACGCACCGGCTATTTCCAGCCTCTGGATGAAGACCTGGCGGAAAATGCCGCCTTCGGGGGCCGGCTGGGGCTTAACGAAGACCCGGAGCACGGATATCATTACTACCCCGAGCACGCGGCAGCGGGTCTCTGGACCACGCCCACCGAACTGGTCAAAATAGGCCTAGCGCTTGCCAAAAGCTATCGCCGGGGCGGCTTCCTCAAAAAGAAAACCGCCCGCCGCATGATGACGCCGATCATGGATGACTACGGGCTGTGTCTTTATGTGTGGGAATCGGAAGCCCGGAAAGACAGCGTGGCCGGTCACAGCGGAGAGAACTGGGGCTTTTTGACCAGCTGGGTCTTTTCCCGCAAGAAGGACGTTTGCGTAGCCATCATGTACAACAATGTCACGGAAGCGGCGGACGAGGCCATGGAAACCATCGCCTGCGAGATTTACAAAAACGCAAAAGGATAATGCATGAAAAAAATGGATATAAAATATGGTATAAAGCCCTTATCGGAAGAAGAAAGCGATCTGCTTTCGGAAAAGCTGGATGCCTATCTGGAGACGGTGATACCCTCTGCCCCGGGAACGCCGGCCCAGGAAGAAATCGTCCTGTGCGTTAAGGATGGAGAAGGACAGATGATAGCCGGCGCTATCATAAACATTTATCTGTGGGGCCGGGCGGTGCTTTCCACTCTGTGGGCGGAGGAAAGATATCGCAGGGAAGGCCTGGGTTCCCTGCTCCTTCAGGAAGCGGAGCGCGTGGCGGCCGGGAAAGGATGCCGGATCATGACTCTTGCCACCCTGGATTTTATGGCCAGACCCTTTTATGAAAAACATGGCTACCGGGTATTTACCACCAATCGGGATTTCCCCAAAGGGCACGAGGGCTGGTCTATGATGAAATGGCTGGAGGGCGGCCTGTCGGAGTATGTTCCTTCCCATAACAGCGCCGCCCTGGCCTACCAAGTGGAGACAGGCGCCAAGGAAGAGGCCAGAATCCTGCACAGAGCCCTTACCCACTTCAATGAGGAAAACATTCCGTCGGAGCATGATGAGATAATCATCAGCAAAAAACTGGTGGATGAGGAGGGCAGGCTGATCGCAGGGATCTCCGGCATGGCCGGGGACTGGAACGCCTGCAGCATTGATGTTCTCTGGGTTGAGGAGGCTTACCGGAAGCAGGGGCTGGGATCTTATCTGCTGCGGGAAGTGGAGGAAGAAGCCAAAACGTGCGGCACTTATATCATGCTCAGCGAAGCCGGGGATTGGAACGAGGGTTTCTTTCGAAAGAATGGGTATACCATACGAGGTACCCTGGAGAATTATCCTCAGGGGCATAAGTGCTACGAACTGGAAAAGCGGTTTTGAAGCTTCGTGTCATTCTGAGGGCGAAGCCCGAAGAATCCTATCCACGGCAAGGGTTTCAAATGCCTTCGAAATGCGGGCGCATGGCCCAGGCCACCTTCTCTTGCCCCTGCGGGGCAATTCACCTTGTGAGGGCATGCGCCCCTACGGGGATATTTGCAACGCAGTTCGTAGGGGTCGATGCCCTCATCGATCCGGAAAAAGGAGATCCCGCTGCAAGTGCGAGCACTGCGAGCCCGCTGGCCCTGGATTGCGCAACAAACAAAAACATAAAGCAAGAACGCAAAACATACAACAATCACAAAGGAGGCTCCCATGAAATTTTCGGAAATGCCCTACACCCGCCCAGAGGGCGAGGAAATCAAGACCAACATTAAGAACTTGACCGAGCAGCTGCAGAATGCCGGCAGTTATGAAGAAGCCCATGCTGTCTTTCTGGCCTATGACCGGGAATATAGGCGGACAGACACCCCTATTTCTTTGGCCTACATTCGTAATTCCATTGACACCCGGGATAAGTTTTATGAGGCGGAAAAGGATTATTGGGATGCCGTCCTGCCGGAAATCGAGGAGTACGAGCAGGCCTGGAACGAAGCCCTGCTCTCCTCTCCCTTCCGCAAGGATTTTGAGGCGGAATACGGTCCCCTGCTGTTCGTGAAAACCGAGATGTCCAAGAAAACCTTCTCCCCTGAGATTATAGAGGATATGCAGAAGGAAAACGAGCTGTCCAGCGAATACGGCGATCTGCTGGCTTCCGCCCAGATTCCCTTCGAAGACGGCACCTACACCCTGTCCCAGCTGGGCCCTTTCCAGGAGGATCCGGAGGATGAGCGCCGCCTGAAAGCCTGGCAGGTCAAAGGGCAGTGGTTTAAGGAGCAGCAGGAAAAGCTGGATGACATTTACGACCAGCTGGTAAAGCTGCGGGATGCCATGGCCCGGAAGCTGGGCTACGACGGCTATACCCAGCTGGGTTATTATCGCATGCAGCGGAACTGTTACGACAAGGAGGATGTGGCCAAATTCCGGGCGGCGGTGCAGAAATATCTGGTGCCCCTGGCTGATTCGGTGATGCGGGAGCAGGCCAAACGGATCGGCAAATCCTATCCCCTCTCCTACGCCGACGAAGCTTTAAGCTTCCGCAGCGGCAATCCCAGGCCCGTGGGCAGTGCCCAGGACATTTTGAATCAGGGCCAGAAATTCTATGATGCCCTTTCCCCGGAGACCAGCGAGTTTTTCCGTGCCATGCGGGAGGAGGAGCTGATGGACGTGCTGGCCACCGAGGGCAAGCAGGGAGGCGGCTATTGCAGCACCCTGTACCAATATGAGCGGCCCTTCATTTTCGCCAATTTCAACGGCACCCAGGGGGATGTGGAAGTGGTAACCCATGAGGCGGGCCACGCCTTTGCCTACTGGATGAACCGGAAACGGGTGCCCTTCAGCTACGCGGATCCCAGCCTGGAGGCCTGCGAGGTCCACTCCATGAGCATGGAGTTCTTCGGCTGGCAGAATGCGGAGGGCTTCTTTGGCCCGGATGCCCGGAAATTCAAATACAGCCATCTGGCAGGGGCTCTGACCTTCATTCCCTACGGCACCATGGTGGATCATTTCCAGCATATCATATACGAAAAGCCGGAAATGACGCCTTCGGAGCGCCACGCCGAGTGGAAGCGGCTCATGGGCATTTATCAGCCCTGGCTGATGCTGGACGGGGAGATCCCCTTCTACAGCGAGGGAGAGCGCTGGCAGGCCCAGAGCCACATTTACGAAAGTCCCTTCTATTACATTGACTACTGCCTGGCCCAGACCGTGGCCCTGGAGTTCTGGGCTCTGATCCAGAAGGATCCAAAGGACGCCTGGGAGCGGTATATGGCTTATACCAAACAGGGCGGCAGCCGGACCTTCGTGGAATTGCTGAAGAATGCGGGGCTGGAGACGCCTTTTGATGAGGCATGCTTAAAGACCGTCTGCGAAGCCGCCAAAAAGTGGCTGGACGAATTTGATATGACGGGGATCGAGTAAGGAGAACAAGCCATGAAACAAACCATCCTTCGCAAATACGCCCGGCTGATTGCCCGCTGCGGCGTGAACGTTCAAAAGGGGCAAAACGCACTGATCTACTGCAGCCTGGACCAGCCTAAATTCGTGGAGCTGCTGGTGGACGAGTGCTACAAAGCCGGAGCCCGGAAGGTGAAGGTGGAATTTAGCCACCAGCCCCTATACAAGCTGCATGTGCGCCATCAGAGCGTCACCACCCTGGCTAAGGTAGAGGAATGGGAAAAGGCCAGGCTTCAGCACTATGTGGATACCCTGCCCTGCGAGATCTACCTGAACTCTTCCGATCCCGACGGTCTAAAAGGCATCAATCAGGGCAAAATCTCCAAAGCGGATCAAAAAAGCTGGCCCATTCTCAAGCCTTATTACGATGCCATGGAGAACAAGCAGCAGTGGTGCATCGCTGCGGTGCCCGGGGCTGCCTGGGCCAAAAAGCTCTTCCCGGATCTGCCTAAGGGCCGGGCCATGGAAAAGCTGTGGGAGGCCATTTTGTCCACCTCCCGGGTTACGGAAGAGGGCGACCCGGTGGAAGCCTGGGAAGCACACAACCAGGATCTTAAAGCACGCTGCGCCTATCTGAATAGCCTGGGCATTGCCCGGCTGCATTACAAAGGGGATAACGGCACGGATCTCACTGTGGGCATGATCCCCGAGGCTATGTTCCTGGGAGGCGCCGATACCAGCCTCCAGGGCATCCGCTTTAATCCCAACATTCCCAGCGAGGAGTGCTACACCTCGCCCATGCGGGGCCAGGCGGAGGGCATCGTCTATGCCACCATGCCCCTCTCCTACAACGGGGAGCTGATTGAGAACTTCTCTGTTCGTTTTGAAGGCGGCAAGGCGGTGGAAGTGAAGGCGGAGAAAAACCAGGCTCTGCTGGAGCAGATGATTGCCAAGGATGAAGGGGCCGCTTATCTGGGGGAATGCGCCCTGGTGCCGGTGGATTCGCCTATCAATCAGGCGGGCATGCTCTTTTACAAGACTCTCTTTGACGAAAATGCCTCCTGCCATCTGGCCCTGGGCGGTGGTATTACCAGTACCATCAAGGGCTTTGAGGAAAAGACTCTGGAGGAATGCCGGGCTTTGGGCGTCAATGATTCTATGGAGCATGTGGATTTCATGATCGGGTATGAAGGGCTGGACATCGATGCCATCACCCGGGAAGGCAAGACCGTGCCGATTTTCCGCAAAGGGAAGTGGGCATTCTAAAAGGATGGCCGGGGCAAGTCGCCCCCTCCCGGCACTATGGGCCACCCTCCCCCGCGTCCGGGGGAGGGCAAGTGAATTGAAAGGAAAACTATGAACATCACTTTTGACAAAATACAAATACGGAATGCGGAGGCGGAGGATGCAGAGCAGCTGGCGGCCTGGTGGAACGATGGCGCCGTGATGGCCCATGCGGGCTTTCCCCATGGCCTGGGCACCACCCCGGAAGAAGTCGCACGTCAGATTGCCGGGGATTCGGATGAAAAAGGCCGGGGGCATATCATTGCATATGACGGACAGCCCATCGGCGAAATGAATTACCGCAATCTGGGTAATAAAACAGCGGAAATGGGGATTAAAATCTGCAACCCCGATTTCCAGGAAAAGGGCCTGGGGCGCATCATTTTAAGCCTTTTCATTCAAGGACTGTTTGATCTGGGATATGAGAAGATCGTCCTGGATACCAACCTGAAGAACACCCGGGCCCAGCATGTGTATGAGAAGCTGGGTTTCCGGAAGCTGCGGGTAAACAAGGACGCCTGGGCGGATCAGCTGGGGGAAATGCAATCCTCCGTGGATTATGAGATGACCCCGGAAGATTTTCGGAGCCGGGTGTCCGAGTAATCCGTAATAGTCGATGCCCGCATCAACCTGCGGGCTCATCAGGGGATGAGCCCCTACGGGGAAGGTGGATAAGTGGATCGTAGGGGTCGATGCCTTCATCGACCCGCATCATAAGAACCTGCGGGCTCATCAGGGGATGAGCCCCTACGGGGAAGGTGGATAAGCGGATCGTAGGGGTCGATGATTAATCGCCCAGGTCTGCGAAATGCTACCTTCCGAAATCCGTCACGGTTCCCATAAAGATGGGCAGATTGGTGGCGCTGTCCACGATCATATACACAAAGGGCCGGTCCAGATACACTTCCTTCCACTCCTCGATCATAGCCCCGCAGTTCACCATCACCGCCGTCACCGCCGCCGCCCGGGTCCCTTCGGAATCCAGATCGATGTGGGTCTTGTGGATCACATTGCTGATAAAGAGGGGCGTATCCGCACAGATGCCGGAAAGATCCGCCTTCTCGGCATTAAAGGCTTCTTTTATTCCCAGCGCCATCAAAGTGTCATTCAGGCTAATATCATAATCATAACTGAATTTGGGAAGGCTGATGTGGACTTTCACCGCTGTCTCGTTTTTCAGCAGATTGGAGATTTTTTCTCCCGTCAGAGCGCTGATATAGGATTCAAAGCTCTTATCATCCTTAGGCAGCAGGGCCGCAAAACGGTAGGCTCCGCCCTCATAATCCTTCACAAAACCGACCGCTTCCTCATCTTCCAGATAGCTGTACACCTCGCCGCTCATATAGGTAGCCAGGTTTTCCTGCCCTTTAAGGTTGGTAAACACAGCCTCCCCGCAATACGCTTCCTCGAAGGGATCCGCCCATTTGGCATCAAAGACCAGGGCGTTCACCAACAGCATCCGGTCCTCCTCCTTTAGCTGATTCAGCAGCTTGGGTATCATATGATCCGTATGCTGGTCCACCCACTGGTTGATTTCCCGCACCGTGGCATCATCAAAGGGGGCCTTGCGGATGGCGGCATTAAAGTAGTCCACGTTTTTCTGGAGGAAGGACTCTTCCACCGTGAAATCCGCCTGATCCTTGAACCAGATGGCATTGGCGAAGGAGAATTTGGCCTTCTCCGAGGAGGGAAGGGTGTTCAAATAGGTATGCAGGTAGGTATTTAAGTCCTCCAGCTTGATCTCGCCCCCCAGGGCCTTTTCCATTTCCGCCAGGGTGTTGTTTTTGGCACCATTAGCCGTCATGGAGAGGGCGGTCATTACGGACAGGGGCGAGACCAGCAGGGTCTTATTATCCTTTTCCTGGGCGTAGGTCTCCTTAAAGAGGCGAACCGCCCAGTCGATACCCGCCCGGATGAAGGCATCGTCTGCCTTCTTCTCCGCCACCGGCTGGGGCGTAAAGGCTTCCAGCAGGTCTGCCGCCTGGACCTTTTTAGGGCCGGGGGCAGTACTCTGGGTGGAAGCAGTCCCCGGCGCCTGCGTGGGGGAAGGCTGGCTGCCGCAGGCGGCAAGGGACAAAAGCAGGGCTGCCGCCAGAAGCAGGGAGAGTGTTTTACGGATTAAGTTCATAAGATGCCTCCTTAAAGTTGAGATTCCTTGTATCGTCTTCTATCTTCTCTGTCGAGAAATAATGCAAAAGCCGTAAAAGAGATTTGCGGGTCCCTGCGGGAGCTTGCGCGAATTCCGCTGCGTAGAGAGTCCCTTGCCACCGGCCCGGCTTTTTGTTATCATAAAGCCACAGGAAAGGAGCGAGCCTATGAAATTGTTAGTGACCGGCTCCCTGGGAGCAACACCCGAAGATCTTGAAGCCATCCGGGCCTTAGGCCATGAGGTGACTCTCCACCCGGATGAGCGCATCCCCGTGGAGCATCCCGAGGCCTTTGAAGGGGCCATCTGCAACAGCATTTTTCATTATACCACCCACGAAGGCTTTACCGGCTTAAAACACCTGCAAATCACCTCTGCCGGCTATGACCGGGTGCCCCTGGACTGGGTAAAGGAGAAAGGCATCCGCCTGTTCAACGCCGGCGGCGCCTATGCCCCGCCCATGGCGGAATGGACCGTGATGCGGATCCTGGAGCTCCTAAAACACGTGCCCCAGGGCTTTCGCAACCAATTGGCCGGGGCATACAAAAAAGACAGAAACTGGCAGGAGCTGGGCGAAAAGTCTGTGCTGCTGCTGGGTTTCGGGGCCTACGGCCGGGAAATCGCCAAGCGCTTAAAGCCCTTCGGAGCCCATTTGACGGTGCTGAACCGTACGGTCAGGCAAGATCCCCATGTGGATGCCTTCTACCCCCTGGAAAAGCTGCCGGAGCTGCTGCCCCAGGCGGATATTCTGATATTGGCCATCGGCCATAGCCCCGAGACCCATCATATCCTTAACGAAAAGGCTTTGCAAAGCATGAAGCCCGGCAGTTTGCTGATCAATGCGGCCCGGGGCGGCCTGATTGATGAGCCCGCCTTGATAAATGCCTTGCAAAAGGGCCCCCTGGCAGGCGCCGCCCTGGATGTGTTTGAGACGGAACCCCTGCCGGCGGACAGTCCCTTGTGGCAGCTGGACAATGTGCTGCTTTCCCCCCATAACAGCTTCTCCGGGGAATGGAACCACAAACGGATGATGGAAGTGGTTCTGCGGAATCTGCAGTCATAAAAAAGCACCAGGGAATCCGGTCCCCTGGCGCAAAAACGGGCGGCTCCGGCCGCCCGCTTCTTTTATTTCCTGATCAGTATCAAGCCGAAGGTATTGGGGCCGCAGTGGGTGGCCACGGCAGAACAAACGGAGGTGCAGATGATCTCCTTGAAATAGTTCTTCTCCCGGATGCTATCCATCATCCGCTCCAGCATCTGAGGATCCTCCAGGGTATGGCAGATCCAGACAGAAGCTTCGTCATATTGCTCCAAATCCTGCAGCCGCTCCTCCAGGTAGGCCTGCAGGCATTTTTCATAACTGCCCCGGTACTTCTTGCCGGGACTCATTTTCCCCGCTTCCATCACGATTTCCGGCCGCAGCTTTAAGAGATTGGCCCCCAGGGCCGCCAGGCCGCTGCAGCGGCCGCCTTTGTGCAAAAACTCCAGGGTTTCAATCACAAAGCTCATATCTACCCGCTTCTTGAAGGCCTCCAGGTCCGCCAGCAGTTCCTGCACGCTCTCGCAGCGGCTCCGGGCCGCCCGCAAAACCAAAAACCCCTGGCCGCCGGAAATGTTTTCCGAGTCCACCACGAAAACATTTTCCACTTCCCGGGCGGCAATCATGGCATTCTCACAGCAGCTGGAGGTGCCGCTGCTTTTGGCGATATGAATGATGGGCCGCTCATCCTTCTCCCGAAGACTGCGGAAGATTTCCTCATAATCCCCGGGATTGGCCGCGGCGGTCTGAGGCAGCTTGCCGCTCTTTTTGACATAGGCAAATACATCCGATGCATTGATATCCGGGAAATCATCCAGCATTTCGTCCCCCAGGCTGACATAGCTGACAATGGGAACGATTCCCAGCTGCTCCACCTGCTGCGGACTGAGTTCGAAAGTAGTATCTGCGGTAATGATGTAGTTAGACATAAATGCCTCCCCGTGTGGTATTGTTTTTTGATTTGTTCTGTTAATGGTGTCCTTCGTGAAAGGCGATTCATAATCGCCCCTACAGCTCAGGATGACAGGAGGGGTCTTCCTCCCCTTTTATCTCCTGCAATATCTTCATAAACTCCTTGCCGGTGATGGTTTCCTTCTCAATCAGGAAGGCGGCAATCTTCTCCATGGCCTCCCGGTTCTCGCTTAAGAGGGCCTTGGCTTTGCCGTAAGCCTGATCCAGCATTTCCTTCACCACCTGGTCCACCCGGGCCGCGGTCTGGTCCGAGCAGTTCATCACCGTCCGGGCCGTTAAGTATTCATCCGTGACGGTTTCCAGCCCCATCAGTCCCAGTTCCTTGCTCATGCCGAAACGGGTCACCATAGACCGGGCCAGCTGGGTGGCCTTTTCAATATCATTGGCGGCGCCGGTGGATACGGACTCGAAGAACAGCGCCTCGCTGGCCCGGCCCGCCAAAAGGGTCACCAGCTCCGTTTCCAGTTCCGCCTGCGTCATGAGATAGCGCTCCTCTTCCGGCGTCTGCATCACATAGCCCAAAGAGCCCATGGTCCGGGGCACAATGGTAATCTTCTGCACCGGTTCGGAGCCCTTTTGCAGGGCGGCGGCCAGGGCGTGTCCCACCTCATGGTAGGCCACGGTCCGCTTTTCCTTCTCATTCATCACCCGGTCTTTCTTTTCCTTGCCGGCAATCACCACTTCCACCGACTCCAGAAGATCCGCCTGGGTTACATAATTCCGGTTCTTCTTCACCGCTAAAATCGCGGCTTCGTTGATCATATTGGCCAGATCCGAACCCACGGCCCCGGAGGTAGCCAGGGCGATTTCCTGGAAATCCACATCCTCGCCCATATTCACGTTTTTGCCGTGCACCTTCAGCACCGCCACCCGGCCCTTTACATCCGGCTTGTCCACAATGATCCGCCTGTCCAGCCGGCCCGGCCGCTGCAGGGCCGGATCCAGCACCTCCGGCCGGTTGGTGGCCGCCAGGATGAAAACCCCTTTGGAAGAATCAAAGCCGTCCATCTCCGCCAGCAGGGCGTTTAAGGTCTGCTCCCGCTCGTCATTGCCGCCGTAGCGGGAATCCCGGGACTTGCCGATGGCATCAATTTCATCGATAAATACAATGCAGGGCGCCATTTGCTGGGCTTCCTTAAAGAGGCTCCGCACCCGGCTGGCCCCCATGCCCACAAACATTTCCACAAAATCCGACCCCGCCAGGGAGAAGAAGGGCACCTTGGCCTCTCCTGCCACGGCCTTGGCCAGCAAGGTTTTCCCGGTGCCGGGGGGGCCAACCAATAGGGCGCCCTTGGGCAATTTGGCGCCGATCTCCGCATAGCGCCCCGGATTGTGCAGAAACTCCACGATTTCCACCAGGGATTCCATGGCCTCGTCCTGCCCCGCCACATCCGCAAAGGAAACGCCGGTTTCCTTTTGCACATACACCTTGGCATTGCTCTTGCCCAGGCCTCCCAGCAGTCCGCCGCCGCTGCGCATGCTGAACATCCAGTACAGCATCACACCGGCGAAGATGGCATACAGGGCGATGGAAATCCAGGAGCTGGAGGACACCACGGTGCCGGAATATTTGATATTCCGGTCTTTGATGATATCCAGGGCGGCATCCTTATCCACGATAGCGGTGGAATAGATCACCTCCCGGCCCTCCTCCTTTACCTCGGCGGAGATCCGATTGTACATCTCATTGAAGACCACCTCTTCCACTTCCTTGGTTTTGATGATCTCCAGGAATTCATTGTAGGTAATGGAGCCGGCGCGGCCCGCAAACAGGTTGCGGGAAAAGAAAGAAAAGGCAGCCAGCACCGCCATCCCGAAGAGCAGGATGATCAGGATATTTTTATTGTTTTTGTTCTTGTTGTTTTTGTCGTTTTTGTTGTCCATCTAAATCTTCTACAGGGGCGGGGAAGCGCCTTCCCCTTACTCTTCCTCCATCCCAGCTACCGCCTCTTCCATCACCTGTGCGATGTCCTCCCGGATCACCAGATCCGCGTTGGAATCCGCCTGGGTGGGCGTCTTGTTTATGACCACTAAATTGTCTCCCCGGAAATAGCGGATGAAGCCGGCGGCGGGGTAAACCACCAGGGAGGTGCCCCCCACAATCAGGGTGTCCGCCCTGGCAATGGCCTTAACGGATTTGTCAATCACGGCCTCGTCCAGCATTTCCTCATAGAGCACCACATCCGGTTTCACGATGGCGCCGCAGGCCCTGCAATGGGGCACCCCCGGGGCCTGAAGCACATAGTCCGCATCATAGGAAGCATGGCAGCGGGTGCAATAGTTCCGCAGCACGGAGCCGTGGAGCTCGTAAACCTTTTTGCTGCCGGCCATTTGGTGAAGGCCGTCGATGTTTTGGGTGACCACCGCCAGAAGTTTGCCCATTTCCTCCAATTTGGCCAGGGCCCGGTGGCAGCCGTTGGGCCGCGCCTCGGGGTAGACCAGTTTTTCTTTATAAAAGGCGAAGAAGTCCTCCGGATCCTTTTCAAAGAAGCTGCGGGAGACCATTTCCTCCGGGCTCAGGTTCCGTCCGTATTTCTGATTCCACAGGCCGTTAGCGCTGCGGAAGTCCGGGATGCCGGAGGCCGTAGAGACCCCCGCGCCGCCGAAGAAGACGATATGATGGGATTTGCGTAAAATGTCCGATAATGCCTGTACCGACATGGGGTCTCCTTTCGTGTTTCGTTTGAGGGATCCGGGCAAGTCGCCCCCGCCCTGTCAGCTTCGCTGACATCCCTCCCCCGCGTCCGGGGGAGGGCAGGTACTCTCGCCGGGGAGGCTACAAGGCGAATCGCCCCGAAGGGGCCGTAGGGGCGGCTATTAGCCGCCTTGTGGTCTGGACCATCAGCCGCCTTAAATACCAGGTATGCCGCCATCTCTGCGGGCAGGTTCCGCATCCGCACATTTGCCGGTCCGGAGCAAATCCTCTCAAAACTACAGCATGCAATTCCCCACGGTCCGCGGGAAGGGCAGCACATCCCGGATATTGGCAATCCCGGTGAGGTACATAACACAGCGTTCAAAGCCCAGGCCGAAGCCCGCGTGCCGGGTGGTGCCGTATTTGCGCAGATCCAGGTAGAACTGGTACTCATCCACCTTCATGCCCAGTTCCTGCATACGGGCCAGCAGTTTGTCGTAATCATCTTCCCGCTGGCTGCCGCCGATAATTTCCCCGATACCGGGCACCAGGCAGTCCATAGCCGCCACGGTTTTTCCGTCCGGGTTCTGCTTCATATAGAAGGACTTGATTTCCTTGGGATAATCCGTCACAAACACCGGCCGCTTGAAAATCTCCTCCGTGAGAAAACGCTCGTGCTCCGTCTGGAGATCCGCGCCCCAGCTCACTTTATATTCAAACTGATCGTTGTGCTTTTCCAGAAGCGCTACCGCTTCGGTATAGCTCACCCGGCCGAAATCCGACTCCATCACGTGGGTGAGACGCTGAATCAGCCCCTTATCCACAAAGTTGTTCAAAAAGGCCATTTCCGCCGGCGCATTGTCCATCACATAGCGAATCACATATTTCAGCATGTCCTCCGCCAGCCGCATATCGTCCTCCAAATCGCCAAAGGCAAATTCCGGCTCAATCTGCCAGAATTCCGCCGCATGGCGGGTAGTATTGGAATGCTCCGCCCGGAAGGTAGGGCCAAAAGTATAAATGTTGCGGAAGGCCTGGGCAAAGGTCTCTCCGTTTAACTGCCCGCTCACCGTTAAGAAGGTCTCTTTCCCGAAGAAATCCTGGTTGTAATCCACCCGGCCCTCCTCCGTCAAGGGCAGCTTCTCCTGATTCAAAGTGGTAACCCGGAACATTTCCCCGGCACCCTCGCAGTCGCTGGCGGTAATCAGGGGCGTATGCACGTAAATGAAATCCCTTTCTCTGAAAAAGCTGTGAATAGCAAAGGCCGCCAGGGAACGAATCCGAAAGGCGGCGGAAAAAAGATTGGTGCGGGGCCGCAAATGGGGGATTGTTCGCAAAAATTCCACGCTGTGACGCTTGGGCTGCAAAGGATAGTCCGGGGTAGAGGCCCCTTCCACCGTAATTTCGGAGGCCTTCAACTCAAAGGGCTGCTGGGCGTCGGGAGTAAGTACTACCCGGCCCTTTACTATCAAAGCCGCCCCTATATTGATACGGGTAATTTCATCAAAACCCTGCAGGTCGCTTTCATAAACCACCTGCAGGGAATCAAAACAGGTTCCGTCATTCAGCATAATAAACCCGAAGGTTTTGGAATCCCGGCGGTTTCGAACCCAGCCGCCCACACGGACCTCCTGGTCCGCAAAGGACTCCGGATTCCGAAAGATCTTCTTCATTTCAAGCAAGCTGATCATAAGCACCCCTCCAAATATGCATAAATTTCTTCTCTTCCCTCCTTGCTCAGGGCCGAGTAGGGAAGAATCACCGCTTCCTTGGGCAGCTGAAGCCCCTCCCGCAGGACTTTCAGCTGTTTTGCCCGTTGGCTGCGCTTGATTTTGTCCAGTTTGGTGGCAATCACCACCGGCTCCCGCCCCGCCTGTCGGATCCAGCCCGCCATTTGCTTATCCAGAGCGCTGGGCTCGTGGCGGATATCCACCAGCAGGAAAATCCGTTTAAGGCTTTGGCTGCCTGTCAGATAGCCTTCGATCATCTTCCCCCAGGCTTCCTTTTCTCCCTTGGAAACCTGGGCATAGCCGTAGCCCGGCAAATCCACAAAATAGAAGGCATCATTGATCCGGTAATAATTGATGGTCCGGGTCTTCCCCGGGGCACTGCTGACCCGGGCCAGGGCCTTTCGGTTCATGAGGCCGTTAATGAGGGAGGATTTTCCCACATTGGAACGGCCCGCAAAAGCGAACTCCGGGGCGGTATTGACCGGCAGTTTGCTGGTGATGCCGCACACCGTTTCCAGTTGAACCGATTTAATAACCATCTTCTATCCCAACAAATTGTTTACATTGATTTTCCGGCGCTTGTCCTTGCCGAAGGGCAGGGCCGAGCGTTTGCTCAGCTCCGGTTCCGCTTTTCCTTCGATCACCTCCGCCGTCACGGTGCAGCTGCCCACGGAATCGTCGCTGGGCAGATGGAACATCAGATCCATCATAGCGTTCTCCAAAACAGCCCGCAGTCCCCGGGCGCCTATCTTCCGCTCCATGGCCTTCCTGGCCACGGCCCGCACTGCGTCCTCCGTGAAGACCAGCTGCACGCCGTCCATTTCAAAGAGGCGCTCAAACTGCTTTACCAGGGCGTTTTTGGGCTCCGTAAGAATCCGCACCATGGCTTCCTCATCCAGCTCGTTTAAGGATACCGTCACCGGCACCCGGCCGATGAATTCCGGAATCAGGCCGAATTTTACCAAATCCCGGGGCACCACCTGGGAGAAAAGCTCGCCCAGGGGCTTCTCTTCCTTTTCCACCACCGTGCCGTTGAAGCCGATGCTGCCGGCCCCCAGCCGGGACTCCACAATCTTGTCCAGGCCGTCAAAGGCGCCGCCGCAGATAAAAAGGATGCCCGTGGTATTGATGGGAATGGTTTCCTGATACGGGTGCTTGCGGCCTCCCTGGGGCGGCACATTGGCCACGGTGCCTTCCAGAATCTTGAGAAGCGCCTGCTGCACCCCCTCCCCGGACACGTCCCGGGTGATGGAAACATTCTCGGATTTCTTGGTGATCTTATCGATCTCGTCTATGTAAATGATGCCCCGCTCCGCCTTGGCCACATCGTAATCCGAGGCCTGAATCAGCTTCAGCAGGATGTTTTCCACATCTTCGCCCACATAGCCGGCTTCCGTTAAGGCGGTGGCGTCCGCGGAGGCGAAGGGCACATCCAGGCAGCGGGCAATGGTCTGGGCCAGATAGGTCTTGCCGGAGCCGGTGGGGCCCAGCATCAGCACATTGCTCTTCTGCAGTTCCACATCGCTTTCCCCGGAATCCCCGTGGAGCACCCGTTTATAGTGGTTATAAACCGCCACGGAGAGCACCTTTTTGGCCTGATCCTGGCCAATCACATACTGATCCAGAAAGGCCTTGATTTCCTCCGGCCGCTTCAGGTTTTCCATGCTTAAAGGCGGGGTCTGGGAATGGGCCTTGCTGTCCATCTCCCAGTCATCCTCTATGATCTGGTAGCAGGTTTCCACGCATTCGTCGCAAATATAAACCTCCTCCAGCAGGGGGCTGGAGATCAGGCGCATAGCCTGGTGCTGGTCCTTGCCGCAGAAAGAACAGAGTTTATTGCCGCCGATTCGTTTTGTTGCCATGAATGCTCCTTAATTCCGCTTGGTGATCACCTTGTCCACAAGGCCGTAAGCCACGGCCTCTTCCGCCCTCATGTAAAAATCCCGCTCCGTATCCCGGCAGATTTCCTCATAGGGCTTGCCGGTATTCTGAGCCAGCAGACGGTTCAAGGTTTCCTTGGTCCTGTCGATTTCCTCTGCCACAATACGAATGTCCGTGGCCTGGCCCTGAGCGCCGCCGGAGGGCTGGTGGATCATCACCTTGGCGTGAGGCAGAATCATCCGCTTGCCGGGGGCGCCGCCTGCCAGAAGGAAGGCCCCCATGCTGGCGGCCATGCCCAAGCAGATGGTGGATACATCGCATTTTACAAACTGCATGGTGTCATAAATGGCCATGCCCGCGGAAACGGAGCCCCCGGGGCTGTTGATGTAAAAGCTGATGTCCTTGCCCGGATCCTCGGATTCCAGGAACAGGAGCTGGGCAGTGATCAGGGAGGCGGTGACATCATTCACCTCCTCGCTTAAAATCACGATTCTGTCTTTTAAGAGCCGGGAGTAAATGTCATAGGTGCGTTCTCCCCGGCTGGTGGATTCCAATACATAAGGGACTAAGCTCATTTGATTCTCCTTGTTTTTTGCGGGCGACCAATGGTCGCCCCTACGCATATCCAATGGGAGGGGGTTGCGGGCGACCAATGGTCGTCCCTACGCATATCCAATGGGATGGGGGTGCGGGCGACCAATCATCGCCCGATTATTTTGCTTTCTCGACCAGGAGGTCCAGCGCCTTCTGGGTAGCCAGATCCTTGTCATAGCCGCTCAGGGACTCCTCGTCAAAGAAATCCTTCACCTTATCCGCTTCCATGCCGTAGCGCTCGGCCAGTTCCTGGTAGCCCTTCTCCCGGTCTTCGTCATTGATCTCGATCTTCTCGGCTTCCACAATGGCTTCCAGCACCAGACGGCCCTCGATCCGCTTCTTGGCCTGGTCCTTGTACTGATCCACGATCTGGCTCATGCTCATGCCGGTAAACTGCAGATACTGCTCCAGCCGCATGCCCTGCATCTGCAGGCGCTCGCCGAACTCGTTCACCATATCCTCCGCCTGGGAGTCGATCATCGCCTGGGGAATCTCCATCTCCGCATTCTTCACGGCAGCTTCCAGAGCAGCGTTTTCCTTCTCCTGAACGAAGGCCTTTTCCTTCCGTTCCTGGATCTTGGTCCGGATATCCTCCTTGTAGGCCTCCAAGGTTTCAAACTCGGACACTTCGGAGGCGAACTCATCATTCAGCTCCGGAAGCTCCTTCTCGCTGATGGCATGGACCTTCACATGGAACACGGCTTCTTTACCGGCCAGTTCCTTGGCACCGTATTCTTCCGGGAAGGTGACATGCAGATCTCTCTCCTCACCGATTTCCATGCCGATCATCTGATCTTCGAAGCCAGGGATGAAATGGCCGGAACCGATGGTCAGTTCCTGCTCCTCGGCGGTGCCGCCCTCAAAAGGAACGCCGTCAATGCTGCCGGCATAATCCAGGGTCACCGTATCCCCTTCCTTGACGGGACGGTCTTCCACATCCTTCATGGTGGCATTCTTTTCCTGCTCCCGCTTCAGCTCGGCCAGGATATCCTCTTCCGTCACCTCAGGGGCGGTGAGATCCAGCTTAAGGCCTTTGTACTTGCCCAGCTTCACCTCCGGCTTCACGGCCACGGTGGCGGTGACAATCAGGGGCTGGCCGTGCTCTACCTGCACATAATCGATCTGCGGGCGGGACACGATTTCCAGACCGGATTCCTTAACGGCTTCCTCATAAGCCGTGGGCAGCAAATCATTTACCGCATCTTCCATAAAGATGTCAGCGCCGTAAAGCTTTTCCACGATGTTCCGAGGGGCTTTGCCCTTCCGGAAGCCAGGCACATTAATCTGATGCTTGCTCTTGTTGTAAGCCCGCTGTTCGGCTTTGGCCACTTCCTCCACAGGGATTTCGATGGTCAGCTTTGCCATATTCTTCTCTAAGTTTTCTACAGTGACGCTCATGGACACTACTCCTCTCTGCGCCCGAATGCGGGCTTTTTTTGACACGCCAAAAAGATACTTGAGCGCATCAATGCTTTATTCTAACATATTCCTTCCTAAAAGGGAAGTGTTTTTTCTTGACGCCAAAGCGGCCTTCCGGCCAGGACGCCTGCCATCCATTTATGCAACAAAGCCCCCTTTTATGTGTCAAAATGACACACTCAAATTGAAAAGTTCACACACTTTTTGACAAAACTATGCTATACTTTTTTCGGAGAGATATCGATTCATCCATTCCCCCTTCGTTTTTATATTTTTTTCCAGGCGAAAAAATTAGCCCCCTTCTTTGCATGCGCAATTTGACACAGAAAGGACTATGATATACAATGAAGAAAAGTAGTTACAAGAGAAAACAGCGGAAGGCGGGAAACGCCCGCCGGGCCACTCAGACAACCCCCGGCATTAACCGGAAACATAAGGACAGCGTGTTTCGTCTGCTTTTCGGCAGCGACCAATACAAAGCCTATGCATTGGAACTGTACAATGCCATCAACAAGACGGCATACGGGCTGGAGGATTTGGAAATAAACAGCTTAAGTGATGCTGTTTATATGGGGGTCAAGAATGATGCTTCCCTGGTGGTGGGCAGCGAAATGTCCCTCTGGGAGCACCAAAGCAGCTTCAATCCCAATATGCCCCTGCGGGGACTGATTTACTTTGGAAGCCTATATGACGCCTGGGTGACCCGAAACGAGCTGAACCAGTACAGCCGCAAGAAATTACAGATTCCGACGCCCCGTTATTATGTGTTCTACAACGGGGAGGAAAACATGCCGGAGCGAAGCATTTTAAGGCTTTCCGATTTGTACCAGGGCGAAGGGGACATTGAGATTACCGCCACCATGCTGGATATCAACGAGGGGCGGAACAAGGAATTGATGGATCATTGCAGGCCATTGCGGGATTATGCAAGGCTCATTGCACGGATCCGGGAGTATAACAGGGAGTTACCCATAGACGAAGCCATTGACAAGGCGGTGGTACAATGCATACAGGAGGGTGTGCTGGCGGATTTTCTGGAAACACACCGGGCGGAGGTAAAAGGAATGATGCTGACAGAATACAACGAAAAGAAAACCATGGAGCTCTTCAAGAAGGAGTGGTATGAGGACGGCTGGGCCGACGGGCAGGCCAAAGGCTGGGCCGATGGGCAGGCCAAAGGCTGGGCCGACGGACAGGCCGATAGTCTGGCTGTTTTAGCCAGAAATCTTCCTCTCCTCTTCCCCGGCATCACAGCGGAGGAAGCCAGGAAGAAAGCTGCTGAGCTGTTGCAGAAACAATAAGGCATTTTTCCTTCCAAAAAGCCCCGGGCGCTTGGCCCGGGGCTTTCTTTTGTTGCCTATCGGAAGACTTTACTCTTCCTCTTTTTTCTTGCGGGTGGCCAGCAGCAGACCTACACCTGCCACACCAGCCGCCGCAATCAGACCGATATACAGGCCCATATTGCTGTGGTCGCCGGTATCCGGAGGCGTGTTAGGTACAGTGGTCTCCGCATTCACCGTGGTGGTTTCCTCGTCATCGGAAGGAGGCAGGCTGCCCACCGGTTCGGTCTCCGGCTCCGTGCTCGGGGAATCGGTTTCCGCATTCACCGTAGTGGACTCATCTTCGCCTCCAGGAGGCAGGCTGCCGCCATCATCCGGTTCGGTCTCGTCGGTTTCCTCCTCCTCGGCTTCCGTGGTGGGCTCTTCCTTCTTCAGTTCATCCTTCAGAATGATGACACCGTCTATCACTTCCACCGCACCGGCAGGTTCCACTACATTGGTGGTCACCGTGATGCTGCCATTGACCTTGTCCACCGTGAAGCCGATTTCCGTGGTGACGCATTCGTAACCATCGGGGGCATTCACTTCCCGGAAGGTGTACTCGCCGGGCACCAGATCCAGATCCATGGTCTTGCCTTCTTCGGAAGTCCAGGTGGCAATTACCTTGCCGTTTGCATCTTTCACCTCGATTACGGCGCCGGCCAGTTCCGTGCCGCCCATATCCGTCTTGTTGATCTTCACCGGGAACTCTTTCACCTTATCCAGCAGAACGATGACGCCGTCAATCACTTCTACCGCACCGGCAGGTTCCACCGTGGTTTCATTTACCGTGACCGTGCCGTCGCCATTCACCGTGAAGCCGATCTCCGTGGTGACACATTCGTAACCCTCGGGGGCGTTCACTTCGATGAAGACATAATCGCCGGCCTTCAGGACCACATCCATGGTCTCGCCTTCTTTGGAAGTCCAGGAGGCAATTTCCTTGCCTTCGGCATCCTTCACCACGATTTCGGCGCCGGCCAGTTCCGTGCCGCCCAGATCCGTCTTGTTGATCTTCACCGTGGTGGTTCTGGTGTTTTCAAAGGACACCGTCACATTGCCGTCCTTATCCGTCTTGGTATCGGAGCCGGTCTGGGTGAAGTTCGCCGGAACGGATTCCGTCACTTCGTACTTGTAGCCAGCCGGCAGGCTCTTCCACTCATAGCTCCACTTGCTGCCTGCGCTGATGGTCACCGTTTCGACGATGACGCCATCCCGGCGCAGAGCCAGACGCAGAGCATCGGCGGGCTTGCCAATCCAGGTCTTGTTCACGGACACCTTCACGGTCTTAGGCTGCACCGTGACCGTGTTGGACTTGTCGTTGTAGCTCCAGGTATTGCCTACATCCACCCCGGCTTTCTTCATCCGGTAGGACGAATCGTTGGCGATACCTTCGTGCTTTTCTACTGCGGCGCCGCTGAAGTCATTGTCTACCTTCGCATCGTCGATGGGATCGTTCTCTACGATGGTTGTCCATACATCCGCGCCGGCCTTCTTCAGGGCATCAATGCTCTTGAAGGAATCCTTAATCTTGGCATCGAAGGTGATCTGGATCCACTGGCCTGCAGCCTTCAGCACTTCCGTGCTGTCCGCCTTACCCAGGGTCAGCACCAGCTTGCCTTCCTTCCAGGCTGCCTTGTCAATGCTCCAGGCATCCTGAGGAGCCGCACCGGCCTTGGAGAGCTTCGGTGCCTTGCCGCCTTCTTCGCCGACCTTAATCACGACTGCCGTAGGAGCTTCGCCCACGAATTCCAGAACATCTTTCAGCTGGTCCGTAATCTCCGCCACCGTGGCATCCTTGGCAATGTAGGCCTGGATGTCGTAGGTGTAAACTTCATTGAAGGCCGCCAGGTCGGTGTGCACGCCGCCGTCTTTGGCAGTGCCGGTGGCGCTCTTCTTGTTTACATACTTCTCGATTTCAGGCTCTTCTTCTCTCTGGTTGGTGATCTTGAAGACGCCTTCACTTACCTTCTTCACTTCGCCGATCTTGTACTCGCCTTCGTTGCTCACTTTGCCTTCGGCTACGCCGTAGGTGACGCCTTCCAGACAAGGCAGATCCGCAAAGATCACCGTGGTCTTGCCGGCCGTCAGCTTGTCGGTCTTGCCTTCCACTTCCGTGGTGACGCCGTCCTTGGTCTGGGTCAGCTTCACTTCCACTTCCGCGCCGGCCGGCCACTGATCAACCAGGGTGCCGGTCTTCCATTCCTTGGAGACTTCTACCTGGGTGGTCTCCGGCTCTACCGTGACAGTGTTGGTCTCCTGCGTGAACTTGCCGCCGTCCTTCAGTTCAATGGACATTGCCGCCTTGTTCGGTACGCCGTCGTGTGCCTTCTCA
>CADBFP010000021.1 GCA_902793995.1 uncultured Lachnospiraceae bacterium | reverse complement strand
ACCGACAGCTGCAGCAGGGTCACATCATCAAACTGTTCTTCCCCTTCGGAAAAGCGGGTCAGAGCCTCTACCAGATCCGGCAGGGCATTCCCTCTGCTTTCTTCCAGAACAGTCTGAATCCTTTCGTAACCGAAGGCCTCCTGCCGGGGATTGATGCCCTCGTTCAGGCCGTCGGTAAAGACCAACAGCCTGTCTCCTGCTTCCAGCATCAGGCTGTCTTCCGCGAAATCAAAGTTGTCAAAAAGCCCCAGCATGAAATTGGATTCCTCGCTGATCTGCTTTGCCTTTCCCCCCCGCATCAAGAAGGGCTGCTCATGCCCCGCCCGGGCGTAGGTCAGGCGTCCGGTAGAAATCTCCGCCAGACCGAAGAAAGCCGTAATAAAGAGGCCCTCCTCATTGCCTTTGCAAAGCTCTTTGTTCACGGCTTCGGCAATCTCCCCCGGAGAATGGCCGGCGCCCGCATGGGCCTTGATTAATTCCTTCCCCCGCATCATAAACAGGGCTGCGGGCACGCCTTTGCCGGACACATCAGCCACTACAAAGAATAAATGATCCTCATCCACCAGGAAATAATCATACAGGTCGCCGCCCACCTCCTTGGCAGGCTTCAGAAAACTGTCTATGCGGAAGATTCCCGCTTCAAAGCCGCTGAGAGGCAGGGCCTCCCGCTGGATCCGGGCCGCCAGGTTCAGCTCCGCCCGCATACTTTCCTCCCGGGCCGTCTTTTCCCCTATGGTTTCCACATATTCCACCAGCTTATTCTGCATCAGATCCAGGCGGTCGGACAAAGCCCCCAATTCGTCCCGGGTCTTCACCTGGGCCGGCACCGGCTGTAAAGAGGTTTTCTCTTCCATTTGTGCCGTAAAGGACTCCGTAGCGGAGGAAAGCTTTTCTATATTCTTCGCCACAAAGCGGTCTACAAAGAGCAGATATACCAATGCCAGCAGGGCGGTGCTTCCCAAAAGCACCAGGGCCACGGTCCACATGAAGCCCTGCCGGTGGGAATAGGCTTCCTCCAGATTATCCGTAAACATAATATATACCGGCGCATTCAGCCCCTCAATCCGGACAGGGCAGGCAGCCATGGAAAAATAATCCGATACGGTATAGGCTTCCGCCGTATCCCTGTCCAGACAATGGGTAATAAAATCCTCATCCATTTCACTGATGCTGCCGGGGGGATGATGAAGAGGGGATTGGGAAGCCACCGAGTCAACCAGATGCACCATATATTGGCGCTGCCTGTCCAGGTAAAACACCTGGGCATCCTGCATGCCCACGCCGGTGGAACTGATATTTAGCATGGCCCGCAGATTGTTGTAATTTCCCAGAAATACGGATTTTTCATAGGACAGCCCCAGCTTTCCCCTGGCAGGAAAAACCGAGGCAGTAAGGGTTTCAAAAAAGGCATTCCGCTCTTCCAAATCCTCGAACTCATCGCTCCATTTCTCTATTTCCCCCACATTTTCCTGATAAAGCTGATCAATCTGCTGCTGAATGGATATGATAAACTCCGCATGATAGTTTTCCAGCTCAACCGCCATATTTTCGGCCGCGCCTTTACAACCTTCCTCCACATCCCGGCGAACCCGGTTGGAATACAGGGCATAGGAAATAAAGACGGCAGCCCCTATCAGGGCCAGGGAGAGAGCCACCGTCAACAAAAAGACCTTCCGGCGGATGGGGAAACCCATAGGGCGCCTCAAAGGACCGTAATGGCTTTATTCAGGCCGGATACTTTAAAGACCTCCTGCACCACCCGGTTAATGTTTTTTACCGTCAATTTGGTGCCGCCGGCCATGGCCTGCTTCTGCAAAGCGACTAAAAGGCGCAGGCCTGCGGAGGAGATATACTCCACCCGGGAAAAGTCCAGCTCCAGGTCCATGCCTTCGAGACCGGCCGCCTCCAGCTGATTCTTTAATTCCGCACTGGTCACCGTATCCAGCCGTCCGTCAATGGCCACCAGGGCCTTACCTTCTTCTCTTGTGATGATTGCTTCCATAGCATTCTCCTGAATAAAAAGCTTTTAGTGCCATAATGGTAATGGGGGAGATTCCCTTCCCGCTTGCTGACTTTAGGATAGCATTATTTGGGCGTTTTTGCAAAATATACCATTCCACTTGGCAGCGCGTTCAAATGCAGGGCGGGCGGCTGATAGCCGCCCCTACGGCTGCAAACTTCCCCCATCCTGCGTAGGGGCGATTATCAATCGCCCGAATCGGCCGCCAGGCCGATTCTCTTTCGGGCACTTGCCGGCAGGCAAGTGGTCCGCCCCTTAAATATCCGTCCGGTCAAAGAAGTCCAGCGACTTTAAGGCTTCAATCATGTGGAGCAGATACGCATCATCCGTAATAGGCCACTTGAATCCCAGGCGGTACAGCGCCTTGATACTGAAGCGGTTATCCGTCTGGATATAACTGTGCAGCTTCTGATCGCTGGAAGCATAGGAAATCAGGCTGGAAACCATCATATTGGCTTTATCATCCTCCATCATGGCTCCCAGACGCCGGCTGAATTCCTCCTCCGGCAAAATCTCTATGGGGAATCCCGCCTGGTTCATGGCCTCGATAATATCTCCCATCTCCACGGTATGGGAATTGGCGCCGTGGAAGAGGGTAAACTTCTTCGGCGTCCCGGCCAACAGCAATACCGCCCGGGCCACTTCGTCAATGGGTGTCAAATCCACCCGCCCGTCGCAGCGGCTTACCGGGAAGCAGCCCAGGGCCTTATACCCCCGCAGATCCCGGATAAAGCTGCTGGTAACGGAATTGATCTGGAACTCCCCGTCGCTTTGGCGGCCCATCAGATTCCCCACCCGGATGATCTTGGCATCCAGGCCTTTTTCCACTGCCTCTAAAATGGCTTGCTCGCCCATATATTTAGAGTGGACGTACTTGTTGGAGATATCCTGCCCCACGGCCAACTGGTTTTCAAACAGCCGGAATGTTTCCGGGAACTTATCGTCTATATTCTCACCGGCCACGGAAACCGTAGAAATCTGGATCAGGCGGCAGTTTTTCGCCTTCGCAAGCTGAATCAGGGTCTTTACACCCCCTACATTCACCCGCTCAATACTGTCATCTGCCGCAAAATGCTTCACCAGGGCGGCGCAGTTGATGATGGTATCCACCGGCTCCTCTTTAAGAAGTTCCGGGAGGTTTTCATGGGTCACATCCCCGTCGATTACCCGGACCAGCCGCTCCACTTCTTCATCCAGAGGCGAGTCAAAGTAATACATCAGCATGCCTTTCAGCCGCATCTCCGCGTCCAGGTCCTCGGCGCCCCGGCAAAGAGCCAGCACCGGAACTTCCAGCCGCAGCAACTCCCGTAGCACATGAATGCCCAAAAAGCCGGTGGCGCCGGTCAAAAGCACCCGGCCCAGGGGCCGCTCTGCCCGGATTTCCTCCAGATAGGCCGGGGTGTTGTACTGCAGCGCCGCTTCTCCGGCGGCCTTCCCCGTAGTCTGATCCGCTTTCCGCTCCTCTTCCTTCCGGCCGCTTTCTCCGCCCTGCACCTGCCGCACATGGGCCGCCAGATCCGCCACCGTGGGATTGGCAAACACATCCCCGTAGGCTATAGGAAGCCCTGCTCCCACCGCCAGCATAGCCACCTTGGAGGCAGACAAAGAGGTGCCGCCCAGATCGAAGAAGTCTTCATCCCGGCCCAGATCCTTCTGGCCCAAGGCTCTTTCGAAGAGGACCGCGATCTTCTCCTCCAGCTCGCCCTTAGGCCTGTGAACCCGACGGGTGGTCTCTGCCGCCGCCGGCTCCGGCAATGCCTTCCGGTCCACTTTCCCGTTGGGTGTCAAAGGCAGTTTCTCTAATTGCATCATTACCTTGGGAATCATATAAGGCGTCAGGGTCTTGCCGATGAAGGCCGTCAGCTTGTCCTTATCCACCATGCCCTGGGCGGTAAAGTAGGCAGCCAGATAATCCTCCGCCGCATGATTCTTCACCACCACCACGGCGGAAGTAATGCTCTCATAAGCCATAATGGCTTTGATGATCTCATCCAGCTCCACCCGCAGGCCCCGAAGCTTTACCTGATTATCCAGACGGCCGAAGAACTCAATGTTCCCCTCCCGGTTATAGCGGGCCATATCTCCGGAGCGGAAGGCCGGCAGGCCGTCCACTGTAATATAGCGCTCGGTGGTTCTCTCCGGCAGATCCAGATAGCCGCCCCCCACGCCGTCTCCGGCAATGGTCAAATCCCCGATGGCGCCAATGGGCAGCTTATGGCCGTGGACATCCAACAGATACAGCTTGGTATTCCCCACCGGCTTGCCGATGGTGATAAACTCGTCCGTCATCAGGCCAAAGGTGGAGAAAACCGTGGTCTCCGTGGGGCCGTAGCCGTTGTAAATGATCGTATTCACACCGGCCTGCCGCAGCTTGGTATATAGCTCCGCCGGCAGAGCTTCGCCTCCCACATACAACACCTTCATCCGTTTTAAGGCCTCCAGGAAGGGCGGCATATCCGCCGCATTGGCCACATAAGAGGGAGTCATGAAGCAAATGTCCACCTTCTCCCGATCAAACAGTTCTGCCAGAGCGAAGGGATTGGCGATTTCCTCTTCCGAGGCCATCACCACCGTATAGCCGTGGCTTAAGGGGAAGAACTGCTCCTGCACGGAAACGTCGAAGGACAAGGAGGCGAAGGCACCGCAAACCACCTCTTCCTCTCCGGCGGCCCGGAATACATCCTTGATATTGTTTTTGCCGTCCAGGCAAAGGTTCACCAGGTTCCGCTGCCGGATCATCACCCCTTTGGGCTTGCCGGTGGAGCCGGAGGTAAAGATCAAATAAGCCAGATCCTCCGGATCGATTATCCAGTCCGGATTCTGGGCGCTGCCCTGCTCCATGAGAGAGGCCGCCTCCCGCACCGGGGCGCCGGCCCGGGCCAGCATATCCGCCCGCTCCCGGGCTATCTCCGGGGTAGTAATCACCGCCCCGGCGCCGGAGCCGGAAATGATATATTCGATGCGGTCATCCGGATACTTGGGATCGATAGGCACAAAGGCGGCTCCCGCCTTCAAAATTCCCAGCCGCACGGCATAAGCATCCCTCACCCGGGGCATCAGAGCCACCACTTTGCCGCTGGCGGAAAGCCCTTCATCCCGCAGATTATGGGCCAGCCGGTTGGCTCTTTCGTTTAATTCCCGGTAGGTATAGGCCCCGTCCTGGGCAATCACGGCCTTCCGCTCCGGCACCCGGGCAGCCTGGGCCTCCATCAGCTTGTTATAGGATACCGGCGGCACCGGCTGGGCCGTATCGTTAAAAGCCTCATAAAGCCGGATATCCTCTTCCGTCAGATAATCCAGCTCGCTGATGCGGCGCACCTCCCGGATCTGCTCCAGAATCCGCAGGAAGGTGCCCACAAAGCCCCGTATGCTGTCCTGATCATACAGGCTCCCGTCCGCCTCGCAGCGGAACAGGAAGCCCTCGTCCCGGGTAAAGACATACAGTGCAAAGGGGAATTTGGCATAGCCCAGATCCAGGGTGCCGCCCTGAACAGGCAGGCCCCCCAGCTTTCGGAACTTAAAGTCCGCTCCGTGATAAACGAAGAGATTGTCCGCCGTGAGGCCGTAAGCGGAAGCGATTTCGGAGAAGGCGAAAATATCGTGCTGCTGGGAACCTTCCAGCTGCCGTCTAAGCGCCCGGACCGCCGGCAGGATTTCCGTGTCATCCGCCGTATTCACATAAACCGGCAGGGTTTTTACCAGCATGGAAACGGTGCGCATACAGCGGGAGTCGCTGCGGCCGTTGTATATGGTGGTAAACAAGGCCTCCTCTTTATACAGATATTTGGACAAGGTAAGGCCGAAAATGAAATTGAACAGGGCATTCATGCTCAAGCCGTTTTGTTCCGCAAAGGCCTCCAGTTCCTGCCGGGGCAGGTCCACTTCCCATTCCGCCGCTTCCAGGGCTTTACCCGAAGTCTTAAGGGCCTTTTTCATCTTAAACTCGGTCTCTTTGCCGGACAGCAGCTTCTCATACCATTCTTTGGCCTCCTTCAACCGGGGTCCCTTCCGGTCCAGCACCTCATCCTGGGCGATCTCAAAGCCGGAATAGCTTTCTTTCTCCGGCTCTCCGCCTTCCATAGCCAGAGAGATATCCTGCATCAGCACCACCTCGCTGGTGCCGTCGCAAAGAATATGATGCACATCCAGGAAAAGAGCGGTTTCCGTCCCGCTATGATAAACCTCGGCCCGGTAAAGCTTATCTCCCAGAAGGGTAAAAGGCCTCACCAGGAAGGATTCCGCCGGCACCGGCCCCTCAATGATTTCCACCTCCGGCTCCCAGGCTTCCCGGCGGATAAATACCTCCCCGGACTCATCCGTTTCCAGACGGCTCATCATATAGGGATGGGCCGCCAGGGTCTTCCGCACCGCCTCCGCCACTCTTTCCGGCTTTACCGGCTTTTCAAAGCGGAAAAGGGAAGGAATATTATAGGTGGTAGCCGCCGGCCTGGCCATGCACTCCACAAAAATCCCTTCCTGGGTCTTGGTAAGAGGCGTCCGCTCCCAGGCTTCATACCGGCGGCTTTCCCCCTTGGCCTCCACTTGCAAGGCCAGACTTCTCACCGTGGGAAATTCCGCCATCTCACTGTTCTTAAAGGGCCGGTCAAAGGCCTTGGAAAGCTGCACACAGAAACGGATGGAGGAAACAGAATTTAGCCCCGCCTCCGTAAAGTCCGTGGTAACGCCGAAGGAGGAATGGCCCAGGATGCCGGCGAGGATATCCAGGATCCGGCTTTCCGTTTCGCTGGCAGGGGGCACGATTTCCGCCTCCCGCCGGACAGGCTCCGGCAGGGCCCGCTTATTGACCTTTTGGTTCTGGTTTAAGGGGATGGCATCAATCTGCATCACGCAGGCGGGAATCATATAAGGGGGCTTGTTCCGGCCGATAAAGGCGCAAAGGCCCTCGATATCCACCGTCTCATCACTCACCACATAGGCCGCGATAAACTTCACGCCGGAAGGATCCGTAAAATCCTTCACCGTGGCATCCTTAATCCCCGGGAAGCGGCGGATAATTTCCTCCACCTCCGCCAGTTCCACCCGGAAGCCCCGTATCTTTACCTGGCCGTCGGAGCGGCCGATGAAATCCACGGTGCCGTCCTTTAAAAAGCGCACCACATCCCCGGTTTTATACATCCGTTCAAAAACCGGATCGCTTTCAAAGGGATTGGTCACAAAGGCCTTGGCGCTTTCCTCCGGCCGGTTCAAATATCCCCTGGCTACCTGAGGACCGGCAATGGCCAATTCCCCTTTCATGCCCCAGGGCAGGCGGCGGCCCTGTTCATCCAGCACGTAAAACTTATAATCCGGCAGATGTTTGCCGATGGGTACACTATAATAGCGCTCCAGCACTGGCTGCTCGCAGCAGAACACGGTACCCTCCGTGGGGCCGTAGGCATTGTGGAAAATATAGCCCTCCGGAGGATCCAGGGGAACCAGCCTTTCTCCGCCCACAAAGAAGTGCCTGAGGCTCTTAGGCTTGGCCATTTCCGCAAACTGGCGGCCCACCTGGGTGGTAATCAGCGAATGTGTAATCCCCACCTCGTTGAAGTAGCTCTCCAGAGCCAAAAGATCCAGCCGCATTTCCTCCGGGATCACATACACCGTGCCACCACAGGTCATGGCAGGGTAGAGATCCATCATGTCCGCGTCGAATCCGTAGGAGGCATAGACAGACATTTTGGCATCGTGTTTTTCCTCATACAGCCGGTTGTTTACCAGGCAGAAGCTTAAAATATTCTGATGCTCCAGCATAACCCCCTTGGGCTTGCCGGTGGTGCCGGAGGTGTACAGCAGGATGAACAAATCCTCCGGCCGTGGTTTCCCCTGGGGCTTGCCCGGGGGCAGGTCCGGGATCTCGTCCAGATACAGGCGGGGGCCCTGATAACCCTCCAGCAGCCCCTCCAGGGAGCGGTCCAGAATCAGGGCAGCGGCGCCGGCATCCTCCACCATAAATTGCAGCCGCTCCCGGGGATAGGTGGGATCCAAAGGCTGATAGGCAGCGCCGCTCTTTAACACTCCCAGGCTGGCCAACAAGGTATATTCGCACTTGGGAATCAGCACGGAAACCACCTTCTCCCGGCCCGCCCCCAGGCTCTGCAGACGGGCGGCGATGCGGTCCGTCAAGGCATCCATCTGCCGGTAGGTATAGGATATATCCTTAAAGACTACCGCCGGATGATCCGGCCATTTTCCTGCCTGAGCCCGGAAATAATCCACCACCGTATGATGGGAGAAATCCAGGAAGGAGGTGTCCGTTTCGTTATTGGCCTCCAGCAGCGCCAGCTGGGCTTCGTCCATAAGATCAATTTCTCCCAGGGTCTCCCGGCGGGTAAACTCCCTCAGGGCTGTGTCATACAGAATTCCCAGCTGCTCCATGGTTTCCTGCTTGTACAGATCCGCCCGGTATTCGGTCCAAAGCTCGTATTCCTCTCCGTCCTTGTGCAGTTCCAGGCTCATAAGCCCCTTGCCGTCCGGCACCTCGGGCTTGATCATCCGCCGGGTTTCCCCCAAAAGATGGGCATCAAACATATAATCCCCCTGGTAAGCAAAGAGGATTTCTCCGCTGGCCCCCAGGTCCTTGCTGGCATCCGCAAAGGAATACAGGTCATGTTCCACCACCCGACTCATTTCCTCGCTGGCTTTTTGCAGAAAGTCGGCTACCTTCTCTTCTTCGGTGAAGGACAAATAGAAAGGCAGTGTTTTCACAAACATGCCGATGGTGGCGGACAATTCCGGGCTGCGGCCGTTATGTACCGTGGCCAGATACGCTTCCTTTTCTCCGTTCATTCGGGCCAGCAGCCAGCTGAAAACCCCCAGGAAAAAGGCGGAGGAACGAAGGCCCTTGTCTTTAATAAAGGGCACCAGTTCCGTGGCCCTGGCATTTAAGCGTTTTTTCGTAAAGGCATAGCGTGGCGTCCCCTCCTGCCGGTCGAAGGGCAGGGCGGGATCATTTTCAATGCCCTCAAAGGTCTGGGTATAGTAGGCCTTGGCCTCCTCATAGGCCGGGCTTTGCCTTTTTTCCTCTTCCTCCCGGGCAAAGTCGCCGGCAGAGAGCAACTCTCCCGGTACTTCCTTTCCTTCATACAGGGCTGCCAGCTGCTTGACAAACAGCGTAAGGCTTTGGCCGTCAAAAATGATATGGTGGGAGTCAAAGAAGAAATAGCGCTGCTCTCCCACCCGGTAAATGGCCAGGCGGTACAGGGGGGCATCCAGGATATCAAAATGAGACAGAGGCACCTCTTCCAGGGAAGCCAGCGTCTGCTCCTCTATCAGAAGTGGTTCCCGAACAATCACCCGCTGCGGGCTGCCATCCTCTCCTAAATGAATGCGGGAAAAAAGCCCCGGATGCTTGTCAAATAAAGTCTGAACCGCCTCTTTCAGGCGGTTCAAGTCCGTCTCCGACGGCAGCGGAATCAGATGGGGCAGATTATAAGCCGTGGTAGGCTGCTGACAAGCCAAAAAAATACCCAGCTCGGTCTGACTTAAGGGAGCGGAAGAATGGTTCGTGTTCATAATACTCTCCTTTCATAAAGCGGGGACATGGGGCGTCAAACGCCGGCAGCGCCAGCTTTCAATGAATAAATCCCATTTGTTTCAATCCGAAAATCCACAAAAATATGGTAATCATGGATAAAGCGGAAGACAAAGAAACAATCTCCCCTGCCGTGTCCGCATCGCATTCGTACAATTCCGTCATAGCATAGCAAATGACTGCCGAAGGGGCCCCCAGGCCTACCATCACCGCCACGATGCTTTCCTCCGGCCAGCGGGCCAGAAGGGGCAGCAGCAGCATCACCGCCGGAGCAGCCACCAGCTTTATCAAGGACATGCGGATTACATTCTTCTTATTGGCTTTCAGATGGCCGAAGTTCAACCGGGCCCCCAGAGTCATAAAGGCCAATGGAATCACCGTGCCCGCCATGCCGCTTATCACTTTGCCGCAAAACGCCGGCATAGGAATCCGCAGGAGGGCCCAAAGGGTGCCCAGCAATACACCAATCAGCAAGGGCGTCTTCAGCCAGCCCAGCGCCATTTCTTTAAAGGAAAGGCGGGAGGAAGTCTCAGATGCCGCATATTTTGGCGTTTTATTCCGGTAATGCTCCAGGATCGGCACGGCCTCAAAATTATTGATCAGCACCACCACCGCCAATACTATCACCACTTCCGGCACATCCCGGCCGAAGATTCCCTGGGCAATGGGCAGGGCATACAGCATGCAGTTCCCCCGAAAGCCGCAATGAATCATGGCTCCCTGTTTGGCCGGGTCCTTCTCCCATTTCGGCACCAGCCAGATCAGTACAAGCGTCAGCAGCAGCACCCCGGCCCCGCAGTAAAGAGCGGTGGGATTTTTAAAAGCGCTGCTTAAGTCTTTATCGTACAGACTGTTAAATATATTCACCGGCAGCAAAACACCGGCCAGAAAACGGTTCAGCCGGGCGGTGAATTCATCTTCCACCACCCGGAATTTCCGCAGTAAGAATCCAATGGTCATATAGGCCAGGAAGGGAAAAACAATTAAAAAAGATAATCTTAGATTTTCCAGCATCTATCTGCTCCGCCTCCTGTTTCCGCTGCCTATATTCTACTCTTTCTCCCGGAGGCTTGCAAGGGGAAAGTAGGCTGTCTTTTTTTCTTGTCAGGCTTTGCGGCTCTGTGTTATAGTTAGAGCATCAAAGATTTGGGAGGCCAGCATGAGCTACGCAGACGAGATTTTTATGGCCAATTGCCGTCAGATTTTAAGCGAAGGGATTTGGGACACGGACCAGGAGGTGCGCCCCCGTTGGGAGGACGGTGCCCCTGCTCACACAGTAAAATGCTTCGGCATTGTAAACCGCTATGATTTGCAAAAAGAGTTTCCGATGATGACAATCCGGCGCACGGCCTATAAAGGGGCCTTCGATGAGCTGCTTTGGATCTGGCAGAAAAAGTCCAATAAGGTCAGCGAGCTGGGATCCCATGTATGGGATGCCTGGGCGGATGCAGAGGGCACCATCGGCAAGGCCTACGGCTACCAGCTGGGGGTAAAGCATCAATATAAAGAGGGACTTTTTGACCAGGTAGACCGGGTGCTGTACGATTTGAAACACAATCCCGCCAGCCGCCGGATTATGACCAATTTATACAATCATCACGATCTTTCGGAAATGGCTCTTTATCCCTGCGCCTATTCCATGACCTTTAATGTATCCGGGGATACCTTAAACGGCATCCTGAACCAGCGCTCCAACGACATGCTGACCGCCAACAGCTGGAATGTGTGCCAGTACAGCCTGCTTCTGATGATGATGGCCCAGGTTTCGGGGCTGAAGGCCGGCACCCTGGTGCATGTAATTGCGGATGCCCATATTTATGACCGGCATGTGGAGGGGGTGGAGTATTTGCTGCAGCAGGAACCCCTGCCGGCGCCTAAGGTGTGGCTGGATCCGGATGTGAAGAACTTTTACGATTTCACGGTGGACAGCCTGCATGTGGAGGATTATCAATTCCACAAATTCCCCTTCCCCATCCCGGTGGCGGTGTAAGCCTATGAAATCCATTGTATGTGTTTCCCCCGACTGGGGCATCGGCGACGGTGCCGGCATGCTCTATCACATTCCCGGGGATTTAAAGTATTTCAAGGAGCAAACCGCCGGCCACACGGTGATTATGGGGCGCAAAACCCTGGAATCCCTCCCCGGGGGCAAACCGCTGCCCAAGCGCCGGAACATCGTCCTCACCCGGGATCGCCGCTTCCGCCGGCCCGGGATTTATGTCTGCCATGATTTGCAGGAGCTTCAGGAACTCCTGGCGGCTCTGGGAGAGGAGGAGCCCTTTGTCATAGGCGGCGGAGAGATTTATCAAATGCTTCTGCCCTTCTGCGACAGCTGCCTGGTGACCCGGGTAAAAGAAAAGCCTGAAATCCAGTCCACGGTCTTCTTCCCCAATCTGAAAGACTTAGGCTGGAAAGAAAATAAAAAATCCGCCCTCCAAAAGGAAAACGGACTCAGCTACCGCTTTACGGAGTGGGTAAGGCCGTAAGGGCTTAGCCTGTTCCCCTTAATCAATCCACTCTAAGCTTACCCCTTCTCCGCCTACCTGCAGGCGGACTTTTTCGCCCATCAGCAGGGGATAGTTAACATTCCCATGACCGGCGGGAAAGCCGAAGGCAATAGGGATATCTGCGTCCGGGAAAAAGGAGCGGCGGATCATATTGGCCATAGAGCGGTAGTACCCGCCCCGGGAGGCACCGTCAGAGGTTTCGCTTTCCGCAGGCGCATTAATCCATTCGCCGAAGATAATCCCCGCCGCCCTATCCAATACGCCGTGGTGCTTCAGCACCGTCAAAAGGCGGTGAACCTGCTCAAAATCCGCATCTATTTCTTCGAAAAACAGAATATAAGCTTCCGGCAGAGCCGTACAGTCGTATTCCGTATTTAGCACGGCTGTCACAGTGCTCAGATTCCCCCCTATCAAAATGCCCTCTGCATAGCCGGGCAGATTCTCCTTAAACCCCGAGCAATGATAGCGTGGCCTTTGCCCTTTCATCATATTCTGCATAACCGAAACACAATCTGCCGCCAGATTGGTAAAATTGCGATTCATGGCCCCGTGGATGCTGGGCAGCCCCACCACGGACCAGGCCGCATGAAAGACGGAAATATCGCTGTAACCGATAATGGGTTTGTTTGCCTCCCGAACCATTTGCAAAGGAATGGCATCCATTACCTCGCTGGCCCCATAACCGCCCCGCACACAAAAAATAGCACGAATGGAGGGATCTGTAAGAGCCCAACTCATATCATCTATGCAATTCCGAAGGCTGCGTTCGGGAACCAGAACATACTGCCCCGGCACCGGCACATAACCCCAGTTCTGCAGACCTATGACCACCGCATTGACCGCCCCCCAGGAAGATAGGGTGGAGGGGGCAAGCACGGCGATCCGGTCGCCGGGCTGCAGGAAATAGGAAGCAAAGCCGCCGGTGCGCGCTGTATATCCCTCTATCCAGCAAGGGGTGTCCTCCCCCTCATTAAAGGATTCGTACCACCCATTCTCCATCTCTGTTTTCCCCATTTGGGGACTGATAGGGGGAAGATGGGATAAGTCGGTGGTTTCCGCCGTCTCCCTTTTCGGTTCAGAGGACTCCGCCTGGCTTTCTTCACGGCTTTCCGGGGTGGTTTCTTCCGGCATCTCCGCGGATATGGCTTCAGATGTTTCAGCAGCAGATGTTTCCGCGGCCGCTTCCCTGGCAGCCGTTTCGCTATCTTCCATCGTTTCGCTGCTTTCCCTGGCTGTGGCGGAAGGAGGCATCGTTTCCAATTCTGCCGTACTGCCCGGCAGCGCTGCGGAGGTGTCTGGAGGCGCCGCTGTAGAAGCCGGCGTTTGCTGGCAGGCCGTCAGGAAAGCCAAACACAGGCACAGGCTGATGATCATCATTCGTTTGCCAAACATCATATATGCTTAACCCCTTATCCCTTCAGCTTCCCCGCCAGGGCAAAGCTCAAAAAGGCCGCAATATTCACCGCCACAATGGTGGACCCCACGGGCGTGTCCGCCACAATGGCAATCAGCATCCCCAAAACAGCGCAAATCACGGAGACTACCGCCGCACAGATAGTCACCGACAGAAAACTTTTATACACCCGCATGGCGGACAATGCCGGGAAAATAATCAGAGCGGAAATCAAGAGGGATCCCACCAGATTCATGGCCAGCACGATAATTACCGCCACAATCACCGCAATCAGCAAATTATAGCCGGGAGCATTCACCCCCGTGGCCCGGGAAAAGTTCTCATCGAAGGTCACGGCAAAAATCTTGTTATAGAAAAACACAAAAAGTCCCACCACCAAAAGAGACAGGGCCACGCTGAGCCACACCTCCGTCTGAGACAGGGTCAAAATGGAGAAAGCACCAAAAAGGGTGGAGCACACATCTCCGGACAAATTACTGGAAGTCGGGAAAAGATTCATCAGCAAATAACCCAAAGCCAGAGCTCCCACGGACACCATAGCCACGGCGGCATCACCCCGGATTTTTGTATTCTGGCCGGTTCTCAAAAGCAGCACCGCGCTGATGATAGTCAGCACCAGCACCAGGGGCATTTCATTGGTGAGCCTCAAAATCATGGCAATGGCCATGGCCCCGAAAGCCACATGAGAGAGGCCATCTCCGATGAAGGAAAAGCGTTTTAACACCAGGGTCACGCCGAAAAGGGAAGAACAAAGGGCAATCAAGGTTCCTACAATCAGGGCATAGCGTACAAAAGGAAACTCCAGAGACGCCGCTAATTTATCAAATATGCCGTTCATGCTGTCACCTCCCGGTTTAATCCGCTTAGGGCTTCGCTGTCCAGATAAGCCTCTTTGCTTCCGAAGAAGAGATGATGGCCCACATGCAGCACCTTGCTGGCATAAGCCAAAGCTGCGTTCAAATCATGGGAAATCATAATGATGGTAATGCCATCCTTGCGGTTTAAGTCCGCAATCAATTGATATAATTCCGCCGTTACCTTGGGATCCAGTCCCGCCACCGGCTCGTCCAGCAGCAGCAACCGTCCCGTGGCGCAAAGAGCCCGGGCCAGAAGCACCCGCTGCTGCTGTCCCCCGGAAAGCTCCCGGTAGCAACGGCCCGCCAGTTCCTCCAGCCCCATCCGGCGGATATTCTCTTCCGCCCGGGCCTTATCCTCTTTGCTGTAAAAGGGTTTCAGCCCCATGCGGTTCTGGCAGCCAGAGCGGACAATTTCCCGCACCGTTGCGGGGAAATCCCGCTGGACGGGAGTCTGCTGGGGCAGATAACCTATTTCATTGGCTTTTAGGCCGTCCCCGGTTTTGATACTGCCCTTTAAGGGGGGCGTCAGGCCCAAAATGGTCTTCATCAAAGTGGACTTGCCGGAGCCGTTTTCTCCTACCACGCAGAGATAATCTCCTTCTTCCACCGTAAAACTTAAGTTCTGCACAATGGGCCGGCCTTCGTAGCCCAAAGAGGCATTTTCGCAAATGAGCAATGACATATCCTATTCCTCTATTTCAACGCTTCCTTTAATACTTCCAGATTCTCCTTCATAATGCCCAGGTAAGTGGCGCCTTGCTTTACTGCCTCACCTGTGACCGACTGCAGCGAATTCAGCACCAGGACTTTTTGACTCTTCCCTTCCGAGGCATCGATGATGGTTTGCGCCAGTTTCTGATTGCCCCCTTCCGTCCGCAGCACCACTTTAAGCCCCAGCTCGTCCAGTTTTTTAGCCAGGAAGATCACTGTCTCAAAGCTGGCCTCCGTTTCCGCGGAGCAGCCCACAAAAGCCGCGTAATAATCCAGCCCCAGATCCGCCGTCATATAGCGGAAGGGGAAGCGGTCCCCGAACAAAAGGGTCTTGGTGGCTGCGCCGGCCGCCGCCGCCTCATATTCCTTCTGCAAGGCCTCCAGCTTCTGCCCATAGCTGGCACAAGCTTTTTCCAGGATTTCCGCCTGCTCCGGAACCAGCTGTTTTAAGGCATCCCGGATAGCCTGGCAGCAAAGCGCCGCATTTTTCAGAGAGAGCCAGATATGCTCATCCTTTTCCTCTTCGTGCTCATGCTCCCCGGATTCGTGCTCTTCGGACTCGTGCTCCTCGGATTCATGCTCATGATCTTCCTGCATGCCTTCCTTATGCTCTTCTTCCAGGGCGGCATCCCCCAGGACATCCAGCAAATTAAGGCAAATCCGCTTGGGATTGGTCTGGTTTTTCACGGCGTCCTCCACCCATTCGTCCGACTCCCCGCCCACATAAATGAAGAGATCACAGGCGGCAATCTGCCCCATATCCGACACCGTGGGCTGGTAGCTGTGGAGATCCACGCCGCTGTCCTGCAGAAGCACGCACTCCATCTCCTTGCCATCCCCGGGCCAGAGATTCCGCACCCAGTCATAAAGGGGGAAAATGGTGGTGACCACCTTGATATTTTTCTTCTCTCCGCTGCCGCAGGCCGACATAGGAAGTACAAGCAAAAGGGCCAACAGGAGGGGCAGGGCCCGCCGCATTTTCTTATTCAGTGCTTTTCTGTTCTTTGTCCCGTCCATGATTGGTCCGTATCCTTTCCTTGATTTGGCATGCCTCGCAGGTACCGTAGAGCACCGTATCATTCCGGTCTACGGCAAACTGTTCATGGACTGCCAGCATTCTGATAAGATTGTCTGCGTCCTCTTTATTCATGTGATAAGTGGCGCCGCAGCCCTTGCACAAAAGGTGCAAATGCTCCCGGCAATCTTCCGTATCCACAAATTGATACAACACTTCCCGGCTGCCGCTTTTGGCCACCCGCCGGATCCGCCCTTCCTGCTCCAGAGCCGTCAGATTCCGGTACACTGCACTGATGCTGATGGATTGAGCTGACAGGGCCGCCGCAATATCCGCCGCCGAAAGGCTTTCATCCGGGTGATCCGCCAGGAAGGATTGGAGGATCCGCCGCTGTTTTGTTTGATATGCTGCCATGATTGTCCTTTCGTATGCTTGTAAATGATCCCTCAACCCTCCGCAGGATAAGATGGGAGGGGGGGATTCGCACAAAAAATGCGAATAATTCGCAAATCAATCTAACACAGGCCGCCGCCTTTGTCAAGCAATTTGCAAATCATTCGCAGATTTTGGTATTGTTTTGTTATTTCTTATCCTTCCGCAAAGGAATAGACCGCCCCGATCAGGCCGGCATCGTTCAGGTGCGTGGCCGGAAGCACCCGGATATGTTCCTGATAAGCGTGCATCAACTTTTTATGCAGGCGCTCCTCCAGGGGCTTAATGAGCCATTTTTCCTGGGCGCTGACACCGCCCCCCAGCACCACCCGTTCCGGGTCGAATATGTAAACCAGGTTTTCGATTCCCACCATCAAATCCTCAATCCACTCGCTCAGAATCTGCTCCATCAGGGCATCGCCTCTGTCCGCTTGCTCAAAGACCCAGTGGCCGCTTAAGCCCTCCTCCGGCAGGGGAAGGCCCTCTTCCATCAGGCGCTCTTCCACCCGGCGCAGCAATGCTTTCGTGGAGGCATATTCCTCATAGCCGCCCCGGTTTCCGTAAGCCGCCAGGGGACCGTCCTTCTTAATGGACATATGCCCCACTTCTCCGGCAAAGCCGTGGGCGCCGGAAAGCAGCTTGCTGTCCGCAATAATGCCGCCGCCGATACCGGTGCCGATGGTCAGCAAAATGCCGTTTTTGCAGCCCTTTAAACTGCCTGTCCACAACTCCGCCAAGGCGGCGCTGTTGGCGTCATTAATCACCCGGGTTTCCAGTCCGAAAGTCTCTTCAAAATGCTTTTTTAACTCTGCCCCCTGATAATTGGGAATATGGGCTCCCGCCACCCTTCCTTTCACCGTATCAATAAGGCAGGTGGCAGAAATACCGATGCCTTGCAGTTCCAGGGCCTTGACCATCTGCTTCATGGCGCCTTCCCCACCCCCCTTCGCCTCCGCCATCCGGCGAACAAATTCCTCCGCTCCTTTTAAGGCGGTCTCCTGCAAGGGGGTTTTATAGCCGTCAAAATCAGCGGGGTAAGATGCTTTGTTCAGCACGCCTCCTGTAGCCGAAACCAGCCCCACCTTCACGGCGGTGCCGCCTATATCCACTGCCAGGTAATGCATAGTCACTCATCTTCTTTCTTTAAGAGTTGTCATTTCCGACCCTTCCACTATACAACCGCGCCTCCTTTTTTTCAATTCCTGCAAAAATCTTTTTCGAAACTCTTGCACTTTTCCGGAAAAATGCTATAATGACCCTTGCTTCGGGGTATTAGCTCAGCTGGGAGAGCGCCAGGTTCGCAATCTGGAGGTCAGGGGTTCGATCCCCCTATGCTCCATGAAAAGGGGCGGTTCACATCGTAAGATGGAACGCCCCTTTTCAATATAATTCGCCCCTGCGGGGCGAGATATTTCATTCTTCACCAATAGCGATGGAAACAAATCCTCTCCCAATATCTGATTCAGAAAAATCATTGACTAACTCCGAATCTTGTTATATACTCAATTAGACTTTTGGCAATAACAACTAAAACTTGCCAAAAGTCCAATAGGGGGGTGATTATTCTGAAAACTGCTGTGAAAGCTTATATCAAAGCGCATTCTTCCTTCACCACAGGTGCGTTTGCGGATATGCTACGCCAAAAATATCCAGGGGTCGGACGCTCAACAGTCTATCATTTACTGAAACAATTGTGTGAGTCCGGTGAAATCATCCGCACATCCAAAGGGCATTATGATGTTGCCGGAAAGAAAAACTACGCTTATGATCTGTCTGATACGGCAAAGGAAATCTCTTCAGTTGTCCGCAAGGAATTTCCCCTGGTGGATTTTCAGATCTGGGAGCTTTATCAGATGAACGAGTTTGTGAATCATCAGCTGGCCAGGAATACTGTTTTCATTGAAGTGGAAGACAAGCAGGAGGAAAGCATTTTTAACCTGCTTTTTGAGAAATACCCCCATGTGCTTCTTAACCCTGGTGTAGATGAATACTTTAAGTACGCCGGACAGGAGACCATCCTTGTCCGAAGGCTCATTTCGGAAGCCCCTCCGGCTTTTGGCAGCTATCATCAGGCTTCTCTTGAAAAAATACTGGTGGATCTGTTTGGGCGGGGAATCTCGGGGGCCATTGTTTCCCGTTCGGAATATCCGGCCATATTCGAGACCGCCTTTAAGAAATACAACATCAATCAGGCAAAGATGTTTCGATACGCCCGGCGCAGGGGAATCGAGAAAACAATACGGGATTATCTCAGTGAAAACACAAACATTACATCGGAGGATTTCAAATGATCGATAAACGTATTTATGAAATTGACTATATCCGGGAGTTGCAGAAAAAGTATGCTTCCGATCCCGGCCTTATAGAACGTGCTCTTCACGCCTTCGGTCTCCTGGAGGCCATTAAAAGCGTCGGTATGCCATTCTGTTTCAAGGGCGGTACCAGCTTGATGCTGATTATGGATAAACCGACCAGGTTGTCCACAGACATTGACATTTTGGTTGAACCTGGCACCGATGTGGATGACTATATCGAAAAGGCCGGAAAGATATTTCCCTTTCTCGACAAGGAGGAGGATATCCGTAAGGGAAGAAACGGCATAGAAAAAAGGCATTTCAAGTTTACCTACTTCTCCCCCATAAGAAAAACAGAGTTCTATATCCTGCTGGATGTGGTTTTTGCACAGCTGCCCTATGCGAAGACAATACAGAAGGAAATCAAAAATGAGCTTCTTCTGACTACTGGAGAAAACCTGTCTGTGGATATTCCTACCGCTGACTGCATCCTTGGCGATAAACTGACGGCCTTTGCTCCGCATACCACGGGTATCCTGCTGGGAAGCGGCAAGGAACTTGAAATTGCGAAACAGCTATACGATACGGCCATGCTTTTTGATTACCTGTCAGATTACGACTTGTTTGCAGAGACCTATGCTGTCGCTGCCAAAGAAGAAACCGCCTTCCGTGGCGCAAGCTGGAGCCGTGAGGATGTGCTGCAGGATACGATAGGGGCCTGTGTCAGCATTATCAGCCGTGGGGCGATTGAAAAGGATGATTACACAGAATACCTTCGGGGAATCAAATCGTTGAAGAACCATATTTTGCAACCCGGGTACAACACGGACGATGCGACTTGGAAGGCCTGCAAGGTCATGTATCTTGCTTCCTGTCTGCTGTCAGGTAATCCTGTCAAGCGGATTGATGATCCGCAGGAATATCTTTCCGCCCGGCTGGAAGGTGATGCATACAAAAAACTTGCATACATTCGTAAACAGCGTCCGGAAGCCTATGCCTGTCTTGTGGAAGGCACAAGAAATCTGAAATAGTACGAGGCTATAAGTCTATAAGTCCGAAAGAGCCAATGCTAAAGGCACTTTGACAATAATAGTATGGAGGTGGGTTACCTTCCCGAGTTACCCACTTTTTTCAAATGGAATCGCCGGAACTCTCCTTTCTCTTGTTGTTTCAATGGTTTTTGCAATCTAACCCAAACATATGTTCCCGTTCGATCCCCCTATGCTCCATGAAAAGGGCCCAGGTTCATGCTTGCATGGATCCGGGCTCTTTTCAATGAAATTCGCCCCTGCGGGGCGCGTGAAAGGCTGCTACGCAGCATGAAATGGGCTTCGCCCATGAAATGATGGCGTATGACGGCGAATTTCATTTCACATTCGGCGCAGCCGAATATTTCACATCGAGCGCAACGAGATAATTCATTTTTCACTATTGGACTGGAACTAACCCGCCAAAAACATAATACAGGAGATATTTGCTGATGAAAAGCTTATAATTACATATCGGCAAATTTTGAACGGATTTGCCGATATGAACTGACTGCAAAAATCGTCACCTTTAATAAATTTCGGCTATTAAATATATCTGCCGAAATTAGTTGAAATTCTGTCATGTTTGTTATATAGTATTGACGGAGGTGATTCATGTGAACGCAATCGCTGAAAACAAGAAGTTTATCACGACCGCAGAACTGAAAAATATGGGCTATTCCTACTATAGGATCGGACAGCTTGAAAAGGCCGGTCTCCTTGCCCGGGTGAATCGCAGCACCTATGAGAATCTTATCTATAAGGGTGACGAGAATGATTTCTTCAGTGCAGAAGCTTATGTGCCTGACGGCGTCATTTGTCTGATGAGCGCAGCCCGGTATTATGGGCTCACCAACTTCCTTCCAGATACTGTGGATGTAGCCATTGAGCGGAAGAAAAAGGTGAATACGCTGCCCAAATGGCCCCGAATCAAGGTCTTCTATTTTGATGCTGTTCGGATGGATATCGGTGCCACAGAGATCAAGGATGGCGGGAACAGTTTCCACATATTCGATATCGAAAAAACCGTGGTCGATATCATCTATTACAGAAACAAGATTGGAATTGAAGAAACTTCCGAGGTACTCAGGAATTACCTGAAACGAAAAGATAGGCAGGTCGACAGGCTGTACGCCTATGCAAAAAAACTGCGTTGTGAAAAGGTGGTAAGGACATATCTGGAGGTGCTTGTATCGTGAATGCAGATCAGGCAAAGATGTTCCGCTATGCCCGGCGCAGGGGAATCGAGAAAACAATACGGGATTATCTCAGCGGGAATACAAACATTAAGGAGGATGAAGATAATGGATAAGACCATGGCGATAACTCCCTATGAAACACGAGAGATTCTGTTTTATAAAACCGATAACGGCGACATCAGAGTTGAAATAATGCTGTATCAGGAAAATCTTTGGCTGACACAGGCCAAGATGGCTGAACTCTTTGAAGTTCAAAAAGCAGCTATATCCAAACATTTGAAGAATATCTTTTTCTCCGGAGAATTAGCAGAGGATTCAGTTGTTTCCAAAATGGAAACAACTGCGGCTGACGGAAAGGTCTATACGACAAATTACTATAATCTGGATGCGATAATCGCCGTGGGATACCGTGTAAACTCAAAAAAGGCAACAATGTTCCGTATTTGGGCAAACAGAGTATTGAAGGAATTCATAATTAAGGGTTATGTCATGGACGACGAGCGCTTGAGAGAGCCAGAGTACTATTTCGGAAAAGACTATTTTGAAGAACAGCTTGAGCGTATTCGTGATATCCGCTCCAGCGAACGGCGTTTCTACCAAAAAATAACGGATATTTATGCTCAGTGCAGTGCTGATTATGATGTGGACAGTCCGATTACAAAAGAGTTTTTCGCAACTGTTCAAAACAAATTGCATTATGCAATCACGCAGCACACTGCGGCAGAGATTATCTATGAGAGGGCAGACAGTACAAAGCCCAATATGGGACTGACCACATGGAAAAATGCCCCGAAGGGCAGGATTCGCAAAACCGATGTTATTGTGGCAAAGAACTATCTAAGTGAATCCGAGATGACGAGTCTCAACGAGATTGTTACGATGTATCTTGATTACGCTGAACGTCAGGCCCGACGAGGAAATATCATGTATATGCGCGATTGGGTCGCCCGACTTGATGCTTTCCTCCAGTTTAACGAAGAAGAGGTATTGCACGACAAAGGGCGCGTGACCGCAGCTATTGCAAAAGCCTTTACCGAAAGTGAATTTGAAAAATACTGTGTATTACAAGATCGGACATATCAAAGCGATTTCGACCGTCTTCTTGCAAGCACAGGGGAAGAGGAATGACCAAAGAGGAACTTGCGGAGAGTAAAGAGATAAGCGTCAATGGCATAAAATACCACACCAAGAAGCTGACGGCAGAAGGTATCCTGAACCGCATTGACGGGAAAAATGGAGGCTATTGGGAAATCAATTTTAAGCTCCCATTCCCTAAAGGACTAGCTGCCCTGCGGGCAGCGTCGCGATCCCCCTATGCTCCATACTTAAAGCCGTTGTACTGCAACGGTTTTTTCTTTTTCAACTAAACTTTGACTAAACTTTTAAAAAAAAGAGGCGGTCTCCAAGATTCCCCATGTCTCTTCTGCTAACGGGTAGTCTCCTGCAACTTATAGGCCCAGGGCGATTGATAATCGCCCCTACGGCCGCAAGCCCTGCTTTCCCGCCCTTGCCCTTTCCGCACTTCTGTGCTATTCTATAGCCTACATAGACATCGAAAGGAATTACTATGCTGTCATTACAGAGAGCCATTGAGCTCAATGAGACTATGGTGCATCAGGAGCACCTGCTTTTGCATGCCAAAAATGTCTGCTATGCCATGGGAGCCATGGCGCGGTATTTTGGAGAAAATGTGGAACACTGGCAGGCTATCGGCATGCTGCACGATTATGATTATGAGCAATACCCGGAGGATCATCTGGCGCATACGGAGGAGCCCCTTCTGGCGGCCGGGGTGGATCCGGCGGATGTGCGGGCCATCTTAAGCCACGGCTATGAATTGCACAATGATGTCCGGCCGGAAACCAATATGGAAAAAAGCCTGTACACGGTAGATGAACTTACCGGCATCATTCAGGCCTGCGCCCGGATGCGGCCGGCAGGCATTACGGATCTGGAAATCAAAAGCTTTATGAAAAAGTTCAAGGACAGGAAGTTTGCGGCTAAATGCGACCGGGATCTGATTCTGAAAGGCTGTGAAATGCTGGGGATGAGCCTGGAGGATGTGGCTCGGATCTGCATTGAAGGTATGAAAGAGCATGCTGCTGAAATCGGCCTCCTGCCGCCTAATTCTCAGTAAACAGGAGAAATATGAATGGACATTAGTAAACGGATATTCCGAAAGCCCCTTACCACGGCGCTTTGGGTTTTGTTATGTGCAGCGATGAGCGCCTTTCTTTTAGTAGGTTTTTCTCTATGGTATTCCACGGAGAAACTGTACGAGACATTGGAAAAAAACAGTGTTGCCCTGGCCATCCGTTCCGACCAGGGACTGATCCAAAGGTCCAACAAACTGGAATTGGAGGGGCGTTTCTTTACGCAAAAGGACAAGGCATTTCTGGAGGGTTTAGACGGTGTCCGGGCCGTGCGCAGCCATGCGGTCAGCGCCGCCCATTCCCCATCCCTTTCCCCCCTGATTGAGATGCAGAATCATTATATGCGTTATAAAAGCGCAGGCAATCCCATTCCCTATGGGAATGCGGTGCTGCTGGCGAAATGTGTTGGAATACCGAAGGAAGTCATGCCCGAAGATGAGTATATTTCGATTTTCTTCCAGATAGAGAAGTTCTTGCTGCTGGGGGAGGAGTTTACCCGGGTGGGCGCCGATCAGAACCTGTTGAACAATCAGTGGTTCAGATTGATGACCCCTAGGACCGATGATAAAAACGGCATCACCAGGGAGGTTAGGCTTCAGGGGGATTTGAAGACCAAAGTCACCTTTTTTGAAGAGGGAAAGACCTACGTGCTGGCGGGTTATTTTGACCCGGGCAACAATCTTTTTGAAATACCGGATGATTATAAAATAACGGATTATATTGATCACATCCTGTATATGAACAATCTGACCCGGGAAGAGGACATTCTGGTTTCAACGCCCCAGGAAAAGGTGAGTGTTGTGTCAAAAAAGCTTCCAAAGGAGGCCAAATTATATTACGGCGGTCCATCCTACTTTCTTGCACCTTCCGAGATCTATGCGCTGCCTGCCGCCCAGCTGTGGAAGGGGGATCCGGATGCTTTCTTTGAGGAAACGCCCCACGAAATCTGGCGGCAGTACCGGGATGCCTGGGAAGCCCAGCAGCACAGCCTGCCGGTGGTGGGTACGGAACGGCTGGAAGCCATGTATGCTTTTATGTCGGACCGGGCCTGGATTTTAGACGGCCGCAGCTTTACGGAAGAAGAATACGAACAAGGAGCCAAAGTTCTGATGATTTCCCGGAAGCTGGCGGATTTGAATCATCTGAAGGTGGGAGACCGCATTTCCCTGACCCAGTTTATTCCGGATTTTGCCGACCGGCTGGAAATGGGACAGGACTATGTGGGTATGTGGCCCGGAGCCTATTACAACAACCCTTCGGTAGATTATATGCATCTTTCTCAGGACTACGGAACAGACGAGGAGCCTTTTACCATAGTGGGAACCTATGAACTGCTTTCCGACTGGGTGTACGGCCCTTATGATTTCGGGCCGAATGCTCTGCTGATGCCGAAGAAAGCCCAGATAGCCGGAGCCTTCGGAGAAATACCGCAGGAGGAGGGTGGCCGGGACATTTACGGCATGCTGCTTACCGTGGAGCTGGTCAACGGAAAAATGGATGCCTTTATGGCGCAGCTGGAAAGATCGGACTATGATACGCAGTTCTTCACTGTGGAACGGGGCTTTGAAGGCGTGCAGAAAAATCTGGCCGGCATGCGAAGTTCCATGCTGCGTTTGCTGGCGCTTTCGGCCTTTGGCTGGGGGATTTTCGTGATATTGTATCTGCTTATGTACCAGGGCAGTGAAAAGAAAAACATAGGCACCATGCGCTCCCTGGGGGAGACGAGCCTTAGAACCTCCGGCTACCTTTTCGGCGGCGGCTGGGTGATTGCCTTGGCGGGGATCCTTCTGGGGGTGGCAGCCGGGACGCTGGTGCTGCATCTGGCGCAGGAGGGAATCCTGCGGGATTCCATCGCCAGTATCGACCCTACCATGGAAGAAACTGCCCGGCTGGCGGCAGCAGGGAAACTGACGGCCATGCACAAAGCCAGCGCCCTAAACGGGATGCATCTGGCGCTTTTCGGCGCCGCACAGCTGGTTTTTATCAGTCTGGCGCTGGGGGGGCATACCGCCATTCTCTCCCGGCGGCATCCCCGGGCATTGATGGAGGGCTAAAGGATGATAAACTATGTATTCAAACGGATTATCCGAAGACCTTTTCTATCCCTGGCCGGCCTGGTTCTGGCAGGGGCGCTCTGCTTTGCCTTGTGTTTTCTGGTGAGCTACCGCGACCGGCAGGAAGCGGATCTAAAGGCCATGCAGAAAAGCTATCTGGTGCGGGGCGTGATAACGGATGCCCGGGGCACAAAGGCCAACCACATGCGCTTGCATCGGCGCTTTCTGCTATTTGTCCAGGATGAGGAAAAAGGCCTGGGGTCCTATATTGAGAACCTTTGCCTGATTAAAAATCTGGAGTGTGACTCCGCTTTGGGAAAAGGCTATGCCGTGGGAATCAGCGAGCCCCGGGCAGATAAGCGCATGCTGGAAGAACAGGGAGGCGGTTATTACATCGAGAAAGAGGATTTCTTTGAGAGCAAGGATTTCTGTTGCCTGGTGCCGGAGACCGCTTACGAGGAGTATAAAGATAAAAGCATTGCCTGCGCCCTGGTTAATCCCTACACCTCCGCCGGTATAGGGACCGGTGACCGGCCCAACAACTGGACTTTCAATCTGGATGTAGTAGGCTGGTACAAAGGCGGGGGAATGGATGTGATTTTGTCCTTCCCCACGGTGCAGCGCCTGGCCGGGCGCCTGACCAGCACCGAGAGCGTGGATGCCATCAGCTTTGATCTAAAAGACAGCTCCCAGGCGGATCTGGTGCGGGAAGTGGCGGCCAAAGAATTTGTGACGCCGGATCCTTCCTCCACCTCTTTTAGGCCGGCCATTACGGTGCAGGACAAGCAGTACCGAACTGCCATTACTGAGATGGAGCAGAATATCGCCCGGACGCAGCGCCTGGTGCCTGTCTGCCTGTTTATGAGTCTGGCCGCCGGCTTTTTGATGGGCTTTTTATCCGTGCGGGGCGAAACGAAAACCTATGCCCTCATGCGGACTGTTGGCATGGGAAAAGGAAAGCTGGTGCTTTCCGTGCTGGCGGAGCAGCTGCTGCTGCCCCTGGCCGCCTGCCTGGCGGTGGGGCTGATCATGGGCCTGCCCCTCGTTGCGCTGCTATACTTCATGTGTTATACCGTGGGCTGCCTGGCGGCGGTGATTCGTCCCTCCTTGTCCACACCAACAAAGTTATTAAGAGTACAGGAATAATATTTCCCTCGTAGGGGCAGCTATCAGCCGCCTGCGAATCAAAGGATGCGATGCGGATCATCATAGGAGGAATTATGGAAACCGTATTAAATGTGCAAAATGTAAGCTTTTCCTACCGGAACAAGTATCAGACCGTCCACGCGGTGAAGAAGGCGGATTGCTCCTTCGAGCGGGGCAAGGCCTATGCCATCGTGGGAAAAAGCGGCAGCGGGAAAACCACCCTTCTGTCTCTGCTGGCAGGGCTGGAGCTGCCGGGTGGCGGGGAGATTTTGTTTGACGGCAAGGACACGAAGACCATGAACCGGGACGCCTACCGCCGGGACAACGCCGCCGTCATCTATCAGAATTATAATTTATTTCCCCTGCTGACGGTGATGGAAAATGTTCTGTATTCCATGAAGCTGAAGGGCATTCCGAATAAGGAGGCCCGGGAGCGGGCCGAAAAAGAGCTGGCTGCAGTGGGCATTACCCCGGATCAGTTTAAGCGTTTTCCGCCCCAGCTTTCCGGCGGCGAGCAGCAGCGGGTAGCCATTGCCCGGGCCCTGGCGGCGGGGAATGAGCTAATCCTGGCGGACGAGCCCACGGGCAACCTGGATGAGGGGAACTCTGCCCAGGTGGTGGGTATCCTGCTCCGGCTGGCCCACGAGGAGGGCCGCTGCGTCATCATTATTACCCATGATGCGGAAATCGCCGCTCAAATGGATCATACTTACACCATGCGGGATGGCGTGCTGGAAGCGTAAGCATGCTGCCAGGGAGACAGGTCCCGTGGTGCCTTTTTAACTTGCCATGAATGAATCCAGGGGATAATAAAACTCTATGCTCTATCTTATTTTAGCAGCTCTCAGCAGCGCCGTTTTAACCTTGGTTCTCAAGCTGTTCCGGGAAGCGGAAGGCAACCGTTACGGCCTGATCCTGGGGAATTATCTCACCTGTATGCTGATTGCCTTTCTGCAGCTGCCGGCCAAGGGGCAGCTGCTTAAAGCCAGTCCCTCCACCTGGCTGATGAGCCTGATAGGCGGTTTCCTCTTTGTGGCCGGCCTGGTGCTGATGCAAAGCAGCGTAAGTCAAAACGGTGCCACTCTCACTTCCGCCTTTTCCAAGCTGGGGCTGATCGTTCCCCTGCTGCTTAGTTTTATCTTCTTTCAGGAGATTCCTTCCTGGCTGCAGCTGCTGGGGCTGGGGCTGGCGCTGGGAGCCATTTTAATGATTTACGGGAAGGATGAAGGGGAGTCTGAAGCATCTCCTGCCCCCGAAAACACAAAGAGCCGGCTGACGCTCCTGCTATTCACGCTTTTGGCAGTGGGCAGCAGCGAAAGCATGGCTAAAATCTTCGCCCGCCTGGGCAATCAGGCGGAAAACAGCTGCTACTTCTTCTATCTCTTTTTAACCGCCGCCTGCCTCACATTCCTGCTGTCCCGTCTGGAAAAGAAGAAAAACGGAAAAGCGCTCCGTCCCAGGGAGCTGGCGGCAGGAATTCTGGCGGGCATTCCCAATTATTTCTCTTCCTATTTCCTGCTGAAGGCCTTGCTGACATTGCCGGCCGCCCTGGTATATCCGGTGTTCAGCGTGGGTTCTTTGCTGCTGGTGATGGCCGCAGGGGTTCTCCTCTTCCGGGAGAAGCTGGGCCGCCGGCAGTTGTGGGGACTGCTGCTGATTCTGGGAGCTTTGGTATTGCTGAACCTCTAAAAAGTGCACCAAGGACCTGTCCCCATGGTGCATTTTTCTTGACAGTATAGCCGGGGCTAACTATAATCGAATCCAGAGTTTCCAAATGATTAAGCAGAAAGCAACCGAGGCAGAATATGACCTTAAAGGAGCTGAAAATCGGCGAATCAGCGGTGGTGCAAAGTGTGGGGGGAGGCGGCGCCCTCCGCCAGCATTTTCTGGATATGGGGATTATCCCCGGCACTTTGATTACCGTGGTAAAATATGCGCCGCTGGGGGATCCGGTGGAGGTATCCCTGCACGGCTATGAGCTGACCCTGCGGCTGGAGGATGCGGGGAAGATAGAGGTGGAACCGGCCCCGGATGCGGCCCGGCCCTCGTCCCGCCCTTTATCCCCTGTCAGCGAACACCTGGGGCTGGGGGAGGGAGGCCGTTTTCATCCCAAGGGCAGCGGCGATCCTTTGCCGGAGGGCACCACCTTACGCTTTGCTTTGGTGGGAAATCAAAACAGCGGCAAGACCACCCTGTTTAACCAGCTTACCGGCTCCCGGCAGCATGTGGGCAACTTCCCCGGCGTCACCGTGGACCGGAAGGAAGGCATGATTCTGGGCCGGCCGGACACGGTCATCACGGATTTGCCCGGGATTTATTCCATGTCGCCTTATTCCAGCGAAGAACTGCTTTCCCGGGACTTTGTGCTAAAGGAAAAACCCCGGGGCATCATCAATATAGTGGATGCCACCAATATCGAACGAAACCTGTATCTTACCATGCAGCTTTTGGAGATGGATATCCCCATGGTGGTGGCTCTCAATATGATGGATGAGCTGACGGGCAACGGCGGCACCGTGGATGTTAATGCCATGGAAGCCATGCTGGGAGTGCCCGTGGTGCCTATCTCCGCCGTTAAAAACCAGGGGGTGCACGAGCTGGTGGACCACGGTGTCCATGTGGCCCGTTATCAGGAAAAACCCGCCGTACAGGACTTCTGCGATCAACAGGACCACGGCGGGGCTGTGCATCGCTGCCTCCATGCAGTGATCCATTTGATTCAGGACCATGCCGCAAAGGCGGGACTTCCCCTGCGCTTTGCCGCTTCCAAGGCCGTAGAGGGAGACCAGCAGCTTATCGAGCAATTGGCCCTGGATGAAAACGAAAAGGAAACCTTAGAGCATATCACCCTGCAGATGGAGCGGGAACGGGGGCTGGACCGGAGCGCCGCCATGGCGGATATGCGCTTTGCCTTTATCGATAAAGTCTGCCGGGCCTGTGTCAAAAAACCCCGGGAAAGCCGGGAGCGGACCCGCAGCCAGCGCATAGACCGGCTGCTCACGGGGAAATATACCGCCATACCGCTGTTTCTGGGGGTAATGGGGCTGGTCTTCTTTCTCTCCTTCCAGCTGATCGGAGCCGGCCTGCAGGACCTGTTAGCCAGCGGCATTTCGGCTCTCACGGAAATCACGGACAAAGCCTTGCAAGCCGCCGGGGTCAATCCGGTACTGCAAAGCCTGATTATCGGCGGCATATTTGAAGGAGTGGGCAGCGTTTTGAGCTTTCTGCCCATCATTATCACCATGTTTTTCTTCCTCTCCCTTTTGGAAGACAGCGGCTATATTGCCCGGGTGGCTTTTGTGATGGACAAGCTGCTGCGGAAGCTGGGGCTTTCCGGCCGCAGCATCGTGCCTCTTTTAATCGGCTTCGGCTGCACGGTGCCGGCGGTGATGGCTACCCGCACCCTCCCCAGCGAGCGGGACCGGAAAATGACCGTTCTCCTGACTCCCTTTATGAGCTGCACTGCCAAACTGCCTATTTACGCCTTTTTTGTCAATGCCTTTTTCCGGCAATACCGGCCCCTCATTATGATAGGGCTTTATGTCCTCAGCCTTCTTGCAGGCATACTGGTGGCCTTTCTGTATAAAAAAACCCTTTTCAAGGGGGAGGCGGTGCCTTTTGTGATGGAACTGCCCAACTACCGCCTGCCCAGCCTGAAAAACACCCTGCAGCTGCTTTGGGAAAAGTCCAAAGATTTCCTGCAGCGGGCCTTTACCGTGATCCTGCTGGCCACCATAGCGGTGTGGTTCCTGCAAAGCTTTGACTTCCGTTTCAATCTAACGGAAGACCCGGGCAGCAGCATTCTGGCCTCTATCGCCGGTCTGCTGGTTCCGGTTTTTACCCCTCTGGGATTGGGGGACTGGCGTTTGGTCACCTCTTTGATCAGCGGATTCTTGGCAAAGGAAAGCGTGGTTTCCACCCTGGGGGTGCTCTTTGTTGCCGGGGGCGGTGTCACTGCTGCCATGAGTCCTCTGGCGGCGGCTTCCATGCTGATTTTCTGCCTGCTTTACACCCCTTGCGTGGCGGCGGTGGCTTCCGTCCGGCGGGAGCTGGGCCGGCGCTGGGCCTTTTATATGATTCTATGGCAATGCGGCCTTGCCTGGCTGGCGGCCTTTTTAGTCCGCTGCCTGGGGAAGCTGATGGGCTTAAACTGAAATAATAACCTTTGGGAGGATATTATGGAAAATATCAATACCGCCGATCTCTACGGCGAAATGAATCTGGAAGACATCTACATGGCCATCATCTCCAATATGCAGGACGGGGCCTATTTTGTGGATCAAAACCGGAAGATCCTTTTCTGGAATGCGGCAGCGGAACGCATTACCGGATACCGCAAGGAGGAAATCATCGGCAAGGACTGCCCTTCCTCCAATCTGAATCATATTGACGAAAACGGCCGCCCCCTCTGCCAGGTGGGCTGTCCCCTCTTTGCCACCAATATAGACGGCAAGCAGCGGCAGGAGCGGGTTTTCGTGCGGCACAAGGACGGGCACCGGATTCCGATCCGGGTAAACATTTTTCCCATCCGCCAGGGAGGTAAGATTCTGGGTTCCATCGAGCTCTTTACCCAGGATTCCCCTGCCAAATATGATGATATCCTGATTACCAAACTCAGCGGAATGGCCATGCATGATGAACTGACAGGTCTGCCTAACCGCCGCTATTTGGAAAGCTTTCTGAATTACAAGCTGTCCCAGTTCAAGCACTTCGGACAGCCCTTTGCTGTGGTTTTCGGGGACATTGATAATTTCAGTACTTTCAACAACACCTACGGCCATGAGGCGGGGGATGCGGTGCTGCAGAATATTGCGGCTACTTTGAAGAAGAATCTGAAAAAAGATGATTTGATCGGACGCTGGGGCGGCGAGGAGTTTATCGGGATCTTTACCATCGGCAATGATTACGAAGGCACCATCATCGCAGACAAGCTGCGGGGGCTGATTGAGAACACGGAAATCAACCACGGAGAGGATCAGCTGCATGTGACCCTGTCCCTGGGTGTCACCACCGCCACCATTCATGATACGGCGGATTCCATTGTGGCCCGGGCGGATCAGTTGATGTACGAGTCCAAGAAACAAGGGAAAAACCGGGTGACATCGGGTTAAGGGGCTGCGAAAAAGCGGGCGGGCCATACCCGCCCTCACGATATACATGTCTTAACAAAACAACGCTAAACTGCCGGTTACGATGCGTTCCACAAAACGCCCCAATTCCTCCCGGCTGTATTTGTTGTACCCTTCCACCACCACCTGCATCAGGCCGCTGGATAGATGGGTAAATAGCATTTCCAGTTCTGCCTCTGAAGCCTTTTTCAGCTGCTGTTTCCAGGGTTCGATGCTGCTTTCCCGGGCCAGGGCCAGCATTTTCCCCAGAATGGACGGGCTGGCCCCTTGGAAAACCAGCACCATGCAGGCTTCTTCGTTCTCCTCCACCATCATATAGATGGCCTCGATCAAAGCCCTCACATCAAAGGAATCTATGCTCCTGATGGAGGCGGCGAAAGTTTCTATCAGTTCCTGCTCTATTTTCTCCATCAGGTCGAAGCAGTCGCTGTAATGGGCATAGAAGGTGGCGCGGTTCAGGCCCGCCAGTTCGCAGACTTCCTTAACGGTGATTTTATTCACCGGCTTTTCTTTTAGGAGTTTGAGGAAGGATTCTTTCAGGATTTTTTGCGTATAACGCACTCTTGCATCGTTTCTTTTCATGGCAATCTCCTCGAAAATGTCTGTTTTTCGACAAATAGGGGGCATTTGTCGCTTAACTTTCTCTCGGCCCGGCATTGTTGGTTGTCGCTTTATTCTGCTTCTACTATACTGCACTTATGTAAGATAATCAACATTTGTTTGATAATTGACATTTGACTGCGGGCGACCAATGTGTTTAGTGTAGTAACATAGTTTACAGATTGTACGAACACATGGTTTACAACTCAAATGTTATAATGAAGACATAATAACGTAGATAGAGGTGCGTTTT
>CADBFP010000020.1 GCA_902793995.1 uncultured Lachnospiraceae bacterium | reverse complement strand
CCATCCGAGGTCCATTTGATTTCCGTGATGGCGTTCCCGTCCGCATCTGTCCCGCTGATGCTCAGCTGAGCCCCCGCCAGTTCCTTCGTCTGGCCCAGAGCAGTCTTGGAGACAGCAATCTCGTATTTCTCCAGATTATCCTCCATATGAACCTTGGCGACTTCTTCGCCCTTCACCTTAATCTTACCGTCTTTTCCTACCGTAAAGCTGATGGCTTCTGCCTTGTCATATCCCAGAGGCGCCTTGCTTTCCGTTAAGGTATAGCTTCCGGCGGCCAGTTTCACGGTCTTGGCATTGCCGTCTGAAGTCCACTTGATTTCCTTAATGGCCTTCCCGTCTGCATCCTTTCCCGTGATGCTCAGCTGAGCCCCCGCCAGTTCTTTCGTCTGGCCCAGGGCGGTCTTGGAAACGGAAACCTCATACTCCTTCAGCTTGTTTTCCATATGGACAACAGGATATTCCACGCCCCCAAAGCTTTTCTTTGGCGCTTCTTTCCCATCAATCAAAACCTTCCCGTCTTTTGTGACGCTAAACTCGATGGGAGCTGCGATTCCATATCCTTCCGGCGCTTCGATTTCCACCAGCTTATGTTCCCCGAAACGAAGCGATACGACTTTCAAGCCGCTATGTCTCCAAATATACTCCAGCAGTTCACCCTCGCCGCGGACCTCTACCAGACGCAGCGAAACCTCCGCCATTTCCTCGGTTTTTCCCGCTGCCGTCTTGGAGATCAAAAGATCATACCGCTTTCTGTTATTCGGGATGGTCTCCACTGTCTGCGTATCCCCGGCAGACACCGCATTCACCTCCTTCGTCTCGGTGCGGATGGAGTAACCCTCGGGAGCCTGGGTTTCCACAATGCGGTATTTTACTTTATCCCCGTTAGCCCGATAGATCGGAAGGATATCGCCGGTGCTAAAGGTCGTCTTATCGCCCATATCAATGGACATCACTTCCTCGCCGGACTGCACCACCTTCCCGTTCTTCAGCCGTATGGCGTCCCGGCTGACAAGCACAATGGAAAACTTTGCCCCGCTGATGGGCTGGTTGTTTTCAAAATCGGTTTTCGTGATGGTAATATGCCCAAACTCGGCTTTTTTGTTTTTGATTGTCCAGACCCGTGTAAGGCCATGGCCGGTGGTATGGAACACCGGTTCTACCAAAGAGTCGCTTGCCGCCATATAGCCCTGGGGCGGAACGGTCTCTTTGATCCTATACATCAGCGAATGGCCATACATGGTATACTGGGGCAGAATATCCCCCGTGTTGGCTCTGCCGTTTTCATCCGTCTTCAGCTTCGCAATAACGGCTCCGTCTCCGTAAAATTTTCCGTCCGGGGTAACGACCCCATCCCCCTCGATCTGCCCGTCATAATACAGATCCACTATCACATCAAATTCTACGCCCTGAAGCTTTTTCGACGGGTCATCATAATCTTCCTTGACCACTTCTATGCCCATAAAGGAGTGATTTTGTACGGTGGTCCTTCTTTCGTGTTTACTCAGGTCATAAAAGCTGATGGTATTTACCAGAGGAGTTTTCTCCCACTGCGGGTACTTATAATTGATCTGGGACCATCCCAGGGCCGTGAATCCGTCGGGAATGGTGGTCTCATAAATATTGTATTTGATTTCCTCGCCGTCTTCGGACAGCATCGGGAAGATCACCGGCGTTTCCCCCGTCGTAGCGTCTGTCAAATCCATCGTATAAATGGTTTCCCCGGGCTGATAGGTTTTGCCCTCCGCCGTTGTCACCGGATTTTTGCTGGCATTTACGATGGCAAGCACCGCGCCTTTCAAAGGGATATATTCAATGTCTTTTCCATTGGCACTGACAACTTCCCCTATTTTATCTATAATGATTTTATAGTAGCTCGGCTCGTTGCTCTTGTTTTCACATGTGATTTCATGCTGATAATCCTGCTCTTTGACAGAGAAGGTAAACTGGGTTATCAGACCTTTCGTATGATAGCCCTTCGGCGGCGTTTTTTCTATCATCTTGTAGGAAACCGTATCCGGCAGAATGCTGGGAATCACGATTTCGCCGTTGGCATCTGTCGTATATTCTCCAATCAAAGCATTGGGCTCAATCACGGTTCCGTCTTTCAATACGGCCTGGCGGGAGGAATTGTTCCGCAATTCAAAGACGGCCCCCTCCAGCTTTTTGCTCTTGTCGTCGTAATCGACTTTGGTGAGTTTGACACCTCCGTAAATAATCTTGCTTTCCTCTATCGGAATGATATATTTAGCCACGGTGGTGGGGGTCGCCGCCACGGCGGGCTCCTCTCTGGAGGTGTCCAGGCTGATGTTGTTCCGGAGGGGATTATATCCCTCCGGTGCTGTTATCTCCTGCAAATAGATGTAAGCGCCCTTCGGTATGCCGCCCAGTTTGCCCTTTCCGTTTACATCCGTTGTGATTTCTCCCACCAGTCCACGGTAAGGAATCGGGGTATCGGAGCCTTCCAGATACAGGCTTTTGCTGGAAGCGTTATAGACGCCAAAGACGGCTCCTCCCAATTTAATGGAATGATCCTCTTTATCGTATTTTTCTATCTCGATTTCGACATACTCGTCTTTGGTATTTTCTATGGTCTTTTTGTAAAGCGCATTCCGGGTTCCCGCTGCCGCCTGGTCCGGAGTCAGTTCGGAGGGAATGAAAGGAATGTCTTCCGTGAGGCGCTTATAGCCCGGCACGGAGTCCTTTTCCCGGATAAGATACTTGCCGTTTAAGGGCAAGTCCGTAAAGACGGCTTTCCCCTGCTCATCCGTAACGGCCTCAGCCACCACACTGCGGTTGTACACGGTCTGCCCCGAAGGCAATTCCAGGATCGTGTTCCCGTTGTTGATGATTTCGAATGTCACACCGCTCAACTTAACGGAAGGATTACCCGCCTCCACTTTTTCAATTTCCAGATCCACGGATGTGATTTTCTTGTTGGAAACACTCAGCGTATACACATCATTGCTGTCCGGATTGGCCATGATGGATAAGGTTTCCGATTCCGTCGCGGAAGTCGGATCCAGCTTGATGTCCTCTCCTTTTTCATATCCCGGTTTTGCTTTGCGCTCCCGGATAATATAGTGGTCCACCTTCGGCAGGCCGGACAAAGAACCGTGTCCGGCGGCATTCGTTGTGATGCTGCCCGCCACCTGGCCGTTTCCGACTTTTGTTTTCCCGTCCTGGAGGATAAGATTCAGGCCCGAATTGTTGATGACATCAAAAACAACGCCTTCCAGCGGCTCCCCGCTGTTTAGGTCCTTTTTGTCAATGACTATATCTACATATTCCTGTTTTTTCTCACTCCAAAGCTGCCATTTCAGATTGGCTTTACCGCCCCGCCAGGCGGATTCCGCAGAGCCTATGAAAGTGATCTGCTTCATAAACTGGATCCCCTGCATATTCTGCTGATCTGCCTGCAATACCATCACATTCCAATAGAAACCATCGGTCACCGACTGGTCTTCCTCATATGCGAAAAAGGCGCTTCCGTTTGTATCATTCACCGTCAGAACATACTCCAGCATCAGATTGGTGTCCATGGGATCATCCGGATTCACCCCATGCAGCATCTCGGGATTTTTGTAATCATCCGGGATGGTGGTCATGGTGATGGTCACGCTTTCCGACTGTTTAAAGGCATCCCCATAGTCCACGTATTGGTTACTCTTGTTATACAATTGGAAAGCATCCGGCGCGCTCCGGGCTATGCCATTTTCATCGCTGGGACCGACCTTTATGGCCTGGCCGTCATAATTGACCGTAAACTCGACGCCCTTGACGGGATCGCCGCTTTGGTCTACCACTTCGATTTCCATCCCCACTTTAACCGTGGAGGCGCCGTTCACTGCCTTTTTCCCTGTTTCCGCCGCGCTTACCTTGCCGGCCGGCGGCACAAGAGATCCGGCCACCATTAAAACGGCCAGGATCAGGCCCAGCAGTCTCTTCATTCCCTTAGTCTGCTTCATTTTTTACCTCCCATATAGTAAAATGATTTGCCAATTGTCATTGCTTGCCATATGTTTCTTCTTATGCGGCACCTGTTATACCGGCAAGGCCGCAGCATCTATAACAGTGCGTAATTTACTGTCAGTGCACAATAAAACAGTGTAATTGTACTCCTCTGCCTTTCCTTCGTCAATCGGTCCCGCCATGAAATAATGTGTAGATTTTGTGTGTTTTTTGTGTTTTCCCCTGTATGGCGGCTCCCCTTGCTTTTTACCTCGCTACGGATTATAATGGCCTCAAACTTTCAGGAGGATCGTTATGCAGAATTGGATGGAACTGTATCAGCAGAAGTTAACCACTGCCGAAGAGGCGGTGAAAGTCATAAAATCCGGGGACTGGATTGATTACGGCTGGGTGACTACCCATCCCGTAGCCCTGGACGAGGCCCTGGCCGCCCGGCTCCCGGAGCTGGAGGATATCAAGATCCGGGGCGGCATTGCCCTTTGGGAACCGGCGGTCTTTAAGGTGCCGGAAGCGGAAAAGCATATGTGCTGGAATGCCTGGCATATGGGGGGTCTGGAACGGAAGGCCGTGGACAAGGGCATCGCTTTCTACAACCCCCTGCGCTACTCGGAGCTGCCCCGTTACTACCGGGAACACATAGCCAAGCCGGATGTGGCCCTGCTGCAGGTGGCGCCTATGGACCAGCACGGCTATTTCAGCTTCGGGCCCAATGCGTCTCACCTGGGAGCCGTGTGCGAAACCGCCAAATATGTCATTCTGGAAGTAAACCGGAACATGCCCCGCTGCATCGGCACCACGGAGTCCGAAGTGCATATCAGCCGGGTGGATGCGGTAGTGGAAGGCAATAATCCCCCCATCGGCATCCTGCCCAGCGGCGGCGCCCCTACGGAAATCGACAAGGCAGTGGCCAAACTGATAGTGGAGCAGATTCCCAACGGAGCCTGCCTCCAGCTGGGTATCGGCGGCATGCCCAATGCGGTAGGGGCCATGATTGCGGAATCGGATCTGAAGGATCTGGGGGTGCATACGGAAATGTATGTGGATGCCTTTGTAGATATGGCTATGGCCGGCAAAATCACCGGGGATAAAAAGACCATCGACCGAGGCCGCCAGGTTTATGCCTTCGGCGCCGGCACCCAGAAAATGTACGAATATCTGGACTGCAATCCGGAGCTGATGGCTGCGCCGGTGAATTATACCAACGACGACCGGGTGATTGCCCAGCTGGACAATTTCATTTCCATCAACAATGCTTTGAATATCGACCTGTATTGCCAGGTGGCTTCGGAAAGCTCCGGCGTGCGGCATATTTCCGGCGCCGGCGGCCAGCTGGATTTCGTGCTGGGCGCTTATCTTTCCAAGGGCGGCAAGAGCTTCATCTGTCTCTCCTCCACCTACACGGACAAGCAGGGCAATCTCCACTCCCGCATCCTGCCCACTTTAGAGCAGGGCACCGTGGTGACGGATGCCCGGCCCAATGTGATGTATGTGGTGACGGAATACGGCTGTGTGAACCTAAAGGGCCTTTCCACCTGGGAACGGACGGAGGCCCTGATCGGCCTGGCCCATCCCCAGTTCCGGGAAGAATTGATCAAGTCTGCGGAGGCCATGCGTATCTGGCGCCGCAGCAATCGCTAAACCATGAGGAAAAGGCTCCGTCTGCTGACGGGACTTTTGGCGTTTCTGCTTTGGGCGGGAACGCTTTTCTCCTATGCCCAGGCGGCGCCCCTCATTTCCCTGGAGGAGGCTATCGAACTGCCGGAGCCCCCCCGGATCCAGTCGGATTACGCCATCTTAATGGAAATGAAATCCGGCACCATCCTGTATGAAAAAAATGCCCGGGAGCGGGCCTACCCCGCCAGCACCACCAAGGTGATGACAGCCCTTCTGACCATGGAGCATTGCCAGCTGGATGAAAGCCTGACCTTCTCCTACCGGGCCACCCACGAGCTCCCCGCCGGCAGCAGCCATATTGCCCGGACGGAAAACGAAGTGATGACCATCGAGGAGTGTCTCTACGGCATGATGGTGGCCTCCGCCAACGAGGTGGCCCAGGGCCTCGCCGAGCATATTTCCGGCTCCTTTGAGAGCTTTGCCTCCCTGATGACCCTGCGGGCTTACGAACTGGGGGCCATCAACACCAATTTCGTCAACGCCCATGGTTTCCATGACCCGAATCATTATACCTGCCCTTACGATTTGGCCCTCATCATGCGGGAAGCCATGAAACACGATGTGCTGAAAACAATTATGGGCACGGAGAAATATCAGATTCCGCCCACCAATAAACACCATGAAATCACCTACCTGCAAATGAAGCATCCCCTGCTTTCCAACGTGGAAAGCATGAAATATCCCTATGCCGTTGCCGGAAAAACCGGTTATACGGAGGAGGCCATGAACACCCTGGTCACCTATGCCAAACAGGGGGGGCTGGATTTGATCTGCGTGGTGATGCATGCCCCCGGCTCCAAAGCCACGGGGGAAGACAGCGTGGCCCTCTTTAATTACGGCTTTCAGAATTTCCATTGTATGAGTCTCAGCGGGGCGGAAAGCGTCATCCAAAACCAGGAAGACAATTTCTTAAGCGGGGATCTGCTGCGGCTTTCCTATGCCTCGGACGCCTGGTGCACCCTGCCCAACAATGCGGGCCTGGGCGACTTAAAAAGCCAGGTGATCCTGATGGGAGGGAAGGAAAAAGATGCCACCCTGGCGGCCCGGATTTATTATCTGGGAGATCAGGAAGTGGGGCGCTGCCTCCTTTCGGCCGCCCCCATTCCGGAAATCATTTCCTTAAAACCCGCGGTGCGGGTAGAGCCCAGTCAAAAGGAAATCCTGCGGCAGGTGCATTTAGGCCTGCCTCTGATTTACTGGATTTTGATTGGGGGCGGTGTGGTGTTGCTGCTGATTCTGCTGATGCTGTTCCTCCTGGTCCGCCGCCTGCTCAAAAAAAGAAAGCTTCGCCAGGAACAGGCGAAGCGGGCCTTAAGCCGCATAGCGGAGTAAGCTGCGGCAGGGTTCAGAGTATCCGATAATCACTCCAGGTCTTCCGGAGTGGTTATTTTTATGTTTTCATAAGCGCCGGGCACGATTTTCACTTTGTGGCCGATCCGTTCCAGCAGGCTGCAGTCGTCCGTAAAGGCCTCCCCCTTAAACTGTTCATGGGCCTGGGCCAGTTCCTTCCGCCAAAAGCCCTGGGGGGTCTGCACCAGATAGCTGCGGCTGCGGTCCGTGGTACTCTCCACTTCCATATTGCCGTTCACCAGCTTAATGGTGTCCTTGCTTAAGACGCCGGTGGTGACCGCAGGGTATTTCTTCAGAGCTTTCAGACAGTCTTCGATCATGGTATGGGTGGCAAAGGGTCTGGCGCCGTCGTGGATCAACACCCAGTCCTCTCGGCAATGCTGCAGAGCCTGATAAACGGAATCCTGCCGTTCCCTGCCCCCTTCCACCAGAATCACTTCCGGATCCGCCACGGCCTTGGCTTCTTTCCGTCTGGCGGTCTCCCACTCTTTTACCAGGGTTTCAATGGCCTTTTTGTCTTTGGGACGGCAGGGAATCACCATCCGCCTGACCCCGGGGAAGGAGCCGAAGAGCGCCAGGGAGTGCCACAGCACCGTCTTCCCCTTCAGATCTGCCAGAATCTTGTTCTTTTCCCCGCCGAAACGGGAGCCGCTGCCGCCGGCAGCCAGAATAACATCATAATTGTGCTCTGTTTTCATTTTATTCCTCTTTCCAGGCCGGCAAAGGGAACCAATAATTGCCAGTCTTCCGGAAGTGTAGTCCTGATCTTTTCTTTGGCCTCCTGCCGGGCCTCTTCCGTTTCCCAAAGGCCGAACACCCCGGAACCGGATCCGCAAAGCAGGCTTTTGACGGCCCCCTGCCCTTCCAGCAGCTCCGCCGCCTGCTCCCATACCGCCTGCTCCGAGCCCTCCAGCACGGACTCGAAATCATTGTGAAGGAAGGGCAGCATCTCCTGCAGCCGCCCTGCCGCCAAGGCTTGAATCAGCCCCTGCTGAGTCGCTTCTACCGCCTCCAAAGGGCGGCTTTTCGCCCCCTTTTCATCCCAGGCCCTGTACATGGCCGGGGTGGAAAAGCCCTGAGGCGGTTTCACAATCAGCAAAGGAAGAGTCAGAGTGGATGCCAGGGCTTCCACCTCCGCCCCGCTGCCCCGGCCCCGGGTAGGCCCCTCCAGGATACAGGCCGGCACATCCGCCCCCAGGCGGGCGCCGATCTCGCATAATTTCCGGCGGGTCAAGCCCAAACGGAACAAGCGGTTCAGTGCCAGCAGCGCCGCGGCCGCATCGCCGCTGCCGCCGCCCAGCCCCGCTTCCCAGGGGATGCCTTTTTCCAGATAAAAGGCCACCGGCGGTATGCCGTAAAGCTCCCGCATCAGCTGCCAGGCTTTCAGCACCAGATTGTCCGGGCTTTCCAGGGCACTGACCGGAGAAGCAAGCCGCGGAGTTTCCGAGGGCTCCAGCCGCAGATAATCATACAGGGGCAGGGGCCAGTATATGGTATCCACTGAATGATAGCCGTCCGCCCGCTTCCCCGTAATATACAAACTCAGATTGATTTTCCCGTGGGGGAACCAGTCCATTTTCTATGCCTCCCGGGGTAAATCCCCCGTCAATATGCAAAAAACCTGCAGGCCCTCCCCCCGGCCGAAAGCGGAAAGTCCCTCGCCGCTGGTGGCGGTAAAGCCCACCTGGGAAGGATCCAGGTCCAGCAGCGCAGCCAGGGATGCTTTGATGGCCGGAATGTGGGCTGCCATATGGGGACGCTTTCCCTCCAGGCTGAAGGAAACATGCACCACCCGGCCTCCCATGGCTTTCAGGTCTTTAAGGGCTTCTGCCAGATAAACCCGGGAATCCGTGACGCCGGCCTTGCACAGATCATCCGCCACAGTCCCCAGGATATTCCGGCCCGTCAGGCCGGAGACCGCATTGGTCAGGGCATGCAGCACCACATCCCCGTCGCTGTTGGCTAAGAGCCCCGCTTCCCCGGGAATCCGGCATCCCCCCAGAATCAGGGGTTTGGCTTCCTCCGTAAAACGGTGGGAATCCTGTCCGATAGCGCTGCAGATCATAAACGGCTCCTTTTACGATAATTGCTGCCGGCGGTATTCATCTTTCCAGTTCTGCAGCAGCTGCCTGAAGGCCTGGGAACGGGCCGGCTCCGCCTCTTCCTCCAGGGTTCCCGCTTCCAGGGCCTTGCCCTGATAGGAAGCCAGCTGCCAGCGTTTTTCCCAATTACTGCGGAACTGTTCCAAAGTTTCCGGAGAAACCTGGTTTTTGACGGGTTCCGGCACATCGTCCACCCCCATCAGGCGGTTTAAGGCATACATTTTTTCCGCCAGCCCCGCGTCCCGGGTCAGAATATAGGCATTTTTCAGATCCGCCAATGCCTCCGCATAATGATCCGTCCGGGCATAGCAGGCCGCTTTGTTTTTCCAGATAGCGGCCACGAATTCTCCGTCCGCCAGCTCCCGGCCGTCCTGATCCAGCACCTGGTTGTAGGCACGGATGGCGCCGTAATACTGGCCCCGCTCAAAGAGGCTGTCCCCCTTGGCCTTGGTCCGCTCCGCCAGACTGGCCCGGCTGAGGCTCTCCAGCTGCTTCCGGAAGTTAAACAGCTCGCTGCTGTTATAATACCGCAATTCCTGCAGAATGGCATACAGCAGGTCGTACAGCCCGCCCTGCTCTTTGACCCGGAGGATCCGCTCCTCCAGCCTGGGCTGATCCATTTGGTGAATAAAGTCCAAAAGCCTCTCGTCTCCGAAGCTTTCGTCAATCAATACCGCATTGTGGTAAATATAATAGCAAAGCTCCTCCGCGCTGTATAAATGCACGCCGAGGTCCGAAACATAGTAGGGTCTTTTAATCTCCGCCGGCCGGCTGAGAATCAGGTTGCCCATGGCTTTGCTCCTTTATGATATCAGGAAATCCTTGCGGATCACCTTGCCGCTGGCAGGGTAAAGCTCTCCGAAGCCCTTGTCCACCACCCGGGCCGTCACATGGTTTTCCGAGGAAAAGGACAGGATCAGCTGAATCCGGGTGGCCTTATTGGGCCGGGCCGGCAGTTCCGAAAGGGAAATGCCGATGGTTTCCACCCTCTGGGTGGCGAAGGGGGTAATCATCAGTTCCAGGTTGGCCACATCGTCCAAAATGAATTCCGCCGTGGACCGGGCCTCATACCAGTTGCTGCCGGCGGCCGCCAGCACCAGCTGTTCGTTTTTGCCTTCCCGCACCGCATACAGGCTGATGGAGGAGGAAAGCCGTCCCTCGCAAATGCATACATAGGGGAAGATGGTCTCCGCCCGGGTACTGTCGTAGGCCAAAATGGCGGCCCCGTCCGCAAACAGGTGCTGGCCCTCAAAGACCTTCCGTTTATTGCAGAGCCGCCTTAAAAACTCCGGCGCCCAGTTTGCCACATGATTAAAGCCCTCTCCGGTCAGGAACACGGAGGAAATCAGCTTCTTGGTCAGCAGCCGGTCCGCACAGGAGGAAAGGATGGTATCCGCCATGCGGGCTCCCACCGCCGTATCGAAAATATCCAAATCGAAGGCTTCCTCCAGGGATTCCCGCCTGGCTTCCAGCACCTGGGGACGGCGTCCCCGGACGATGCGCATTTCATAATAATCCAGGCCTTCTTCGCCCAGGTCAAAGCCCACCACCATATTGGGCCAGATTTCCTTGGGCCGGGAGGCCACGAAAAAGGCGAAGCTCTCCGTATGGCTTAAAAAGCGCAGTTTGCTCCGGGACAGGCCGCAGCGGTCGCAGGCCCGGGTAAGCCGGTCCAGCAGATCCGGGCTCAGCTGCCGCAGGGTGATGGCCAGGCAGCGCACTTCCTCCACCCCGTATTTTTCCCGGGGGAGCTTTAAAAGCTGCTCGATATAATGGCCCATCAGTTCCTCGGCGCTGTATTGGACGCCTTCAATAGTAGCGTTGCCGTTTTTATAGAGGAGCTTCACCAGCTTGTCCACCATGGTGCCCTCCCCCATCAAAGCCCGCCGGTAAGCCTCGTACCCGATCAGCCAGGTATCGCTGCCCTTCATTTTGCAGAGCACCGTGGAAATCAGGGAACTGTTTTCCCCTTCTCCCAGCAAAATGGGTTCCGCCGTCCCGCTCTCAGGAGAAAATACACTGATCTGACTATAGGTATCGCAAAGATCAATGCCTAAAATCAAGGGTTCCATGTTTTTCTCCTTTCTGCCCGGGGGCCAAATCAGTGCCAATAATTATAGCAGAAAATCATCCCAGAGGGAAGTACTCCTGCATCACAACATCCCGTTTTCCGAAATCCAAAATTTCTTCCTGCCAGCCGGATTTTTCCTCCATCGCCCCTTCGATCATCCGGTTCAGCAAGGCAAAGCGGTTGTTTCCGCTGCCCCGGCTTCCCTTAATGCGGCCCTTTTCCAACAGAGCCCCCACGGGTTCCGTGCTTTTTATAATAGTGTACTCCAGTTCCTCGTCCGCAAAAAGCAGCACGGGTTTTACATAAATTCCCCGGAAAATATGGGGCATTTCCGTGGTATGGGCCTCTTCATCCTGCTCTTTAGGCAGAATCCGGAAGGAAATCTTCACCGGCTCTTCTTCCTTTCCCCGGTACTCAATCAGGGTCTTATCCGCCAGTTCCGCCGGCAGGGGATAAAAGCGGGCCAGTTTTTCCTGGTAGGCAAAAAGCAGGCCTTTATCGTACAGATGATACAGGAAGGTTTTGGACAGGGCCGTCTCCTCCGGGCTTAAGCTCTCCTGCTCGGCATGGTATTTGGTCAAGGCAATCTGGCAAAGTTCCGGCAGCATCACCGCCTTTTTCTCCGAAGCAGCCCAGGAGGCCAGGTAAGCAAAAATATTGTCCGGGACGCTTTCACCCCCGCAGAAATACTTTTCGCAGCGGTCCACGGCATAGGCGTGAAGCAGGGTGCGGTTGGGCACCTTCGGAGCCTGGGTTTCCTTCAAATACAGCTCCACCACGCTGTCAATCCGTTTGGTTTCTCCGGTAAAAAGCATTTGCCCCAGCAGCCGCTCCGGCAGGTCATACACCAGGGCTTCTCCGCTTTTGGACCGGTCCAGCAGCTTTAACATTTCCGCCGTGCCGCTGTTGTAATGGCGGCAGAGATAAGTCAAAGTCACCGAATCCCACACTTCCCGGCGGTAAAGGGAAAGCACCCCCTTATAGATGCTTTTGTCCGCCTGGTAGCCTTTGGTGCGGATCAGGCGGTTCATCAGCCGCAGCAAGAGGGCGGTATCAAAGTGGCAATAGCCGAAGCGCTGCACCATTTCCGCGGCGGCGCTGTCATCCCCCTGCAGCAGCAGGCTCTCTGCCAGCAGGGCTCCGGCTTTGGCGTCCAGATAGGGGCTGCGGCGCAGCTCCTTCAGAAGGGCGGCATTTTCCGCCGTCCCCAGATTCCGGCGCTTTACCAGACTGAAAATCAGCTTTTCCCGGTATTCCTCGGAAAGTTCGTTCCATTCCGGGAAGCGGTGAACCAGGTCCTGGGCCTCCCAGTCGCTGAGTTCCCCCTTCAGGGCTTTCTTGCATTGCATCAGCTTAAAGGGCAGACTCCCCGGCGCCAGCCGTTTCAGGCTCTCCATCAATTCCCGGGAGGCATCCATCAGCTTCTCCCGGCGGAATGCGGTTTGGGTGTAGCGGCCGCCCTTTTTATCCACGAAAAGCAGGCGGCAGTTGGGGGTAAACACGGGAATATAGGCTTCGCCCTTTTTCACGGGATAGCTATAAGGTTCCTTTAATTCCCCGTAAATCACCAGGATTTTTTCTATGCTCTGATTCGCCAGGTTCAGATGCATGGTATAAACATATTCCGAAAGCACCACCGCCATACGGCTGTCCAATACCTGGGGAATAAACATTTTCTCGTAGAAAATGGCTTCCGATTCCTTGGGCGAGCCTAAAAGCAGCTGATCCATGGCATAGGTCTGGATCTGCTTTTCGTAGAGCTTATACATCTGGGTGTCCGGCTCATACTGGCTTAAAATATAGCGGTACAGCGTATGCTGAGCCCGGCGGGAACGGGGGCTGTTGTAGGTATAATACAGCTGCACCATCTGAGGAACATCCCCGGCAAAATCCTCCGGCAGCGCCGCCAGGTAATACTCGTAAATCTCCGCCAGGCGCACATCCTCCCGGATGCCCTTCTCATACCAGGACAAATGCTGCTTCCGGGGCTTATCCCGCCGCAGCAGCACTGCCAGCAAATGGCCGAGCATCCGGCTGTCGGGATAGCTTTTGTATAAAAGCAGCATCAGTCGTTCGCTTCCCAAGCGGAAGCCTTTCTGCTCTGCCAGTAGAGCCGCCGCCTTTTCTGCCATTTCCCGGGGCCAGCATTCATAACGGGCGCCGAAATGGAGGAGGCTCGTCATAAAGGGATCCATTTCCGTTAAGAGTTCCGGATGCTCCTTCAGCAAACGGACCGCCTCGATCTTCAATATCAGGGGGAAATTCCCCCGGCGGTGATGCTCCCGCATGCGGCTAAGGCACCTTTCCGGCCGCTCCGCCCATTCGCTGTCGGAGCGCATCAAAAGAGGCAGCAGCTCCGCCCGGCCGGCGGCTTCATCCTTCAGCCGGTACAGAAGGCGCAAAAAGCCGTCGGATAAACGGTTGCCCTTTTCCCGCTCTTCTTCCAGGTACAAAAACCAGAGGTATTCCGTCACATTCTCCGTGCGGTTCCGCTGGACTTCCGCCCGGATTTGCTCCAGGGCTTCTTTTTCTTCGTTCCGTCTGTTCATCTGCCGGAGGATCTCCGCCCGGCTCAGCATATCCCGGACCCCCGGCTCCTGCAGACGGTCCCGGGCATCCAGCAATTTCAGGATCTGGGTTTCGATATTGTAAGGCGGGTTCTCCCCTGCGTACAGCTTTACCGCCGCCTCCGCCAGCTGCAACCTGCAGCGTTTTAGCTGCCGGCGGCGCTGTTCTTCCTCTCCTTCCGTCCGGTCCGGTATCACCGTAACGGGAATCCGGTATTCCTCCCGGCCGGTGCTGAGAATCACCTGTCCCAGATTCTGGCCGGCGTGGAGCTGTTCCGCCGCGAAGTTCAACGGGATGGACAGTTTCCCTTCCCTAAAGTCCAGACCGGTCCAGCGTTCCTTGACCAGGCGGATGAAAGGGGCGTCTGTCTGCACATGAATAGCCACATAACCTTCCCCTTCCCGGCTCACCCGGATTTCTCCGGCTTTTCCGGGACGGAATTCAAAGCTGAGGGGCTCCGCATCCACCTTCAGTTTCACCGGCTGTTTGGCGCCGCAGGCCACTAAAAACTCTTCCAGCGCCGTCCGTTTGTCCGTGGATTCCCGCAGGGCTTCATAAAGGGCTTTCAAAGAGGCATCCTTCAGGAAGGGGAAGGCGGCAAATCCGCCGGCTTCGAAGAGCTTCACCAGCTGCTCCGGCTGGGCCGCCGCCAACTGGCCCAGCTCCTGGGGCGTGGCGGGCAAGGGCATTTCCTCTCCTACGCTGCGCCCGATGACAAAGCGATAGGGAACATAAAGATCGCCGGTATTGGTGACCAGGGCAAAACGGCCCTCCAGCACCGTGTCGTCATGTTCATCTTCGGCATGAATGATATAGGGAATGGTGACCTGCTGTCCCGCAAAGGCATCCTGCGGGAATTCGATGCGTTCGTCGTCCACAAAAACCAGGCCCCGGAAGGGGATTCCGTTTTCACTGCTTAAGGAAAACTCCCCGCCGCCGGAGCGGCCGCAGGGAACCGATCCCGTGATTTGGGATTCCGAAAGCCGAATCCGGGCCTTGACTTCTTCCAGATCGCCCTTGGCCAACTGATTGATTTTCTTGCGCACGGTCTCTCCTTTCCCCTCTGGCGGCATTCCTTTATCTGATATATTTTACACTAAAGAGGACAAAAACTCCATCTGTTTTTTGATTTCCTGCTCGTAACCGTTCTCGCCCAGTTCCAGGAAAACCCGGCCCAGGAGTTCATCCGGCAGATACTGCTGTTTCACATAATGGCCGGGAAAATCGTGGGCATACTGATAACCGATGCCTTTTCCCAGTTCGGAAGCTCCCTGATAGCCCGTCCCCTGTAAATGTGGCGGCACCTGCTTAATATCCGTATGGGCCACCGTGTCCAGGGCTTTATCGATGCCCAGATAGGCCGCATTGCTTTTCGGTGCCGTGGCCACATAAGTGGCGGCCAGGGCCAGGGGAATGCGTCCCTCCGGCATCCCTACCCGCTCCAGCACCTGGGCCGCGGCTACCGCCACCTGCATGGCCCGGGGGTCCGCCAGTCCCACATCCTCTGCGGCGCAGATCATGATCCGCCGGGAAATGAATTTGGGGTCTTCTCCCGCGGTAATCATGCGGGCCAGATAATACAGGGCCGCATCCGGATCCGAGCCCCGCATGCTTTTGATAAAGGCGCTGATCACATCGTAATGATTGTCCCCGGCTTTGTCATAGCCCACCGCCCGGCGCTGGATGCATTCCTCCGCCACCGCCAGGGTGATACGGATGCGGCCCTCCTGGCCGCGTTCCGTGGTGAGCACCCCCAGCTCCACGGCGCCAAGGGCCCGGCGGGCATCGCCCCCCGCCACATCCGCCAGGAAGTTTACGGCTTCCTCGTCTATGTCCGCGCCGTACATCCCCATGCCTTTCTCCGGATCCTCCACCGCCCGGCGGATCAGGACCGCAATGTCCTCCTTTTCCAGGGGTTTCAGCTGGAACAGCTGGGAGCGGGAAATAAGGGCCCGGTTGACCTCGAAGAAGGGATTTTCCGTGGTGGCGCCGATCAAAATGATGGTTCCGTCTTCCACAAAGGGCAGCAGATAATCCTGCTGGGCCTTGTTGAAGCGGTGGATTTCGTCTATGAACAAAATGGTTTTTGTCTGATAGGCCGCTCTGTTTTTCTTCGCCTCTTCCACCACTTCTTCCATGTCCTTTTTACCGGCGGCAGTGGCATTGATCTGACGGAACCGGGCTTTCGTGGTATGGGCAATCACCTGGGCCAGGGTGGTCTTCCCCGTGCCCGGCGGCCCGTAGAAAATCAAAGAAGAAAGCTGATCCGCCTGGATAATGCGGCGCAGAAGTTTCCCCTCTCCCAGGATATGCTGCTGTCCCACCACCTCCTCCAGGCTGGTGGGCCGCATCCTCAGGGCCAAAGGGGAGTCCTTTTTCTTTTCTTCTTCGTTGATGTAGTCAAATAAGTTCATAATCATCTGTTGCAGTGTGGCAGGCGGGCACGTAGGGGCGACTTACCCTCCCCCGGACGCGGGGGAGGGTGGCCCTCAGGGCCGGGAGGGGGCGACTTGCTTCCCCGCTTCAATTATGTCTTGGCTTCATTTCAAAGCGCCGGTACTCATCCCCATTTAGATCCTTCCAAATATAGAGGCCGTTCTCCAGGGTCATATAGCTGTGGCGGCTCCCCCCTTTGGGGATGGATACGGAGCCAGGATTCATGGCCACCAAATTTCCGAAATCATGGCAGACCGGCACATGGGTATGGCCGGACAACAGCACATCCACCCCCTGGAGGGGCAGGCGGCTGTGTTCGTCATACAAATGGCCGTGGGTGGCCATCACCAGGCAGCCCCCCTCCACCAGGGCGGTAAAATCCTGCATAATGGGAAATTCCAGCACCATCTGGTCCACCTCGGAATCGCAATTGCCCCGCACCGCCAGGGTCACATCCTTCAGGCTGTTCAAAAGCTCCGTGGTGCGGATGGTTTCGTAGTCCTCCGGCAATGCGTTTCGGGCTCCGTGGTAGAGCAGGTCTCCCAACAGCAGCAGGCGTTCCGCCTTTTCCACTTCAAAGCGCTTCAGCAGCTGCTGGCAGCAGCTGGAAGAGCCGTGTATATCCGAAGCAATCAACCATTTCATCTGAATCTCCTTTTCGGGCGGGCACTGCCCGCCCCTACGCTCTGCTGGCAGCTTTCTCGCAGAGGCGGCATAAAGGCGGCCCTTACATCAACAACTCCAGCAAATCCTTCTTCGTTAAGCCCCTAAAATAATCGGATACCTTCAGGCCCTTTAAGGCATCCCCCAAAGCGCCGGCTTTTAAGGGAACCCCTATCAGGCGGGCCGCCAGCTCCTCCGGTTCGCGGCTGCTGAAAAAATCTCCCTGAAAGGACAGGCTTTTGATACAGCCCTTTTCCAGCCCCATCACCGCTTCAATGCTGCCCGCCCCTTCTATCCGGGCGCTCTTTTTCAAAGTCCCGGCGGGGGAAGCCCCCCAATTCCATTCCCAGCGGTCGTAGCGCGCCCTTTTTTGCTGCCGGATGGCTTTCAGATCCTCCCGGCTGAAAGATGCCTCCTCTGCCTCGCCGCCCCGGCTTAATTCCTGGCTTAACACCCGGCGGAAATCCTCCAGGGTGGTGCCTTCCGGCAGCAAGGGTTTCAGGTTGGTCACCCGGGAGCGAACGGAGGATACGCCCTTCCCGGCCAGCTTTTCCGCTTTTACCCGAAGAGCCTCCTGCACCACGGCAAGATCCGAATCAAAGAGGATGGTGCCATGGTGCATCACCCGGCCATCCCGCACATACTGGGCATTGCCGGAGAACTTCTTCCCATCCACCGTCACATCGTTCCGGCCGCTGATTTCCGCTTCCACACCGAAGCGGGCCAGAGCCCGGACCACCGGCCGGCAGAACAGGGCCAGATCCACCTTCCCGCCGGGTTTGGCATCCGTGATAAGGGTGAAGTTCAGGTTCCCCATATCATGATATACGGCGCCGCCGCCGGAGAGCCGCCGCACCGCTTTGATACCGTGGCTCTCCAGATAAGGGCCGTTCACCTCCGCGGCGGTATTCTGATATTTCCCGATAATCACCGCCCCGTCGTTCTGCCACAGCATCACATAAGCCCGGTCCCGGGGCATCCCGCTGAACAAGTATTCCTCCGCCGCCAGGTTGAAGGCGGGATCGGTGGTATTCAAATTAAAGATATCAACACGCATTATTTATGGACCGCGGCCCCGAAGCAATCCAGAGCAGCCTCCTTGATCATTTCATTTAAGGAGGGGTGGGCCACAATCATGCTTTCCCACTCTTCCTGATTTAAGCCCCGGGCCACCGCCAAGGAAGCCAGGCCGATCATCTCGGAGGCGTTTTCTCCCACAATGGAAATCCCCAGGGTTTTGCAGGTTTTGGCATCCGCCACCACAAACACGGAACCGCTGGCGCCCTCCGCCAGAGCCATGCCGTTATTGTTATAATCAAAGGTTCCCAGCAGGGTTTCATAGCCCGCCGCTTTAGCCGCCTCGGAGCTTAAGCCCACCGCAGCATAGCAGGGCAGGGTATAAACGCAGGAAGGAATCGGTTCTTCGGAAGGGCCTTCCTCGCTTAAAATCGCATCCAGGGCCCGCTCGCCCTCCGCATAAGCCGCATGGGCCAGCTGCAGACCGCCGGCGGCATCTCCGATGGCGTACACCCCGGGCAGATTGGTTTCCTGGGTTTTGCTCACTTTGATATTCTTTTTCCCATCCAGTTCCAGTCCCAAAGCCTGGGCATCGATACCCGTGAGGCAGGCTTTCCGGCCCACGGCCATCAGCACTTCCTGGCAATCAATGCTTTGCTCTTCTCCCTCTTTTTCAAACACGGCTTTTAAGCCCTCTTCGCTCTTTTCCACCCGCAGCATCCTGGCGCCGGTATGGATCTTCACGCCGTTTTTCTTAATCAGCTTTACCAAAAGCTCCACCGCGGCTCTTTCGCCCTGGGGGATCAGCTCCGGCAGCATTTCCACCACAGACACCTTGCAGCCGAAGGCCTGGAAGGCGCAGGCCAGCTCCAGCCCTATCACGCCGCCTCCCATAACCACCATGGAGGAAGGCACTTCCGTCATATTCAGCACATCCGTGGAAGTGATGCAGTATTCATGGCCGGGGATGGGAATAATCATGGTTTCGGAGCCGGTGGCAATCACCACGTTTTTTCCCTGGTATGTCTCGCCGCCGCATTCCACGGTCCGCTCCGGCTTTAAGACCGCCTCGCCCTGGATGACCTCCACACCGGCCCCCTTAAGCAGAAAGCCTACGCCGCCGGTGAGTTTCTTCACCACCAGTTCTTTGCCCTTCTGCACCTTTTCAAAGTTTAGCGCCGGCACTGCCTCAAAAATCCCCCGTTTTGAGAGGTTTTTCATTTTTTCCATGGTGAGAGCCTTATCCACCAGATACTTAGTGGGAATGCAGCCCACATTCAGACAGGTGCCTCCCAGGGTTTCCTTCTCAAACAGCGCTACGGACAGGCCCTTTTTGGCCGCCGCAACCGCCAGACTGTATCCCCCGGGGCCGCCGCCCATTACCAATACATCAAATTCCTTCATACCGCCTCCTGAGTCTTTTGATTTTGCACGAAAAAATACCCTTGTATCTTACCATACAAGGGGTAAAAGGGCAAGAAAAAGTGCACCATGAACCCACTCCCATGGTACACTTCCGGGTATCACTTATGCTGAAGCCCCAGATAGCGGGCAATGGCGATGGCGTCCTGGATTCCGAACTGAATCAGATCCTCTTCCGAATCGACGCACCAGGTATCATGATCCATACAGCAGTGCTCTACCAGCACGGCCGGAATTCCGAAGCCGGAGGAATAACGGATGATCCCGTAATAGTCCCCCTTGCTTTGATCCACGCCCGTTTCATCATAGTAGCGGTAGCGAACGCCCCGGTTGGGCAAGCCGGTATAAGACACAAGCTGGTTCACCAGCACCGATGCCAGTGCCTGGCTTTCGTCCCCTACCCGGGGGTCGAAGGAGGCATATACCTCCACGCCGGAGGCGGCATGATCCCCGGAGGCGTTGTAATGAAGGCTTGCCACAAGGACGGCCCCCATTTGCCTGGCAAAGACGGCCCGGTTGTAAATATCGTCCGTCAGATTGTCCGCTGTGGCCTGATCCGTGCTGCGGGTCAGATATACCACCACCCCTTCGTAATTGGCCTCCAGATAATTCTTACAGGCAATGGCGGTGGTGAGATTCAGCTGTCGCTCATAGCGGCCTTCATAAACCGCCCCGTCAAAAATCCCGCCGTGGCCAGGATCCAGCACTACCACCTTGGCAGGGGGCGGCAGGGTCACATACACCACGCAGCTGGCTGTCTTGTCTTCTGCCTTGGCCGTGATATGGGCCACGCCGCTCTGTAAAGCCACCACCCGGCCCTCCTCACTGACGGAAACCACGGAAGGGTCGCTGCTGGACCAGCTGACTCCGGGATAGGTGGCATTCGCCGGCTCCACCCAGGCTTCCAGCTTCGTCCCCTCGCCGTAATGATAAAAGCTGATATCCACGGAAGACAGACTCACGCTTTGCACGGGAATATAAGGATTGACATGAATCTCCGCCGAGGCGGAGAAAGCGCCTACAGTGGCGGTAATCCGGCAATCCCCCGGACCATTGGCCCAGATATTGCCTTCCGCATCCACCCCTGCCACGCCGGTATCCGAGCTGGACCAGCTCACAGAGCGGCTGTCCGTGGTATCCCAGGGATCATAAGAGACCTGCAGTTTCGAACCTTTTCCTTCCAGCAGGGTGATGGCGCTTCGATCCAGGGAAATGCCGGTCAGCGGCACCGTCACCTTTACCTGGCAGGAAGCGGCAAAATCGCCGTGCCGGGCATAGATCACGCATGCCCCGGGGCCCATGCCCCAGACCCGGCCCTCGCCGTCCACCCGGGCCACGCCTTCATTGCTGCTGGCAAAATAAATGCTCTTATCCTCCGTGGTGTCTTCCGGCAGCACCCGGGCCGTCAGCAGGGCGGATTCTCCTCTTTTGATTTCCAGCTCTGCCTGATCCAGCTCCACTCCGCTTACGGGCACAATTACCGTAAAGGGCAGGGCGGCGCTGAATTCGCCGCAGCGCACCCGGACTTCCGCCTCACCGGCTGCCAGGGCCTCCACCAGGCCTTCCTGGCTGACCTTCAGCACAGCCTCATCCGAGCTTTCCCAGATTAGGCTTCTGTCGTCGTTGGTATCTTCCGGGAGAAAGACAGCAGACAGCTGTTTTTGGGTGCCCCGTACCAGCTCGCCCCCTTCCTCCCGGATGGCTATGCCCTCCATGGGCACCCGCACGGTCACCAGACAGCTGGCGCTGAACCGCCCGCTCCGGGCGGTAATCCGGGCCTCTCCAGGAGCCAGAGCCGTGATATGCCCCTTTTCATCCACGGAGACAATCTCCGGATTAGCGGAGCTGAATCGGGCCTTCACCTGGTCCGTGCTGTACCAGGGATCCGGAAAGACCCGCAGCCAGGCGACATCTCCCTTAATCAGCCGCTTTTCGTCTTCCCGGAAGACCAGGCCTTTCAGAGGGGCTTTTATGGTGAAGCGGGCTATCGTCTCAAAAGCCCCCGCCCGGGCGATGATTTTAGCTTCTCCGGGCATCAGGGCTTTGACCAGTCCCTGCTGATCCACCTGCGCCAGTTTGGGACTCAGGCTTTCCCAAATGAGAGTCTTATCATCCGTGGTATCCTCCGGTTCAAAGAGGATTTCCAGCTGCTGCGTCTGGTCCACATTTAGGGTAAAGGCATTCTCCTGCAGGCGGATGCCCCTCATGGGAGACAGCACCGTCACCTCGCATTCGGCGGTAAAACTGCCGTCGGAAACTTCTATGATGGCGGATCCCACGCTTTCCGCCCGGACCCGTCCCGTCTCATCCACCGTGGCGACCCGGGGGTCCAGAGAACGGTACTGAAGCGTTTCCGTTATCTCCGCCTGGACCGGAAGCGGCCCGCAGGAAAGGGAGGCTTCCTCTTCCTTGTTCAGAATCAGTTTGTTTTCCGAAAGGGCTATGCCTTTTAAGGGATAATAAACCTTAACCGGGCAGCTCCTGCTCAATGCCCCCCACGCAGCGGTAATGATCGCCTCTCCCTCTTCCACGGCCCGGATTCGCCCCTGCTCATCCACCGTGGCCACCGCCGGGTCGGAGCTGGACCACTGCAGGCTGGCGTCACGAAAGGCCTTCCGGCCCCGGAGCGCCGCCACCTCGCTTTTGGCCGTCATGCCGTAACTAAGGGCTGCCTCTCCGTAGCGTCCCTCTTCTATGGTCAAAACCAAATCCTTGGTTTCCAAATCAAATTCATAAGCCGCCTCCACCGGCAGCGGCCACCAGGTAAAATAGGATATCAGAAGAGCCGCCAAAAGCAGGAGCCCCAGCCCCCCCAGCAGCTTCTTTTTGCTTTTTTTCTGCGTTTCTCCCATGCTTCCCTCAAATAAAAAAGATGATAGATATCTGAGACAGTATAGCACTCAATTCCCCTTTTGGCAAACAAAAAGGGCGGCCGGAGCCGCCCCTTGGGCTTTGGTCTGAATGATTATTTCAGCGTTACCTTGGCGCCGACCTTCTCCAGCTCGGCCTTCATGTTTTCGGCTTCTTCCTTGGTGGCGCCGGGCTTGATGATGCCGGGAGCCGCATCCAGCATGTCCTTCACTTCCTTCAGGCCGGCACCGGTCAGGGTACGCAGAGCCTTCAGAACGTCCATGCGCTTCTCGCCTACTTCGGTCAGTTCCACGTCGAATTCGGTCTTTTCTTCGGCTTCCTCAACAGGGCCGGCAGCAGCGGCTACCACAACGCCGGCAGCAGCGGATACGCCAAACTCTTCTTCGCAGGCCTTTACCAGATCGTTCAGTTCCAGTACAGACAGTTCCTTTAACGCTTCGATAAACTCAGCAACAGTTAATTTCGCCATGATTACATATCCTCCGATAATCTTTTGTTTTAAGCTTCCTGCTTCTCTGCCACCTGCTTAATGACACGGGCAAAGTTGGTGATAGGGGACTTCATGCTGCCGAAGAGTCTTCCGAGCAGCACTTCCTTGCTGGGGATCTGGGCAACCGCATTCATGCCCTTCTGATCGTAATAAGTTCCATCTACCACACCGGCCTTTAACTGGATCACATCCCCCTTCTTGTCGAAGTTGGTGATGATGCGGGCAGGCAGGGTGGCGTCGCCCTTGGTGACGGCGATGGCGGTGGGGCCTTTTAAGTCCCCGGCCAAAGCTTCGAAAGGCGTGTCCTTCATGGCGATGTTCAGCAGGGTGTTCTTGTAAATCCGGTAGGTGACGTCATTCTGACGCATTTCCTTGCGGAGCTTGGTATCAGCATCCACGGTAATGCCCCGGTAATCCACTAACACCGCAGCAGTAGCATCAGAAAGCAGCTCGGAAATCTCCTGAACAATGGGTGCTTTCAGTTCTACTTTTGCCATAGTTCTACCTCCTTGTTTATTTGGCACACCAACTGCTGATATGAAAAGTCCTCCGGCAGGCCGAAGGACTCAGTGAAATCGCATGTACGAAATCCTCTTCCTCGGCAGGCGGCCATGGCCATTATACGGTTTCCCGCACCTGCTGTCTTCGGCAGTGGTGATACGCTATGTGTTTTTACCACAGTAAAATGTGGTTGTCAAGTTTTTTCGTAGGGGCGACCATTGGTCGCCCGCAGGCGGCGGATCGCCGCCCCTACGGTATTCCTTACGCGTTCAAAAGCTTAACGGTATTCACCTTCACGCCGGGGCCCATGGTGGAGGCCACGGTAACGCTCTTCAAGAAGGCGCCCTTCACGGCAGCGGGACGGGCCTTCACAATGGCGCCTACCACCGCATTGAAGTTGTCCATCAGCGCTTCCTCGGTAAAGGAAACCTTGCCGATGGGCACGTGAATGATGTTGGCCTTATCCAGACGGTATTCAATCTTACCGGCTTTGATTTCCTCGATGGCCTTGGCCACATCCATGGTTACGGTGCCAGCCTTGGGGTTGGGCATTAAGCCCTTGGGGCCCAGCACACGGCCCAGACGGCCCACCACACCCATCATATCCGGGGTAGCCACTACCACATCGAAGTCCAGCCAGCCATCGTTCTGAATCTTGGGAATCAGCTCCTCGGCGCCCACATGATCCGCGCCGGCAGCCTGAGCTTCATCCGCCTTCACGCCCTTGGCAAATACCAGGACCCGGACGGACTTGCCGGTTCCGTGAGGCAGCACCACGGCGCCGCGGATCTGCTGATCCGCATGACGGCCGTCACAACCCGTGCGCAGGTGCACTTCCACGGTCTCGTCGAACTTGGCGCAGGCCATCTTCTTCACCTGGGAAATGGCGGCGTCCGCGTCAAAAATCTGGGTACGGTCGTAAGACTTAACAGCCTCTTTATATTTCTTGCTTCTAAACATCTCGCCCCTCCTTAATCTTCTACCACAATGCCCATGCTGCGGGCTGTGCCGGCGATCATGCTGGTGGCGGCCTCAATGGAGGCGGCGTTTAAGTCGGGCATTTTCTGCTCGGCAATCTTCTGCACCTCAGCACGCTTTAAGGTAGCTACCTTGGTCTTGTTGGGCACGCCGGAACCGGACTGGATCTTGGCGGCCTTCTTCAGCAGAACGGCAGCGGGGGGTGTCTTGGTCACAAAGGAGAAGGTGCGGTCCGCATAAACGGTAATCACAACGGGAATGATGGTATCCCCTTCGTTGGCCGTACGGGCGTTGAACTCCTTGGTGAACTGCACGATGTTCAGACCGTGCTGGCCCAGAGCGGGACCAACAGGCGGTGCCGGCGTAGCCTTGCCGGCGGGGATCTGCAGCTTGATAAAAGCTAATACTTTCTTTGCCATAACTGGCTCCTCCTAGTAAGTATTCCGGATAAACCGGTTTCGTGGTGTGAGGAGAAGGTCCTCTCCCACTGTCACATCCGTTTGACCTCCGTAAACGCCAGCTCCACCGGCGTAGGACGGCCCACGAACATGGAAAAAATGATGTTGACGGTCTGCTTGCCTTCGTTGATGGATTTGATGACACCGGTGGTGCCTTCCCAAACCCCGGAAATAACCGTGACCGTATCGCCCACTTTGAAATCCGTAACCACGTTTTCCGCATGGACGCCCAAACGATCCACCTCCTCCTGAGACAGAGGCACCGCTTCGCCCCCCGGCCCCACAAAGCCGGTGACGCCCCGGGTGTTCCGCACAATGTACCAGGTGCGATCGTTCTTGATCATATTCACCAGCACATAGCTGGGGAACATCTTCTTCTGGACCACCTTTTTATTCCCGTCCTTGACTTCTACCACGTCCTGGATGGGGACAGCCACTTCCAGAATTTCATCCTGGAGATGCAGGTTGTCGATGGTCTTTTCCAAGTCGGCCTTCACTTTGTTTTCATAGCCGGAATAGGTATGAACCACATACCATTTTGCTTCTTCCATGAAAGTCTCCTACATGATAAGACCCAGGCCAAACTTCACCACGGCATCAATGATGGCAATCAGCACGCCCAGAGCGATGCCGAAGAACACCACGGCGCCGGTTTCCTTGGCCACGGTGGCTTTACTAGGCCAAATGATTTTCTTGAATTCGGCCTTGACGCCCTTGAAAAAGCCGGTCTTCCGGACAGGGGCGTCCTGCTTTTCCTGTTTTTTAACAGCAGTTTTTTCCTCTGCCATGACGACCTCCGCTTATTTGCTTTCTCTGTGCAGCGTGTGGCGCTTGCAGAAGGGGCAGTACTTCTTGGTCTCCATCCGGTCGGGATGGTTCTTCTTTTCCTTGGTGGTGTTGTAGTTTCTCTGCTTGCATTCCGTGCAGGACAAGGTAATTCTGGTGCGCATTTTCGGCTACCTCCCTTTATATTTCGCGGCCTTCTGGCGGCGAACCGCCGGCTGTCTTTCCCTCTGCTTTCATCCACATAAAAAGAAAGACCCAAACAGCGGCTTGGATACTATAGCAAAGGCCGCCGGGTCTTGTCAAGTGTTTTTTTTTACGACTCGGATTCATATAATTGAAACAATCCGCTCATGGATATAACGCGTGCTGTCTGCCTCCGTAGGGGCGGCTATCAGCCGCCCAGAGATTAGGGCGATTGATAATCGCCCCTACGAGGGACGAGTGCCGTTTGCAGCCGTAGGGGCGGCTACCAGCCGCCTCATCCGCCGTCAGGCGGATTCTCCCCTCCAAAGATTTGCGAGCATAGCGAGCAAATCACCCTTGAATTTAACGAATCTTCTCAAAAAACTCCTTCAACTCTTTCTTTAACTGTTCCCGCTGGCTGTCCGTCAAAGGTTCGCTGGGGTTGTCGGCGCCTTCCACCACCCCCTGGCGGAAGTCTACGGCTTTCCCGTCTTTTACCGCAATCAGGGCCGGCACATACAGGTGCTTTACCTGATTGGCGTCCAGCGGCAAGTATTCCCCGAAGCGTTCCACAAAGAGGTCGTAATCGTCGATATCCATATTGTTGTTCCAGGCCGGGTTCTTCCGGGTGTTCAAATACCCGATCCACAGTCCTTCCTCCTGCGCCGCCGCGCAAAGCTCCGGAATCAGGCGGTTGCAGAAAGGACAGTTGGCAAAGCTGGCAAAGAGGACAAAACTCTTCCCCTCATCCATCAGGGCGGCCGCCTCCTTCACCGTCGTGTCCGTCAAAAAGATCTTACCCTTGTAATCCTTAAGGCCTTCATACCCGCTCATATCCGCCGGCTCCCGGCCGGCAAAGGGCCCCTGCTGCTTCCCGCCGCAGCCGGATAAGAGCAGGCCCAGCGCCAAAACAATAATCAGGAAAAAACTGCTTGTGCTTTTCTTCATCCCTTTTGCCCCTCTTAAGCCTCAATCACCAGCTCCACCGGACAATGGTCCGAGCCGAAAATCTCCGGATGAATGGCGGCGGAAAGCAGCCGCTCCTTCATCCCCTCCGATACCACAAAGTAGTCAATGCGCCAGCCGGCGTTCCGCTCCCGGGCACGCATCCGGTAGGACCACCAGCTGTAGGCTTCCTTCAAATCCGGATTAAAATAGCGGAAGCTGTCAATAAAGCCCGCCGCCAGCAGTTCCGAAAACTTCCCCCGCTCCGCATCCGTAAAGCCGGCGCTTTGATGGTTGGTGGAAGGGTTCTTTAAATCGATTTCCTGATGGGCCACATTCAGGTCCCCGCAGAGGATTACCGGCTTTTTCGCCGCCAAGCCCGTGAGATAGCCCCGGAAATCATCCTCAAAGCGCATCCGGTAGTCCAGGCGCTTTAAGCCGTCCTGGGAATTGGGGGTGTAGCAGCACACCAGATATTCCTTCGGATACTCGCAGGTGATGACCCGGCCTTCCTGGTCATGCTCTTCTATTCCTATACCGCAGGTCACGGACAAAGGCTCCTCCTTCGTCAGCACCAGGGTACCGGAGTAGCCCTTTTTCTCCGCATAATTCCAGTAAGCATGGTACTGAGGCAGGTTCAGTTCGCACTGCCCCGCCTGGAGCTTGGTTTCCTGCAGGCAGAGCACATCCGGATCCAGGGCTTCCACCGCTTCATAAAAATTTTTACCTAAGACGGCCCTAAGGCCGTTCACATTCCAGGAGATGAGTTTTTTGGTCATAGTAAGTCTTCCTTAACAAAAGGGCGGCCAATGGCCGCCCCTACACCTCATCCACCACCGCCTTCGGCGGCGGTCCCCCTTCCCCATAGGGGAAGGTATTTATTTCGCGTAATCCACAATCCGGGATTCCCGGATCACATTTACCTTGATCTGGCCGGGATATTCCATTTCTTCCTCGATACGCTTGGCAATATCGTGGGCCAGCACCACCATGGCGTCGTCGCTGATCTGCTCCGGCACCACCATCACCCGCACTTCCCGGCCGGCCTGGATGGCAAAGGACTTGTCCACCCCTTTGAAGCCGCCGGTGATTTCCTCCAGCTGGGAGAGACGGTTGGTGTAGGTCTCCAGGGTATCCCGTCTGGCACCGGGCCGGGCGGCGGAAATGGCATCCGCAGCCTGCACCACCACCGCAATGAGGGAAGTGGGCTCCACATCCCCGTGGTGGGATTCCACCGCATTGATGACCACCGCATTTTCCTTATACTTGCGGCAGAGATCCGCGCCGATCTGCACATGGGAGCCTTCCATTTCCTGGTCAATGCTCTTGCCGATATCATGCAGCAGGCCGGCCCGCTTGGCCAGACGGATGTCCAGCCCCAGCTCTCCTGCCAGGTGGCCGCAGAGATGGGCCACTTCGATGGAATGCTTTAAGGCGTTCTGGCCGTAGCTGGTGCGGAAGTGCATCTTGCCCAGCAGGCGGGTCAGTTCCGGGTGAATGCCGTGGACGCCCACTTCCAGGACGGCGGCCTCCCCCTTCTCCTTCATGATCTCTTCCACTTCTTTTTGGGCTTTCTTTACCACTTCCTCGATCCGGGCAGGGTGAATCCGGCCGTCTATAATCAGCTTCTCCAGCGCGATCCGGGCCACTTCCCGGCGGGTCTGGTCAAAGCCGCTGATCACCACCGCTTCCGGGGTATCGTCAATGATGAGCTCCACGCCGGTGGCCTGCTCCAGGGCCCGGATATTCCGGCCTTCCCGGCCGATAATCCGCCCTTTCATCTCATCATTGGGCAGGGACACCACGGAAATGGAGGTTTCGGACACATGGTCCGCCGCGCATTTCTGAATGGCGGTGGTAATGTACTCTTTGGCCTTCTTGCTGGCATCTTCCTTGGCCCGGGCATTGATTTCCCTCAGCCGCTTGGCGATGTCGTGCTCCGCATCTTCCGTGACGCTCTGAATCAGGTAATCTCTGGCCTGTTCCTTAGTGAGGCCGGAAACCTGCTCCAGCCGCTCCTGCTGCTGGCGGATCAGCTCATCCGCTTCCTGTTCCTTCTTCTTTAAACGATCATCCCTGGCCTGGACGCTCTGTTCTTTTTTCTCCAGGGCTTCTGTTTTCTTGTCCAGGTTTTCTTCCTTGCTCTGCACCCGCTGTTCGGCTTTTCTTAATTCCGCCCGGCGTTCCTTGGCTTCCCGCTCCAGTTCGTTTTTCGCGGCAATGTTTTCTTCCTTGGCTTCCAGCAGCGCTTCACGCTTTTTTTCCGCTGCTTCTTTCAATGCTTCATCTATGATTTCACGGGATTTCACTTCCGCGGAGCCCACGGTGGTTTCATACACCTTCCGCTGGCGGGCGGCTGAAATGACCCATGACAGAATGGCCGCAGCAACTACGAGCACCGCTGCAATGATCAGGGTTACTACATCCACAGCTGCTGCGACAAAGTACATTCCATTGGTCACAGGAGCACCTCCTTTATTCTATTTTCAGCGCACAAAAGGCGAATTGCCGCCTCCTGCCGCACCGTATCACATTATAGTCATAAAGAAAGGGGATGTCAACAAAAAAACGCTTGACAAGCCCTTTAAGCTCTGCTATCTTAACTGTACTAACCGTCATAGTACAGTTGACGCACACAAGGAATGCGAGGTAACAGAATGTATCAAATTGACCTTTTATCCCGCACGCCGGTTTACGAGCAGATCGTCCTGCAGACGGAGCAATTCGTACTGAAGGGCATTCTGAAACCCGGAGACCAGCTGCCATCGGTGCGGAGCCTCTCCCTGCAGCTCTCCGTGAACCCCAACACCATTGCCAAGGCCTACGGGGAACTGGAGCGCAGGGGGATCACCGTATCCGCTGCCGGCCGGGGCTGCTTCATCCGAGGGGATCTTTCCTCGGCAGTGCAGCAATACCGGGAGAAAAAACTGACGGAGTTCCGGACTCTGGTTCGGGATCTGCTGGCCGGCGGCTGCAGCCGGGAAGACTTAAAACGCTTAATCGAAACCGAAGGAGGAATAAATCCCCATGATTGAAACAATCAATCTCACCAAACGATTTAACGATTTCACCGCCTTAAACCGGGTGAGCTGCCGCATCCCCAAAGGCTCCATCTACGGGATGGTGGGCACCAACGGCGCCGGCAAATCCACTTTCCTGCGGGCGGTCACCGGCATCTACCGGCCGGAGGAGGGTTCCGCCACCGTGGACGGTCAGCCGGTTTACGAAAACCCGGCCGTGAAAAACCGCCTGCTGTTCCTGCCGGACGAGCTCTTTTTTCTGGCGGGGGCCAATATGAACCGCATGGCGGACTGCTACGAGGCCTTCTACCCCCGCTTCGACAAAGAGCGCTTCCGCTTCTTAAGCGAAAACTTCCGCCTGGATCCGAACCGCCCCCTCCGCAGCTTCTCCAAGGGCATGCGGCGGCAGGCCTCCATCATCCTGGCCCTCTCCTGCCACCCGGATTATTACTTCTTCGACGAGACCTTCGACGGTCTGGATCCGGTGATGCGGCGGCTGGTGAAAAATCTGATTTTAGAGGAAGTGGCGGAGCGGGAAGCCACCGCCATCATCACCTCCCATTCCCTTAGGGAGCTGGAGGATACCTGCGATCAGCTGGCCCTCCTCCACGAAGGGGGCCTGCTGCTGCAAAGCGATGTGCAGGACCTGCGGACCTCCCTCTTTAAGCTGCAGCTGGCCTTCTCCGAGCCCTTCGACCGGAGCCGCTTTGCGGGGATAGATATGCTGCACTACGAACAGATCGGTTCTGTGGCCCATTTGATCATCCGGGGGAACCAGGAGGAGACCCTGGCCCGGCTGAGGATCATGAATCCCTTGCTGCTGAACCTGGTTCCCTTAAGCCTGGAAGAGGTCTTTACTTACGAGATGAAGCAGCTGGGATACAGCTTTGAAGATGTTTTCGGACATGAGAAGGAGGCATAAAGGCATGAAAAAGAAATGGTTTGATTTGAAAATATTCCGGGAAGGCTTCCGGCAGCTGAGCCTGATGGCTCTCGCCTTTTTAGGCATCCTGCTTCTGACTTCCCTCATCAGCATTCTGCAGCAGCCCCTGTCCCGACACGGCATCAGCATCACCCCCCGGGTCCCGCAGCTGATGTCCCCCCTCTCGCTGCAGCCCTTGATCGCGATAAGTTTCTGCCTGACAGCGCCTTTTCTGACCCTCAAAGCCTTCCGTTTCACCACGGAACGCCGAGGCAGCGACTTTTACCACGCCCTGCCCCAGCGCCGGGAGTGTCTCTTCCTGAGTCTTTTAGGGGCCGCCTTTGCCTGGGTGATGCTGATTCTGGCCGCCTCTGCCCTGGTCAGCGGCGTAGCTGCCAGCTGCTTCCCCGCCTACTACCGCTTCAGCTGGGCAGATCTGCTCCAGTACAACCTGGTGATCCTGCTGATTTCCTTGTATGTAGCCGCCGTAACGGCCTGCGGCACCTTCCTCAGCGGCACCGTCTTTTCCAATGTGCTGGTGTCCCTGCTGCTGCTTTTTGCGCCGCGGATCATCATCCATACCATCACAGGCTGCATTGCGGATCAGTCCTTTATGTTGGATCGGAACTTCCTTCCCTTCCCTTACCGCATCAATCTGTTTTCGGACTTCGTTTACAGCTTCCTGAATTCCGGAGACAGCCGTCTGTATGGCCGAAGCCTATTCCATTGGGGCCGGATTCTCTACACCTTCTTTGCTCTGATTCTTTGGGTAGGAGCGGGGGCCTTCCTGGCCCGGAAGCGGAAAAGCGAGGCCGCAGAAGTCCCGGTGGCAAATCCCCGGGTCCGGGCCCTGGTCCGCATCACCCTGGCCTTTTTGGTCTGGCTGATCCCCCTTCGTTCCCTGCTGGTACATGAACACTACAGCAGCTTCGATTACGGCATCTTCGGATTGTTTATTCTGCTGGCCTTTTTCGGTTACGAACTGCTGGCCACCCGCAATCTGAAATCTCTGAGGAAGTCTCTTCCCTCCTTCGGGATCCTGCTGATCCTATGCCTGGGCAGCCTCTTTTTCTGCCGCGGCTGTATGCGGATGGCCGAAAACTGGCAGCCGGAGGCGGCGGATATCCAGCATGTCCGAATCATGGATTCCCGGGATTATTACTACATGGAAGACAACTCCCTTTTCTCCAGCCGGATTGAAGAAACTCGGATCACGGACAAAGAGGTCCACCGGCTGGTGGCGGAGCTTCTGAAAAAGACTCCCGCCCGGGTCAATCCCGGATACGCTTATCATATTTCGGCCATCCATACGAAGTATACAATCAGTAAAACCATTGCGATCAAAAGCGGACTGGTGGAACGCTACCGCACCATCCTCCTGGAAGATAAGGAAATGGAGGCCTTAAGCGCCGCTCTGAGCAAGGATGAAGCCTTTGTGAAGGCCTATATGGAATTGCCGGATGAGAAGGATTCGGGCATCGTGGTGGAATCGATCATCCGCCCGGATGAGGATAACAAAGCGGCGCTGCAGATTTACCGCTCTCTGAAGGAAGAAGTAAAGGAAATCGGCTTTACCGAGTGGTTTAATATGCAAAACAATCCCATCTCCCGGGACAGCAGCGCCTCGATCGGCCTCCAGTCCAACCGCCAGGGCCTTTCCAGCCGCGCCTCTTTTACCATCAGCAAAAAGCTGCCCCGGACCTGGGCTTTGTACCAGCAGCTTTGGGCGGAGGCCAACCGCCAAAACCGGGATAAGCTGATCGGCTGGATCGATCGGGCGCTGGCCGGGGAGGAAAGCGGAACGGAACTCCGCATCCAAGGCGCGAGTGATATCAATATCCGGGCATTTAACTCCAGTACGGGAGAAGATATTGTTGGATACGTCACCACCTTCGCCTATCCTGATGGCACAGGGGTGCTGAAGGAGGGGCAGCTGAAGAAACTGCGGGATATCCTGAGCGGTCTGAGCCTCCCCGCCGGCTTGGAGCCGGAGTATTACGGTCCGGTGCAGATCGATGTATCCGCCTATAACAACGAAGAGGATTTAAACTGCATGTTCACCGGCGAAACCTTCCCGGAAGGTCTGCGGGAGCTTCTGAACCCGTAAAACAAAGCGGTGCCCGTGGTCCCTGAGCCTGTCGAAGGGCCGCCCCTGAGCGGTCCCTGAGCCTGTCGAAGGGCGGTCCCGAGCCTGTCGAAGGGCGGTCCCTGAGCGGTCCCTGAGCCTGTCGAAGGGTGTCGAAGGGCCGCCCCTGAGCGGTCCCTGAGCTTGTCGAAGGGTGTCGAAGGGACCCGGGCGCCCCGGCTTTGCCGGGCTTCTACCCCTCTATACTGCGGGCCAGGATCTCCTCCGCCAGCCGGCTGTATACCTCTTTCATGCAGGAATCCTCTCCCAAAAACTCAAAGACCGTCCCTCCCAAATGCTCCGCCTGCTGGATTTCCCCGGAACGGGGGATGTAATGAATCATCTCCGTTTCGATTTCCCGGCAGGCTTTTTCCACGATTTCCCGCTCATTTTCCACATTCCGGGCATTGAGGATCAGCCCTCCCAGCCGGGCATAGCCCCGCTTGCCGAAATTGCGGATAGCAGAAGCGATATTGGAAGCCGCAAAAAGGGCCATCATCTCTCCGGAAGAAACAATAAACACATCCCGGGCGTAGCCCTCCCGGATGGGCATGGCAAAACCGCCGCAGACCACATCTCCCAGCACATCGTAAATCACAATATCCGGCTCATAATGGCCAAAGGCATCCAGCTCCTCCAGTTTCTCGAAAGCAGAAATAATGCCCCGGCCGGCGCAGCCCAGCCCCGGGGTGGGGCCGCCGGATTCCACGCACAGCACGCCGCCGAAGCCGGGAAATACGATATCCTCCAGGCACAAATCCTCTTTCTTTAACTTCAGCTGATCCAGCACTGTGGGGATCAGCCGCCCTCCCATCAGATTCTTTGTAGAGTCGGCCTTCGGGTCGCAGCCGATCTGCATTACCTTATAGCCCTTTAAGGCCAGGGCCGCCGAAAGGTTGGAAGTGGTGGTGGATTTTCCGATGCCGCCCTTCCCGTAAATGGCTATCTTACGCATTGTTTTCATCTGTATCTCCTTAATTCTACCTGTTTTCCAGGATGAAACCTCAAATCAAAACCTGTTTTACCACAGGAGTTAGCAAAAGGCAACACAAAAGTTAGCAATGGTTAACTTTTTTATTGACAAGGCTTTTTTCCTGTGTTATAAAGCAATAGTTAGCATTCGCTAACCAAGCGCTTGATTTATAATTTTGGATCTCTCGGGAAGGAGAAAAACGATGAAAAAACCTGTATTATCCTTGCTTTTAGCCACGGCCCTGCTGATGGGTCTTTTAGCCGGCTGCTCCGGCAGCCCTGCCCCCGGCACCAGCGCCGCCCCAGTCCAAAGCACCACGGCGGCCCCTCAGACCACGGCCACCGCCACAACCCCGGATGCCGCCACAGCGGCTACTACCACCACTGCCACCACCCCGGATGCCACCACGGCAGCCACTACCACGCTTGCGGCCACTACCCCGGCGGCCACCGAGCCCCTTTCCCAGGATTTCATTCTGGAATATCCGGAGGATATGAAGGCCCAGGGCTTTACGGAACCTTTGAAACTGGACCATGTGCCGGAGAATATCGTGATTTTATCCGTCGCGCCGGTGCTGGCCTTTTATGAAATGGGGGCCAAAATCGCCGGCGTTCCCAAAACCGTGGTGATTGATTACCCGGAAGAACTGCAGAAAGTGGCGGGACTGGTACAGTTTTCCGCCATGGCTCCGGACAAATTCGACGCGGAATCCGTGGTGAAGCTGAATGCGGACCTGGTGGTCTTAAGCGCCACGGCTGCGGATACGGTAGGCAAGACCTTAGAAGGCCTGGGCATCAATTGCTACTACCTCTATGCCGGCCATACCGTTTCCTATGAAAGCGTGAAAATGCAGACAAAATGCATTGTAGATGCCTACAGCCGGGACGAAGCCTCCACCGCCAAAGCCCGGGAGATTATGGCCCGTTTTGAAAAAACGGAAGCCAATTGCGAAGCCGCCAAAAAAGCTTTTGCCGGCCAGAAGGCCATGGTGCTCCAGTCCGGGGGCGAGAGCCATTATATTCAGACAAGCAAGGGAACCCTGGGTTCCATGATGGACCTTATCGGCTTTACCAATGTATTTGAAAACCCCGGCGCCCCCATGGTGCAGCTGGATTACGAACAGGCCTTAAGCTATGAGCCGGATGTGGTGGTCTGCGTCGGCTCCACGGATGCGGAAACCCACAAAGCCACCATGGCGGCCGCTTTTGCGGACAAAGCGGATTACTGGAATGCCATCGGCGCCATCAAGGAGGGAAAATGGCTGGCCCTGCCTTCCGCTTATGTTTCCAATGCGGGATTGAAGATTACGGACAACCTGAACACCTTGATCGAGACCATGGCAGAGTTCTTGGGAATTGAAGTGGAATTGCAGAAATAAAGGAGAAACCACTTTGTCGAAAACCAATGCAAACCGAACAGGCAATTCCTTGCTGCGCACCGGGGCGGTCTGGCTGATTCTGGCCGCCGCCCTGGCTGCCATGTTCCTCATTGCCCTGGGGGTCGGCTCCTCCGGCTACAGCTTAAAGGAGATTCTTCACGCCCTGGGCCAGGCAGAACCCGCCAATACCACGGAGCGGAACATCCGCATCATCGTCACCCAATTGCGGCTCCCCCGGGCTCTCCTGGCCCTGCTGGTGGGTTCCTGTCTCTCTGTAGCCGGGGCCCTGCTGCAATCCGTGATGCGCAATCCCCTGGCGGATCCCGGCACCATCGGCGTTTCCGCCGGAGCCGGCACCGCCGCCATTACCATTCTGCTCCTCTTCCCCCACCTTTCCTACAGCGTGCCTCTCTTTGCCTTTTTAGGGGCGGCCCTGGCCTGCCTGCTGATTTATCTGCTGGCCTGGAAAGGCGGGGTGGATCCGGTGCGGATCATCCTCTCCGGCGTGGCGGTAAACTCCGTGCTGGGAGGCTACAATGCCTTCCTGCAATTGCAAAACAGCGATAATCTCCAGGGAGTGCTGGGCTTTATGAACGGTTCTCTGGCGGGCCGCAGCTGGCAGGAAGTGCGGGTCATGGCGGTGTATGCCGCTGCCGGCCTTCTGCTGGCTCTTTGCTGCATCAAAAATGCCAACGCCCTGCAATTGGGGGATGAAATGGCCAAAAACCTGGGGATACGGGTAAACGGCGCCCGGGTCGCCCTCTCCGCCGTCTCCGCTTTTCTGGCAGCGGCCACGGTTTCCGAGGTGGGAATGATCGGCTTCGTGGGCCTGGTGGCTCCTCATATTGCCCGGATGCTGGTGGGCTCCAATTATAAGATTCTGATTCCTACCTGTATCCTCACCGGTTCCCTCATGGTTCTGCTGGCGGATACCCTGGGCCGCACCGTCTGGCCCGGCACGGAGATTCCCGTGGGCATTGTCATGAGCGTCACCGGCGGGCCCTTCTTCCTGTATATGCTGCGAAAGAGAGGTAATTTCCGTGGAAACTGAAATCCTTCGGGCAGAGGACTTAAAAATCGCCTATGGCGAGCGGGTGATCGTGGAAGGCATGGATTTATCCATTGCCCGGGATAAAATCACCACCATCATCGGCCCCAACGGCAGCGGCAAATCCACCTTGCTGAAGGCCATCACCCGGCTGATCCATTTCCAGGAGGGTTCTGTTTTCCTGGAAGGGAAGGATCTGCTTTCCTTTAAACCCAAGGCCCTGGCCTCCCGCATTGCGGTGCTGCCCCAGATTCATACGGCACCGGCGGATTTCAGAGTGAAGGACCTGGTAAGCTACGGCCGCATGCCCTATCAGAAAATGCTTTCCGGGAAAAGCCGGGAGGATGAGCGGATTGTGGAATGGGCCATGGAGCAGACCGGGGTGGCAGCCTTTCGGGACAAATCCATTTATGAAATATCCGGCGGCGAGGCCCAGCGGGTCTGGATTGCCACGGTGCTGGCCCAGCAGCCCCAGGTATTGTTCCTGGATGAGCCCACCACCTACCTGGATATTGCGTACCAATTGGAGATGATGCAGCTGGTTAAGCGTTTGAACCGGGAGACGGGCATCGGCATTGTGATGGTGCTCCATGACCTGGCCCAGGCTATGGAGGTCAGCGACCATGTGATTGTGATTAAAAAAGGTAAAAAATATGCGGAGGGAAGGCCGGAAGAGGTGATTACCTGCCGCATGATGAAGGATGTATATGATGTGCAGTGCGAGATCATGCGTATACAGGGCAGAACCAAACCGCTGATCGCTTATGCACCGGTGTAGGAGGTTTTTATGGGAATGGATGGAAAAAAGATTTTAGAGCGGCTGGGGAAGCTGTCCCAGGCGGAGAAGATGAAGGATGTAAAGCCTCTCTCCTACGCCCTTTTCCCCGGCTACCACTGCCCCCTGATGGGGGCCATGCTGACGGTAAACCGGATCCGGGACAGCGTTTTGATGGTGCTGGGGCCGGATGAGTGCTCTTATTATACCAAAATGGCCACCGGGGGCAGCGGCACCATGGCGGCCCAGGGCTGCCGGGTGGTTTCCTGCGTGCTGGATCAGCATGATGTGACTTTCGGGGCCCAGGAAAGCCTGGAGGAAGCCTTTGAGGAGCTGGCGGCGGAGGAAAAACCCCAGGCGGTGTTTCTCGTTTCCACCTGCGTGCCGGAAATCACCGGAGACGATGTGGAAGCCATAGCCGCCCTAGCAGAGAAAAAGCACGGCTTTCCCGTGATGGTGGTCCATGCGGAAAACTTCAAAACCGACGACCATATGCCCGGCATCGAGCATACCATGGAAGTCTCCGCCAGGCTCATGGAAGCGGGCCCCCAGGACCTGAGCATCAATGTGCTGGGCCTTCGCCTGGGAGAGTTTGCCCGGACGGAGTGCAGCCGCTTTTTGAAGGAGGCCGGGGTGAAAACCCGCATGCTGCTGCCGGGCCCCTGCTCGGTGCAGGAAATCCGGGAGGCCCCCCGGGCCAAGCTGAATCTGGTGGTGCATCCCATCGGCCTGCCCCTGGCCCGGAAAATGCAGGAGCGCTTCGGCACCCCTTTCGTGCTCTTTGAACGCCTCAGCGACCCGGACCGCATTCTGAAAGCCTACGAGGAATTGTTCCGGGCCCTGGAACTGCCGGTTCCCACCGGCCTGGTGCCTCTGTATACGGAAGCCTTATCCCGGACCCAGGCGGCCAGGACCACCTTGGCGGGAGGCACTTATTTTTCCGGCAATACGGCCCTGTGCAATTATGAACTCCACGCTTTTCTGACGGAAAAGCTGGGGCTGAGCCCTCTTCTTTTGCAGATTTCGGATCTGGATGAAATCTCCCGCCCTTACCGGGATATCCTCTTGCAGCAGGCGGATCCTTATGTATCCCGGGCCGCCAATCTGGGAGCCCTCAAATACTTATATCCCGTCCTGAAACCCACCTATAACCTGGGAGCCGGCAATCCTATGGAAATGCTGGCCGCCGGCACCGCCATGGTCAGCATGATGCAGGCCTATCATGTGCTGGGTTTCGAAACCAATGCCATGGTCTGCGAGGCCTTCCTCACCGCCCATGACCAGCGGGAGCAGTTCCTGGCCCGGCAGAAGGCCGGCGTATCCCATCCCCTGATGAAAGGAGGCCCGGTATGAGCCTGACCCGTTTATTTCCCACTCCCTCGGACCGCATGTCCATTATGTGGACCCTTATGCCTGTGGAGGATGCGGTGGTTTTGGAGTACGGCCCCGCCGGCACCACCCACTTCGGCAACGGTTTATATATGTCCCTGGGCATCCGCACGGAGAACCATATTTATACCACCCATATCAGCGAAGATGATGTGATCATGGGGGATGTGTCCCGGCTGGAAGCCGCCATGGAAGAAATTGATGAAGCCTACGGTCCCCGGGCGATTTTCGTAGTGGGGTCCGCTTCCATCGCCGTCATCGGCACGGATGTAAAGGGCGTCTGCAGTTATATGCAGGAGCGGGTAAAGGCCCGGCTCATTGCCTTTGACGACGGCGGCTTCCGGGGGGATTACAGTTTCGGTTTAAAAGCCGCTTATCAGCTGCTGGCCCGGGAGCTGGTGCGGGAAACGAAGGAAAAAGACCCGGATTCCTATGTGATTCTGGGGGCTTCCCTGGGGGAATACCGCTGCCGCTCGGATATTTGGGAAGTCCAGAATCTCATGGAGGAAGCCTTCGGCATGAAATGCCGCTGCTGCTTCGGCCTGGAAGGCAAATTGCAGGATTTTGAAGAAGCGGGGCAGGCCTCCCTGGCCCTGGTCTTAAGGCCGGAGGCCAAGGAGGCAGCCGCCATCCTGGAGGAAAAGGCGTCCGTTCCCTCCTGCTACGGCGCTCCTTACGGCTACGAAGGCACTCTAAGCTGGCTGGAAAGAATCAGCGGCCTGCTGAACCGCCCGGTGAGTCCTACTCTCCTCCAAAGAATCCGCCTGAAAATGCGGCGGAACGGAGTTTCTATGGGAGGTCCCATGGGCTCCATCCGCTTAAAGGAGCCCCGGGCAGCGCTCCAGGGAGATTATGAACGGCTGCTGGGTCTGCAAGGCGCCCTCAAGGAAATGCATATCCCCACGGAAGCCATGATTTGCATGCATAGCCTGAAGGGCATTGCGGATCCGGCAGCCGGCGTGGTACATTATGCCAAAGAAAAAGAGCGGATCCGGCATCTGCGCAGCCTTCAGGACTGCTGGCTGCTTGGTTCTGCGGAAATGGAGCAGCTTTGCGACGGCAGCAATTATTTCACCTGTGCCGCCGCGCCTTTTAACGGCTACGCCCAGATCGCCTCGCATCTTCCTTTCATGGGAGAAAAGGGCATGGACTATTTGATGGAACAGGCAGACCGGTATTTTGAAAAAAGTGGTATCTAAGGATGTGCGGGAAAAGAAAGGATTCGGCTATGATCAAAGATGCATTTTTACAGGTTTCAGGGGTTTATAAAGCTTACGGGGAGGGAGAAAGCCGCCAGGAGGTGCTGCGGGGCATGGACTTTTCCGTAAGGAAGGGGGAGTTCTGCGTCCTGCTGGGGCCTTCCGGCAGCGGCAAATCCACCCTTCTCAACATCATCGGCGGCATTGACCAGGCGGACCGGGGCTACATCGCCATTAACGGCGACAAGCTGGAAGACCTGGACGAAAAGGGCCTCACCCGCTACCGCCGCAAACATCTGGGCTATGTGTTCCAGCTTTATAATCTGATTCCCAATCTGAATGTGAAGGAAAATATCGAGGTGGGGGCTTATTTATCGGAGCACCCCCTGGATATCGATGAGCTGCTGCAGACCCTGGGACTATACGAACACCGGCACAAACTGCCCAACCAGCTCTCAGGCGGCCAACAGCAGCGGACTTCCATCGGCCGGGCCCTGGTAAAAAACCCGGACATTCTGCTCTGCGACGAGCCCACCGGCGCCCTGGATTACAACACCTCCAAGGAGATTTTGAAACTGATGGAAGACGTGAACCAAAAGTACGGCAACACGGTGATTATGGTGACCCACAATGAGGTGATTGCCAAAATGGCGGATCACGCCATCCGCCTGAGGGACGGGGTGGTGCGCAGCGAAAGCTATAACGAGCAAAAGCTAAACGCTGCAGAATTGGAGTGGTAGGCATGAAAAATCCATTAAACAGACGGATTCCCCGGGAGATCCGGCGGGACTGGCGGAAATATGCCGCCCTGTTTTTGATGCTCACCGGCATCATCGGTTTCGTTTCCGCCGTTTATATCGGCAACGGCAGCATGGAGAAGGCGGCGGAGGAATCCTTCGAAAAATATCATATCGAGGACGGACATTTTGAATTAAAGGAGGAAGCGGATCCGGTACTGCTGGAGAAGTTTGAAGCCCGGGGTATCCGTCTGATCCCCCAGTTCTACAAAGATCAGGAGGAGGACAAAAACCGGGACGGGGTCCGGGATGCCAAGATCCGCCTCTTCAAGATGCGGGAAGATCTGAACCTGGCCTGTCTGCATACCGGCGCTTTCCCTGCCTCGCCGGGGGAAATCGTCATTGACCGTATGCACGCGGATAATCAGGGAATCCGGACCGGAGATGTGATCCGGGTGGGAAATCTGGATTTTACCGTGTCCGGCCTGGTTTCCTTTTCGGATTACAGCACCCTGTTTGAGAAGGCCACGGACACCATGTTCGATGCCCTGACCTTTAATATCGCAGCGGTCACGCCGGAGGGCTACGAGCGAATCCAGGCCCCTCAGGTCTGGCAATATGCCTACCAAATGGTGCCCCGTCCGGCAGACACGGCAGATCAGCGTGACCGTTCCGAGACCCTGGCAGAGCAATTGGCGGTGCTGGCTGCCACCGGAGGTTTGGCGGACAATCGGAGGGAGGCGGAAAAGCTTTCCCCCCTGGAACTGCTGGCGGCCCCCCGGAACGAGCTGACGGATTTCGTGCCGGAATATGCCAACCAGGCCATCCATTTTGCCATCACGGACTTTGGCACGGATAAAGCCATGGCGGAGGTTCTGATGGTGATTTTCACCCTGGTGCTGGCCTTTATTTTCGGCCTCACCACCAGCAGCACCGTCACGGAAGAGGCGGCGGTAATCGGAACCCTAAGGGCCTCGGGCTACTCCCGGAGAGAAATGCTGCTGCACTACGGGGCGGCCCCCCTTTTTGTCACCCTGCTGGCGGCGGTGCTGGGAAATCTGCTGGGCTATACGCTGCTGAAAAATGTGGCGGTGGGGCTGTATTACAACTCTTACAGCCTGCCCCTTTATGAAACCCGATGGAGCGGCGAAGCCTTGCTGAAGACCACCCTCATTCCTTTGGGCATCATGGCCCTGGTGGTGACGGGCATACTCCTTCGAAAGCTGCGGCTGTCTCCTTTAAAATTCCTGCGGCGGGATCTTTCCCGCACTCGCCGGGCCAAGGCCCTGAGGCTGCCCGCCTGGACTTTCCTGAAGCGTTTCCGCATCCGCATTTTCCTGCAGAACCTGGGGGGCTATCTGACCTTGATCATCGGCATCTTTTTGGTGATGGTGCTACTGACCTTCTCCTTCGGCCTCCCCGCCACCTTAGAGCACGAGCAGGATGAAGCGAAAAATCATTTGCTGGCTCCTTATCAAACCATTTTGAAAAGCCCGGTGGACGGGAAGGGGCAAGTCATTTCGGTGACAGAGCCCACTGCCGAGCCCTTCCGGCTGGCAGGGCTGAAAACGGTGGACGGAACCCGCACCGGGGAGGATATCAGCATTTACGGCTATATTCCCGGCAGCCGCTACTTTAAGCTGCCGGATGCCCTGCCGGAAGGCCAGGCTTATGTATCCTCCGATTTTGCGGACAAATTCGGACTGAAAAAGGGCCAGGAACTCCGCCTGAAAGATAAATACGGCACGGAGATCTACCTCTTTACGGTAGCCGGCTTTTACGAAATGCCCGGTTCCATGGCGCTGCTTCTGCCGGAGGATGCCTTTGTGCGTGCCTTCGGCCTTTCGGAGGAGGGATACAGCGCTTATCTGTCTGAAAAGCCTTTGGAGGAGGTGGAGGAAAACCATATTGCCACTGTCATAACCGTAGAGGATGTGCTGAAAATGGCCCGGCAAATGGATCACTCCCTGGGGGCCTTTATGCGCTTCTTCAAGGTGATTTGCCTGGGCATCGCCTTTTTGCTGATTTTCCTTTTGACCAAGCTGATTATCGGCCGGAATACCGTCTCCATCTCTATGGTAAAGGTGTTGGGATACGAAAACCGGGAAGTGAATTCCCTCTATGTGCGGCTTACCACCGGTATCGTGGTGGCGGCGGCTCTGGCAACGGCCTTTCTCAGTATCCCCTTTGTGGCCTGGCTTTGGAAATTGATCATGAAGCGGATGAATGGCTGGTTCGGTTTTTACATCAGCCCGGGGGACGTCATCAAGGGGATTCTGATGCTGCTGGGAGCCTACCTGCTGGTGGCCTTCTTCGATATGCGCCGCATCCGGCGGATTCCCCTGACGGAAGCCTTGAAAAATGTAGAGTGATAACAGGGGACGGGGATGACAGGGGACGTATCTCCATCCCCCTGTCGCCCCCCGCAATAAAAAAGCCTCGTTTGGGGTTTTACTTCCAAGCGGGGCCTATGGATAGGGAAGGACAATAGTTCTTCGAGTTGGCTTATCAGGTTTTATTTCTTCAGTCTGTCTGACTTGTTGTTTTCGTTTGCAGTCTCTATTAGGAGGAGAATACCATTACCCAGTAGATCTGGCCGTTTACTTCGTAGCCGGCTACGCCAACCTTGGTGTAGTTCTTGCCCAGCATGTTGGCTTTGTGGCTGGCAGAGTTGAACCAGGCGCTCATGACGGCGGCGCAGGTCTTCTGACCCATGGCGATGTTTTCGCCCTTGTACAGGTTGCCCTTGATCAGGGTCAGGCCGGATTCGCCGTTAGGACGCTTGTGGGAGTACAGGGTTACCAGTTCTTTCGCTCTGGTCTGGGCTACTTTCTCCAGGGTGGCGTCTACTTTCACGGCGCCGACTTTCGCGTTCTTGCGGTAGGTGTTTAAGGTGGTGTAGCAAGCCTTGGCATCCACAAACTTGGGAGCTACGGCCTTCACGGTCACTTTGCAGGTAGCGGTCACATTGCCCATCTTCGCAGTGATGGTGGCGGTGCCGGCGGCCTGGCCGGTGATGGTGCCGTTCTTCACGGTGGCAACCTTGGTGTTGGAAGAAGTCCAGGTCACTACCAGGGGATCCGTGGTGTTGGCGGGGGCAAAGCTCACGGTTAAACCGGTGGTCTTGCCTACCTGGATGGTGGCGGTGGAAGCGTTCAGCTTCAGGGTGGTGATGGGGGCCTTCACGGTGACTTTGCAGGTCACGGTCTTGGTATCTACCTTCGCGGTGATGGTGGCGGTGCCGGGGGCCTTGGCGGTGATCTTGCCGGCCTTGGTGACGCTGGCCACGCTGGCGTTGGAGGAGGTCCAGGTAACGGTTTTGTTAACCGTGGTGTTGGTGGGGTTTAA
>CADBFP010000019.1 GCA_902793995.1 uncultured Lachnospiraceae bacterium | reverse complement strand
AAACACCCTGCAGCGAAATCGTTATGCAGGAAAAGAGCCCTTTGCTGATGGTGGAAAACCCGGGGGATATGGGGTTTGAAGTTTGCGGCACGGAAACGGCTGCCCTGGTATATGCCTGGGCCGCGGAAACAAAGGAGGGGGAAACCCCATGAACAGCAAAAAGCTTCTGGGGAATGGATTATTATTGCTGGCGGCCTTGATTTGGGGGACGGCTTTCGCCTTTCAGCGAGCCGGGATGGACAACATTGAGCCTATCACCTTTACGGCAGCCAGAATGGTGTTGGCGGCGGCAGTGGTGGGTTTCGTGGCATTTCTCACCCGGAAACGGGACCGGGAACTGGCGGCGTCCCAAAGCGAGGAAGAGCAGCGGCTGAGTAAAAGACATACGATTCTGGGGGGCCTTGCCTGCGGCATTTTCATGACCTTGGCTACCCTCCTGCAGCAAATCGGCATAGTCTATACCACCGCCGGGAAAGCCGGGTTTATCACGGCAATGTATATGCTGCTGGTGCCGGTAATCGGTTTTCTGTTCCTGAAAAGAAGAAATAGCTGGCTGGTTTGGGTGGCGGTGCTTCTGGGGGTGGCAGGCATGTACTTCCTGTGCATGTCTGAGTCCTTCAGCCTGTCCCGGGGGGATTTTTTGGTTTTGATATGCGCGCTTTTGTTTAGTTTTCATATTTTATGCTGTGATTACTTCGTCCGCCGGGGCAACCCCATCCGTATCTCCGCCATTCAGTTTGCGACGGCTATGGTGCTTTGCACGGCGGCGGCCTTTATTGCGGAATCCCCCAGCTGGGATAAAATCGTTTCGGCGCTGGTGCCGATTCTTTACTGCGGCATCGCATCCGGCGGCATAGGTTATACTTTGCAGATGGTGGGACAGAAGTTTACGGATCCCGCCAGCGCCTCTTTGCTGATGAGTATGGAATCTGTATTTGCGGTGCTGGGCGGCGTGATCTTATTGCAGGAGAAGATGAGCGGCCGGGAAATACTGGGCTGCGTTATTATGTTTGCGGCTATCGTACTGGTGCAGATTCCTTTGCTGGGAAAGAGACATGGGGACGGTTCTTAGTGTCCCTTTTTGGGACATGGGGACGGTTCTTTGCGTCCCATTTTGAGAGGAAAGTGAGGAGAAAATGGATAATTGGAAATCTTTTGAAATGAGTGTGGCTGATGGCGCTATTTCGCTGCATTACATAGTGGCAGGAGAGGGAAAACCGGTGGTGCTGATCCATGGAAACGGGGAGAGCCATCAATTGTTCCGGACGGAGATTCCTCAGCTGGTGGCCGCCGGCTATCAGGTTTATGCGCCGGACTCCCGGGGGCATGGAGAAAGCACCGCAGTGAGCGAATACCATTATGAGGAAATGGCGGAGGATGTTTATGATTTTATCTGCGGGCTGGGCCTTGAGAAGCCTGCCTACTACGGCCACAGCGACGGAGGGATTATAGGTCTTCTGCTGGAACTGAAGCACCCGGGGACACTGAGCTGCATGGCCATCAGCGGTACCAATTTAAGTCCGGCGGGCATTGATCCCGCCTTTACCGAGAAATTCACTACGCTGAACCGGCTGGAGTCCAATCCCCTTTGGACATTGATGCTGACGGAACCGCAGATCGATCCCCGGGAATTGGAGCAGATTCAGATTCCGGTTTTGGTGACGGCGGGGGAGTTTGATTTGATTCTGCCGGAGGAAACGGAGCGGATTGTATCGCATCTGCCGAAGGGAGAGAGGGTTATCGTGCCCGGCGCGGATCACGGAAGCTATCTGGACGGCGATGAGCGGATGGGAGAGATGCTGATAGACTTCTTTGCCGGACATGGGTATTAAGAGATTATCTCTGGCGGTATGCGGCTGGTGAATGAAGATCGGCGCAGGGTTCTGCCGCCCGGTTTTCAAAAAAATCATAAAAGCCCTTGACATTCCGGCTTATCGGCGGTAATATATCCTTTGTTCCTTTACGGAACGGGTGCGTTTAGCTCAGCTGGATAGAGCGTTTGGCTACGGACCAAAAGGTCGGGGGTTCGAATCCTCTAACGCACAGAATGCGCCTTGTCATTGCAGGGCGTTTTTTTATCCGCGGACTTGGCGGAACTGGTAGACGCGCAGGATTTAGGTTCCTGTACCGCAGGGTGTAAGGGTTCGAGTCCCTCAGTCCGCATTATCTTTCCGGCCGGGACGATACTGCATCGCCTGGTTTCAGACCTGCCCTGACTTGCACTTTTTTGTCATAAATCAAAAAAAGTTGTTGACAAACATGGCTGCAACCTATATACTCGTTAGGGCGACGAGGCGTGGCTCAGCTTGGTAGAGCGCTGCGTTCGGGACGCAGAGGTCGCAGGTTCAAATCCTGTCGCCTCGACACCATGGTCCGTTGGTCAAGCGGTCAAGACGCCGCCCTCTCACGGCGGAAACAGGGGTTCGATTCCCCTACGGACTGCGAAAAGGGAACAGCGGGGGCTGTTCCTTTTTTCGACGATATTTGCAGCGGTATCGAAGTGGGCGATGTTTGCGAGCGCCGCCTGCGGGGAAAAATGTCGAAGCGCTGCCAGCGGCAGAAGAAGCGAGACATTTTTCGTGACATCGTCCTGCAAACCGACCGAAAGGGGAAGGTTTGCAGATGACGATGGAGGGGAGATGAAGCGAGCAAAAAGGAGGGGGCAGCGGTCGATATTTATGAGCGATACAGCGAAATAAATATCGGGCACAGCAAGCGGACATAACGGGGTTGACGAAAAATCGCAGAGGTTTTTATCCCGTTTGTAATATAGTTTTGCAGCGGTATCGAAGTGGTCATAACGGGGCTGACTCGAAATCAGTTTGCGGGCAACCGCACGGGGGTTCGAATCCCTCCCGCTGCGCGACGGATATGTAGGCAGGACAACGGTTTTTGGCGTTTTGCCTACTTTTTTTGCCTCAAAACGGCCTTTCTTTTCTTAAGAATCCGCTTTCAAATCCTTTGTCAGCCGCCGTTACAACTTAATATTCTTCAAATTCGCTTTTTCACTTTTCAGGTGTTTTCAGCACCCCTCCCGGGGCATTTCCCTCCGGCAGATCCAGCACGCCATCTTCCATACCATGCCTCCTTCATATACGCATCGTTTCTGGGTTTCCTTCGCATATATGATAGCCCGGCGCCGCCCCAGAGTCCAATGTGCAAAAATCGGATTTGCAGTCTTGACAACGGGATATATTTTATCACCGGCTATTGATTTGTGTGATTTTATGAGTATAATAGATATTGAAAAGTGTAAATATCGAAGTGCTTGAAAAGATGAACTGTGTATCAATCGGTGCGTTGATGTTGCTGAAAAGTGCGGAGGTGCGCTATGCTATATCGAAAAATCCAACCGTATATTGAAAGCTATCTGAAATCCGATTCCAACAAGGTGCTGATTATCGACGGGGCGCGGCAGATCGGAAAGACCTTTATTATCCGCCACGTCGGGCAGCAGCTCTTTGAGAACTATATCGAGCTGAACTTTGTGGAGGATCAAAACGGCCCGAAGCTGTTTGAGCAGGTCCGCACCGTCAAGGACTTCTATTTCCAGGTCAGCACCATCGCCGGTGAAAAAATGGGCGAGAAAAAAGACACGCTGATTTTCCTGGATGAGATCCAGGCGTATCCGCACCTGCTGACCATGCTCAAGTTTTTGAAGCAGGACGACAGGTATTCCTATATCGCCAGCGGGTCGCTGCTCGGTGTGACCTTGAAAAAGACATCTTCGATCCCCATCGGGAGCATTGAAGTAAAGCGCATGTACCCGCTGGATTTTGAGGAGTTTCTGCTGGCAAACGGGTTTAACCGCTTTGCGATTGACACGATGCATGAGAAGTTCCTTGCCGGTGAGAGTCTGGATGCAGCTATGCACGGGAAGGTGATGGACCTCTTTAAGAAGTACCTGCTGATCGGTGGGCGCTGCCCGACGCTGTGAACTCCTTTATTGCAGACACCAATATCGTGAAGGTCAGGACGATCCATCGGGATATCCGCGCGTTCTATGCTGATGACGCGTCAAAGTACGAGGCGGACAGCAGCAGGAAGCTGAAGATCCGCAGGATCTACGATATGATCCCCTCCAATCTGGAGAGCAAGAAGAAACGGGTGGTTTTTCAGGATATCGAGGACAAGCGCGGCAAGCGATTTTCCGACTATCAGGATGAGTTTGAATATCTGATTTCCGCAGGGATCGTCCTGGACGTCAATGCGATCACCACCCCCGTCTTTCCTCTCACGCAGTCCGTCGGGAAAAACCTCCTCAAGCTCTATTTGAACGACGTGGGGCTTTTGACGGACGTTCTGTACGGCAGCAATATCCGTGCGATTCTGGACGATGAGACGGGGATCAACCTCGGCTCCGTGTATGAAAGCGTGGTGGCCCAGGAGCTGGCCGCTCACGGCTGCAAGCTGTTTTATTACGATAACCGCAGCAAGGGTGAGGTGGATTATCTGATCGACGATTACGACAGTCTCTCCGCCGTCCCCATCGAGGTCAAGTCCGGCAAGGACTACACCGTCCACAGCGCGCTGAACACCTTCGTAAAGAACGACGATTATCACGTGAAAAAGGCCTATGTTCTGTCCAACGCCCGCGAGATCACGACAAACGGCAAGATTACGTATCTGCCGATCTATGATGTGATGTTCTTGATGGGAGAGTAGATACAACGGAAAAAGTGCCTTTATTTGAACAGTCTTTTTCAGTCATGGAAAGAGTGAAAATAATAAGCCAAGACAAATGGCGAGATTGGCAAAACGGCAGAGTAAGTATCAGTAAGGAGTATGGGCATGACAAGTATTGATAAAAAAGAACTATCCGAAGCCGATATTCGCACAAAGTATATTACGCCTGCCATTGTCAAGGCAGGCTGGAGTTCCTTTTCTCAGATGAGAGAGGAATACTCCATCACCAAAGGACGTATTATCGCTCGGGGCAAGACATGCAGACGCGAGATGCCGCTAAAGGCGGACTATGTTCTCTTCTACAAGCCAAATAAGCCCATCGCTATTGTGGAAGCAAAGGACAACAATCACACCATGGGCGACGGTATGCAGCAGGCGCTGAACTATGCCAAGATGATGGACATTCCGTTCGTCTTTTCATCCAACGGTGACGGTTTTGTTTTTCACAATAAGTATATTACCGAAGGCGATGTGGAAGTAACGCTGTCTTTGGATGAGTTTCCCTCGCCCGAAATGCTGTGGCAGATGTACCACGACCAGACGCACGTGAATCCGGCGCAGGATAAAATCATTGACGAGCCGTATTATTCTGACAACCCGGACAAGCAACCCCGCTATTATCAGATGAACGCCATCAATAAAACCGTGGAAGCGATTGCCAACGGCGAAAACCGCATCCTTCTTGTCATGGCGACCGGTACAGGTAAAACATATACCGCGTTCCAGATCATTTGGCGGCTTTGGAAAGCGGGCATAAAAAAACGTATTTTGTTTCTTGCGGATCGCACGGCGCTGATCTCTCAGACGTTTACAAACGATTTTGCCCCGTTCAAAGACAAGATGACGTGGGTAACGAAACAGAACTTTGATACAGCGCATGAGATCTACCTTGCTTTATACCAAGGGATGACAGGGGAAGACAAAGACGCCAACAAATTATTGTTTGAAAAGTTCACCCCCGGATTTTTCGATCTTGTTATCATAGACGAGTGTCATCGCGGAAGCGCAAAAGCAGACAGCCAGTGGCGCGAGGTGCTGGAGTATTTCAACACCGCAACGCAAATCGGATTAACGGCAACGCCAAAAGAAACAAATGCTGTTTCCAATATCGATTATTTCGGTGACCCGATTTACACCTACTCCCTCAAACAGGGTATCGACGACGGTTTCCTTGCCCCTTATCGCGTGATCCGTGTATTCTTTGATCGGGATATTGAGGGGTTCGTTCCCTATGACGGGCAGCTTGACGATAACGGCGAAGTCATCGACAACCGAGTGTATAACACTACCGACTTTGATAAAAACCTCGTGTTGGAAAAGCGCACAAAACTGGTCGCGAAAACCGTTTCCGATTATCTGAAAAAGCACGACTGCCGGATGGATAAAACCATTTTTTTCTGTGTGGATCAGGAACACGCGGACCGTATGCGCCGGGCGTTGATCAACGAAAACGCAGATATGTGCGCTGTTGACGACCGTTACGTGATGCGGATCACCGCCAATGATGAAGACGGCGTTAAACAGCTTGATATTTTCCGTGATGTTGAAAAAGAGTATCCGGTACTTGTCACAACCTCAAAACTGCTTTCCACAGGCGTTGACGTCCAGACGGTCAAATACATCGTTCTGGATTCCAATATCCGTTCCATGACGGAGTTTAAGCAGATCATCGGACGCGGCACCCGCGTGCGTGAGGATCTTGGCAAACTGTATTTCACGATTTTCGATTTCCGTGATGTCACGCGCCTGTTCCACGATCCGGACTTTGATGGGCCAATTGAACAGCAGGATGATTATGAGCCCCACAAGCCCGAGTCCAGCCCTGAGAAACCGCCAAAGGTTGTGCCGCCGGGCGGGGAAAAGAAGGCGAAATATGTTCTTGGAGGAACGCCGGTCACCGTTTCGCAGAAGCATGTTCAGTATCTCGACAAAAACGGAAATCTCATTACGGAAAGCCTGATCGACTACACCAAGCGTAATGTCCGTAATCAGTATGCTTCACTGGACGATTTTCTGTCCGCATGGAACGATGCGGACAGAAAACAGGTTGTTGTAGAGGAGCTGGAAAAACGGGGTGTGTTCTTCGATGATCTCTGCGATGAGATTGGGAAAGACCTTGACCCGTTCGACCTGATTCTGCACATTGTGTTCGATCAGCCCCCGCTGACGCGGAAAGAACGTGCGGAGCATGTCCGTAAACGCAACTATTTCACCAAGTACGGAGAAAAAGCAGCGGAAATTCTCGACGCGTTGCTGACAAAGTACGCTGATAGTGGATTGACCGATCTGGAAAACGTCGATGTGTTGAAGGTCGATCCTCTCAAAAAGTACGGTACGCAGGTTTATATCATCAATACGATCTTCGGCGGAATTGCAAAATACCGCGAGGCAATCAGAGAATTGGAGTCGGCGATCTACGCCGCGTAAGGAGAAATCATTATGGCAATGTCTGCATTGATAAAATCGCTGGAAGACATTATGCGCAAGGATGCCGGCTTGAACGGCGACGCGCAGTATATTGAGCAGATCACATGGCTGCTGTTCCTGAAAGCTTTTGACGCAAAGGAGATGGAATGGGAGTTCCGTCCCGATTATCACGGCGTGATTCCCGAGGGGCTGCGCTGGCGCGACTGGGCGGCGGATAAGGAAGGTATCACCGGCGATGCGCTGATTTCCTTCGTGGACAAATTGTTCCGTGAGTTAAAGCGGCTCGACACGTCCGACGGCGACATGCGCAAATTCGTTGTTCGCAACATATTCGAGGATATCAATAACTATATGAAATCCGGCGTTTACCTGCGCCAGCTCATCAACCGGATCAATGAAAAGGTCGATTTCATTGATGCCACGCAGAAACACACCTTCAACGATCTGTATGAGGGTATGCTGAAAGACCTGCAGAGCGCCGGTCGCGCGGGCGAGTTCTATACGCCTCGCCCCGTTACCAACTTCATTGTGGAGATGGTGAATCCCAAATTGGGAGAAACGGTGCTGGATCCCGCCTGCGGAACAGGCGGCTTTCTTACCAGCACCATCGCGCATCTCGGCAGCGTAACAACTACGGAAGGGCTGGAAAAGTTGCAAACAACGATCAACGGCTGGGAGAAGAAGCCCCTGCCGTATCTGCTGGCGATGACCAATCTCATCCTGCACGATATTGAAGTGCCGCGCATTCGCCACCAGAATTCCCTGAACCGTCCGCTATCCGATTACTCGGCAAAAGACCGCGTGGACGTAATCGTCACCAATCCGCCCTTCGGCGGCGCGGAGGACGCGGCGGTCAAACAGAACTTCCCCGGGGAGTTTCAGACCAGTGAGACGGCGGACCTGTTCATGGCGCTCATTATGAATCTGTTGAAAGATCGCGGGCGCTGCGGCGTGGTGCTGCCGGACGGCTTCATGTTCGGCGACGGCGTGAAAGCGACCATCAAAGAAAAACTGCTGAAAGAATACGGCTTGCACACGATCATTCGTCTGCCGCAGGTCTTCAAACCCTATGCCAGCGTCAACACAAATTTGCTGTTCTTCCAGAAAGGCGTCACCAGCCGTGGCGTGTGGTTCTATCGGCTCGATTATCCGGAAGGTGTCAAGAGTTTCACGAAAACAAAGCCGATGCAGGATAAGCACTTTGATCCCGTGCGGGAATGGTGGGTGGATAAGCAGCCCATCGTTGTGGACGGGTTTGATAAGGCACGCTTCTATACAGTGGAAGAACTGCGCGACCTGAACTATGATTTCGATAAGTGCTGCCCCTTCCCCCATGTGGAAGAAGAAATTCTGGAGCCGAACGACCTGATCGCTCGTTATCAGACGGAGCGCACCGAACTGAACGCCAATATCGACCGTATTCTGGCAGACATTACGGCAAAACTGGGGGGCAACGCATGACAGCGCAGGATTTGAAAAACGCCATTCTCCAGCTTGCTGTTCAAGGAAAACTTGTGGAACAGCGCTTTGAAGAGGGTTCTGCAGAAGATCTGTTCAAAGAGATATTGCAAGAAAAGATTAATGGATTATTCAAAAAAGAGCCAGTAATTACAGATGATGAGATCCCCTTTGACATTCCCGAAACATGGAAATGGGTTAGAGTCAATAATATCGCTGTACTTTACAATGGCAGAGCATATAGTAAAGAGGAACTAAAAGAGACGGGAAAGTATCCTGTTCTTAGAGTTGGAAATTTATTTACAAGTCATCAATGGTATTATTCTGATTTGGAATTTGAGAAAGAAAAGTATTGCCAAGCTGGAGATTTACTCTATACATGGTCTGCTTCATTTGGTCCACATATTTGGAATGGCGGTAAGGTTATATACCATTATCATATATGGAAAATCGTGCATTCTTCGCATGTATTTCAAAAGTATTTGTATTACTACCTTCTCGCAGATACGGAAAGAATAAAACAAAGTGGTCACGGCTTGGCTATGATTCATGTTACCAAGGCGGGTACCGAACAGCGTTTAATTCCGCTTCCACCGATAGCCGAACAACAGCGCATTGTCGCAAGGATTGAAGAACTGATGCCGCTGGTGGAGGAATACGGCAAGACAGAAGAACGGCTGACTATGCTGAACGCCGAGTTCCCGGACAAGCTCCGCAAATCCATTTTACAGCAGGCGATCCAGGGCAAGCTCACCGAGCGCGACCCTGCCGACGAACCCGCCTCCGAGCTGCTGAAACGCATCCGCGCGGAAAAAGAACGACTAATCAAAGAAGGCAAGGTCTATAGGGAAAAAGACTTGAAACCCATAATCGACGAAGATATCCCTTTTGATATTCCTGAGGAGTGGGAATGGTGCAAACTGGGCGACTTAACACGGTTGATTACAAAAGGGTCTTCACCTTCATGGCAAGGTGTTTCCTATACGTCAGAAGAAAAAGGAATCCTTTTTGTTACAAGCGAGAATGTTGGAACTGAGAAAATGCTTTTAGCAAAACGCAAGTATGTGGAGGCAAAGTTTAACGACATGCATCCCGCATCCATCTTACGTAAAGGAGATTTACTAACAAATATTGTTGGTGCGTCAATAGGTCGCACAGCAGTATTTAATGAAGAGGTTCTTGATGCAAATATCAATCAAGCGGTTTGTATCATACGACTTGTCAATTATTCACTTACAGCATATTTGCTTATGTATTTGAATAGTTCAGCAGCAATAAAGAATATGACGGATAAATCCGTTGATTCTGCCAGAGCAAATCTCAGCTTGACTTCTGTCACTAATCTCATGGTGCCGCTCCCTCCTCTTGCAGAGCAGCAGCGTATCGTTGACCGTGTAAACGAACTCCTCGCCGTGTGCGATGAAATGAAATGAGGGACCCGGTATGAGAATAACAGGCACTGGCACAGAGACCTATCTATATATCAACGGAATCGCTACTTCACAAGAAATAAAGCTACATGATTCCGTCTCTCTTTTGCCGGTTACCGCTGGATTTCATTATGGGAAAGTTTCTGATCTGTTGAAAAATGATGTTGATTTCGCAGTTGCAGCGGTAAGCGGAAGGACAATTGCATCACAATTACGAATCGAAGCGGATGACGCCGAGCAATTAGCAGGTGCTGCATGGAATTCCCTCTGGGACTGTATGCTCTTAGGGGCCGTTTTACATTGTGAGGTTATGGGTAATATCCAATGCAATAAGCCTGTTGAACAATTAGAAAGTGCGGAAGAGATTAGCGTAACTAACTATGCTTTTCGGGCAATGCTATCGGATCCTTATCAACTGAACGCAGAGGACTTGAGTTGGATTGATAACAATTATGCTACAGCGTATGACCTATTGGATAAGGATTCTTTCATGACGGCAGTTCATGCGATGGCAAGTTACAGATGGCATTCGATGCCTCGTGTTCAATTGGCTATACTTTGGTCTGGGATAGAAGCTCTATTTGAAGCAAACACAGAAATAAGCTTCCGCATAAGCTTGTACATCGCTTATTTTTTGGCGGGAAACGATCCCACTGTAGCCAAAGAACTTTTTTCCAAAACAAAAAAGCTTTACTCTTCACGTTCTGCTGCCGTTCATGGAGGAAAGATAAAGGGAAGTTTAGATGAGCTTGTTTCAGAATCAGCAGCTCTTCTCAATCGGATTATCAGACGATGCGCAGAATTAGGAGATTTGCCGGATATAGAGAATCTTGTTTTTCAAACCAAATAAACAAGCGCCTCACAGTGAGCGATGATTTGAGTTGAGGTATATTATGGGACTTGATTTTAGTGGTTTTAATCAATCTATAGCAAACAGTGCATCCGCCCTTGCAGAAATAAGCCGCCGGAATGAGGAATCATTGCGTGCTGTCGCGCAGGCAAATCAAGAGAGAATCGAGAGAGAAGAAAGGATGGTTGCCGGCGCGGAGGCGAGTATTGCCCAAAAACAGCTTCTTGAACAACAAATTGAGATCATCCTGAAGCAAAACGAACTCCTTTCAGACAATTATGCAAAGCTAAAAGAAATGTATGATACTCAAGTTGAAGCAAACAAAGAAGCAAAAGAAGAATTGAAGCGAAGCAAGCGGTCTAATCTTATTATGATGATTATTGCATTTATTGCAATGCTGGCTGCAATCGCGGGACCGATAGCGACAATATGGGTGAGCAAATAATGTTCCTATTGAGTGTGTTACTATGAACAACACGGAATACTTAACTAAATTAGATGAGATAATCGCTTCCCTTAAAATGATGCGCTCAGAAGGCGTAACGATAGCAAGTGGCATTATCGGCGAAACCTTAACGAAAGATGATTTTTTCTTCTGCGCCTCGTTGGATCGTTGTCTCCGTTTGATCGATGGCATCATTCTCCTGCTGAAAGAACGGAATTTGACGTGTGTAGGTGCCCTTTTGCGTTTACAGATGGATAATTGCATGCGCACGTATGCGGCTTTCATCGCCGAGGACAGAACCAAGGTCATTGATTGCATAATTGACGGAACGCCAATTAACAAGCAGAGAGATACTACCGGAAATCGGATGACAGACGGCTATCTTAAAAATGCAATCAGTCAATATGACACCGTTTTTGCACAGGTCTATAATCAAGCCAGTGCATTTGTCCATCTGTCCGAAAAGGCATTTTACCAAACTGTGGCAGATGTAAGTGATGGAAAAATAGCTTTACAGATCGGTCATGATTTGCCTGAAAAGCGAAATGCTCCGTTACTGGAATGTGCGGAGGCTTTCTCTCATTTCGTTAAGCTGCACTACAAAATGCTAGATGCTGTTGTGGAGAGTAAAACGAGATTTGATGCAGAGCAGCAGAACAGAGATGAACGCAACTCATAAAGGGGTATAGGAATGCCAAAGAAATACGAGATTAAACAACCGAAGAGGTGCCAATCTTGCGATAACGCTGCCGATTGTGACTTTCTGAAACTTCTGTTTCAGAAACCGTATGATGCCAGTGGCGTCCTGCTGGACTGCAAAGCGTTTTACATCGTTTTCTGCGAACTTGAAGAACGGTGCCGTATTCCCGATGATCCTGAGGAAAAGAAGCGGTATCATGAGGAATCCGATGCAGGGAAACGCCCATTTCTGACGCCTGCCATGGTGACAAACGGTGTGCTCGCGGCAGAGTTAGCGCTGAAAGCACTTATCCTGAGGGAAACCGGAACCTTCGATTGCATCCATTATCTGGACAAGCTGTTTTACTCTTTGCCTGATAATCACAGGGATGCCCTGTCCAACCAGATAAAAGAAAAGGCGTATCAAACCGACGCGACGATGAAAACCAATTTGGAAACAATCAGCAATTTCTTTCAAGAGTGGCGGTATTTCTACGAGAGTGAATCCATGGGTTACAGCAATTTCCTAACGGAGTTTATCCACATCGTATGTGACTACGCGATCGCGGAACTCGAGAGTAATGCGACAGAGGTGAGCGGGTGAGCAATTATTTTGTTTTCACGGACGAAGCGGGCGCATACCAACGTCGCCCAAGTGATGCACATATTCGAAGCCATCCGTTTTATGTACGTTCAAATGTGTTGATGGATATTGACGATTATCGCCAATATCAAATTGAGATGCAGCGCATCGCTGGAGAGTACGAGATCCCTTTTGATGAGGAAATCAAATGGTCGGATCTGTGGAGAATAATGAAAAGGAACCCGCGGAATGACTTGATCGTACGGATGCCGGTCAATCGCTTGAAAGGATACTATCGGAAGATTTTTGAAACGGCAGTCGGGAAAGAATCTACACGCTTTATGTTTACGGTAACGGATATCGTAGGACGAACGTGCGGATGGCGGAGTGAGCCGGTCTATAAAAGCCATCTGCAGGATGCGTTTCAGCGAATCCAGATGGATATGGGCACAGCCGATTTTGCAACCTTTGTAATGGATGAGCTTAACGAAGGAACGCTCAAACAGATAAAAGCAGCATGCCGAGAGTTTACCGTTCACGGCGATTTTGTGGACTATAAGAACCTGTATCAGGGCGTTTTGACCGAAAACAGCTTGTACAGCCCCGGTATCCAGCTCGCTGATTACGCGGCAGGTGTAATGAACGGTTATTTGCGTGGAAAGATTGTTTCACCAGGCAATTATCAGTTCGCGACAGATCTATATGATGAATTCATAAAACCTCGACTGCGTTGCCATGCCAACGGAAAAGTAGTCGGTTATGGCGTGATAGACATTCCGAAGCACACGGCCTTCAGGGGACAAATAGAAACTATATTTGATACGTAAACAGGGGGATATTATGGGGTAAATTCTTTATTTCCAGCCATAAAACTGTTTGCGAGAGGCAGGGGCGCTCTTTTGCTGTCGCATAATGTGCCTTTCGTTTTATCCACAGATTCTCAATAGGTGTCATATCAGGGTTCAATCCGTTAATCAAAAGTAGTAAATCGGTAGTAATATCGGTGCTGATAACCTGCGAATGTGCCTATTTTCAAGGCCTTGTTTGATTATTGTTGAATGTTCTCAAAACAAAGGACTTCCAGGAGTTTCTCGGTAATAGCGCAGCGTTTGACTTCTATTGCGAATATGCGAAATTTGATTTTATCAGGTTTGACGTTTCATGGCTATTAAAATATGATTTTGATATAATGTGGGTGTCAGGCTATCTGATTCACATAATTCACTTTATTCACCCTCTACGAGCGAATAAAGCGAATTTTCGGTGAATATTCAGCGAATTTTCAGTCGCAGAAGCGGGAAATCACACTTTTCAATGGGAATGCATGGCGCAAAAACACACTTTTCAAATTTCTTGGCTGATCCTATTCCTCCAAGAGGCTATCAGATGAGGTCAGCGATGAAAGTGTCCAGTTTGCGTTCGCCCATGAATTCGGCGCAGATGCTCATTGCCCGTCACTCCATTTCTGCAGCTCTCAGAGCCGGTCGATATGGCGGCGGAACTTGCGGAGGGTCGCGTTGTGCTCCTCCGTGGAGAGCCGGTCGATCAGATAGCACTTGGGGATCATGTACTTGTGCTGCAGCGCCAGGGCGCGGAGCTTGCCGAAGCGGATCCACTCGCAGACCGTGTGGCGATTGTAGCCGGTGAAATCCACGACGGCGGCCACGTCGATCACGTCCGGGGAGGAGGCGAGCTTGCTTTCATAGTAGCGCCGCGTCTTCTGCGGATCGTTGGGGAGAGGCGGCTGAATGCGGATCTTGTAGGGCTTCACTTCCTCATTTCTGTATTTGTACCAGCTGGTGGGCACGATATATCGGCTGGGGTTGACCTCCCGGTTGATCATAAAGTCGATGACGTCTTTTTTCTTGATGGCGTAGCAGCGGGTTTTCTTCCCGGTGCAGACGTGGGGGATCAGATTGAACTGCAGCAGATAGTGGGCCGTCCGCTTGCTGATATGGCAGACCTTGCGCAGCTGCTCCTTGTTCATGATATCCGGGTATTGGGCGAGTTCCCTTGCATCGTATGTCATGACGAAGCTCCTTTCCGTTTTTACGGTCCGAAAGGGTGCTTCATCGGTGCTGTCGGTGTCTCTGTTTTCTTGCCTGACTTCTTGCAAACGCGCAAGAACGGCGGCTTTTTACGCAAGAACGCGGTTTTATTTGAACTTTGGGACGGTTCGAATCGCCTCTGGCCGATACGGGCCGGAATATCCGCAAGCCCTTGCGGCGTCTGGGTTTCCGGCATTTGACGAGGCTGCCCGTAACGACCTGCTCCAACCGCGTATCTGCCAATGATAGACAACACTCGAAATCAGTTTGCGGTGGGCCGCACGGGGGTTCGAATCCCTCCCGCTGCGCGAGGCCGATGGCCCGGATGTGTAGATATAGTCTCATATCCAGGCTCTCAGTTGTTTCGCCTTTGGTGTGCACAGTTTTTTCAGACCTTCAAATATCATTGTGTCAGAACATCATTCAGCTTTTCGGCTTTAAATCCGGGCAATCTTATCTTGTTTGCACTTTTCTTTCATGTTATACTTCCTTTTACTTTTTGGAGGTGCCGCTATGGATGATTTCACCTTAAACGAAATGCTGGAAATGAGTCGGAAAAACATCAGTTTTCAAGAAGGGGACCACAAATTCAACTACCGGGTGTGCGGAATCATTCTGCACGAGGGAAAGATCTTAGCCATGCAGGACGAGCGTTCCCCCTACTATTATCTACCCGGCGGGCGGGTCAAAATGGGAGAAACGGCGGAGCAGGCCATCCTTCGGGAATACTCCGAGGAATTGAATATCACCCCTGAGATCATTCGCCCTCTGTGGCTGAATCAGGCCTTCTTCACGGAAGATGTGGATAAGCTGCAGTATCACGAGCTTTGTCTCTACTTCCTGCTGTCCGGGGAAGGGACAGGTCTTTTTAAAATGGGAGAGCAATTTACGCTTAAGGAGCGCCATCACACTCATCGTTTTGTATGGATGCCTTTGGAACAACTGGAGAAAGAGTATTTTTATCCTTTATTCCTGAAAAAGGAGATTTTCCATCTCCCCGATAGTTTCACCATACGAACGGAATATGAATGATAACGAGGAACGAACCATGTTGAACAATCACCATATCCAAAAAACGGAACTGTTTCTGAAAGCGTCTTTTGATGCCTCCGTCTATCTGAACACCCATCCGGAGGGAAAGGCCTACCGCCTGGAGCACAGCTACCGGGTGGCCAATATCGGGCGGCAAATCGCCCGGCAGGAAGGGTTTGATGAGACCGAGATGGTCATAGCTTGCCTGTTGCACGATATTTCTTACTGCGAGGAATTTGGTGAAAACGGCTGGAAGGATCACGGCCGGCGGGCAGCTCAGATCGCCCGTCCCTTTTTGAAAGATCTGGGATTGCCGGAGGATCGTATCCAGGATATCTGCTATGGGATTGCCATCCATGTGGATGATGAGGCGGATTTCCCCGGAGAAAGAACGCCCTTTGCATTATCCGTGGGTGATGCGGATAACATAGACCGTTTCGATGCCTACCGCATTCATGAAAGCCTCCATCATGAAGGATTTCTTGAAAAGAGCTATGAGGAAAAACTGGAATTTGTAAAGAATCGTCTGGAAAGACTTCATCAACTAAAGACCATGCCACTGGGAACCAAGGCGGCGGAGGAACTCTGGCAGGAGCGCCTCTCCTTTTACATTCTCTTTTTCCAAAAGTTGCTCAACCAGTTGGAATGCAGTAAAGAGGTCCTGCCTGTATGATCACTATCAGACATGCCGAAAAGGAGGATTTTCCCTGGATTCTGGATTTGAACCGGGAGAATGAAATATGGCTGACGCCTTTGGATGAGGAGCTGCTTTCTGCCCTGGCAGACAGTGCCCCTATGTTTCTGCTGGCGGAGGTGGACGGACAGCCTGTGGCCTTTATGATTGCCCTGCGGGAGAATAACCAGGTATGCCAGCTTAAGGTGTACCAGTGGTTTAATGAGCGCTATTCCAGTTTTTTGTATATTGACCGTCTGGTGACCCACGAGACTTTCCGGGGACAGGGGATCGGACGCTTGCTGTACGAAAAGGCGGTGCAGAAAGCATTGGAGGATCAGGTCCCTGTTCTGGCAGCCGCCATTGAGACTATTCCATATAATGAGCGAAGTCTGGGATTTCACAAAGCTATGGGATTTGAAGAAGCAGGAAGGATCCTTGTCCGCAATGAGACTGTAGAGGTTTCGTTACAAACAAAAGCATTGGATTCCGCCGCTAGCAGACTGGCCCGCATACGAGACAACGAAAAGAAGTCCCATACAGTCCTATATACCCTGTTTTATATCCCTTTTCGGCATGATAATGGGTTTATCTATGGACTTCCTGATGCAGATATTTCATATAAATTCGGCAAATAAAAATACTGCCGAGTTTAATTGAATGGGCCGCACTGCTGTGGCCCATTCTTTGATCCAATGCTGTAAGGATGCAAGAATACGCAGTGACAACCTTTCTTTTGTGTTTTTTTAAAGGGTTACAGCCAGTTGTTTTGTACTTTTTTAAAGGGTTGGGGGCTGGAATGGCCTTTTTCTACCTGGCGAACTTCACCATCACTTCCCCGACTCCGGCTGCCGCATTAGCCTTCCCTGCCATAATACCAGATGCTCGGATTCCGGCATAGACTGATAATCATCGACCTGCGGTTTCAGAATATAATTTCCCTCACAAGCATAATAGGAGCAAGATAATTAATTTATACTAAAATATGGCATAGACCCGGCAGAATATGATATCATCAAGAAAAATACAAGTAAGCAAGAAAACCCACCGGAGGTACCATGGAGAAAAAAACCCCCAAGAGCCATATTGGCTTTATCCTATTTGTATTCGCAGGCATTCTTCTTGTATTATCCATTTTCATCCATTGTTTCGGAAGCAAAACGGCACTTAATATCAGCCTCTCAACCCTGTTTGGCTTTGTACATTTTTATGCGTTTCCCATACTGTTCGGTATGGCCGGGGCATGCTTCTTTCTTGTCATAATCGCTATATTGGCCTGGCGCTTTGCCCGGGGGCATAAACCGTCGCGGTGGGCTGTCTGCCTCTGCACGGCCCTTTTGATTGCTTTTACAGCCTTCGCTTTATTCGGTGGCAATGCAAAACGGCCCGCGGCAGCTGGTCATAGCGGAAGAGCATGCAGGTTTGTTGCGTGGAATGCCCTGGATCAGTTTGACCGGCATAGTGCCAAAGCGATCTTTCTTGACTTTGATGCTGATATTGCTGTGCTTCCTGAATTTGGCGCTTATGTCAAGGGGGAGGATGTCAGGCAGCGGGTGGAAGATATATTTGCCGAAGCAGGCATCAAGGCAGACGCTTACGATGTGTTCGCATCCCGCCTTTTTGCCGGCAGGATCGCACCTGTTACCATTATCGTAAAAAGGGATTTTGCTACCTACGAGCCGATGGAGGAAGATGGGGTTATGACCGTGTTCGGAACGCTGTATTTGCATTCCGCAACAGAGGGGATACCGGATATAATCGGCCTTCATACATCGCCTCCGATACCCGGCATATGGACCAGCATGAGCCTTTGGAAATGGGATATAAACCTGATAGCGGACATGGCAAGCGTTCATAAAAGCGCCATTATCGCAGGGGATTTTAATGCGACCATGCGTCATGGCCCTCTGAATACCATTACAACACATTACGATGCTCTCGAAACGCTTTCCCCATTCCAGAGAGGCACATGGCCTGCTAAACTGCCGGCCGTCTTCCGCTCGTCCATTGATCATATTTTGCTCCCGGATACTTGTTCCGTAAAGAGTGTGGAAACCAGAAAAATGGACAGCTCGGATCACGCCGCGATTTTTTCAGAATTGATTATCAACGCTGAATAGTTTTGTCGGTATCGGCAATTATTTCGTCACCTAATAAAAGCGCCTGTGTCTGATAAGAGGCAAACAGAAAGTGGGACAGAAAGAACCGTCCCCCTGTCCCACAAAAAATCGTGACAAGCGGGGGAGATTGTGGTATAGTATTTGTCGTGTTTTTATAAGGAGGCAAGAAATGGCCAGAGATTGCAACAATACAGGCTGTACCCAGGAAAGCTGCGAAGGCTGTCCCTCCCGGCAGGGAGCGGCGGATGATTTTGCGGCGCCTATGAATGAGAAGAGCAATATCAAGAAGGTCATCGGCATAGTCAGCGGAAAGGGCGGCGTGGGGAAATCCAGCGTCACCGGTCTGCTGGCGGTGGCCCTGTCCAGACAGGGATATAAAGTGGGGATTCTGGATGCGGATGTGACCGGTCCTTCCATTCCCCATTTGTTCGGCGTAAAGGAAGTGCCCGGTGCCCTGGGGGAGGACATGCTCCCGGTGGAAACCGTGACCGGCATCAAATTGATTTCCGTCAACCTGCTTTTGGAGGATACCAGTGCCCCGGTTATCTGGCGAGGGCCGGTGCTGGCTTCCGTGATTAAGCAGTTCTGGACTAATGTGGTATGGGGCGAGCTGGATTACCTGCTGGTGGATATGCCCCCCGGCACCGGCGATGTTCCCCTGACGGTTTTCCAGTCCCTCCCTTTGGATGGCATAATACTGGTAACATCCCCCCAGCGCCTGGTGGGCATGGTGGTGGAAAAGGCCTGGCATATGGCGGAGATGATGCAGATTCCCGTTTTGGCCGTGGTGGAAAACTACAGCTATTTGAGCTGCCCGGAATGCGGGAAGGAAATCCCTGTATTCGGGAAAAGCGCTACGGCAGAGTGGGCGGCGGCCCATCATTTGCCTTTGGCGCTGCGCCTGCCCCTGGATCCGGCCATCGGTGCTTACGGGGATGAAGGAAGATTGGAAGCTTATCCCGGCCGGGAAGCGGAAGCTTTGATCCGGTATCTGTAATTTTGAGGTGGATATGAAATTGAAAAAGCTGAAAAAGCTGAAAAAGCCTTTGTGCTGGCTATTGATGATGGCGCTGCTGCTGCCCCTGGCAAGCCGGCAGGCAAAGGCGGAAACCGTTATCGGACGGGCAGATCATCAAATAGTGGAGGCTCCGGATTATACACGGCCCAACCCTCCAGAAATAAATTCCGATACCGCCATTGTGATAGAGCTGAATTCCGGCGTGATGCTTTACGCCAAGGATATCCATCGCCGGATGTATCCTGCCAGCATTACCAAAATCATAACAGCGCTGATTGCTCTGGAGCAGTGCAAACTGGACGAAACCCTGGTCTTGTCCCATAACTCCGTCACGGATCTGGTAGAGGGCGGGGAGGACGCCCGCCGCCGTTTCTACGAAGGTCAGTCCTTTTCCATTGAAGAAGCAGTCTACGCCTTGAGTCTGAATTCGGTTAATACCGTGGGATATGCTTTGGCTGAGCATATTGACGGAAGCCTGGATGCTTTTTCCGAGCGGATGAATGCCCGGGCCAGAGAATTGGGGGCCATCAATACCACTTTCCACAATCCCCACGGTCTCAATGATCTGCTGCATATGACCACGGCTTATGATATGGCGATGATCATGTGGGGAGCCATCCAGAACGATTTGTACCGGAAAATTTCCGGGACCCGCAGCTTTAGTTTTACGGACAATAACGGCAATATCATCACCTGTGATCATAATTATCTGGTGTTCCAGCCGGACAGTGATTATTATGATCCTCGTATCGTGGCCGGAAAAACCGGTTGGGTGGAGGAGGCGGAATATACCCGTACGGTTTATGCCTCCGATGGAAATCTGGATGTTATCTGCGTTACCTTCCATGCGGACACCACCCATAATGCCTATCAGGATGTACGGGCTCTCCTGGATTACGCCTTTGACAATTTCTCTTTGGTGAGTATCCCTTCCTTCGGACAGGATGGATTGATTTCTGCCGATGTGCAGGACGACAAAACCGGGGAAGAATGCACCCTGCGTTTCCGGGCCGGTGAGCCCCGTACTGCGACGGGGGCAGCGCTTCTGGTTCCCAAGGACTATATCCAAAAGGAATGGCGCCGGGAATTGGTGCCTGCAGAGGAAGGCTTGAAAGCGGTGGCATCCCTGGGGAATGTACCACTGGTCACCTATCCCCTGACAACCACTATAGAGCGGAAATCGGCGCCCATGCCAACGCATCTCCAGCCGGAACCCTCGGCGATGGTCTCTCAGGACGTATCTACGCTGCCGGTGCCAGGCACAACAGTCAAAGATGATTCCACCAGTACGGCCAGACCCTCTTCCCAGGCAAGCAGCACCACGGCGGTCCGTTCTACGGAAACGGAACCTTCCCGCACGGGCAGCGGCTGGAATACGGCATTGCTGATTATAATGGGGGTTTTGTTGCTTCTGTCTCTGGCTTTCGGCGGCCTTATGGCTTATCAAAACAAGATCTTAAAGGCCAGGGTATGCCGCCGCCAGGCATTAAAGAGGGATCGGTAATGATTCAGTTAAAGGTTCGTTACTTGGAAGCGGATCTGCCGCCTCTGGAATATGTGGAAGGCAAATCCGACTGGATTGATTTAAGAGCTGCCCGGGATGTGTCCTTTGAAGCCGGCGAGTTCCAGCTGATTCCCTTAGGGATTGCAGTGCAGCTGCCGGAGGGGTATGAAGCCCATGTGGCTCCCCGCAGCAGCACCTTTAAAAATTTCGGTCTGCTGCAAGTCAACAGCGTAGGGGTGGTGGACAGTTCCTACTGCGGAGACGGAGACGAATGGTTTGTGCCCATGCTGGCCACCCGGCCGGTGACGGTGCATAAAGGGGACCGCATATGCCAGTTCCGGGTGATGGCCAATCAGCCGCCCCTGGAGTTTATTCAGGTAGAGCAGCTGGAGTGGGAAAACCGGGGCGGCTTCGGGAGCACGGGAGTGAAGTAGGAAGTAGGCAATCCCATAAATCCCTAATGCCTAATGCCTAATCCTAAATTACAATTCCTGCTTGTCAGGCAAAAAACTTTGTGATATCTTAAGAACGACAGGGGAGCTTGTGTGACAGGCTGAGAGGAAGCAAAAGCTTCGACCCTTTACCTGATCCGGGTAATGCCGGCGGAGGGAGAGGAAAGCGGTTTGGAAAACCACCCTGTTTGGGGTGGTTTTTTGTTAGGGCGACTGCACGCCCTCCCCCGGACGCGGGGGAGGGGGGACCGCCGGCGAAGCCGGTGGTGGGTGAGGGCGACTGGAGGAAGTATAAATGAACGAATATTGCCTCATCATCTCCGGCGGCGAGTACCATGAATTGCCGGAAGTATACCAAACGGAAGCCCCCGCCTTTATCATCGCCTGCGACCGGGGCTGGCAGCATGCGGAAAGGATGGGGCTGATACCGGACCTGGTAGTAGGAGATTTTGACTCTGCCCCGCCGCCCTCCCATCTGCCCTGGGAAAGGGTTCCAACCCGCAAGGATGATACGGACACCATGCTGGCGGTAAAGGAAGCCCTAAAAAGGGGATACCGCCATCTGGTCCTGTTATGCGCCTTTGGAGGCCGTTTGGACCACAGCCTGGCCAATATCCAGGCAGGAGCCTATGCGGCACGGAGAGGGGCTGTGGCGTGCTTATACGGGGCGGATACCCGGGGGCTGGTCAGCGCCGGGCCGGCAGTCCATCAACTGCCCCGGCGGGATGGGTGGTCCCTGTCTCTCTTTTCCCTCTCGGAGCGCTGCGGGGGTCTTAGCCTCAGGGGCACGAAATATGATGGCAAAAACCTTAGTCTGGATAGCAGTTTTCCCCTGGGCGTCAGCAATGTCTGGACAGAGGATCAGGCGGAAATTGCCTTTGAAAGCGGTATTCTGTTGATTTTGGAATCTCAATTAAAAAAAGGAGAGCACATATGATGAACTTATCGATTTGCCTGGAAAATGTAAGGACCAAAACACCTCTAGTCCACAATATCACCAACTATGTGACGGTGAACGACTGCGCCAATATCCTCCTGGCCTGCGGCGCTTCCCCCATCATGTCCGACGACCCGGAAGAGGTGGAAGAGATTACCTCTATCTGTGGAGGCCTCAACATCAACATCGGCACCCTGAACGGCCAGACCATCGAGTCCATGTTTCTGGCAGGCGGCCGGGCCAATGAGCTGGGGCACCCGGTGCTGCTGGATCCGGTAGGGGCCGGGGCTTCCGAGCTGCGGACGGATACGGCTCTGGATCTCCTGGAGGAGGTGAAATTCGAGGCGGTGCGGGGCAATATTTCGGAAATCATTACCCTGGCCTATGGAAACGGCACCACCAAAGGGGTGGATGCGGATGAAGAGGATCAGCTGAATGCTTCCAACCGGGACAGCGTGATCCGCTTTGCCAGGGAGTTTGCGGAGGAGTATGAGACGGTGGTGGCCATCACCGGAGCCACGGATGTGATTACCGACGGGCGCCGGGTTTGTTTGATTCAAAACGGCCATCCCATGATGAGCCGCATAACCGGCACGGGCTGCATGCTTTCCGCCATGACCACCGCTTTTCTGGCAGCCAACCCGGGACAGCCTTTCGAGGCGGTCTGCGCGGCGGTTTGCGCCATGGGACTGGCGGGAGAATTGGCCCATAAGCGCCTGAGTCCCCTGGAGGGCAATGCCAGCTACCGGAATTATATCATCGATGCCATTTATCATATGAGCGGCGCCCAGCTGGAAGAAGGAGCCAGGTATGAACTATTGTAAAGACTGGATGCCCCTTTATGCCGTCAGCGACCGGGCCTGGCTGGGAGAAAGAAGCCTGGAGGAGGTGGCGGAAGAGGCTTTAAAGGGGGGGATTACCTGCCTGCAGCTTCGGGAAAAAGAGCTGGATGAGGAAACATTTCTTCGGGAGGCGCGCAGTTTGAAACGGCTCTGCGACCGCTATGGGGTGCCGCTGATTGTGAATGATGCCGTGGAAATCGCCATAAAAAGCGAAGCGGACGGAGTGCATATCGGCCAATCGGACGAGCCCGCCTCTCTGGTGCGGGCTTTGATCGGACCGGAAATGATTCTGGGGGTTTCCGCCCAGACGGTGGAGCAGGCGCTTCAGGCAGAAGCGGACGGAGCAGATTACCTGGGTGTTGGCGCAGTATTTTATACAGGCACCAAGCCGGACGCGGAGGCGGTGAGTTATGTGACTTTAAAGGCTATCTGTGAGGCGGTTTCCATCCCGGTGGTGGCCATCGGCGGCATCTCCCGGGAGACCCTGCCGCAACTGGCAGACAGCGGCATAGACGGAGCGGCGGTGGTCAGCGCCATCTTTGCGGCAGAGGATATAGAAGAAGCGGCCAGATCCTTGAGGCGGCAGGTGGAGGAGGTATTAGGCGTATGATTCGTGGCGCGATTTTTGATATGGACGGTGTGTTGCTGGATTCCAACGGACATTGGGAAAAGGCGGCGGAAAAGTATTTGGAAGGGCTGGGCATTGCGCCCCGGCCGGGGATGGCCCAGGCAATCTTTGAAATGACCCTGCCGGAGGCGGCGGATTACCTGATCCGGGAATGCGGCGTGCGCCAAAGCCCGGAGGAGATTCTGCAGGGCTGCAATGCTGTGATGAAGGCCTTTTACGAAAGCGAGATTGAGAAGAAAGAAGGCATTTTCGAGTTGCTGGATGCGCTGCAAATGAAGGGGATTCCCATGATGGTGGCTACCGTGACGGACAGGCCTTTGGTGGAAGCGGGCCTAAAGCGCCATGGCCTGCTGGACTTTTTTGAGGGAATCGTCACCGCTGCGGAGGCAGGAGAGGGAAAAAGCAGCCCCCGTATTTACCTGGAAGCGGCTAATAGGATTCGATGCAAGCCGGAGGAGACCCTGGTATTTGAGGATGCCCTGCATGCTTTAAGGACCGCAAAAAAGGCGGGCTTTGTCACCGTGGGCGTGTATGATGCCTACAGCGAGGAGAAGCAGGAGGAAATGAAAGCATCGGCACAGCTGTATTTGCGGGATTATATGGATCTTGCGGCATTGGATAAGCAGCTTTCGAGATAAGGAGAGACCATGAAAATCGTACTGACCATTGCCGGATCCGATTCCGGCGGCGGGGCCGGTATCCAGGCGGACATCAAAACCATGACCATGAACGGGGTTTTTGCCGCCAGCGCCATTACGGCTTTGACTGCGCAAAATACTACGGGTGTACAAGGTATTTATGAAGTGACACCTGATTTTTTGGGCAGGCAGATAGACAGCGTCTTCTCCGATTTAAGGCCGGAGGCCGTGAAAATCGGGATGGTAGCTTCTTCGGGGCTTATCCGGGTGATTGGGGAGAAGCTTCGGCAGTTTCAGCCTAAGTGGATAGTGGTGGACCCGGTGATGGTGGCTACCAGCGGCGCCCGGCTGATTGAGGAGGCGGCGGTTGAGACCCTCTGCCGGGAACTGTTTCCTCTGGCAGATATTTTGACGCCCAATGTGCCGGAAGCGGAAGTGCTATGGGAACGGCCCATTAAAACAAGAGAGGACATGGAGGCGGCGGCCCGGGAAATCGGAGAGCGTTTTGCCTGCGCCGTGCTCTTAAAGGGCGGCCATGCGGTGAATGATGCCAATGATCTGCTTTACGAGGCCGGGAATCTGCGCTGGTTTTTCGGTAAGCGCATCCCCAACCCCAACACCCACGGTACCGGCTGCACCTTATCCAGCGCCATAGCGGCAAATCTGGCCAAGGGCTTTAGTATGGAGGAGTCCGTGGAACGGGCCAAAGCTTATATTTCCGGGGCGCTGGCGGCCATGCTGGATTTGGGGGCCGGGGCCGGGCCTATGGCTCATAATTTCGCCCTTAGCGGGGTATTTGCGGAGGAGAAACAGGGGTGAGCGGAGAAGGAAAGAAGACATCGGTTTTGGCCAACGGCCTGATTTGGTTCGGCGCCGGGGTATCCCTGGCAGAGATCCTGACCGGCACCTACTTTGCGCCCTTGGGATTCGGAAAAGGTCTGCTGGCCATTGTAATCGGCCATGGAATCGGCTGCGTGCTGCTCTTTTTGGCCGGCCTCATCGGCGGCCGGACGGAAAAAAGCGCCATGGAAACCGTGAAGATGAGTTTCGGCGGGAAAGGGGCTTTGCTCTTTGCCTTGCTGAATGTGTTGCAGCTTCTGGGCTGGACCGCTATCATGATTTATGACGGGGCGCTGGCGGCGGAGGGGGTTCTGCAGGCAGGGCGCTGGCTCTGGTGTTTATTGATAGGCGGCCTGATTGTTTTATGGATTCTCATTGGCATTAAGAATCTGGAAAAGCTGAATCTGGTAGCCATGTCCGCTCTCTTTATTCTGACCATCGTGCTGAGCGTCGTGATATTCAAAGGCGGAGCCGTAAGCCTGGAAGGTGCCGGCGAGGGACTGAGCTTCGGGGCTGCGGTGGAATTGTCCGTGGCCATGCCTCTGTCCTGGCTGCCTCTTATCAGTGATTATACCCGCAGCGCGGAAAAGCCGGTGAAGGCCACCGCCGTCAGCGCTCTGACCTACGGCCTGGTGAGCTGCTGGATGTACGCCATCGGTATGGGGGCTGCCATCTTTGCGGGGGAATCGGATATTGCGCAAATCATTTTGAAGGCGGGGCTGGGAGCGGCCGGTCTTTTGATCATTGTTCTTTCCACGGTCACCACCACCTTTATGGATGCCTACTCCGCCGGCGTTTCCAGCGAGTCTATCTCGAAGAAAATTCCCGGAAAATGGGTGGCGGTGGGGGCGGCCCTTTTAGGCACCGCCGGCGCCGTCTTGTTCCCTATGGAAGACATTACGGATTTCCTGTATCTCATCGGTTCCGTGTTCGCTCCCATGATAGCCATTCAGATAGCGGATTTTTTTATCCTGAAGCAGGATAGAAGCGGAAAGGATTTTCATTGGAAAAACCTGCTGATCTGGGTAATTGGTTTTGCGGCTTACCGGCTGCTGATGCAGGTGGATCTGCCGGTGGGCAATACCCTGCCGGATATGCTGCTGACCATGGCACTGTGCTGGGGGATGAGGCTTGTTTCCTTTTAGAACTTGTGATACAATCTTTTTTGAGAAATCAAGAAGGAGATTCCTATGAGCAAAGTATTGATTACCATGGAAGACGGCGGCGAAATCGAACTGGAGCTGTATCCGGAAACGGCGCCCCTTACCGTGGAGAATTTTGAAAAGCTGGCCGGTCAGGGGTTTTATGATGGCCTGACCTTTCATCGGGTGATTCCCGGCTTTATGATTCAGGGGGGGTGCCCCGAAGGCACCGGCGCCGGCGGACCGGGCTATACCATCAAAGGGGAGTTTTCCTCCAATGGCGTGAAAAACGACCTCAAGCATACCCGGGGCGTGATTTCCATGGCCCGGACCATGATTCCGGATTCTGCCGGCTCCCAGTTCTTTATTATGCATGCGGATGCCCCTCATCTGGACGGGCAGTATGCCGCCTTCGGGAAGGTGACCCGGGGGCTGGAAGTGGTGGACCGGATTGCCGGCGCCAAGACGGATTTCAGAGATAAGCCTTTGGAAGACCAGCGGATCAAAACCCTGCGGATGATTAACGAATAAGCGGGAGAAAGGCTATCCATGTTCAAGGACCTGACCCTGGGGCAGTATTACCCGGTGGATTCCTTTGTGCACCGCCTGGATCCCCGGGCGAAACTGCTCTCCACGCTGCTGTATCTCATCTCCCTGTTTGTGACGGGGAGCCTTTTGGGGTACGCAGCCGCCATTTTATATATGGGCAGTTTGATTGCCCTGTCCCGGATATCTCTCAAATATATGTTCCGGGGCTTAAAGGGCATTCTGTTTTTGCTTTTATTCAGCGTGCTGCTGAATATGTTTCTGACCCCCGGCCGGGTGGTGGCCAGTTTTTGGTTTATCCGCATTACGGAAGAGGGCTTGATTCAGGCAGGGAAAATGGCCCTCAGGCTGGTGCTTTTGCTTTTAGGATCTTCCCTGTTGACCTTCACCACGACTCCTACGGGCTTGACGGATGGTCTGGAACAGGGGCTTTCGTTTTTGAAAATCATCAAGATTCCCGTGCACGAGATCGCCATGATGATGTCCATCGCCCTGCGCTTTCTGCCGGTGTTGACGGAGGAACTGGATAAGATTGAACGGGCCCAGATGGCCCGGGGGGCGGATTTTGAAAGCGGCAATTTAGTGCGCCGGGCCAAGGCCCTGATTCCCGTGTTGGTGCCCCTTATTGTTTCCGCTTTCCGGCGGGCGGGTGAACTGGCCACCGCTATGGAGGCCCGCTGTTATCACGGGGGAGAGGGCAGAACCAGGATGAAACCTTTAAAGTTTCAACGGAGGGATTATCTTTTTGTGGCGGTGACGATTTTGTATTTTGTTTTGATGTGTGTGCTGTAAAATGTGTTTTGCCGGAAGTTTCCGACATATGAAGGGTTTAAGGCGATTAATAATCGCCCCTATGAGGATGAGTGGAGTTTGCAGCCGTAGGGGCGGGGATTGGATTATTTATGAAACGAATCATGCTGACGGTGGCTTATGAAGGCACTGCCTACCATGGCTGGCAGCTGGAACCCACCGGAATCACCATAGAGGAAGTGCTGAACCAGGCCCTTGGCGAACTGCTGAGGGAACCCATCCGGGTATCCGGCGCCTCCCGCACGGATGCCGGGGTCCATGCCCTGGGCAACTTATGCGTGTTTGACAGCGAAACCCCCATTCCCCCGGAGAAAATAGCCCTGGCCCTGCAGGGCCGGCTGCCGGAGGATATCGTGGTGCGGGCATCCCGGGAAGTGGCGCCGGACTTTCATCCCCGCCGCTGCGACAGCATCAAAACTTACGAATACACCCTGTACCGGGATCGTTTGCCCAACCCCCTGACCCGGCGTTTTGCCACCCATTTTTACCGTCCATTGGATGCGGAGGCCATGCGGGCGGCAGGGCAGTATCTGGTGGGCGAGCAGGATTTCAAAAGCTTTTGCGCGGCAGGCTCCCAGGCGGAGACCACAGTGCGGCGCATTATTTCCTTAGAGGTGGAAGAAGAGGATCCCTATCTGCGCATACGGGTTAGGGGCACTGGATTTTTGTATAATATGGTCCGAATCATAGCCGGGACTTTGATTCAGGTGGGGCTGGGGCAGAAGAGGCCGGAAGATCTGCCGGATATTCTGGCCGCCCGGGACCGGTCCCAGGCAGGGCCTACAGCGCCGCCCCAGGGGCTGTGCCTGATGGAAATTGCTTTATATCCGGAAGGATTCCCGGGGGACTGACAGAAAGGAGACGGAGATGGCAAGCAAAGGAAAGTATAGCCCTCAGACAGAAAGACAAAGACGGCGCCGCAAGGCCATCGCCATGCGTTTTCTGTTCGGCTTTGCGTGCCTAGGCCTGTGCGTCGGCCTCTTTTTCGGCATCCGGGCTGCTTACCGGGGCATAAAAGGCTGGGTCAGCTCCGTAATGGACGATCCCCTTTTAGAGACTACCACCACCGCCCCTACGCAGATGGCGGCCAGTACCACGGCGCCTCCCACTACGGAGGACGAAAAAGCCCGCTACGCCCCCCTTTTGGAGCAGGCTTCCCGGCTGGCGGCATCCTATGATTACGACGGCGCCATGGCCTTTCTGCAAAGCCAGGGGGAATATGGCCGTTCCTCAGTGCTGCAGGAGGCATATCAGGACTATCTGCGGATCAAAACCACTTTGAAAAAGGTGGATATTACGGAAGTCTATCATGTGTTTTTCCACTCCCTGATTGTGGATACGGAGCTGGCCTTTTCGGATCCTGCGGACCGGGACGGCTATAATCAGGTAATGACCACCGTTTCCGAGTTCAATGCCATGATGGAGCAGATGTACGAGAGGGGCTTCGTGCTGGTAAAGCTGCATGATATGGCCTATACCAACGAGGCCGGCGAGTTCGTGAAAGGCAATATCTTCCTGCCGGAGGGCAAAAAGCCCTTTGTGCTTTCCATTGATGATGTATCCTATTACGAATATATGACCGGAGACGGCTTTGCCACCAAGATCCTCATCGGAGAAGACGGTTATCCCACCTGCGAATATAAAAACCGGGACGGTTCCGTGGTCACCGGAGATTATGATGTGGTGCCTCTGCTGGAGAGCTTTATCAGGAAACATCCGGATTTCTCCTACAAAGGGGCCCGGGGCTGCATTGCCCTGACGGGCTATGAGGGGATTCTGGGCTACCGCACCGCACCCATGTACGGAAATCCGGCGGACCCGGATTATAAGCCGGCCTACGCCTCCATCAATGTGGAAGAAGAGCGGGCCGCCGCCACCAAGGTGGCCGCCCGAATGGAAGCCCTGGGCTGGGAATTTGCCTCCCATAGCTGGGGACATATCAATATGGGGAAGGTGGATATCGGCTGGCTGGAAAATGATATGACCAAGTGGAAGAATGAAGTGGACAGCCTTCTGGGAAACGACACGGATATTCTGATCTTTGCCTTCGGGGTGGATTTCGGCAGCTGGCGTCCCTATTCCACAGATCCGAATGCATCAGGATATTCTCCGGCATACCCCATTTTGAAGAAAATGGGTTTCAAATACTTCTGCCCTGTGGACTCCTTTAATATCCCCTGGGTGCAGTTCGACGGCGGTGAAGGATTTTTACGCCAGGGCAGGGTGAATCTGGACGGATATGAAATGTATTATAAGAAAGACAAATGCGATATTTTCTTTGATACGGAGACGGTTTTTGATAAGAGCCGCCCTCTGCCGGTGCCCAGTTATTAAAGCCCGATTCTGAAAGAACAGAAAAAGAATGACAAAGCGTTTTATATTTGCTACAATAAGCGGGAAAATGACCGCAGGCGCCAGGCGCCGGGGAGGATGATATGAATAACAAGAACGGTTCGGCCTTTTCCTGGCTGATTCCTTTGGGGGTGGTGATAGCTTTGGTAGCTTTATTCGGCAAATTGCCCAGCCTGGTGATAACCGGCGGGATTGTGATGGGGGCGCTGCTGGTGATTGTGGCAGCCATCATGTTTATTTCCCTGAAAAACAGTCATGACGAGGCGAAAAACAAGGCGGAAGTAGCCGGAATGGATCCGGCGGATGCGGAGGTGATGGCTCAGGCCCGGAAAGAGCTGACCAGCCTCAGAGTCTTAAACGCCCGCATTAAGGAGCCGGAAATCCGCAATGCCAGCAACGAAATCTGCGGCATTATGGAAAAAGTGCTTTCCGCTTTGAAAACAGAGCCCTCCCGGATCGGGGATGCCCAAATGTTTCTGCAATACTATATGCCTACGCAGAAAAGCATTCTCTCCAAGTACCGCCAGATTTCCGAAAGCGGCGTGGAGCATGCGGAATTGAAGGACAAGGTCATGGCCCATCTGGCGGATATCAAGACAGCCACGGAAAAGCAACTGGCCAATGTATATGAAAACGATATGATGGACATCTCCGCCGAAATGGAGCTGATGAATTATTCCATTAAAGAGGACGGACTGGTGTAGATCCTCCGGTGATATCATCGGGAACAAATCGTCCGTCCCTGAACAGCGAAGGGATTATATGGAAAAACGGGCTGTTTTCATGCGTTCTTTAGCCAGCGGAATCCTTCGGTTCCGCTATCTTATTTTTCTGCTCTTTGCCCTGGCCTGTCTTTACTGCGGCCTCTCCCTGAACCGGGTGAAAATCAATTCGGACATTACCGCCTTTCTGCCTCCCGATACGGAGACCCGGAAGGGTCTCAGCATTATGGAAGAGGAATTCACCGCCTATGATGTGGTGGATGTGATGCTGGTCAATGTGACCTACGAAACGGCGCTGGCGGTGGCGGAGGAGCTTAGGCCCCTGCCCCATGTGGCGGAGGTGGCCTTTGACGATACCGGCGGTCATTACAAAAATGCCTCTGCCCTGATCACCGTTACCTTTGACGGGGTGAAGGATCCGGAAGCCCTGGCGGCTATCTATGCTCTTTCCCAGCGTTTTGATGCCTATATTGTGGAGGATGCATCGGAAACCTACTCGGACAGACTGGCCGGAGAAATGACCCTGGTCATCCTTTTGGCTATTGCCGTGGTGGTGGCGGTCCTTTTGCTCACATCCCGCAGTTATTTTGAAGTCATCATTTTCTTTATCGTTTTTATCGTGGCGGCGCTGCTGAATATGGGCACCAATTTCTGGCTGGGCACCGTTTCTTCCATCACCCATTCCGTTGCGGTGATCCTGCAGCTGGCCCTGGCTATCGACTATGTGATCATTCTTTCCAACCGCTACGAGATCGAAAGCAAAAACTTCGGAACGGCCCGGGAGGCTCTGGTGGAGGCCCTGGCGAAGGCTATTCCGGAGATTGCCTCCTCCAGTCTGACTACCATAGCCGGTCTGGTGGCTCTGACCCTGATGCACTTCCGCCTGGGCTACGATCTAGGCGCGGTGCTGGCCAAGGGGATTTTCTTCAGCCTGATCACCGTGTTCCTTCTGATGCCCGGTCTGATGCTGGTATTTGCCGGCCCTATCAAGCGCTTCTCCCACAGAAGCTTTGTGCCGGACACCTCCGGCTGGGGGCGTTTTCTGGTGAAAAGCAAGGTACTCTTTGTTGTGCCCTTCCTGCTGCTTCTGCCGCCGGCCTTCATAGCCGCCCGGAATGTTCCCTACGCCTTTTCCGACATGGGGGTCAACGAGCTGGTTTACAATGAGAGACGGGCGGCCATGCACAAAATCGCCGATACCTTTGACAGCGATACTCTGGTGGCGGTGCTGGTGCCTGCCGGCAACTATGCCGCGGAAAAGGCATTTTTGGAAAAAGCCCTCCAGATGCCCCAGGTTAAGACCACAACCGGCCTGGCCAGCATTGAAGTGGAGGAGGGCCGGGTCCTGACCGATGCGTATACGCCCCGTATGTTTGCCCAGCTGCTGAATATCGACTACGAAGCCGCCCGTCTGCTGTACCAGTCCTACGGCCTGCAGCATGAGGAATACCAGGCTATTTTCAACAGTGCGGAGAATTACGAAGTGCCTCTGTATGAGATGTTCCTGTACCTCTTCACCCTGATGGACCGGGGCGTGGTCTCCTTAAGCGAGAGCAAGACGGAGCAGATCCAGACCCTCAGGAAGGATCTGGAACGGGGCGTAGGCCAGCTGCGGGGGGAGAACTACGACAGGATGATCCTCATCACCGGCCTGCCGGAGGAAGGAGAAGAGAGCAGCGCTTTCATAGGGGAACTTCGCAGTCTGCTGACGGAGTATTACCGGGAGGGCGAACCGCTGATCATCGGCTATATCACCAGCGCCATGGATCTGAAGGCTTCCTATATGGCAGATATGTCCAAGATTAATTTCCTCACCATCGGCTTTGTGTTTATCATCCTGATCTTCACCTTCCGTTCCTTTATCGGGGCGCTGATCCTGGTATTTGTGATCCAGGGCAGCATCTGGATCAATTTTGCCTGTTCCTATCTGGCGGGGGATGCCCCCTCCTTTGTGACCAATATGATCGTTTCCGCTATCCAGATGGGGGCCACCATCGACTATGCCATTGTTTTGATGGATCATTATCAGCTGGCCCGGCGGGAACTGCCGAAGAAGGAGGCTATGATCCAGGCCATCCGGGAGTCCTTCCCCACGGTGGTGACCAGCGGGACTATTATGGCGGTGTCCGGCCTGTTGATCGCCTTTTTGGTGACGGATGTCTATGTGGGGCATATAGGCCTGGCAGTAGGCCGGGGCGCTCTGATCTCCATGATAATGGTGCTGAGCGTGCTGCCTCAGCTGATCCTGCTTTTGGATAAAGCCATTGACAAAACAAGGTTTTCCATCTCGCTGAAAGGGGGGGAGGAAGAATGAACAAACGGCTTGCGGCTTTATTTGTATTGCTTTTTCTTCTGGCTCTGCTGCCTGTTTCCCTGACGGCAAAGGCGGAAACCAAACTGGAGATCGCCACGGCCCAGGAGTGGGAGGCTCTGGCCAAGGCCTGCGAGTCGGATGCCTACTCCAAGGGGCTTAAGGTCCTGCTGACGGCAGATCTGGATCTGAGCGGGACGGAAAACGCCATGATCCCTTTGTGGCAGGGCGTTTTTGACGGGCAGGACCACCGCATCAGCGGCCTCACAATCGACGAAGCCGGGGCGGTGATGGGCCTGTTCCGCCGGATCCTGCCGGGGGGCAGCGTCAAGAATCTGAATCTGGAAGCCAGTATGATCTCCGGCAGCGCTGAGACCCTGGGCGGTCTGGCCGGGCAGAACGAGGGACGGATAGAAAACTGCCGTTTCAGCGGCCGGGTGGAAGGCAAGCGCCTGGCGGGGGGCCTGGCGGGGCTCAACGGTCCGGAGGGCGTGATCAGCGGATGCAGCGCTGCCGGTTATGTGGGAGGCCAGCACCGCATAGGTGGGATTGCCGGGGAAAATGCGGGCCTCATCGAAAACAGTGTTAACGAGGCAGAGGTAAATACGGTTTACCAGGTCAGCTCCCAGACGGAATATGTGGTCAGCGTGCTGAACGGCGAGGAGATCCTGGATATAACGGATATCGGCGGCATAGCGGGCCTTAGCAGCGGCAGCATCAGCGGCTGCGAAAACCGGGGGGGCGTGGGTTATACCCGCACTGCATACAATGTGGGGGGCATAGCCGGCCGTATGAGCGGCCATGTGGCAGATTGCCGGAACGAAGGGACGGTAAAGGGCCGGAAGGATACCGGCGGCATCGTCGGCCAGATGGAGCCGGAAGGCAGCTGGTCCTATTCCACCGCCCGCCTGGAACTGCTGAATCAGCAGCTGGAGGATCTTCACCAGGCCATTGATACGGCGGCGCTCCATGGCATAGAGAGCCAGTCCTCCCTGATGACGGATCTGGAAGCGCTAAGAGACAGCTTCGGGCTGATCCGGGGGGAAGTGGCCGTGATCAGCCAGGAAACGGAAGACTGGGTAAACGGCAACCTGGGAGCGGTGAATCAGATCAGCAGCCGTCTGCAGGCTTTTATGAAGGGGATGGCGCCGGTGACGGACAAGCTTTCCGCTTTTTCTTCCGGCATCGGCAATACCCTCAGCATCTTTGAGGATATGACGGAAATCCTGAAATGCATGATCTCGGAGGCGGGCTCCGGGAGTGATGACTTTAAGGCTTCCCTGGCTTCTTTGCGGGAAGTTTTTGCCACAGCCCGGAGCTCTCTGGGGCAGGCGGACGCCGCTTTTAAGGCTTTAGGGGATGTGGATCAAAATCTGAAGGACGAAAAAAAGGCTTTGTCCGACCTGTCCGCCTCCTTCTCCGGGCTGGCGTCTTCCTTCGGTGGCTTAGGCGGAGATCTAGCGGGCTTTAAGATGGGGCCTTTACCGGATCCGGATAAGGAGGAAGACCCGGCTGAAGCATACCGCCGGCTGATCTATGATACCCTGCAGGATTTCCTGGGGATCTTCCAAAGCAATACGCCGGCTTTCAACAATTCTTTCGCGCAGATCGGTTCCGCCTTTACCACCCTGGCCTCCACCCTGGATGTGACGGCGGCCCAGCTGGATGCGGGCCTGATCGGCCAGGCCGTGCAGCATATAGGAGAGGCTGTCAGCGGCATCAAGCCGGCTCTTTCTTCCCTGGAAGACACCGCCTCTCATATGGAGAATGCCCTGTCCCATCTGAAGGGGGCAGGAGAAAAACTGTCGGAGGCCGCAGACAGCAGCAAGGGGCTGAGCGAAGCCCTTCGGGGGGCTTTATGGAACCTTTCCGGTGCCTTTTCATCCCTTTCCGGCTATTTTTCCGCCGCGGGCCAGGAGGAGGCGTTAGAGTTTAAGACCATCAGCGAAGCCCAGTCCCAGGCTATGAAACGATTTTTTGAGGAACTGGATGCTTTGAATACAAGGGTAGGATCCCTAAATGCGGACCTGGCGGATGTGGCGTTGCTGCAGGATATCAAGGATATTGCCGCCGCGGCCTTTTCCCTGAGTCTGACTCTGCTGGATACGGTATACGGCGTTACAAGCGGCGGTGAAGGCCTGCCCCGGGCCCGGGATATTTCCGCCCTGGAGGATGAAAGCCGCACAAAAGGCGCGGTGGACCGCTGCCTGAACTACGGTTCTGTCCAGGCGGAGACCAATGTGGGCGGAGTCGTGGGGAGCATAGCTTTGGAGATCTCCACGGATCCGGAGGACGAGCTTTCCTTAAAGTCCCTGGCCGTGGGGGCGGAGTATCTGATCTTCGCCGTGATCCGCCGTTGCGAGAACTACGGGGACATATCTGCGGTCCGCAGCGCTGCCGGCGGCATTGCGGGACGCATGGATTACGGCGCGGTGCTTTCCGGCCTCTCCGCCGGATCCATAGAGGCGGCGGAAGGCTATGCCGGGGGCATTGCCGGGCGTTGCGAAGGGCTCATTGCCTCCTCAACCGCCCGCAACAATCTGAAGGGGGCAAGCTATTTGGGCGGCATTGCCGGCCTGGGGCAGGATATTAAAGACTGTCTGGCCCTGCCCTACTTTGAGAGTCAGGGGGCCTTCCAGGGCGCCATCGCCGGTCAGGCGGAGGGAGAGGTCCGGAAGAATTATTACGCAGAAAGCCCGGTGGGAGGCGTTAACGGCTTCAGCTTTGCCGGAGAGGCGGAACGGATCGAATTTGAAGAACTGGTGGCAAAAAGCGCCGGCAGTCAGCTGCTGAAGGATGTGGAAGTGCGCTTTGAAGTGGAAGGCGTGCTGCTGGAAACCCGGAGCGTTCCTTTCGGCACGGGGCTGGAGAGCCTGCCGGTAGTGGCAGATAAGGATGGCCGCATCTGGCGCTGGGAGGAGTTTGACCGGACCCATATTTATTTCAGTAGGACCGTGCGGGGCAGCTACGTGAGGCCCCTGTCTACCTTATCCGATGGACTGGATCCGCCTCTGGTTTTGGTGGAAGGCGTTTTTTCGGAAGAAGATAGGCTGGAGGTCCGATGGCTTTCGGAGGAGGAATTGAAAGAAAAGGCTGCGCCACTTCTGACAGAGGGAAGAGGGCTGCTGGGGTTTTATCAGCTGCAGGTGCCGGGGTATCAGGAAAGCCTGAAAATCCATTTAAGGGCAGAGGGGGGCCTTTTGTATGATGTCAGCGGCTCCGTTCCCGTGGAGATCCCCTGGACCCGGGAAGCTTCCTATCTGGTTTTCGAGGGGGTGAGCGGCGGCTTTTATGTTCTGATCAAAGAAGAACGCCCCCTGATTTGGCCTTATGCGGCGGCGGGAGGCGTTCTGCTGGGGGCCTGTCTGGCAGCCTGGCTGATCCGGCGCAGGAAGAAAAACAAAGCAGCAGAAGCGGTGCATGAAGATTGATCTGCGCTTCCTTAGCTTCGCTCTCCCCGCAGATTGGCTTCCATTAAGGCCTTGACATCTTCCGGCTTTTCACCTTTGCTGAAAAGATAATAGAGCTTGGCCAGAGCCGCTTCCGTCGTCATATCCCCGCCGTCCACCGCACCGATTTCCTTTAAGGAGAGGCTGGCGGCGTAAGAACCCAGATTCACTTTGCCTTCCGGACATTGGGAACGCACCACCACTAAGGTCCCGTGATCGTGGGCCTTTTTTAGTACGGGCAGGAGAGCGGTTCGGGCGCTGGGCACATTGCCGGCGCCGAAGCTCTCCAGCACCACGCCCCGGAGGGATTCTGTCATAATGGATTCAAAGAGGTCGAACTGGATGCCGGGAAACACCTTCAGGACTCCCAGGGGCATGGCCTCAAAGGGCTGGAAGCGGAAGGGGCCGTTTGCAGGGGGCAGGTCCGCCGTCAAACGGAATTTAAAATCGATGCCGGCCTTTACCAAAGGCGGATAATTGGGCGAATCGAAGGCGTGCATGCCGTCGGAGGAGAGCTTGGTGGCCCGGTTGCCTCTTAAGAGCTGGCCGCCGAAATAAATGCAGACCTCCCGGATATGTTCCGATGCCGCAAGCAGCATAGCGGAGATCAAATTGTCCCGTCCGTCGCTGCGCAGCTCGTAAAGGGGGATTTGGGAGCCGGTGAAAATCACCGGTTTTTCCAGGTTTTCCAGCATAAAAGAAAGGGCGGAAGCCGAGTAGGCCATGGTATCCGTGCCGTGGAGCACCACGAAACCGTCGCAGGCCGCGTAGCGGGAAGCAATGGTCCGGCCCATCTTGTTCCATTCCTCTACCGCAATATCGCTGGAATCCAGCAGGGGGGTAAACACAATGGTTTCATAATCCGGAAAGGCCGGATTGGAAAACTCCGGCAGCTGGGAAAGCAGTTTCAAAAAAGCGTCCTCGCTGGGCACATAGCCCTTTTCGCTTTTGACCATGCCGATGGTGCCGCCGGTATAGATCAGGCAGATTTTTTTCTTCACGGAATTACCTCGCAGGATTGTCATGTTTTGATTATACAATTTTATGGGATTGATAGCAAGTTATTTGCAAGAGGAAGGTCTGGGATTTCCACACCATATCCTGTGTCATAGTGTAAAATAATTGTAGGAGAATTAAAAAGGGAACACCCTCTTGTGGTAAGATTACTTTAGCGAGTATCAAATAAACCATCCGGAGGAGTGTCCCTATGAAAAGCATTATA
>CADBFP010000018.1 GCA_902793995.1 uncultured Lachnospiraceae bacterium | reverse complement strand
ACTACAACGGCGAGATCTATACCGGCAGCCTGCCCTTGCAGGAGGCCTTCGTAGCGGAGGCGGGCCGGATTCTGGCCTGCGGCTCCTCCCGGGAAATGCTGGAAATGGCGGAATCCGGAGATGAGCTGTTGGATCTGGGGGGCTGCTTTGTCTGCCCCGGCTTTCATGACTCCCACATGCATCTCTTAAACTACGGTCAGACCTTAAGCGGCGCCCGGCTGGGGGAGCATACGGATTCTCTGGCGGGGCTGCTGGCGTATCTGAAGGATTTTCTGGCGGAGAATCCGCCCCGCCCGGGCCAGTGGTTAAAGGGCCGGGGCTGGAACCAGGATTATTTCCGGGATGAAAAGCGCATGCCCGCCCGGAGGGATCTGGATCAGGTATCGGAGCATGTCCCGGTGATGATTACCCGGGCCTGCGGCCATTCCTGTGTGGTGAACTCGGCGGTGCTGAAGCTGGCGGGGATAAACAGAAATACCCCGGATCCGGAAGGGGGCGCCATTGGCCGGGACGAAGAGGGCGAGCCCGACGGCCGCCTGTACGAAAATGCCATTGAGTTGTTAAATTCCGTGATGCCCCAGCCGGGCCCGGAGGATATCAAGGATATGCTGCGCCGGGCCATCCGGGCGGTGCACGCCTACGGCATTACCGGGGTGCAAAGCGATGATTACAGCACCTTTAGAGGAGTGCCCTGGCAGCTGATCAACCAGGCCTACCGGGAGCTGGAAGCTGCCGGGGAACTGAGCCTGGATGTGACGGAGCAGTGCAATTTCACGGAATTGAAAGATTTGCAGGCCTTTCTGGAGGCCGAGGATATCAGCGGCGCCGGGGGGGATTGTTTCCGCATCGGCCCCTTAAAGATGCTGGGAGACGGCTCCCTGGGGAGCCGCACCGCTCATCTTTCTATGCCTTATCTGGGAACGGAAGAGCGGGGCTTTTCCTTATTTACACCGGAGCATTTGAAAACCATGATCGGCCTGGCTCATGCCCGGGGCATGCAGGTGGCGGTGCATGCCATCGGGGATGCCTGCCTGGAGGAGGTGCTGGACGCCATAGAAGAGGCTGTCACTGCCCATCCCCGGGGGGACCACCGCCACGGCATAGTCCATTGCCAAATCTCCCGCCCGGAGCAGTTGGAGCGCATGGCCCGGCTGGGACTGCATGTGTATGCCCAGTCCATCTTTTTGGATTATGATAATCATATCGTGGAGAAACTGGTGCCGCCGGAATTGGCGGGAAGCAGCTACAGCTGGAAGAGCCTGATGAAGCAGGGCGTCACCGTGTCCAACGGCTCTGACTGCCCCGTGGAGCTGCCGGATGTGATGGCGGGCATCCAGTGCGCCGTGACCCGCTGCTCCTTAGACGGCACCGGCCCTTACCTGCCCGGGGAGGCTTTCACGGTGCAGGAGGCCCTGGATAGCTTTACCAAGGCCTCTGCCCGGGCCGTATTCCGGGAGGGGATAAGCGGGGCGCTGCAGCCGGGATATCAGGCGGATTTTGTGATTCTATCGCAAAATCCCTTCCGGACCGAGCCGGAGAAATTGCACGAAATCCAGGTGCTGGACACTTATCACCGGGGAAAGCGGGTGTTTATCCGAAAGTAGGGGCGGCTGACAGCAACTACTCCCCTATGGTCGCTCCGGTGGTGGGAACGGGCATGGTATAGCCTGTTACGGTGCCCCCTTCCCCCTCCGGCGCTTCCGGCGGCCAGGTCCACCAGCCCAGATGGGCCCCCAGAGACATGATATCCAAACCGGAATCTGGGGCATGATATACATAATAATGCTCCGTGGTCAGGGCTTCGCCCTTATCCAGAAACTTCAGACAGACAGCGATCTCCGGCCTAACGGGCTTCAAACTATAAACTTGAGCTTTAAGCTGCTCCGGCTGCCCCAGATATTCTCCGGCGCCGTTTTGCCAGCCGGCCTCCACCGTGACAGTACCCAAAAGATCTCCCACATATTGCGCCTCGCAAACCTGCGTTGCCTGATAACTTTGATAAACACTGTCCTCAATCCGTGTCCGGTACTCCTTCTCTAACCCGACTTCCCCGGAAACGGTGGTGCAGGGGGCTGCGGTGGCAGGAGCAGTAACGGTGGGCAAGGCACAAACCTGTGTGCTTGTACTGAAGACCATCGGGCCCCGGTTTTGCCGCAGCCAGCCCGGCAGCATGGACAGGCCGGCAATCAGCATCAGCACCGCCGCGGAAATAGCGCACCACTTGATCCAGTGCCGGGGGCCGTAGCCTTCGGATCGATCCGTCGGTGCCATGGGGACGGTTCTTTCCGTCCCATTCTCCAGATTTTCCTCAATCATTTTCTCACTTAAGCCGTTTAAGGCATTATCCCATAGTCTCATATTGCATAACCTTCCTTTTCCAAGCGTTCCCGCAGGGCGGTCCGCAGAGTCTTCAGCTCTTTTTCCACGGTGGACCTACTCACAGACAGCAGCTCTGCCACCTCCGCCACGGGCCGGCTCTCATAATACCGCAGGAGAAAGATTTTTCTGCGGCGGGGCTCCTGCTCCCAGAGATAATCCTCCAGAGTGCGGGACAGCTCCTGCGCCAGCAGTTCATCCTCCACCTCTCCGGTATCCGGCAGTACCTCCTCCAATTCCTCCAGGGCCAGCAGGTGCTCCTTCGGCACTTCCTTTTTCCGGCTCTGATGCCGCAGCCTCTTGATGCAGGCGCGGCGCAGGAGCGTGGTGAGGAAAGCTTTCAGGGAGATTGGCCGATGGGGCGGAATGGCATTCCAGGCCCCCAAAAGGGCATCCGCCAGCGCTTCCTCCCGGTCCCGGTGGTCTGTCAGGAAACGGGCGGCGAACTGCTCCAGCCAGGGGCCGTAGGCTTCCTGGGTATGGGAGATGGCCTCCTCCCGGCGCTCCTCAAAAAGCCGGATCAGGGCTTCTTCGGGGAGAATAGCAGATTGTTTCTGTTCCGTATGCATGCGTGGCTCCTTAAGCTTGATGGTTGAAGGTCCTTCACCTTACTTGTAGCTTTTTTTGGGAAAATGCGTAAAGGTGACAGGAACGCGGCCCTGTCACCATATCTAATCCCTAATGCCTAATCTCTAATGCTTAATCCCTCATCCCCCACTGCCGGATCAATTCCAGGCATTCCTTGCGGAAATCGTCCAGGCCGGGGCCGCCGCTGCTCTGGCAGCCCTCCAGCAGCTCCAGCAAGGAGGCATAGCTGCTGCTGCCCTTATATTCCGAATCTCTGAGAAGCATGCCCCATTGGGCCATCCCCGCCGCCCAGCGCATGGAAGGGCTCATGCCGCCGGTTTTGAACATATCCAGAGGCAGGGGATAGGAGAGGAGTTTGGACTCGCTGCCCGCCGGCTCTTTGTAGCGGATATTCAGCACCAGCCATTCGTCTGCGGTAATGCGGCTGGGGTCTTCACTTTGCCCGTAGCGGCTTTCCACCTCCGGGATCTCAAAATCCGAACCCGCAGGGATAATCTCAAACAGGGCCGTCACCTGATGGCCGGCCCCCAGCTCGCCGCCGTCCTTGGTGTCATCCGCAAAATCCTCCGCCGCCATCACCCGGTTTTCGTAGCCAATCAGCCGGTAGCCCTTCACCTGGGCCGGATTAAACTCCACCTGGAGCTTCACATCCTTGGCCACCGCGAAGAGGGTACCGCCGGCTTCCTCCACCAGCACCTTCCGGGCCTCGGCGATATCATCAATGTAATAATAATTCCCGTTGCCGTTGTCCGCCATGGCTTCCATCTTGTTGTCCTTGTAATTGCCCATGCCATAGCCCAAAACAGAAAGGAAAATGCCTTTTTTTGCTTCTTCCTGCACGAAACGGGTCAGTTCCGCCTCCGAGGTCACGCCCACATTGAAATCCCCGTCCGTGGCCAGGATGATGCGGTTGTTGCCTTCGGGAATAAAATGCCGCGCCGCCGCCTCGTAGGCCATTTTCAGGGCCTGCTGGCCGTTGGTGGAGCCGCCGGCCTGCAATTCCTCCAGGGCTCCCATGATGCGGGCGGTCTCCGCGCCGCTTACCCCGTCCAGCACCATTTTCTCGCCGCTGGAGTAGGTAATGATGGTGATTCTATCCTTTTCGGAAAGATTCTCCGCCAGGGTCATAAAGGAGCGCTGCACCAGGGGAAGTTTCTCCGGCATATCCATGGAGCCGGAAACATCAATCAGAAACACCAGATTGGAGGGAGGCAGAGTCTCCTTTTCCAGAGATTTGGCCTGCAGGCCAATCAGCAGCAGCTTGGCCTGGCTGTTCCAGGGGCAGTCCGCCAGTTCCAGATTCACGCCGAAGGGTTCACCCTCTTTGGGCTGGCCGTGGTTATAGCGGAAATAATTGATCAGCTCCTCAATGCGCACCGCGTCGGCGGGAATATCCTGTCCCTTCCGGATCATCCGCCGCAGATTGGCATAGGACGCCGTATCCACATCCGCCGCAAAGGTGGAAAAGGGAGAGGTTTTTACGGAGAGAAAACCGTTTTCCTGAATGGAGCTGTATTCTTCTGTATTCCAATAGGTTTGATGCTCCCCCAGGCTTTCGCCGTAGAAGCCGTAGTAGCCGGAGTTTTTCAAGTTATAATTGGCTGCTATGGAAGCGGCCGGCGCCATGGAGTAGCCATCCTTCACCGCCTCCTGAGGCATTTCCTGGATGACAGGTTCCGAGACCGTGCCGGCCGTAGGAATGGTGCCGGCTGCGGTTGTGGTGCCGGCCGATGCCGTGACTCCGGTCTTCCCACTGGTTTCCGCCCCGCTGCGGATGGTGGCAAGGGGAGCCGCAGGGGTAGTCTCGATGCGATTCGCCTGAGACAGGCCGGTGAGGGATCCGCCGATTATTACCAGGGCCAGGCAGGCAGCGGCCAAAGCCCAGCCCGTCCATTTGGGAGGACGGCGCATTTTCTTTACAGGGGCGGGGACTGCCTGTTCCGCATCTTTTTGCAGAATGCCGGCATACTCCTCCGCAAATTTTTCGTCGATTTCATTTAAGGCATCCTGCCAGATTTCCTTTTTCATACAGTATATCCTTCGCTTTCCAGTTTTTTCTTCAGATCCAGCCGCAGGGCTTTCAGCTCTTTTTCCACCGTGGAGGTGCTAAGGGCCATAGCCGCTGCCATTTCCTTTACCTTTTCGGAACCGTAATAACGCCTGAGGAAGATTTCCCGGCTCCGGGCATTCAGTCCTTCCAAAAAGCCGTTGATGCTTCTTGCCAGCTCCCGGGCCATCAGCTGATCCTCTGTCCCCTCATGATGGGGCAGCAGCTCCGCCAGCTCATCCAGAGCCGCCAGGCAGTCTGCCGGGATGGCTCCCGCCCGGCTGATATGCCGCTGCCGGTCGATGGCGGCGCGGCGCAGCAGGGTGGTAAGGAAGGCGGGGAGGCTCTCCGGCCGGTGAGGCGGGATGGCCTTCCAGAGCCGGAGCAGGGCATCGCTTTCCGCCTCCTCCCGGTCCCGGGGATCCGTCAGGAAACGGGCCACCATGCGCCGCATCAAGGCGCTGTAGCGATGTTTTGTTTCCTCCAGGGCCGCTTCCTCCCGCCGGAATAAACCCTCAATCAGGGCCGGTTCCGTGGGGTAAGCCGGAGATGGAATGCTATGATTCATGGGGCGCTCCTTTGTTGAAAGTCCTTTCAATACTGTCTGTCGAAGAAAAAAAGAAAAGCCGTAAGGGGAGGGACAGATGGGACAGGGCTGGGACAGGGGGACGGTTTTGGGACAGGGGGACGGTTCTTCCGTCCCATTTTTCGGAAGAAAATGGGACGGAAGAACCGTCCCCCTGTCCCAAAACCGTCCCCCTGACACTCTCTGTCTGGCGCTCTGTTACAGGCTTTCCTCCACCTGTTCGTAGATTTCGTCTGCCAGAGTGATGCCCTGGGAAAGCAAAGATTCCCCCCGGATGCGGTAGGCCTCCGCCAGCTCCTTATCCTTCAGGCTCCCCACATTGATGAGCACATTCAGCCAGGCCCCCTGGAGACCGGCTTTGAGGCACAGGGCCGCCACCCCCAAATCGCTGGCGGCATTGGTGTTGGAGCGGCCCACCTGCAGGAGGGTCATCTCCAGGGCCTCCACCGCCAGTTCCATAATCTTTAAGGGCGATTCGGTGCAGACTCCCAGGGCCGCCTGAATGGCCTGGGAGCGGGCGGCCTTTTCCTCCTCCGTGGCCTTGGGCAGGGCAAAGGCGGCGCTCACCTGATTAAAGGCGGCGGTGTCCTCCTCCATGGCGGTGAGCATTTCCTTCCGCAAAGTATCCGCCTTCAGGAGCTGCCGTTTGGCAGAGTTGTGGAACTCCTCAAATTTCACACTGCCCACGGTTAAGGCTGAGACCATGGCGGAGAGGGCGGCGCCCAAGGCCCCGCAAAGGGCCGCGGCGGATCCGCCCCCGGGAGCCGGGGCATCGGAGCCCAAAAGGGCCGAAAAATCGCGTACGCTTAATGTTGATAATTCCATAATCACTCCATCCCTATCAAATGATATTCCATCACCTGCTCGGTGCAGTTAAAGTTTTCCAGTTTCAGATAATGGGCGGCGCAGTCGATCAGCGCCTTCCCCGGGGTGAGGCCCACAATCTCGGAGCCGATGATCTTCACCCCGTAACCCTCTGCCAGGGCTCGGATCATTTCATAAGCATAATAAAGCGGCGTGCCCTCGTAATTCACCATATTCATGGAAACCTGGGCAATATTCCGCTCCTCCAGCATAATGCCGATGGCTTTGCAATACTTGAAGCCCCCGGAGGAACCCCGGATGGCCTTAGCGATTTTCTTGGCGATCTCCACATCCGCCGTGTCCAGGTTCACATTGAAGGCCACCAGAGGCATGCGGGCGCCGATGGCGGTGATGCCGGCGGTGGGGTGGATCTTCCGCTCCCCGTAATCCGGGGCCCATTCCTCCTGGAGCAGTTTCTCCGGCATGCCTTCAAACTGCCCCCGGCGGCAGTCCGCCAGATTCTTCCGGGCCGGCGTGGCGGCGGAATCTTCATACAGGAAGGAGGGAATGCCGAACTCCTCCCAAATCCGCCGGGCAACCCGGTGGGAGAGGGCCACGCAGTCCTCCACGCTCATATCCGCCGTCTGGGGCACAAAGGGGATGACATCCGTAGCCCCCATCCGGGGGTGCTGGCCTTCGTGTTTGGTCATATCAATTTTTTCTGCTGCCAGCCCCGTGAGCTTCACGGAAACCTCTTCAATGGCTTCCGGAGAACCCAAAAGGGTAAAGACGCAGCGGTTGTGGTTGCCGTCGGATTGGACATCAAATAAAAAGCAGCCGGGGACGGACTTCGCGCAGTCCACCAGGGCCTCAAAAACAGCCGGGTCCTTTTCCCGGCTCACGCTGAAATTGGGAATGCATTCCACTAATTTTGCCATAGCTACGCTCCTTTTTTGTAATGATGGGTCGTGTTCAAGTCGCCTTATTATAGCAAAATAATCCCTATAAAACAATCCGTATCCGGGTGCCGATATCCTCCCGGGATAAGACCTCAAAGTGGCCGCCGTGTTTGTCCACAATCCATTTCGCGATGGAGAGCCCCAGGCCCGTGCCCTCCACGGAGCGGGCCTCGTCCGCCCGGTAAAAGCGCTCAAACATATGCTCCACATCCTTCCGGGCCATGCCGATGCCCGTATCCTGCACCTGGAGGAAGGGCCGGCCGGCTTCGCTGCCGCATTTCAGTAAAATCTCGTCTCCCGGGGCCGTATATTTGGCGGCGTTATCCAGCAAAATCCGCACCGCCTGTTTCAAAAGCCCCGGATCCGCCTGGATGCGGATATCCGGCTCCGCCGGGGCGAAACGGTACACATGTCCCTCATCTATCATCAGGGATTCCTCGTAGGCTTCCCGCATCAGCTCGTTCAGGGAGGTCTCTTCCCTCTGCAGTAGGGTGCGGCCTGCATCCCCCCGGGCGAGGAAGAGCAGCTGCTCCACCAAATGCTTCATCCGCTCCGTTTCCGTCTGAATGGCGGCGATGGACTCTTCCAGAACCTTCTGGTCCTCTTTCCCCCAGCGGGCCAGCATGTCCGCATAGCCGCTGATGACGGCAATGGGGGTTCTGAGTTCATGGGAGGCATCGTTCACAAAACGGGCCTGCTGGCGGTTGCTTTCCCGGATGCGGGTCAGCAGGTTATTGATGGCGGCTTCCACCCCCGCCAGGTCGTCGTCCCCCAGGGAAAGCCGGGCGTTTTCATCTGCCTCCATATGGGACACCGCATCCTCGATGCGCCGGTATTTGTCCTCTCCGAATTCCATTTGGGAGAGGGCCTCCGCCCGGGCCGCCAGTTCGTTCAAAGGCGCCAATATCTCCTGAATCCGCCGCTTTTCCGCCTGATGGGCCAGAATCAGACTCACCAGCCGAAGCCAGAAGAGGATGTGCCAGATCAGGAGAAAAACCCGAAGTCCCTGCCAGAGCGGAACCTTTAGAGCTGCGCCGTCCATTTTGTTCCGGGCGGTATATATCAGGTCGGTCCAATTCCCCGACCCATCCTTTTCGATTTCAAAATGCCGCTCTGTATCCAGGGAAAGCTTTCCAAAAGCGGCCTGCTCCCGCACTGCCAGATAGGCGGCGGGCAGGAGGAAAAGCAAAAAAAGAGAACGGAAAAACAGCCGGAAGAGAGCGCTCTTCAGGCGGCCCCCGGCCAGTTTTTTCGTAATGGAGTTCATATTTCTACTGGGAACGGATGACATAACCCACCCCTCGGACGGTCTGGAGCATTTTCACCCCGTACACCTCGTCGATCTTGGCTCTTAGATGCCGCACATATACATCCACAATATTGGTCTCCCCCAGATAATCGTAGCCGCAGACCTTTTCCAGCAGGCTATCCCGGGAGAGAACGATATCCCGGTTTTCCAGCAGGGTCTTCAGCATCAGAAATTCCCGGTTGGTGAGGCTGATTTCCTGCCCCGCCCAGCTGACCCGGTGCTTGTCCGCCTCCAGAAGAAGGTGGCCCCAGGTCATGGAGAAGGGGTCTTTCCCGTTAGGGGAAAGGGTACTTCCTGTCGGGCCTCCGGCCCCTTCTCCGGCTGTCGCCGTCCCGCTGCCCCGGTATTTGAGACTTACCCGGATCCGGGCTAAAAGCTCTTCGATGGCGAAGGGCTTGGTAATATAGTCCATGGCCCCGGCGTCCAGCCCCGCCACCTTGTCCATCACGGAATCCCGGGCGGTGAGGAGAATCACCGGGGTGCTTTTTTCCTGCCGCAGGCGTCTAAGCACCTCCATGCCGTTTAAGCCCGGCAGCATAATATCCAGAAGGATCAGGTCAAAGTCCTCCTGGCGGGCCAGCTCCAGGCCGGCCCGCCCGTCGTGGGCTTTGGCGCTTTCGTAGCCCTCGTGGGAGAGCTCCAGTTCAATGAAACGCGCCAGTTTTTCTTCGTCTTCGATAATGAGTATACGCGGCATAGCCCCTACTTCCTAAACTCCTCCCGGGCGCTTTCCGCCGCCCGCTGAATCTTATCCATCACCTTGTTGGCTTCCTGCATCTTATCTCTTTTCTCCCCCTCAAAGCTGTAGGTAAAGCCGAAGAAGAGGGAGACCACCACTAAAATCAGCGCCAGGGTCATGGAACCGAAGAGAATCAGCAGCCCTGCCCAGAAAGGCAGTTTGGCCATCAGTTCCCCTTTCCGCTTGACAATCAGATAATTGGTGGAGAGCACATGCCAGGCTTTCCGGCAGAAATTCTTGAATTTGCTGCTGCCGGCCTCCCAGTCCGTCTGCTGCGGCCCCCGCTGATTCTGCCCGGCGATGGGCACATACTGGGGCTGGTTTTCATAACGGGTGGAGTAGGTCCCTCCCTGGGGAGCGGTCTGTCCCTGGCGTTCCAGGTAAATCACCGCCTCCAGCATATCCCCGTCGGTGAGCTCCAGCGCCAGCTTGGCATCCTCATAGCTGCAGCCGGTTTTCTGTACTAACTTTTCTACCTTTTCAAAGAGATCCATTTTCTTCCTTCCTTTCCCGGGCCATGGCCCTTGGCTTTGATGCCCATAGAATAGCAGGGCATTCTTAAACCATCTTTGAGGAAAGATTAATGATTGATTAATTATTCTACCACAGGAGGGCGGGGAAGGGAATAGGGAGTGGGCAGTAGAGCGTAGGCAATATCTGTGAACAAAATGTGAAAAAACGGTATTGGATGACGCAAAATGACACGGAATAACACGCTTGTTGCATATTTTCCGCTGGCGGAGGGGCGCCAGAGGTGGTAGGATAAAAGGGCAGAAGGGTATAGATCCGAAGGATGGGATGCTATGCCGAAATCTAAATGGATGATGATGCTCCTGGCTTGTCTGGTGCTGGCAGGCGGGGCATTTTATTGGCAGAAGGAATGGCGGGAGCCGCCGGCGGAAGTGGTGAGAAACTTCCTGGAGCCGCCGGACCTTCCGGAGATAAGCGGGGAGGGCCGGCCGGAGACTATGGCGGAGACCTCCCAGGAAACAAGGCCGGAGACCACAGCGGAAACCATAGTGGAGACCACAGCGGAAACCGGGCCGGAGTATTTTACGGCTCCGCCGGAAAAAGAGACGGAAGCTGCTGCGGAGTGGGTTTTTGCCACCCAGCCCCTGATGGTCAATCTGAATACGGCAGATGCGGCGCAGCTGCAGAAATTGCCGGGCATCGGTCCGGGGAAGGCCCAGGCCATTTTGCGGTACCGGCAGGAGCACGGCCCCTTTCAGACTATAGAAGAACTGATGCGGGTGCCGGGCATTAAAGAAGGCACCTTCGCCAAGCTGAAGGACTATGTTACGGTATAGGCCCCTCTTTTGGCTGGCGCTTTTCTGGATCCTGCTGCTGGTGATCCTTCGCCTGGCGGGGCTTCCTCTGCGCCGGACCACGGAGGCAGAACAATATCTGGCGGAGAAAGCCTCGGCTTCCGGACTTTTGCGGGGCCGCCTGAAGGAACTTAGCCTGAACAGCCAGGGCGGATATTCTCTGCTGGTGGAGGATGCCCTCTTTTTTCCCTCGGAGGACGAGGCGGAGACGGGCCCCGTAAAGGCCGGCCCGGTGCTGGTTTATTTCCCCCTGCATAAAGAACTGGAACCGGGGCTGGACATTGAGTTTCAGGGAACCCTCCGCCTTTTCCGCCCGGCGGACAATCCCGGGGAATATGACGCCCGGGCTTACCAGCTCTCCCGGGGCCTGGCGGCTTATCTGGAGGGGGACGCCTTCCGCATCCTGGCCTTCGGGCGGAATCTGCCGGCTCTGGCCGCTTTTCGGGTGAAGGCATTTCTTCGGGAGGGGCTGGGAAAAGTCTATACTTTGGGGGATGCCTCCCTTCTGGCAGCCATGCTGCTGGGGGAGAGGGGCGGCCTGGAGGAGGAGACTCAGACCCTGTATGAGGGGACCGGCCTTTCTCATCTTTTAAGCGTCAGCGGTCTCCATGTCAGCTTCTGGGCGGCGGTGCTGGGCCGCCTGGCCGCTTCTTTCCTTTCCCTGCTGCCCTTCAGCCGGGGCCGGGGCTTCTGGTCCCGCCGGGGGTTTGCGTTGCTCCGGGCGCTGATTGCCATCGCCGGCGTGGCTTTTTATACCCTGATTTGCGGCAGCCGGATTCCGGTGCAGCGGGCGGGGCTTATGGCTCTTTTGTATCAAATGGCCCTGGGGCTGGGTTTTTCTTTCGATTTGCCCTCCGCCTGGGGGGCGGCGGTCCTGGCAGCCCTCATTCCGGCGCCCTACGCCCTGTTCCAATCCTCTTTCCAGCTCTCCTTCGGCTGCGTTTTTATCCTGGGCTGCCTGCTGCCTTTGCTGACCCGCAAGTTGCTGCTGGAAGGGAAGATGGGCCGGGCCCTGCTGGTGCCGGTGCTGCTGCAGATGGGACTTCTCCCCCTTTCCCTCTGGCACTTTTTTTCTTTCCGCAGCTATTCTTTGATTGCCAATCTACTGGCGGTGCCTCTGGCGGGCCTCATTTTGGGTCTTGGCTTTCTCAGCGCCTTGCTGGCCCATGTGTTTTTGCCTCTGGGGGGCGTTCTGGCAGGCTCCGTCCACCTGCTGCTGGCCGCCATCCGGGCGCTTTGCCGTTTTCTCTTATCCTTGCCTTTTCCTGCTCTTCTGGCCGGCCGGCCCCGGCTTTGGCAAATGCTGGCTTATACGGGCCTGGCCCTGGGGGGCGTGGCGGGAATTCTCCATATCCGCCGGCGGGAGATGGAAAACCTGGCCCTTCAGATCCGTCAGGCGGGCCAGGGCCTGTTCCGCCGGGCTTTCCGGGAGGCCCGCAGCACCGCCCTGCTTTTGTTTTTATGGCTGCTGGCGGCGGGGAGTTTGTTTTTTCTCAAAGGAGAAGAGGAGGCTCTGTGCCTGACCAGCCTTTATGTGGGGCAGGGAGATGCCCAGGTGCTGAGCCTGCCGGGGGGCCGTCATTATCTCCTGGATGGGGGCGGCAGCGAGGGGGCGGGAGAGCGGGTGATTCTGCCCTATCTCCGCTGCCGGGGCATCTGCCGGCTGGAATATATCCTGGTGAGCCATCCGGACAGCGACCATATAAACGGATTGGCGGCGGTGCTTGCAGCAGAGGATATTCAGGTGAAAGGATTGCTGATGCCTGCCCTGTTTCAGGGATCGGAAAAGGCCCGGGAACTGGAGGAAGCGGCCCAGGCGGCGGGGGTTCCCCTCCTTTATCTGACGGCCGGCGATGGCTGGCAGGGGGGAGACATCCGCTTTTCGGTGCTGTATCCGGGGCGGGAGAGCCAGGTGGAGGAGGACAACGAAAACTCCCTGGTGCTGCGGCTGGAGCAGGGGGATTTTTCTCTCCTTCTCCCCGGGGATCTGGGGGAAGTGGGAGAGAGCATGATGCTGCATACCTACGGGGAGGCCCTGGCCACGGTGACGGTGCTAAAGGCAGGGCACCACGGCTCCCGCTTCAGCACATCAGCGGCTTTTCTGGAGAAGCTCCGGCCGTCCCTGACATTGATTTCCTGCGGCCGGAACAACCGCTATGGCCATCCGGCTCCGGAAACCCTGGAGCGGCTGGCGGCGGCGGGAAGCCGGGTGCTGCGGACGGATGAAGCGGGAGCCATCGAATTATTGATCTCAAAGACAGGGGAGCTGTCTTATCAAACATTTCATGAAACGGAGGATACGGATATGAAGAAAGATGACAAGCAAAACAAGCCGGGGAAGTTTTCCCTGGCGGCCAGTATTTTGATTCTGGCAGTGGGGGCCGGGGCCATGGCCTATGCCCTGATAGCGGGGCCGGAGCCGGGGCCCTCGGCAGAAAGCAGGCCGGCGGCGGAGCAGACCCTGGCTACCGGGGCTTCCGGCTCTTCCGGCAGGGAAGAAACGGCGGATCTGCCTTCCGGCAGCGCCTCTCCCGTAGTCTCTTCCGCCGGCACCATCAGCTGGCCCGCCACCACCCCGGCGCCTCAAACGGGAGGCACCACAGCGGAACAAAGCCTCTCCCCCCGGCCCCCGGAGCGGAATGCAGGCCGAGGCGGCCCCGCCCAGGATCCTCAGGCGGAGGGCTTTTGGCTGGATCTTCCCTTGACGGATCAGCTGTACCGGCTGATGGCCGGGGATTTGACCAATAACACGGAGGAGGCGGACCCTTTCCGCTGCCTCAGCGCCGATTTCAAGCAGGATCTGGACGCTATCGCCGAGGCCTTTGCGGCAGGGGAGATGAGCAAGGAGGAGGCGGCGGCCTCCTTCCGGGGAAAAAGCTTCAGCTGGCCGGGGGACAAACTGGGCCTGATCCATCCCCTGGGGGATGTGAATCTTCGCTGCTACAGCTACCCCGGCCGGGACATGGCCCTGGCGAAGGATCGGATCCTGCTTTCCAATGTCACGGCCCGGCATTATCTCTTTATCCGCGTGTATTACAACCCTCTCCAGGACGCAGTGCGGATTTATATGGTGAACGGGTTGGTGTATTAAACGGGTTTTCTGCAGAATGCATGGTAAAAAGGATTCCGCAATATTGCATTATTGTGATGTCACAGAAGAATATGATTCTGCCGGAACGCCGGGCAGAGGTATATATTATGAAGCGTGCGGATTTAAACCGGATCTCCATGATTATGAGAATTTAAAACTAACAGCGGAGATAATCATTAAGCGCTTTGGCGGGAAGATCGTGTTCCTGGCGGCAAACGCTCCTGAGGGACATTGCAATCCGGATTGGGAATGGAATGGCAGGCTGTGGGATATAAAATGCCCGGAAAGCCTGAATGGACTTAGCAAGAGACTTCAACATGGCATTGAACAAATTGAGGAAAACCCAGGAGGAATCATCATCAATCTTCTGAGTCGGGAGTTTGATTTACATAATGTTTGGCGAACCATCCATGGAAGAATGAAACTGTCGCACAGGGGGTATGATGTCGATGTGATGGTCATTATGGGGGGAAAGGTAAAAGTGATTTATAGATACAAAAAACAGGTAGGTTCTCCGGCCGCTGCGGCAATATCCGCAGTTAAACGGGAGGCCCGAGACCTTTCCTGTTTTCACCTGAATAGTAGCAGTTGATAAGGAAAAAGTCAAGAAAAAAACACACATAATTCTATAACAAAAGGATGACAGCGGCGGCGCTTTGCGGTACAATACCCCCTGTCAGGAGGTTTTGACATGGCTGTTTATTGTTACCGCTGCGGCCAGCGTTTGGCCGGCGGCGTCCGCCACTGTCCCAGCTGCGGCGCTGCCATTTTTTATGATGAAAACGGATTAAGAAACGATGCCGCCCAGGAGGCGGGAGAGATAAAAGAAGAGGCCGGATATGGGCCTGCGGAGGAAAGTGCCGGGGAAAGCCGGCAGCAAACGGATTCGGCGGGAAGCTGGCAGCAAACGGGCGGGGGCGGAGCCTGGCAGACGGATGGCCGGGATACCGGACCGTCCTATGCCTGGCCGGGGCAAAATCCCCGCCGGCCTTACGAAGCCGCAGACGAAAGAGTGGAGGGCTATGCCAGATTATCGTCGACTCTGGGCATCATCTCCGCCATTTTGTGCTTTTTCATGCCCTTTTTAGGCCTGCCGGCGGCTGTGGCTGCCCTGGTGCTGGGCATCCTGGGCCGCCATGCCCAGGTGAATAAAGGAAGAGCCTTGACCGGCCTGGTGCTGGGCATCATCTTTGTGATTATCAATGCCCTGCTGGTAGGCATGACTGTTTATTATCTCTTGCATCCGGAACTCCTGGAGGATTTGCTGCGGCGCATCAATTGGGCAGGCCGATAAAGAAGAAACTGGCAAAAGTTATAAAGAGTTATAAAACTACTTCAGAGTTATAAAGAGTTATAAAAGAATTAATGGGTTATAAGGCCTCATATGGCCTACCTCAGGATGGCTCTCAGCAGAGCCGCCAAAGTGCCGGCGGCCAGCAGAAGCAGGCCGTAAACCATGGCGCAGGCCCCGCGGCGGCGCACCGGCGGTTTTTTACTGATACCGGTCCTGTCCCAGATGTTTCGGTAATTGTAAAAAATAAGCGGCGCACCCAGAAATGCGACCAGGGTGAACCCGAGCATGATGATCTTGTCAGCAAGCGGAATCGTGTCCTTCGCCCCGGTGATCAGCACTCCGATCATGACGATATACCAAAGGGAGGCCAGCAGCATATTTTTCGGATTGCCGCTGCGGAAGCCCGGAGGCAGGAGGGAGGAAGTGTTTCCGGGGGCATGGGAGGCGGCGCTTCCCGGCTGCTCCCCCGGGGCCGGGCCGGCAGGAACCGCCTTTTGCGGATGAGTCAGCGGTCGGCCCTGGATGGCCCGGATGGCCTGCAATAGTTCCGCCGCCGAAGCATAGCGGCCCGCCGGCTCCAGCCGGGTGCAGCGCTCAATCATAGCCCGCAGCAGGGAATCCTCCGGCATTTTCTCCCCGGGAAAGGCACCGGTGAAGAGCACATTCATCAGCACCCCCAGGGCATAAATGTCCGTGGCGGGACCGGAGGAGCCAAAGCCGTATTGTTCCGGCGCCGCATAGCCTTTGGTGCCGATGAGCCGGGTATCCCTCGCCTCCTCTGGGCGGTGAATTTTGGCGGCGTCCATGTCCAGGAGTTTCACGGCCCCCTCCTCTGTCAGCATCACATTGGAGGGTTTTATATCCCGGTGGATGATGCCCAGGGCGTGCAGGGACTGCAAAATGGCGCAAAGTGCCCCGCCGATTTCCAGGGTGCGCGCCTGGGAAAAGACAGTTCCTCCATCCAGCTCTTCCTGCAGCGTGCGGCCGGAAATATAGCTTTCAATCACAATGAGCCGGCCTTCATCCTCCACCGCTTCCAGAATCCGGGGCATCCCCGGAAGGGGATGGGCCTTCAGCGTCTCGAAGATGGCGGGTTGATAATGGCTCAGCGTCTTTTTGACAAACAAAGCGCCGCTTTCGCTGTGACGCACCAGCATCACCCCGTGGGCGGCATTGATGGGAGATAGCTCCTGATAAAAAGATAATCTTGCGCGGTCTTCTAAAGTCACGGTTTTGGACTCCTGTCTTGATACAGACAGTCTAAATCAGGAAGGAGAAAAATGCAAATGAAAAAGAATCCCATGGAAGTGCTGCCCACGGAAGGGCTGGAGGCGGCTCTGGAGGAAACCAGGCCGGAAAAGCTGGACTGTTTTTTCAATGCCCATGAGGGAGCGCTGCTGGAGGGGGAGCGGCCCTTTGCGGACTATATGCGGGGTCTTCTGAAGGATAAAGGCTTGCTGCAGCAGGAGGTTTTTCTGGCAGCGGATATCCCGGAACCCTACGGTTACCGGCTTATCAGCCAGGAGCGGCATACCCGGCAGCGGGATGTGATATTGCGCTTGTGTTACGGGGCCGGCTTCAGCCTCAAGGAGACCCAGCGGGCCCTCAGGCTGGCAGGGCAGGAGGAACTGTATCCCCGCATCCGGCGGGACGCGACCTTGATTTTGGCATTGAATGAGAGAATGAAGGTGGATCAGGTGAACGAGCTTTTAATATCCTACGGATTTGAACCCTTGAAACAGATCGGGAAGAGTGAATAGCATTACCCCGAAACAGGGGGAACGAGTGTTGTTTTATTGCTTTATGATGAGACCGGAGACCCGGTCTTATTTATTTTGCGGCATTGGGGAGGCAGCCTTGTCTCTTTCCAAAGCTTCCAGGCCCAGGCGGATCAGCTCCACCGTGGCCTCGGAGCGTGTTTGAAAACGATGCTCAAAACGGAAATCTTCTATTTTCTGAAACAGTTCCGGGTCAACGGAAACCGTGTAACGGGGTCTGTCAGTAGCCATTATTCTATCCTCCGCCCCTATTTTACACCAGTGAACCAGAGATGTAAAGCGGGAGAGAAAAGGGAAAACGCCTTGACAAAACTCCGAAAATAAGAATATAATTGCTTTGGTTCAGTGGTTCACTGAACCAAAGTCGGGGAGGACCGTATGAAAGAAAAACCGAAGCGTTTCACCATTTCCCTTCCTCCGGAACTGGAAGAGCAGTTACAAGAAGCAAAAAAAGAAAGCTTTTCACAGTTTTCTCAGCGGGAAATCCTGGAAAAACTGATTCGGAAAGGCATCCGGGAAGTGGAACAAGGGAAAAAAACCAGCGGTTTTGAGTCATGATGCCCCTTATTACCCCAAAACAGGGGGAACGGTTTTTTTGGCCGTTCCTTATAATGCTTATAAAGCTTATCGATTTTCTGTAAAAGAAGGAGGATACAAGTATGAAGAAGAAAGTGATACTCGGTCTGCTTGCGGTTTTTGTGATTGCCGGTGCAGTGGGAGCCTTTTCGTCCGGGAATAAGAAAGGCGAGACCACGGCGGCACCGCCTGCTTCCGGCCAGGCATCTGTGACAACTACTACAGCCGGAGCTCCGGATCAAACCACCCCGCAGCCGGCTACCACTGCGGCACCTAAGACCACGGCGGCCCCCACCACTACGGAAGAGAAAACAACAGAAGCTAAAGAGATATTTAAGAATCTAGAACTCAAAGATTCTGGATGGTATTTGGCAAATGATAAATGGCTTATGTATTATGTGGTTTTGCATAATCCAAACGAAAAAACTGTGGTGGAATTACCTACTTTTCGAATAACGGCCAGAGATGCCAATGGCGCACTGCTTGGAACAGATGATATGACCATAAGTATAGTTTATCCGGGGCAGGATTTTGTTTTTGGGACTCAAGCATTTGCGGTTGATGAAATGCCCAGCCGTGTTGAGTTTGAGATTCGGGAAATTAAAAGTGATTATAAGCTTAAAGACATTAGTGCGGTGAAGGAGTTCCTTCCGTTGGAAGTTGTGAATGTTGCTGTGCGTTCGGGAAATTTGCTCGGGGAAATAAAAAACCCTAATGATTATTCACTTGGAACGGCAGTAATAGTCGCGATTATGAAGAATGCCGATGGCGATATTATCGCTATTGAGAATACTTATGTTAATGATATTCAAGCAGATGGATTAACACCATTTTCCACATCGGTTTGGCTCAAGGAGGAACCTGCGAGTATAGAATGCTTTGCAAACAAGTGGCCTTGAAATTGCATCAGAGGGACAGGTTCAATGTCGTTAAGTTAAGAAAAGTGTCATCCTCCTAAAGGGAATTGGCCCCTGCGGGGCCGTCACTGGCGCAGCAAAGGATTCCGGTCCAATTAGCCAAACTTTCGAATCATGGGATCCTTCGGCCTAAAGGCCTCAGGATGACAAGCTTAAGTGCACCATGGGCCAGCCCCCCTGGTGCACTTTACTTTATGCGGTTCTTGTGTCATAATACAGGCAGAGATTTTCGGGAAGATAACAGAGGAGGCTTGTATGGCAAAATGTCCTATTTGCGGGGCGCCGGTGGATGGGAAGTTCTGCGCTTATTGCGGATATCAGGTGCAGGGGGGCGAGCGGCCGAATCAGAACCAGAACCAAAACCGCAGCCAGCAGGGGCCTTATCAATATGCCCAGGAACCCCAAAGTAATCCCTATGGGGATACGTATCAGCGAGGCTATGCGGAGGATCAGGCGCAGTACCGCCAGGACCCCCGGTATCAGGGATACCGGCAAGGAGGACCGGCGGGGTATGCGTATCGGAATTCATATTATGACCGGCCGGTGAGCACCCGGAACAAATGGGTGGCCTTTATTTTATGCTTTTTGCTGGGCACTTTCGGCATACACCGCTTTTATGTGGGGAAAATCGGCACGGGATTGCTGTGGCTGTTCACCTTTGGATGTTTTGGCATCGGCTGGCTGGTGGATCTCATCATGATTGTGACAGGGTCCTTTAATGATGAACACGGATTTCCGCTGAGAGAATAAAGGAAGAGGGGACGCGTAGGATGAAGAGCAAAAGGAAACTGGCAGCCATATGGATGATTGTATTGGTAGTGTGTATGGTTGCCTGCGGAAAGAATGGCAACTCAATGCTGCCAAACACAAAGGAAACTACGACAGTCTCCGTGCAGACAACAACTGCGAAAAGTTCAGAGCATACCGAACAGATAGGTGCGAAGGCTGAGCAGAAAACCGCTCAGCCAGAGACCACAAACAAATCGGAATCACAAGAGAAAGCCGAAAATACGGAGAAAGGGACGGCGGAGATTCCTGCATCAACAATTGATGAGTCGGCGGTAGCTGCTTCCATACAGGCGGCAGAGCAGGCCAGCCGGGAAGAGGAATCCCGGAAGGCATCAGAAGCTGCAGCGGCGGAATCTTCCCGACAGGCGGCGGAGCAGGCCAGCCGGGAAGAGGAATCCCGGAAAGTGTCAGAAGCGGCAGCGGCGGAATCTTCCCGACAGGCGGCGGAACAGGCCAGCCGGGAAGAGGAATCCCGGAAGGCATCAGAAGCGGCAGCGGCGGAATCTTCCCGACAGGCGGCAGAACAGGCAAGCCGGGAGGAGGAATCCCGAAAAGCATCGGAGGCTGCGGCCGCCGCTTCCCAACAGGCGGCAGAGCAGGCCAGCCGGGAGGAAGAATCCCGAAAGGCATCGGAAGCTGCAGCGGCGGAATCTTCCCGACAGGCGGCGGAGCAGGCCAGCCGGGAAGAGGAATCCCGGAAGGTGTCAGAAGCGGCAGCGGCGGAATCTTCCCGACAGGCGGCGGAGGCAGCAGCGGCGGCAAGGCAGACCCCCAATTATATAGCAAATACAAACACGCATAAATTCCATTATCCTGGCTGTAGCTCCGTAGATCAAATGAAAGAGGAGCATAAGTGGCACTTTTATGGAGACAGACAGGAATTGATCAACCAGGGTTATGATCCCTGTAAAAGATGCAACCCATAAATAGGAGACCAACTATGTCCTGTACAACTTTATTAGTGGGCCGCAAGGCCTCCAACGACGGTTCCACCCTCATTGCCCGGACGGATGACGGGCACTTTGATGTAAAGAAACTGGTGGTGGTGGAGCCGAAGGATCAGCCCAAAAAGTACAAAAGCGTGATCTCCCATGTGGAAATCCCTCTGCCGGAGAAGCCCCTGCGCTACACCGCCTGCCCCAGTGTGGACTTAAAGGACGGCATCTGGGCGGCCACCGGCATCAACGAGGCCAATGTAGGCATCACCGCCACGGAAACCATCACTACCAACCCCCGGGTGCTGGCGGCGGATCCCCTGGTGGTGTATCAAAAGGCCAAAAAGCGGGGGGAAAAGGACATTCCCGGCGGCATAGGGGAAGAGGATATTGTGGTGCTGGTGCTGCCCTATATCAAGAGCGCCCGGGAAGGGGTGCTGCGGTTGGGAGCCCTTTTGGAGCAATACGGCACCTATGAATCCAACGGCATTGCCTTCAATGACGAAAAGGAGATCTGGTGGATGGAGACCATCGGCGGTCATCATTGGATGGCCCGGCGGGTGCCGGATGAGATGGTGGTGGTGATGCCCAACCAGTTCGGCCAGGACAGCTTTGACTTAAAGGACGCCCTGGGGGCGGGGAAGAACCATCTTTGCTCTAAGGATCTGAAGGAATTCATTGAAAAGAACCACCTGGATACCAACCAGGGCGGAGTCTTTAATCCCCGGAATATTTTCGGCTCCCATTATGATTCGGACCATGTGTATAACACTCCCCGGGCCTGGTTTATGGGACGATATCTGGCTCCCACCACTTATCGCTGGACCGGAGACAATGCGGATTTTACCCCGGAAAGCGACAACATTCCCTGGAGTTTTATTCCGGAGCGGAAGCTGGCGGTGGAGGATGTGAGTTATCTCTTATCCGGTCATTATCAGGGCACTCCTTACGATCCCTATTCCGCCCAGGATACGGGGAGGCGGGGGATTTACCGCTCCATCGGCATCAACCGCACCGGGGTCACGGCCATCTGCCAGATCCGGCCTTACGGCCCCAAAGCCCCTCGGGGGGTGGAATGGGTTTGCTTCGGCTCCACCACCTTCGGGGCATTTCTGCCGGTATATACCAATGTGCCGAAAATGCCGGCCTACCTCAGCAAGGTAAGCCTGGATGTGTCCACAGAGAATTTCTACTGGGCCAGCCGGACCCTGGAGGCCCTGGCGGATCCGCACTTCGGCAGCTGTATCCAATTGATTGAGCGCTATCACCGGAGCCTGGCGGCGAAGAGCCGGCGGATTCTGGCGGAATATGATGAAAAGATGGCGAAATCCAAGGACTTCAGCCTGGCGGAAGAGGCCAATGAGAAGCTGGCGGCATTGGCAAAGAAAGAAACCACGGCAGTGCTGAATAAGGTGCTGCATGCGGCCAGCGAAAAGATGAAAAACGGATATAATCGGGCGGATAATTAAGGAGGACAAGCCATGAAATCACCCATCCACACCCAGCTGGCCCCGGCGGCCATCGGTCCCTATTCCCAGGCCGTTAAAGTAGGCAGCCTGGTCTTCGTATCCGGCCAGATTCCGGTGGATCCCGCCACCGGCGAGTTTGCCGGCCCGGACATTGAAACCCAGACCCATCAGAGCCTGAAAAATCTAAAAGCCATCCTGGAAGAAGCGGGTTCCGGCCTGGACAAGGTGGTGAAAACCACGGTGTTTCTGCAGGATATGAACGACTTCGCCGCCATGAACGGGGTCTATGCCCAGTATTTCAAAGAGCCCTTCCCCGCCCGGGCGGCGGTGCAGGTGGGCCGGCTCCCCAAGGACGCCCTGGTGGAGATTGAGTGCGTGGCGGAAGTGTAAAGGACAGTATGTCAGGGACGGGTTTTGGGACGGAAAGAACCGTCCCCCTGTCCCAAAGGAGAGGAAATGGCGAAGCAGAGGCCGAAGATATCGGCGCAGGATTTTGAGGCGTTCAGCCAGCGGTTCCGGAAGCGCTACATCCTGAAGAAGAAGGTCAATGCGCTTTTGTGCCTTTTTATTGCCCTTTGGGGAACGGCTGCCGTGATATACTCCCATTTCGTCCTGGGTCACGACCTCTTTGACAGGCTGCGCTATATGACTTACTGGGGCACCGTCTTCACGACGATTGTGTCTTATATTTTTGCGGCTGTATGCATGAGGGAAGCCTCCCGGGAAACCGAGGTCACTACCAAATGGGTGTATTTTCTCAGGCTTTCCTCCGCCACCACCGAGTTTGTGATATTTGCGGTGGTGATGTTCGGTCTGACGCCCTGGGTGCCGGACAGGCCGGATATCAGCTCATTTCCGGGGGCCGTTATGCATTTGCTCGTCCCCTTTACCACCGTCGTCAGCTTTCTTTTAAACGATCCGCCCCGGGGAAAACCGAAGGCGGCGGAACCCTTAAGAGGCATGATCTTCATTGCCCTCTATGCGGTCATCATGACCTATTGTTTCGCCACCGGAACCATTCCCAGTTCAAAGGCGCCTTACTCATTTCTTGACTTCGAAAAAACATCCCTGCCTTTCAAACTGGCTTGCCTGGCAGGCATTCTGTGCGTGGGATACGGCGTATCCTGGCTGCTGATGCGGCTGAACATGAAACTGTCCTGGGTCTGGTTCCGGGACCTGAAGAGGCATAAAAAGAAAGGATAATAGATAAATACTTTACTTTTAGTGATTTCTTTGCTATACTGCAGTGCTACAGGGTTTAGACCTGTTACTCCGGGGTTGTACCGGTTTCGACGGGGGTTTTGAAGCTCTGGGAGCCATCCGCAGACCGTGGCTGCGTAAAAAAACGGAACCTAAATATAAACGCTAACGAAGATTACGCGTTAGCCGCTTAAGCGGCTTGTCGGCCCGGGGGTGCCTGCCACCTCGGATCCCGGCATCATGAAGGGCGGGGCACTGCTGTCCTTAAGCTTTGCGGGATGGTTAGTATGATGAAGCTACTAAAGGCCTGAGCCCGTCTGCGGGCGCCGGCCGGAGGGAATGACAAATCGCAGACTATGATGGTAGGGCCTGGTGTGAATGGGCTTTCGGACAGGGGTTCGACTCCCCTCAGCTCCACTATTTTTGCTTCTGGAGGGGTCATTTGTTGTCGCGGGGAGTCTCACCCCTTCGGGGTTCCCCTAAAGGGACTAGCTGTTCTTCGAACAGCGTCGCGACTCCCCTCAGCTCCACTTGAATCGGAGATGAAAATGCACCGTGGGGACAGGCCCCTGGGTGCATTTTTTCAAAAGGAGAAGAAGATGGCAACGAAGGAAATGTATGAAAAACTGGCAAAACTGGCGGTGCGCAAGGGGGTCAATGTTCAGCCGGACCAGCCCCTGGTGGTTAGCGCCAATGTGCGGGATATCGCTTTTGTACGGATGGTGGCCAAGGAGGCTTATGAAGCCGGCGCTCGTTTTGTCCGCATAAACTGGAGCGATGTGGAATTGACCCGCATGGATTATGAATACCAAAGCATGGAAACGCTGCAGAGCATTCCTCAATGGAGCTATGACAAGCGGAAGGATGCCATAGACCAAAAGGCCTGCTTCCTTACCATCCGCTCCGACGCCCCCGGCGCCTTCGACGGTCTGGACGGGGAGAAGATTCATGCGGTGCAGGTGGCCGGGGCCAAAAAGTTTAAGCCTCTCCAAAGCTATACCATGAATAACGAAGGCCAGTGGTGCGTGCTGGGAATCCCTTCCATGGAATGGGCGAAGAAAATTTTCCCGGAAATGGAAGCTCAGGCGGCTTATGACAGATTGGAAGAGGCAATTTTCTCTGTTTCCCGGGTGACGGAGGAGGGTGACCCCATCGAAGCCTGGAATGCACACGACAGCCGGCTGATGGGTTACGGAGAAAAATTGACGGCATACCAGTTCAAAGCCCTGCATTTTTCCAGCGGCCTGGGGACGGATCTGACCGTGGGCCTGGTGAAAAACCATATCTGGGTGGGGGGCGGCTGCTTTACCCCCGGCGGGGTTTACTTCGACCCTAACATCCCCACGGAGGAATGCTTCTCCATGCCGGAAAAGACCGCCACAGAGGGCATTGTATACGCCTCCAAGCCCTTAAGTTATCAGGGCAAGATTATTGAAAACTTCTGGCTCCGTTTTGAAAAGGGCAAAGTGGTGGATTTCGGCGCCGAAAAGGAAGCGGAAAGCTTAAAGAAATTGGTGGAATTCGACGAAGGATCTTCCTATCTGGGCGAAGTGGCCCTGGTGCCTTATGATTCCCCCGTTTCCCGCTCCGGCATTCTCTTCTTCAATACGCTTTATGACGAAAATGCCGCCTGTCACCTGGCTCTGGGGCGCTGCTATCCGGAAAACATCCAGGGGGGCACGGAAATGAGCGAAGAGGAACTGGCGGCTCACGGCGCCAATGATTCCCTGACCCACTGTGATTTCATGTTCGGCACGGAGGATCTGGATGTGGACGGCATCTTGCCGGACGGCAGCCGGGTGCCTGTTTTCCGTCGGGGGAATTATGTGATCTGAAACAGACATTCTCTGCAAATACGCTTGCAAAAAGCAGGAAAAAGTGGCAATATGAGTATGAGGTAGAAGCTCGGGAAAAGAGGTGATCTCATGAAACGGATAATTGTGGCAGATTCCGCCTCCAATGTGTTTGAGTTTGACGGCGGCATGGACTACGCCTGCACGCCCCTGAAAATCCTGATTGACGGACAGACCTTTGAGGATGTCCAGGGGGTCGATCTGGAAGATATGGTAAATAAAATGGAGCGATCCGCCGCCAGCAGTTCTTCCTGTCCCAACACCGCAGAGTGGCTGGATGCTTTCGAAGGGCATGATGAGATTTTTGCCGTGACCATTTCCAGCCGCCTTTCCGGCAGCTACAATGCGGCCATGGTGGCCAAGCAGGAATATGAAGAAAGCCACCCCGGCGCTCAGGTGGAGGTGGTGGACAGCCGCATGACCGGTCCCGGAGAACGGCTGATTATGGAAAAAATTGCGGAGCTGGCGGCGGCAGGCCTCAGTTTTGACAGTATAAAGGAAAAGCTGGCGGAGTACCGGCAGCGGATGCATTTGTGCTTCTCCCTGGCCTCCATTCACAATCTGGCAAAGAACGGCCGGGTATCCCACCTGACCGCGACCCTGTTCGGGGTGCTGGGCATCCGGCTTTTGGGCCGGGCCAGCGACGAAGGAACCATTGAGTCTGTGGCTAAGGTGCGGGGCGAAAAAGGCGGCATCCGCAGCGTGGTGGGAGAACTGGTGGAAAAGGGTTATCAGGGCGGCAAATGCTATATTTCCCATACCCTGGATGCGGATCTGGCAGGGCGTCTGAAGGAGGCCATCCTCAGCCGTTTCCCCGGCAGCCATATCTTTATAGAAGCCAATACCGCTCTCTGCAGTTATTATGCGGAGCGCCACGGTTTGATCATCGGCTTTGAAGGCGGACCCCGTTAGGAACCGGCCGGATAGCGGAAATTATGTATTACATCATTGAAGAGACCCTGAAGGAAACAGAGCAGACCCGTCTTTTGGACCGGTCTGCTCAATTTGTTGCGGTACTGACACCGGCGGAATGGAACAAAAGCCGGGAAGGCTTTGATATGGGCATTGATCTGGAGCCGGAGATTCCGAAGGTCTTTATGACCAAGGCGGAGGTGAACTACGATTCCCTCACCGGCACCTTTTCCATCCCGGACCGCAAAAACCTTTCCGGAGACGATTTGAATTTTGCCTTTGCTCTGGATGAAAAGGGCATTGTATTTATTGACGATTCCGGCGCCGTGCAGCGTATTATCGACCGCATCCGCAAAAGCAAAAAATGGCGCCTGCCCAGCCTGGAGCGCTTCATTTACGATTTTCTGGATCAGATTGTAAAGGACGACCTGCAGATTTTAGAGGGTTTTGAGAGCCGTCTGAATGAAATGGAAAAGGAATTGGACGGGGCGGAGGCGGAAGCTTCCTTCAGCCTGGTGAATGAAATCCGCAGCGATATCCGCACCTTTCTCATTCATTACGACCAGCTGATGGATTTGGCTCAGGAGCTGGAGGAAAATGAAAACAACTTTTTCAACCAGGAAAACCTGCGCTATTTCCACCTCTTTATGAACCGGGTGCAGCGGCTCCACGATACCGCCGCCTCTCTCCGGGATTACACCATCCAAATCCGGGATATGTACAAGGCCCATCTGGATATCAAGCAAAACCGTATCATGACGGTGCTGACGGTGGTGACCACCATCTTTATGCCCCTGACGCTGATCGCCGGCTGGTACGGCATGAACTTCATCCATATGCCGGAGCTGGCCTGGCGCTGGAGCTATCCCGTGGTGATTCTTGTCTGTATTTTCATCGTCATCGCCAGCCTCTGGTTCTTCAAAAAGAAAAAATGGCTGTAGGAGCGGGCGGTCATTCGGGGAAGCATTATGACAGACTGGGAAACATTTGAGAAATTACCATTCTAACTGTTGCAGCCAAGATACGATTTGCACTCGCCTTATAATTTTGCATAAGCTATCCATCTCATGTGGCATTTTACAGATAGCGTTTCGGTGTTTGGCAAGATTCTGATTCTGTGTTTGGCATATTTTTGTTTCGGCGTTTGGTATGTTTATCGCTCGAAGCAATCGCGATGTCGCGCTGCCCAGTGCACCATTTTCTTGTAACATTTCAAAGCATGCTCTGCCCGCTCTCGGTCAGGGTTGCGTTCTATCGCGTATCCGAACCTGACAGCGTTAATGATAATGTGCCGGAGCTTTTCGATGGCCCATCTTCCAGGAGATCGGAAAAGCCAAGATGAGTATCTGTGTAGTGTGTTGGGCAGACAGCCACGAAAAGAACTTGATAAATACACGTATTACTATGCCAACGGAGAAAGCTTTCAGGGGCTGTTCGCTCCCCCCGAGTATCAGGAGAGATTTGAAACCCTGGTGCGGGAAGCCGTAGGCTACTACGATAGCTGAAGGAGGGATAGATGGTATTCTCAGCGGAAGAACGGTTGATGTATGAAGTGATGAAGGCGGTGTACGACAGCGGTATCCCTACTCTCTAAAACAAAGGAGCAAGGGGCCTTTCGTATGTACATACAATTCAGAATTCTTTCGATTTTAGTACTTTCAGGTAGTTCTTTCTGAGATCTCGCAGATTGTGAAAAAATTCAGATTCCGAGCGTGAGAACGCTCCGGCATCCATTTTTAACTCAACCAGTTTCATGGTGCAAACTAAATCCGCAACCTGAAACAGCTTATAATTTGCCGGCATGACCTTCTTGAAAACCGGATCGGGCAGTAATGTGTTAAACACGGAGGAAAGAATCTTAGACAGCTCTATTTGTCCATTGTCGTAATAGATTTTTACCGTATCAAAGGAACGGAAAAAAGCCATGTTTTCCATGACAAATAGTGCTATCTGTCTCGACAGGCGACCGGTGGCTTCTACGATGTCAGTATAATGCTTCTTCTCAATATAGATGCATTTTGTTTTGATGCCTAACTGACGCACAAAAGCTATCATTTTGTTAAAGATTCTTCTGCGCGTGTTGATATCCATGTCCCGAAAGCTTTCTTCCCGGCGGATGATAGGACCGGTGTGAATGCAAAGATCAGGAAGCCCGAGCATTCGAAGTTCCTTATCCAAATACTGGATTGCCGGAACAATGTCCGTATCCTGTTCATGGAATACCAAAGAAATAATATAGTATGGCGAATGATAGTCGTAAGGGCCAAAATCCCCGGATTCATCTACAAAAATGCTGAGTTCGCGCATATGTGCTCCTATAAAAACGGCGGGGAACTTCCCCGCCCTCGATGGACCTGGGCCCAACGGCCAGCCCCGATACCCTTATTATACAGATGATGCGGCAAAAATCAAGAGGAATAGAAAAAATCTTGCAATCTGAAATCCAATTCGAGCTACACAGTGAACAGCAAATAGATATGAAGCAAATAATAGCAGATTATTATAAAGTAATCTTACCACAAGAGGGTGTTCCCTTTTTAATTCTCCTACAATTATTTTACACTATGAATTTTCGGCGGCGCCGGCACGCCGTTCCCTTTGGGCAAAGCCGTTCCGGAAAGTTGGGATGGAGGATGGGGGGAGAAAGGATGTTTGTATAGAACAGCATTTGCTGAGGATTCCCTTACCCAAGGCGCAGCGATTGCCCGTTTGGCAATTGCCGGAGGCTTGTCATGCCTGCCGCCGGCCATACTTTCTGCTCGTACAGAAAGTATGCAAAGACACGCCGGGGAGGGGGAAGGTTCCGAATCTCTCCCCCCTCCCCGGATCGTCTCCTTATCCATTTCACGATTTCCTTCCGGTTCCCTCACATTCTCCTGCGGAATTTGTAGATTAGGCAAGCGGGACCGGGAGACGGGGAATGGAGGATGTTCTCGTCGTTCTCTTACTGCCCGGTGCCGATTGCCTCCTCCCGCCGACCCCGATTTGCAGGGTTTCTTTCGCTTGAAAGGCGCGCCTTCCTCCTGTCGTCCGTTGGCAATCAACCAGGCAAAGGAAGCGGGACAGGGCGGGATTTCTCCGTACGCCCAACCGATCAGCACAGCCCGTGCCCCAGCGGGATGGCTGGGGATAACCGGACTTATTCCAGCCGGGCAAACCTGTCCCGCAGCAGAGACACCATATCCATATATTTCTCCCGGCTGACGGCGATCTCTCCGTCCAGGCCCACGAAACGGACCGCATAGTGCTTGCTGTCGTTGTCCGACTGGATCATGGCAACCTTGGCCAGGTTCACCAGAAAGGACTGGTGGCAACGGAAGAAGCCCCGCTTTTTCAGCATCCGCTCCAATTCCGCCATGCTGTAGCCCACCAGCTCCACCTGCCGCCCATCCTCCATGTGGATGCGGCAGCTGCGGCCGATCCGTTCCAGAAAGAGAATTTGACGGACCTGGAGCATATCGTAGCCGGAGCGGGTCTTGATCATCAGGCTGCTGTGGGCGGTCTCATCCCGCAGACGCTGGAGCTGATAGATGTAGCAGAGCCGGTTCACGATGCGGTGCAGGTCTACGGGTTCGGCAGGCAGGGTAAAGAAACCGGAACAGCCGTTCCGCACCGCGGAATAGGCGTCCTCCGGGGAGCCGCTGTAGGCGATCACCTGAATATCCGGATACTTGCTCTCCAGCATCAGCGGCAGACAGGTTCCCTGGCTGGTGCGGCTTGGGTCCGCGGGCTGACAGTTGATGAATACCACGTCCACCTCATGGGTCAGAATGTGGTCCAACGCTTCCTCGGTGGTCTCCAGCTCCGCCTCCAGGCGGAAGCAGCTGTGCATATTCAGAAGTTCCAGCAGATTAAAACGGATGATGGGGTCGCTGTCCACCATCAGCAGACGCAATTTTTCCATGGGGTCTTCCTCCTTGCCGCTCAGTGTCCGAAGGCCTTGAAGGCCTCCTCCAGGGCCTTGACGTCCCCCTCATAGTAGGTGGAGAACAGGCCGAAGGGTCCGTTTTTCGTGGTGGGCATAAACGAGAGGCCCTTGCCGTAGAGGTCGATCTGCCCGGTCTCCAGCATGTCCATATAGGCCCGGTACTCAGGGGAATCCTCGTTGGGATCCTTCAGGTTCCACCAATAGATCTCTACGTGTTGGCTGACGAAGGCCTTGTCCGCTACGCCCTCGCTGATGGGCAGCGCGTCCTCCGGGTCCCAGAAGCCCTTTTCCTCCAGGTAGGCCATGAGATCCTCTATGGTCAGATCCCAGACCGGGGCGTCCGGGTCCTTGTCCGGGGTGACGATGGCGGCGGGAGCCGTGAAGTCCGGTCCCACCAGCAGATAGGTCACCGTGCCCGCCAGGGCCAGCACCAGAAAGATCAGAAATCCGACGGTCAGCTTTTTCATTGGAGCGCCTCCTTCCCGGTCAGGCCCTGCTTTTCCAGATAAGCCCGATAGGTAGGGCTGCGCCGGAGCAGCTCCTCGTGGTTTCCGGCTGCCTCCAGGCTGCCCCGATTCAGAACGATGATGTGGTCCGCCTGGACCACGGAGCGCATGTCATGGGCAATCAGGATGATGGTGCGGCCCTGCAGGGCCTCCCGCACAGCCCGGAAGATGGCGGCGTCGCTCTTGTGGTCCAGACTGGCGCCGGCCTCGTCCATCAGCAGATAGCGCGGCTGGGTCAGCAGAGTTCGGGCGATGGCAACGCGCTGACGCTGGCCGCCGGAGAGCAGCTTGCCGGACTCTCCCACCTGGGTGTCGAAGCCCTCCGGAAGCTCCCGGATGAAGCCCAAAGCGTCTGCCAGCTCCGCGGCGGCGGCGATCTCTTCTTCGGCGGCCTCCGGGGCTCCGTAACAGATATTATCGCGAATTGTGCCGGAAAACAACGGGTTGTTCTGCAAAATATACCCAAATTGCCGCCGCAGCAGGTGGGGCTTCAGGCTTTGCAGCTCCATGCCGCCCAGGCGGATGGAACCGCTGTCGGGGGTATAGATGCCCTGCAGAAGCTTCATCAGGGTGGATTTGCCGCAGCCGTTGTTGCCGATGACGGCGGTAACCTTGCCCTCGGGAATGGTGAGGCTGAGATTCTTCAGCACCGGCGCGCCCGGCTCATAGCTGAAACTGGCGTTGTCCAAAACCAGATCCCCGCTGCCCGAATCCTCGGGCAGGGGAAGGCCTGTGTCCAGTTCCTCCAGGGGCTGCTCCAGCAGCTCTCCCACATATTGCAGGGCGCCCTGGGTGTTCCGGAGAATCTGATAGTGGGTCAGGATCTCGGCGGTGTACTGGTGGACCTTGTCCATATAGGTGCTGAATTCGTTGATGCCGCTGTCGGCCATCTGCTGCTGCCGGATCATGCGGGAGCCGAAAATCGCAATGAGCACGGTGCTGAAGCTTCTGTAGAGGGAGAAGGCGGTGGTTTGCACCACGCTCATAAAGGCCTCGAAGACGTCCGCCTTGAAGCGTTTGTTGATCTGGGCCAGGCCCTCCCGCTCCTCCCGGTCCTCCAGGGCCTGGGTTTTCACGTTCTTGGCGGCGGAAATATGTTCGGAGAAGAATTCCGTCATCTGCCGCAAGCTGTCATACTGCCGCCTGGCCACCGCGTGCTGGGTCCTGCCCACAACGGTAAACACCAGAATGCCCAGGGGGATCAGCACCAGCATCCAGCTGGCCAGAGGCGCGCTGTACTGAAACAGCACAATCACTGCCCGGACAAAGGCATAGAGAGAGGAGACCAGGCGGAAGGCCATGGCCAGCACCTCGCTGGCGGTCTGCACGTCGTTGACCACACCGGAGATCAGGGCGGAGGGCTGCCGCCTGTCCACCTCGGCCTGCGGCAGGCGAAGGATCTTGTCCCAGAGCATTTTTCGGGCCTGATATGTGATCCGCAGGGAGGCGGTTTCACTGAAAATATTCTGGATCGCCGCAATGACGCTGTTGCCCACGGTCAGCAGAACGTAGCCCAGGATCACGGAGTTGTAGAGCTCGCCCTTGTTGAAGGACACCAGGGCTTTGGCCGCCAGCAGGGCCAGCTCAGCGTAAACCAGTCCCGCTGCAAGAGAGATGGCGTACATCCACCAGGGGATGGGAAAGCGGGTGTAGAACTTCACCAGCTCCTTCAGAGAGAAGCCGTAGCGTTTTTTCTTCATATCAGCCCGCCTCCTTCCCGGTCTGCTCCATCATTTCCAAGCAGTAGGGATTGCTTGCCAGCATGGTATCCCGGTCGCCGGCGGCCTCTGCCTTTCCGTCCCGCAGGACGATGATGTAGTCTGCGTTGCGGACCGTCTGGGCGTCGTGGGCCACGAAGACCACGGTTTTCCCCGCCATCCGCTGCCGGATGCTGGTCCAGACCAGATCCTTGCCCTCGATGTCCATGGCGGCGGTGGCCTCGTCCAGCAGCAGATAGTCCGGCTGCCGGAGCAGAGCCCTGGCTACGGTGAAGCGCTGGCGCTGGCCGCCGGAGAGGCTGGCGCCGCCCTCGCCCACCGCCAGATCGTAGCCCTCGGGCTGCATGCGGACGAAGTCCAGGATCCCGGCGCCTTCACAGGCCCGGTCCAGATCTTCGTCGGTGACGCTCCGCTCGATCCCCTGGGTCAGATTCTCCCGCAGGGTCCCGGCGTACATCACGCACTCCTGGGTCACGTAGCCCAGGGCTCGCCGATAGCTGGCCAGGGTGAAGCGGGCCGTGTCATCGGCTCCCACCGTGATCCGGCCCTCCCGGAGGGGATAAAGCCGGTCGATCAGATTCAGAACGGTGGATTTTCCGGAACCGGAGGGACCCACCAGGGCGGTGATCTTTCCGGCGGGGATCTCCAGATCCAGATGCTCAAACAGCGGCGCCTCCCCATAGGAGAAGCAGACGTCCTCCAGACGGATGCCGCCGGAAAGGGTCGTAACCGGTACCCCTTCCCTGGTGTTCTCGTCGGGGGTGTCCACCACCTGGGCTACCCGGTCTGTAGCGCCCTGGGCGGATTTGAAGCTGGTCCAATCGTTGAGATAGCCGGTGATGGTGTTGGCCAGCTGGGTGGCAAAGCCGTAATAGGCGATCCACTCCGCCAGCGAAATGCGGCCGGCGGAATAGAAGCCCCGGCCCACCAGTATGATGACCACCACCTGCAGAGCCCCGGCAATGGCATGAACAGGGCCTGACAGCTGGTTCAGCAGCACGCTGGATTTTCCTGCGGCAAAGCTCTGTTCTATCAGGACCTCGCCCTGCTTGCATTCCTTTTCCTCGGTACCCATGGTTTTGATCAGCAGCGTCTGATTGGCCCGCTCGGCGATGCCGGCGGTGAGTTCAGCGGTGGCCCGGTTGACCCGGTCGCTGACGCCGAAATGCAGCCGGCCCAGGATGAAGCTGATCAGCACGTTCAGCGGGATCACCGCAAAGAGAGACCACATGAGGGCGCTGTCATAGCTGCTGACCTTCCGCAGCAGAACGAAGGTGGAATAGCCCATGGTAATCAGGGGCACGAAGACCTGCATGGTCAGCTGGCTGATGACGGTGGTATCTGTGGTGACACGGGAGATCAGCTGCTTGGGCTCGTTGGATTCATAGAAGGACAGGGGCAGCCGCACCGCCTTGCGCCAGACCATCCGGCGCAGATTCCGGTTGATGAAGGCCCTGCAAATTCCGTTCACGACCCCGGAAACCGAGCTGATCAGCAGGGCGATCAGCGTGACCAGAAGAAAGGGGATCACCACGGTCACGGTGTCAACGTCACCGGAATAAAGCTTCGCACTGTATTCTGTCGCGCTGACGCCCACATGCGTCAGGGCAAAGCTGACGCCGATATAGACCAGAATCCAGAGAATCGGCAGAGGTGCCTTCCAGAGCATTCGGAAGAACCTTCGAAAGCTGCCGTATTTTTTTCGGAATACTTTGTCTTGATCCATTTGCGTCTCTCCTATGAAGACGCCCCCCGCTTTATCCGCTATTGGTTAAAGTGGGGGGGCGATTTGGATTCGATTTGGATTATTTGTTGGGCAGTGCCTTGAAATCGGCCAGAACGGCATCCTTCTGCGCGTAGTCCTCGGCAAAGGCCACGGCATAGAGGCCGTTGATGGCTTCCGCCTGCAGCACACAGGCGCCGCCCATGTAGACCAGCATATTGCCGTTGGCAGGGGCGTTGACGAAGACGTTATTGTAGGCCTCGCTGTCCTTCTCCCAGTGGAAGAGCCACAGACCGCCGAAGTCCTCGGCCTTGTCGGCCATGGCTGCGTAGGGAATCTCGCCGCCGGTGTTGTCGGTGACGTAGCCCTCGGTCTTGTTGATGTCCACGGGCTTGGCGTCCTCCTTGATGTAGCCCTTGACCTTCAGATAGTTGACCATCTCCTCATAGGTGCAGGTCTTGGTGTTGACGGGATCGGGCTTCTTCGCGCAGCCGATCAGGCAGGTGACAAGAAGGGCGGCTGCCAGCAGCAGGCAAAGGGTCTTCTTCAGGGTCTTCATGTTCTTTCCTCCTAATTTTATATTTTGATTTGTTCGCTTTCGGTTGTATGATTCAGGAATACATGTATTCCGAGATCACTTGCTTGATCTCATTCGGCTGCATGACGCCCACATGCTTCTTGACCAAGGCTCCGTCCTTGTAGATGTGAACGGTGGGCACTGCCATCACGTCGTTTTCATCGGCCAGATCGGGGTTGTCGTCCACGTTGACCTTCACAATATCCATGAGGGGCAGCTCTGCCGCCGCTCCCTCCAAAATCCGGGAAAAGACCTTGCAGGGGCCGCAGGTGGTGCCCCAGAAGTCCACCAGCACGAAGCCCTCCGAAGTGAGCTCCTTGAAATTGCTCCCGTCTGCCTGATAGATTGCCATGTTATACGTCCTCCTTCATCAGCTGCTCCAATACAAGCGTTTCCAGATATCTGACCGCGTGGTTCACATACTCCCCGGCTGCGTAGGCCTCATAGGGCGTCACCGCCCGGGCGGCCTCCCCGGTGCTCCGCCAGGTCTTGCAGTACTCCTGCAGAAAGGCCTCGTAGGCCTGCCGGCTCGGCGCATAATCGTCCCGTGCCGCCCAATGCAGCCCCAGCAGATACAGGCAGAGCCGATTCCAGCCGTCAGCCTGTTCCATGGCCAACAGCTCGTAATAGCTGCGCACCGGGATCCGGCCGGCAAAGTCCTCCGGCCGGGCCTGCTCCATGTCGATCCCCTCCTGCAGGAACAGAACCCGGGAGCGTTCGATCCGCTGCCGGACCAGGACTTCCCAATCCTGACGATACAGGACGAAGGCGGAGCCGTCGATCACCGCCTGAATCAGGCGATCCAGGGGCTCCTGAATTACCTCCCAGGCAGCCTGCTCCCGCAGCTTGCGGCGAAGGCTGCGCCGATACGCCTCCACCGTGGAAATCCCATCCAGATTCAGGCTGCGAACCATTTCGTCTGTCAGGGTCGGAACCCGCCTGCGCTGAACCTCCAGAAGGGTGACGGTCACGGTTCCCTCGGGAAGCTCCAGGGTCTTCTCTTGGCCGGGCTCCATGCCCGGCAGCGCCGCTTCCAGCTCGGGGGAGAACATCCCGCTGCCCACCATCAGCTTGATCCGCTGCTTCTGATAACGGGGAACGGAGGAAACCAGGCGGCACACGGCCATGTCCCCCTCCCGGGCTCTTTCCGCCGGTTCCCAACGGACGAAGGGCAGCACCGTGCGGCTCAGCTCTGCTTCTACCGCGTCTTCGGACACCTGTACAGGCACCGCGAGGGCGGAGAGATCCACACTGTGGGGATCCAGAATCTCCAAAACGTGAGATTTCATAGGCGGCACTCCTTGTTCGATTTCAACAAAAGCGAAAGAATATTCATTGCAACCGAGATATATCACAATGTTCCGCCGAATGCAATCCGCCCGGTCCATCCTGTACCGGAAGGCGCAAATCTTGTCCCGTTTTCCGATGATTCGACTCCCCGCCTGAAAAAAGCGCTTGGCTGAAGGGAGCAATCCATTCGAGCGTAGAATTGCGCCTGAATGACGAAAGCTCTTTTAAAAACAAAGAGAGGCCCGGCAGGGAAGCGTGGTTGCCTCCCTGCCGGGCCTCTTTGGTTTCAGAACTGTGCTTTTTGCAGCTCGCCGATCTGCTCGATGAAAACAAGAAATCCGAACCCTTTGCCAACCGGCTTCAAGTTCGGATTTCTCCAATATGGAAGGGTAGAGCAAAAAAGATACCGACTTTTAGCTCTTGTCTTTGGTGTATATCACCTGGGTGACGGGAACAGTATCACCCTGCGGGGAAAAACAAATTACCTACGAGCAGGGTAACTTACAATATAGCATAACCCCCACACAATTACTAATATTTTTTCATTTTTCACAGAATCAACCAAAAACAAAATGTGCAAAAAAGGAGCGTTTTTATGGCAGATTTGCAGCCGCATGAATCCCGTCACCGGGCGTTGCTTCGAAAAAAAGCCGCAGAATGCACGGTTCTTTTGAAGAAGGACGGAGCTTTTCCACTGAACGGGCCCTGTTCCATTGCATTGCATGGAAACGATGCCCGACACACGGTGTTTGGAGGCACAGGCTCCGGGGACAGTCGCGCGCGCAGCGGTCACCATTGAGGCGGGGCTTTCAGCTGCCGGTTTCTCCATCACCACCAGGGCCTGGCTGGATGCCTATGACACCCAGCGTGCCGCCCATCACAAGGACTTTATTGCCGGAATCTGGCGAGAGGCCGAAGCCAAGGGCGTATCCCCCCTCTTTCTCGGCTTCGGACGCGTAGAGCCGGAATATGAATATGCGCTCCCCCTGGACGGAGATGGGGAAGCCTGTGTTTACGTGCTGGCCCGCCGCTCCGGCGAAGGAACGGACCGGATCGATTGCCCCGGAGATCTCCGGCTGACCGCCTCTGAGATCCGGGATATTCTGAACCTGAATCGTCGCTTTCGCCGGTTTCTTTTGGTGCTGAACGTGGGCGGTGTTGTGGACCTTCGCCCGGTTCTGGAAGCAAAGAACATCCTGTATTTGAGCCAGCTTGGCAGTGTTACAGGAGAGGTATTGGCGGATCTGCTGCTGGGCCAAGGAAGTTGAGCATGAAGCGGAGTACCTGGCAGAGATTGCCGCCAAGGTCTATCTGTTTACACCCTACGCCGATTGCGGGGTTCGGCGGGAGAACGTGATTCTGAATCCCGGCAAGCTTCAGGCCATTCTGGGTGACAGCGCCGCGGAGGGTGTTGAACTCCGGGACGGGACCCGGCTGGACGTGGACAGCGTCTTTGTGATCCGTCCCGCCGTTGCTCCCGGCAGACTCCTCCGGGGCCTGGAAATCGACGGGCCGAACATTGTGGTCAACCGGAGGATGGAGACCAACAAGCCCGGCTGTTATGCCGCCGGCGACTGCACCGGCCGGCCCTACCAGCTGACCAAGGCCGTGGGCGAAGGCAACGTGGCTGCTCACAGCATTGTGGAATACCTGGCCGCAGCGGAAGCAAAATAACGAAACCTGCAGGCGGTGGACCAAGCCGCCTGCTTTTTCGCGCAGCGCCAAACGGGACAGACTGCGGACAGAATGATCCGCAAATCGGACCGAATGGACAAAAAACCTTGCAACGCAGGGAAAATCCGATAGAATGAAAGCAAAGCAAAAATGATATGGGGAGTCAAGCATGAAAGCATCTGATCCGCGGGAAGCCGCTTACGTCCAAATCCTCAAGGAAGAGCTGCGGCCCGCCATGGGCTGCACAGAGCCCATCGCCATCGCCTACGCCGCCGCCAAGGCCCGGGCGGTGCTGGGGGCCAGGCCGGACCGACTGCTGGCGGAGATCAGCGGCAACATCATCAAGAACGTGAAAAGCGTCGTGGTGCCCTACACCGGCGGCCTCCGGGGGATCCCCGCGGCAGCCGCTTCCGGCGCCGTGGCCGGAGACGCCGAGGCCGAACTGGAGGTGCTCTCCCACGTGACGGGAGAGCAGATCGCCACAATTTCCGGATTTCTGAACACCGTGCCCATCGAGGTGCGCCACGCGGATACGGGCCATATCTTTGACATTCAGATCACCGCCTTCCACGGAGCGGACTCTGCTTCCGTGCGGATCGTGGACTACCACACCAACGTGGTCTCCGTCCGTCGAAATGAGCAGATCCTCCTGGAGAAGGAGCTCACCCAACAGCTGGACGAAGGTCTGACGGACCGGTCCTGCCTGTCCGTGGAGGGGATCGTGGACTTTGCCGACTCCGTGGACCTGGGCGACGTCCGGGAAACCTTGGAGCGGCAGATCCAATACAACATGGCGATTGCCGCCGAGGGCCTCCGGGGGGATTACGGGGCTAACATCGGCAAGACCGTGCTTCTGCACCGGGAGAACGATATCAACTACAAGATGCGGGCCTGGGCAGCCGCCGCCAGCGACGCCCGGATGAACGGCTGCGAGCTGCCGGTGGTGATCAACTCGGGCTCCGGCAACCAGGGCATCACCGCCTCGGTGCCGGTGATTGTCTACGCCCGGGAGACGGGAAAGACCCATGAGGAGCTGCTGCGGGCTCTGTGCGTCTCCAATCTGATCACCACCCATCTGAAGACCGGCATCGGCCGGCTCTCCGCCTACTGCGGAGCCGTCAGCGCCGGCGTGGGCGCAGGCGCGGGGATCGCCTACCTCAAGGGCGGACGGTTTGAAATGATCGCTCATACCATCGTCAACGCGGTGGCGGTCACCTCCGGCATTGTCTGTGACGGGGCCAAGGCCAGCTGCGCCGCCAAGATCGCCGCCGCCGTGGACGCAGGCCTGCTGGGCCTGGCCATGTACGAGAACGGCAGCCAGTTCTTCGGCGGCGACGGCATCGTCAAAAAGGGCGTGGAAAACACTATCGCTACCGTGGGCAAGCTGGCCCGCTTCGGCATGGAACAGACCGACAAAGAGATCATCCGGCTGATGATGGAATGTTAAGGAGAAGTATAGTGGAATAATAGTCCGGCAATTTATCGTTTTGCTGCGGTTCCTGTCCCTGTGATTTGAGGCTGCCTCAGGTGCTGAGGCAGCCTCTTTTGTAACTAAGGCGTACGGTCATTCGGGAAATGCGGGGTTTGAAGGACCGAAATACTACTAATGAAGTGACAACCAAAGAATCCGGAAGAGCTCCGTCAGTATTCTAATGATGAGACTGACGGGGCTCTTCTCGTATTCAAAATAGGCATTCTGTGGATCGTAACACATATGACTATTTCTACGGAGTACAGTCCGAGCAGTTCTCATTTATCCGGATTCCGACGCTTCTCTTCACCGATGATCAGTACAAGTACGTCTCTGCGGAGGCCAAAATCCTGTATGGCATTCTTCTGGCCAGAATGGACCTCTCCGCTAAGAACGGCTGGATCGAACTGCCTGTAGTAACGTCGGATCGAGAGCGGGTGACGCAGGAACAGCTCCATATAGGCGTCCACGCGATTGTTGACCGCGTGCATCACGAGATGCGAGATGCTACCGCGGAACTCCTTTCGAATTCCCTCCAGCTCCAGCTCGGCCGTGTCGATGATCGTGTAGTTGGCGCAGACACGAGGCAGAAAGCGCGCGACGCGTTCTGCAAGCGGGCGCTGTTCGTCCTCGCCGATGAAGAGCGTGACGGGTGTGTCGGCGACGATGATCTCCTGCATGCCGTGGAAGAACTCCTGACAGCTGATAGACTTGGTGCGGATCCACATCTGCTCTTCCCAGTAGCACATGGCGTAGGAGTAGGTGGCTCCGTACTGGTTGCCCGAGCCGATGAAGTAGTGCGGCAGATCGGGCCGCTCGCGGTGGAAAGCGACTGTCTTTTTCGCGTACTCATATGCCCAGGCGTCCGCAGCCTTTTCTACCTCTGCCAGCGCGAGGGCGAGATGGGCCTCGATCTCGCAGTTGTACTCCTCATAGGCGGCGAACTCGCCGTTTTTGTACATGAGATAGTTTGCGACCATATAGAACTTCAGCTGCTCGTTCTTAGGATAGAGGATCAAATAATCCTGCTTGTCCGGCGCAGTTAGTGTCGAACCCGGCGTGTCGATAAAGGCGAAGATCTTGCCTCCGATTTCCCGGACGCGCTCGACGAGCCGCACCATCTCCTTGGTGTCGCCGGAAACCGAGGAATAAATGACCACGGACCGTTCGGTAAAGCGGCGGTTGCCGGTGGTGAGAAACTCCGCGGCGTTTTCAACATAGATGGGCAGAGAAGAGCGGCCGCGCATATAGACCTCCACCTGCATGGCGGAAGCATAGGTGCCGCCGATGCCGATAAAATAGATCCCGTCAAAGCCTTCCTCCCAGATTCGGTCGATAACCGCCTCGATCTGGGGACGGAGCGCCAGAGCGCCCTGCACGCTCTCAATCGCTTCCTTTTCATCAAAATTGCGCAGGCAAGGACCCTTTGTCTCCTGCCATTTTTTCGCTTCAAAACTCATAGTACGACTCCTTAATAGAATTCTCCGTCCGTCTCCAGTACGAGGAAGAAACGGAGCGCGATCTGAATAGCCCGATCCCAGTATGGCCAGGCGTGCTCGCCGGGTCCCTTGCCATAGCAGTGTCCGTATCCGGCCTCCTCCGCCGCGAGACGGAAGCGCCGGTTATGCTCGTAAAGGAAGTCCTCCGTGCCGCAGAGCTGAATCAACCGCGGCCGGTCAGCCTGTGCGGCGGC
>CADBFP010000017.1 GCA_902793995.1 uncultured Lachnospiraceae bacterium | reverse complement strand
AATGTTAGTTTTGGCGACCTGATCCAATTAGGTCTGCTGATTGTAGCTGTCATCGCATTGTGCATAGCACATAAAAACAGGTAACCGCCGAAACTTTTCCACAAGAAGAAGCAGGTTACCTGTTTACACTTGCGCGAGGAGTACCGTTACCGGTAAGCCTTTTCGCACTTTTATTCTAAATGGCAGGGCTTAAAGTGTCAAGGGTTTTCGGCGGTTTTACATAGAATAGAGAATAAAAAAAAAGCAACAAGACCCTATAAAAAGCAGGTTTGTTGCATTTTCTGTTTTAGGGATTTTACATCCCTTCCCGTATGCGGTCGAAGGTTTCTTCCCCTATCTCCGCATACAGCTTCAGCAGGGCCCGGAGCTTCTTCGCGGTTTCCGGGTGCATCAGGCCATCGGTTTTGCAATGCTCAAAATAGGCCAGGGGTTGGGTTTTGTCGAATTTGTCCTTATAATAGGTTTCACAAGCCGCCACTCGGTCACAGAGCATCTCGATAATATATTTGTTGGGCATGGGAACCGGGGTGAAGGTGGGCTCCGGCTCTCCGACCTTGTAATCCGTCCAGTACTCGTAATGGTGCTTGTTCCGTCCCTTGTGATGCATCCAGACACTGGAGGCGCCCTTTTCCTTCCGCTCCGCATCATTGGGAGAGCGGTCCCCCTGGTAATAGCGGGCGGCGGTGAGAAACTCTGCCGGGCTGTATTTGGATAAATCGTGGGTCAGGCCCTGCCACAAGAGGCCGCAGCGGCGGCAATGCTTAAACACCAGGTGCCGGTGATGAGTCACGGTGCGCAGGTGCCGGCGGATCTTTTTCAGAGTCAGTTGTCCGTTGTCGTTAGCCATAGCGTTGTTATTTCGTTCCGAAAATCCGGTCCCCCGCATCTCCCAAACCGGGACAGATATACGCATGGTCATTCAGCTCCCTGTCCAGATTGCCCACATAAATCTGCACATCCGGATGGGCTTCATGAAGCTTCTTCAGGCCTTCCGGAGCGGCAATAATGCACATGAATTTGATGGTGCGGCCGCCGTGCTTTTTAATCTGGCTGATGGCGTCCACGGCGGAGCCGCCGGTGGCCAGCATGGGATCCAATACCACAATGGTCCGCTCTTCAATGGGCTTGGGCAGCTTGCAGTAGTACTCAACAGGCTCATGGGTCTGGGGGTCCCGGTATAAGCCGATATGGCCCACTTTCGCCGTGGGGGTCAGGTTCAAAATACCCTGAACCATGCCCAGGCCTGCCCGGAGAATAGGGACAATGGCCAGCTTGCGGCCGGCAATCATGGGAGACATGCAGGTTTCCAGTGGCGTGGTGACTTCCACATCCATCAAAGGCAAATCCCGCAGGGCTTCATAACCCATGAGGGTGGCAATTTCTTCAATCAGCTTACGGAATTCGTTGGTTCCGGTGTTTTTATCGCGCAGCATAGTGATTTTATGCTTGATCAGGGGATGGGTCAGAATGCTTACATTTTCCATGTCCATAAGAATACCTCGCAGGAATGTTATTCAGCGACATTTTATCACAGCGCCGGCAGAGTTTGCAATACGAAAAAAAACACTTGCATTTTCCGGAACAGGGTTGTATAATCTCTTTCGTCGCTGATAAGCAGCGCATAGGGCTATCGCCAAACGGTAAGGCAACGGACTCTGACTCCGTCATTTCAAGGTTCGAATCCTTGTAGCCCTGGAAGGAAAGCCGTGGGGACCACGGCTCTTTTTTTGAGGAAAACTATGATGCATTTAGGAAAATATCAAACACTTGTAATTGACCATTTCGCTTCTGCCGGTGCTTACTTAAAGGAAAGCGGCGGTGCGGAAACGGTGCTGTTGCCGGGGAAGGAGATTCCGGAAGGGGCGCAGATCGGCGATTTGCTGACTGTGTTCCTATACAAAGACTCGGAAGACCGCCTGATTGCCACCACCGCCAAACCGAAAATCATGGTGGGAGAGATGGCATTGCTGACAGTCAAACAAACCTCCCCCATCGGCGCTTTTCTGGACTGGGGGCTGTCCAAGGATCTGCTGCTGCCTTTCAAGGAAACCAAAGGAGAATTGAAACCGGGGCAGCAGGTGCTGGTGACCCTGTATGTGGACAAAAGCGCCCGTCTGGCCGCCAGCATGCGGGTGGATAAGCTCCTTTCGGCGGAGAGCCATTATCAGGATGGGGATCAGGTCCAGGGCATCGTCTATGCCGTAAAGGAGGAAATCGGCGCTTTTGTAGCGGTGGATGGGAGATACTACGGGCTGATTCCCCGGCAGGAGCTATATGAACGCTTAAAACCCGGGGATACGGTTTCGGCCCGGGTGTTAAAGCGGCGCCCGGACGGAAAACTGAATCTGTCTCCCCGGAAAAAGGCCTATGCCCAGCTGGGAGAGGATGCGGCTGTCATTTGGCAGCACTTAGAGGAGACCGGCGGCATATTAGGTGTGGGAGATAAGAGCGATGCAGCCTTGATCAAAGCGGAACTTTCCATGAGTAAAAATGCTTTCAAGCGGGCAGCAGGACATTTGATGAAGGAAGGGAAAATCCGGGTTTATGACGACCGGATCGAGCGCACCTAACCCCTACTGCCTATTCCCTATTGCCTAATCCCTTGAAATATAGTAAAATATGGCTTGGTCCCAGCGGAGGACAGCCTTTGCTTGTCTTTTTGCGGGGCGGCCATCTTTGGCACTAAGGAGATTGCATGATCGAGTTCCGAAATGTGGAAAAACGATACGAAGACCAGGAGAGAAACGCGGCCTTGTCGGATTTCAATCTCACCATAGAGGATGGGGAGTTTGTTTTCATCATTGGTGACAGCGGCGCCGGAAAGAGCACCTTGCTGAAGCTTTTGATGGGAGAGGAAAGAGCCAGCAAGGGAGCTGTGGTGGTGGACGGGGTTAATGTGGCCCGGATCCGCCGCTCCAAACTGCCCTACTACCGGCGGCACTTCGGGGTCATTTACCAGGATTTCCGCCTGCTTAAAGATTATACGGTTTATGAAAACGTGGCCTTTGCCCAGCGGGTCATAGCTGCTCATCCCCAAAGTATGCAGCGGCGCATTCCCAAGATGCTGGAGCAGGTGGGGCTGACGGACAAGGCGGAGAGCCTGCCTTCCCAGCTTTCCGGCGGAGAGCAGCAGCGGGCGGCGCTGGCCCGGGCTTTGGTGAACGGCCCCTTGTATCTGCTGGCGGACGAACCCACCGGCAATCTGGATCCCACCTCCTCCCAGGAAGTGATGCGGCTGCTGGAGGAAATCAACCGCAGCGGCACCACGGTGATTGTGGTGACTCATGATGCGGCTATGGTGGACCTGATGCAAAAGCGGGTGGTGACCTTAAAGGAGGGCAGCGTGGTAAGCGATCAGGCACAGGGAGGGTACGAAAATGCGTAGCTTTCTCTATATGATCAGCCAGGGACTGAAAGGCATCCGCAAGCATTTGGGGGCCTCCCTCTTTTCCCTGGCCATTATGGTCTTTACCATTTTTCTCTTTGACGCCGCCACCGCTATTATGATGAACCTCACCAACTTCGTGAAGGAGGCAGAGGAAAATGTGGGCATCACGGTCTTCTTCAAAGAAGGCATGAGCGAGGAGGAAATCAAGGCCCTGGGGAACCGGATCGGCGAGGACAGACGGGTGAAGCGGATGAAGTTTACCTCAGCGGAGGAAGCCTGGGAGAAATATAAAAAGGTATATTTTTCCGGCAATGAGCACCTGGCAGAGGGCTTTGCCAACAACAATCCTCTGGCCAATTCCGCCTCCTATGAGATCTTTTTAGATGAATCCGCTCCTCAACGGGAGTTTGTGACAGAGCTGGAGCAGATGACAGGTATCCGAAAGGTGAACGCCAGTAACTCCGTGGCAGATACCTTGAATGATGCAGCCCGGCTGATCCGGGGGATTACCATAGCCGTATTGGCGGTGTTGGTGATTGTGGCGGTGGTGCTCATCGGCAACAGCATTGCCATGACCATCAGTATGCGCAGCGAGGAGATTCACATCATGCGCTATATAGGCGCCACCAACGGATTTATCCGGGGGCCTTTGCTGGTGGAGGGCGTCATCATAGGCCTTCTGGGGGCATTGATTCCTCTGGCTATCACTTGGTTTGCCTATCAGCCCCTGGTGGAGCATATCCGGGAGCGCTATGTGAACCTGGCGAATATATTTGCATTTTTACCCCGGGCAAGGGTGTTTGCCCTGATTATTCCGGTTTCCCTGGCCCTCAGCCTGGGCATCGGCTTGGCCGGCGGGGTGTTTTCCATTAAAAAGCATTTGAAAGTGTAGGACAGAGATGATGGAAGAAAACAAAAACAAATTTTGGAAAGGCTTTTTGATCGGAGCGTTTTGCTTCTTTGTAATCGGTGCGCTGGCGGTGCTGGGCATGACCCGCTTTCTGGAACGGATAGCGGAAAAACGGAATGTGCCGGAAGTGACCACCCAGGCGCCCGTCTCCACCCAGGCGCCGGAAACCTCTCCGCTGCCGGGAACCCAGCCGGGGGCGAAGGAGGAGAGCACGGCCCCTTCCACGGCCATTGCGCCGGTGACCCTCCCTTCCACTACGGAGGCCTCTGCCACGGAGCCGGGCCCCACGGAGACGCCCACGCAGATACCGGAAAGCACCCAGACCATTACCATAGACCGGACGGCGGATGCCTTCCTGGACGAACTGGAACTGGTGGAAAAGCTGATTAATGAAAACCAGGTGCTTCCCTATGATATGGAGGAGATGCATGCCAAGGCTCTGCAGGCCTATGTGGAAGCCGCCGGCGGCAGCTGGGCGGAATATGAAAATGCAAAGCCGGATTACGGCCCGGGGGTGACGGCCATTGTGGCAGGGCGGGAATCCGAATTCCTGAACCGCATGGGCGAGATCAAGGATATGGTGGATCAGCGCCTAAAACCGGATGCGGCGAAGAAAAAAGAGATAGAAGTCAGCACCTTAAAAGCCTTTGTGGCTGCCAGCGGGGATGTATATTCCGGCTATCTGACGGAGGAAGAATGGGAGTCCACCCAGATGGATTCCGATGGCTCCTACTGCGGTATCGGCGTGCAGATTATGCAGGATCCGGAGACTATGGAATCCACGGTGACCAATGTGTTTTCCAACAGCCCGGCCAAGGAAGCCGGCATGCTGACAGGAGATATTTTCAAAAAAGTGGACGGCATGGATGTGACCCAGATGCCTCTGGACCAAACGGTGACTTATGTGCGGGGCCACGAGGGAGAAGCGGTGACCATTACGGTGTTCCGGCCCGCCACCAATGAAACTCTGGATATCACCTGTATCCGCCGCCAGGTGGAAGTGGATACCGTCAGCTGGCGCATGCTGACGGATACCATTGGTTATCTGGAATTGATGGAGTTTGACAATGTGACCATTAAACAGGTGCGGAATGCGCTGACGGATCTGCAGAGCAAGGGCATGAAAAAGCTGGTGCTGGATCTTCGGGGCAATCCCGGCGGTCTTTTGAACAGCGTGCTGAGCATAGCGGACTACTTTACCAAGCGGGGAGATCTCATTTTCCGCATGGATTACAAGGGCGGCGAACAGTACACGGAAAAAGCCCAGGAGAACCCTGTTTTTGAAGGGGATATGGTGGTTTTGATAGACGGCGGATCCGCCAGTGCCGCAGAGGTGCTCACCGGCATCCTGCAGGATTACAAAATCGCCACCGTGATGGGCCAGACCAGTTTCGGCAAAGGTATTGTCCAGTCTTTCTATGATTCCCACGACGGGAGCGTGGTAAAATTGACCATCGCCCATTATTATTCGCCCCTGGGCCGGGATTTCCACGGCACGGGCATCGAACCGGATATTAAAGGGGAAGATGATGTGATAACGGAGGATAAGGACGAGCTGCTGGAACAGGCCATCGAGCATTTGAAATAGGAATGTGTCATTCTGAGGCCCTTAGGCTGAAGAATCCCATCCGCAGGACAGTTTTCAATTTGAAAGAATTAGAAAAAGAGATTCAGAATAGAGATTTCCGAAGGGCCTATTTGATTTACGGGCCGGAAGATTTATTGCGCCAAAAATGCAAAAACCGCCTGATTCAGGCTTTGGGCGGGCCGGAAGATCCCAACTTTACTTACCGGGAAGGCCCCGCCACGGACGAAGAAGAGATTCGTCTTTTGGCGGGAACCGTTCCTTTCCTGTCGGAAAAACGCTTGATTCTGCTGGAGAATACGGGCTGGGCCAAAAAGGGGGGCGGCCAGGCCCTGGCAGGGGATCTGGAAAACCTGCCGGATTCCACGGTGCTGGTCCTGGTGGAAAAGGAGGCGGATGCCAAAAGCCCCCTTTTTAAGGCGATGAAGGCCCAGGGCCGCTGCATTGCCTGCGAGCCTCTGGGAGAGGCGGATTTAAAACGAAGCCTGAAAGCCTTTTTTGAGGAAGCGGGCTATGCCATCGATGGGCAGAGCCTGGAATATTTCCTGAGCCGCTGCGGCACGGATCTGGCTACCTTAAGCACGGAACGAGAGAAGCTTCTGGCCTATTGTATGGATACCAAGATCATCCGCCCGGAGGATATAGACGCCATTACCCATCAGACCCTTAGAGACCGGATTTTTGATATGGTGGATGCCATGGCAGCGGGAAAGCCCCGGGAGGCCTTTCGGCTCTACGAGGATTTGAAGGCGCTGAAGGAACCGCCGGCCAAGATTCTGGGCCTCATTCTTTCCCAGGCTACCCGTCTGTATGTGCTGCGGGAGCTGGATGAAAGGGGCTTAAGCCAAAAGGAGATGGCGGATATTACCCGTTATCATCCTTATGTGATCAAGAAAAGCATGGCGGCCTGCCGCGCTTATCCTTCCCGCATCTGGCGGCGCAAATGGGAGCAGCTTTTGTCCTACGACCACGCCTTCCGCAGTGGGAAAATGCAGGATGTGATAGCGGTTGAACTGGCCTTGGTGGAAATGAGTTTAAGATGACGGAAACCTCGGAAAAACAGGAAAAAGTGATATTGGTGGGCATCGCCGGGGAGGACGCCGAGGAGGCCTTGTCTTCTCTGATGGAGCTGGAGGAACTGGCGGGAACCGCCGGGGCAAAAGTGCTGGAGATCTTTATCCAGTCCCGGGACCTGCCTCATCCCGGCACCTATCTGGGCAGCGGCCGCCTGGCGGAGCTGAAGGAGCGGGTGCGGGAGCTGGAGGCAGACGGCATCATTTGCGATGACGAGCTTTCTCCGGCCCAGAACCGGAATCTGGAAGATGCCCTGCAGGTGAAGGTCATGGACCGGAGCCTTTTAATATTGGATATTTTTGCCCGCCGGGCGGCCACCAGCGAAGGAAAGATCCAGGTGGAGCTGGCCCAGCTGCGCTACCGGGCCACAAGACTGACGGGGAAGGGGACGGCCCTCTCCCGGCTGGGGGGCGGCATCGGCACCCGGGGCCCCGGGGAAAGCAAGCTGGAAACGGACCGGCGGTCCATTCATAACCGGATTTCCAAGCTGAAAGCGGACTTGAAGGAAGTGGTGCGCCACCGGGATTTGATGCGGGAAAAGCGGAAAAACAGCGCCGTGCCGGTGGTGGCTATTGTGGGCTATACCAATGCGGGAAAATCCACCCTGCTGAATACTTTGACGGGGGCGGATATATTGGCGGAGGATAAGCTCTTTGCCACCCTGGATCCCACCACACGCTCTCTGGCTCTGCCCGGGGGAGAAGAGGTGCTGCTGACGGATACGGTGGGCTTTATTCAGAAGCTGCCCCATCATTTGATTGACGCTTTCAAGAGCACCCTGGAGGAAGCGCTGTATGCGGATGTGATCCTCCATGTGGTGGACGCCTCCGGCCCCCGGATGAAGCAGCAGATGGAGACGGTGTATGCAACACTGAAGGACCTGGGGGTGGAAAAAAAGCCGGTAATTACGGCGTTTAACAAGTGCGATCTGCCTTTGGGAGACGCTTTCCTGTATGACGCCCAGGCGGAGGAGGCCCTTCGGATCTCCGCCCGGACGGGGGCAGGACTCATGGAATTAAAAGAAACCATCTCCCGGATTTTGCAGGAGCAGAAGGTCTATATCGACCGGGTCTTTTCCTATACGGAGGCGGCGGCTCTGGGCCGGATCCGCAAATACGGGAATCTGGTGAAGGAAGAATACACCCCGGAGGGAGTCCGTATAGAAGCCTATGTGCCGAAGGGGCTGGTGTAGGTGCTCCATGCCTTTTTTTCTATCAAATCCTCTATACTGCATCCCAGAAATGTATCACTCTGGTGATACAAAAAAAGGAAAATCTCTTCAAACAGCACAAGGATGAAACGAATTTGGATTTGTGAAGAACGGAAGCTATAGGCAATACAAACTGTGACAGGGAGAACACATGACAAATCAAGAAATGCTGCAGATTGCGATGAAGCAGTCTGCGGAGGATATCGGCTGTAAGGCAGAAGACTTCCTGCTTTCGGACAATGTAACCGTTCCTTTTCGCCTTGGTGCCAATGCCAGAAAGTATCTGAAGGAGCCCATCACCTGCAATCTTGTATCATACGGCAATAATGTCGTAGCTGCGATGACGGATGAGGTTGCCGGAATTGTAGCTGAGTATATCGGCAGATATGAGTTCTACCACTGCTTTGAAACACCTAATATGCAGTGGCTGAATGATCACTTGACGGAAAAGGGACATAGAGTCTGTTTTATGGCAGAATACTACCTTCCCGATATGAACAGGATACCTGACTTGCCTTGCAAATACGAATTGCGAATACTTGAGCCGGAAGATTTTACAGATTTGTATCTGCCTGAATGGAGCAATGCACTATGCAAAGATCGAAGGCATTTGGATGTGCTTGGTGTTGGTTCTTATGATAACGGGAGTCTTGTAGGGCTGGCTGCTTGCTCGGCAGACTGTGAAGATATGTGGCAGATTGGCGTGGATGTGTTGCCTGATTACAGACGGCAAGGTATCGCCGCTGCTTTGACCAGCCGGTTAGCAAAAGAAATCATCGCCCGTGATAAGCTGCCGTTCTATTGTTCTGCATGGTCAAATATTCGATCGGCCAGAAATGCTGTAAAGTGCGGGTTCATCCCCGCATGGGTTGAGATGACCGCCAAGCCGGCACATATTGTTGACGATATGAATAAAACGGAGGAGGAAGGATAATATGCTCCCTGGAGGATGACTTGGTAGGGGGACATATTGCCTGTTATCGCATCGCCAATAGCAGCCCCATATGAAAACCACTTGACCTATAACCGTAACAATGGTATGCGTATAGGAAACATAAGGCAAATGGCAGGAAACAGATACTCCAATCTAAACAGCCAGGAGAAGGAATGGAATTATGGAATTAAAAGTCATTTACACGCTTAAGGAAGGTAACAAACAAGCCTTTTATGAGGCACTGGAAAAGAGCGGTGCGCCGGACAAAGTTCGTGCCGAGGATGGCTGTCTTCTGTACGAGTATCGCCCGGCGGAAGGGCCGGAAAACGAACTGCATCTTTATGAAAAGTGGGTTTCACCGGAGCATCAGGAGGTACACATGACGCAGCCCCACATGAAGGACATCATGGCGCTTAAAGATCAGTTTGCCAGTGAAACAAAACTGATCAGGCTATAATGCATCCTGCCGGGAGAGTACCCGTCCTCTGTTTTCTTCTCCGGAAGCCACCGGAAAGCCACGGGGGACGGCTTTTTTGCTACCCATGGTGACGGGGGAACGTATCCTTTGTCTTTCAGTTAAGCCTGTCATCTTGTATTTTGCTTGCTTTTTTTCCTTCATGCTTTACTTCCTTCCTCATTATTGAAGCCTGTCGTCAGCTGTGATATACTGGCAAAGAGTGTTTCCCTATGTCATCCATAGAGGAAACAACAACGGTATAAGGAGAATCCTATGAACATCCCCCAGGATCATATCCGCAATTTCAGCATTATCGCCCATATCGACCATGGCAAGTCCACCCTGGCGGACCGGATTATTGAACATACCGGCCTCTTAACCGCCCGGGAAATGCAGGAGCAGGTCCTGGACAATATGGATCTGGAGCGGGAGCGGGGCATTACCATCAAAGCCCAGGCGGTCCGCACCATTTACAAGGCCAGAAACGGGGAAGAGTACATGCTGAACCTCATTGATACCCCCGGTCATGTGGACTTTAATTACGAGGTGTCCCGTTCTCTGGCGGCCTGCGACGGCGCCCTTCTGGTGGTGGATGCCGCCCAGGGCATCGAAGCCCAGACCCTGGCCAATGTGTATCTGGCTCTGGATAATGACCTGGAAGTGATTCCCGTTATCAATAAGATTGATCTGCCCAGCGCGGAGCCGGAGCGGGTGATTGACGAGATAGAAGATGTGATCGGCCTGGAAGCCCAGGACGCCCCGCTGATTTCCGCCAAAAACGGCATCGGCATCGATGAGGTTTTAGAGGCGGTGGTGCACAAGCTGCCGGCTCCCAAGGGGGATCCGAACGCTCCCTTGAAGTGCCTGATTTTTGACTCTTTTTATGACAGCTACCGGGGGGTAGTGGTCTTTTTCCGGGTGATGGACGGTCGGGTGAAGAAGGGCAGCAAGGTAAAAATGATGGCCTCCGGCGCCGTATATGATGTGGTGGAGGTGGGCACCTTCGGGGCGGGGCAGCTGATCCCCTGCGAGGAACTGTCTGCCGGCATGGTAGGCTATCTCACCGCCAGCATTAAAAATGTGAAGGACACCCGGGTTGGCGATACCATTACGGAACAGGCCAGGCCCTGCGCCGAGGCCCTGCCGGGCTATAAAAAAGTGCTTTCCATGGTGTATTGCGGCATGTACCCGGCGGACGGGGCCAAGTACCCGGATCTGCGGGACGCTTTGGAGCGCCTGCAGCTAAACGATGCCTCCCTGACCTACGAGCCGGAAACCTCCGTGGCTCTGGGCTTCGGCTTCCGCTGCGGTTTTTTGGGGCTTCTCCACCTGGAAATCATCCAGGAACGGCTGGAGCGGGAGTACAACCTGGATCTGGTAACCACCGCCCCCAGCGTGGTGTATAAAATCCATACGGTAAAGGGGGAATGCATCGACCTCTCCAATCCCACCAATATGCCGGATCCCACGGTGATTGATTATATGGAGGAGCCGGTGGTGTCCGCGGAAATCATGGTCACCACGGAGTTTATCGGGCCCATCATGAGCCTTTGCCAGGAGCGGAGGGGCATTTACGAAGGCACGGAATACATCGAAACCACCCGGGCCCTCCTGAAATACACCCTGCCCTTAAACGAGATCATTTATGACTTTTTCGATGCCTTAAAGTCCCGTTCCCGGGGCTATGCTTCCCTGGATTACAGCATCAAGGGCTATGAACGCTCCAATCTGGTGAAGCTGGATATCCTCATCAACCGGGAGGAGGTAGATGCTTTGAGCTTTATCGTCCACGAATCCACGGCCTACGAGCGGGGGCGGAAGATGTGCGAGCGGCTGAAAGAGGAGATTCCGAGACATCTGTTTGAAATCCCCATCCAGGCCGCCATTGGCAGCAAGATCATTGCTCGGGAAACAGTGAAAGCCGTGCGGAAGGATGTGCTGGCCAAGTGCTACGGCGGGGATATTACCCGGAAGAAGAAACTCCTGGAAAAGCAGAAGGAAGGCAAGAAGCGCATGCGGCAAATCGGCAGCGTGGAAGTGCCCCAGAAGGCCTTCATGAGCGTGCTGAAGCTGGATCAGGATAATTAAGCGGGGAGGCGGTTATGGCGCAAAAGAAAAAACCGCTGTCCATCTACATCCACATCCCTTTCTGCGCCCGAAAATGTCTCTACTGCGACTTTGCTTCCGGACCGGGGGATGCAAATCAAATCGCTTATTATATGCGGGTGCTCCAAAAGGAGATTCGTTCCTTCAGCGCTATCTCCACTTTGTATCAGGTTCAGACCGTCTTTTTCGGGGGAGGAACCCCCTCTTTTGTAGCTCCTCATTATATCGAACAACTGCTGCAGCTGCTGCGGAGCCAGTTTGATTTGGCGGCGGATGCCGAAATCTCTCTGGAAGCCAATCCCGGCACCCTGGATGAGGAAAAACTGAATACCTACCGGCGCGCCGGGGTAAACCGCCTGAGCCTGGGCCTGCAAAGCGTGCATGAGGAAGATCTAAAATGCCTGGGGCGCATCCACAGCTATGAGGACTTTCTCTATGGCTACCGCATTGCCCGCCGGGCAGGCTTCCGCCATATCAATGTGGATTTAATGAGCGGCCTTCCCAGGCAAAGCCTGGCATCCTGGCAGGAAAGCCTGGCAAAGGTGGCGGATCTGGAACCGGAGCATATTTCGGCATATTCCCTGATTGTGGAAGAGGGGACACCGTTTTATGAGCAATACGGCGAGGGCCTGGGACGCCTGGCCTTGCCCGGAGAGGAGCTGGACCGGGAAATGTATCATTTTACCAAAGAGTTTCTGGCCTCCCGGGGCTATCAGCGTTATGAGATATCCAATTATGCCAAACCGGGCTATGCCTGCCGCCACAATATGACCTACTGGACCCTGGGAGATTTTCTGGGCTTCGGCCAGGCCGCTGCTTCCTATCTGGAACGGCGCCGTTTCAGCAACCCGGAAGGGATAGAGGAATACTGGCAGGCCGCCCGGACATCTTACCAAAGATTTCGGCAGACTCCCATCAGTTCGGAAAAAGAGCAGATGGAAGAGTATATGTTTCTGGGGCTCCGCACGGCCCGGGGGGTATCCCGGGAGGATTTCAAAAAACGCTTCGGGAAGGATTTTCCGCCCCGCTATGATGAGCGCTTGCTGGATTTTTACCGGCAGGGCCTTATGGTCCAGGAAAAGGGGCGCATTACCCTCACGGACCGGGGCATTGATGTAAGCAATGTGATTCTGGCACAGTTTCTGTTAGAGGAGTAGCCATATGAGTTTGGAAATCGTATTGGGAGATGCGGGCTCCGGCAAGAGCACCGCACTGCTGCAGGAAATGGTCCGGGATGCCCTGGCCCATCCGGACAAACAGTACCTGCTTTTGGTGCCGGAACAGTTTTGTCTGTCCACCCAGCGGAAATTAGTGGATATGCATCCCCGGCATGCCCTGATTAATATAGAGGCCCTCAGCTTCGACCGGCTGGCGGCCCGCGCCTTCCGGGAACTCCGTGTGAATATGGCGGAAATCCTGTCGGAAACGGCCAAGAGCATGCTCTTGTCTTTGGCGGTAAGAGATTGCAAAGGCCGGCTTCAGATATATGAAAGGCAAAGCGCGTATCCCTCGTTTATCCGCCGCCTGTCCAGTCTGCTGGCGGAATGGACCATGAATGATCTGGATCCGGAGCGGATCCGGGAAATAGCCGGAAGGGTGGAAGGAAATCTGCTTCGGAAAAAATTAGGAGATCTGGCCCTCCTCTTTGAGGCATACCGGAATCGGCTGGGAGAAAAACAAACGGCGGAAGAGTTACTGCCTCTGTTTAGCCGGCTGCTGCCCAGGTCTTCCGTGGGGCGGGCGGATGCTTTGTATCTGGACGGCTTTACCGGTTTTACCTCCGTGCAGTACAAGATACTGGAGCAGCTTATGCGCCGCTGCCCTAATACCCGGGTGGTGCTTACCCTGCCTCCGGAGGAAGATACGGCAGCGGGCCGGGAAACGGAACTGTTTTATTTAAGTCGGAAAACCGTGGAAAGGCTGGAAAAAACGGCGCAGGCAGCGGGACAGCATTTCTCCGTCTTAAGAAACGGGGAAAGCGTGGACAAAAAGGCGGATCTGAAGGCGTTAAGGACCTATCTGTTCCGCAGCATTCCGCAGGAGCCCCTTAAAGAATCGCCGGATAACATCCATTTGTATGTTTGCGAGACGCCGGAGGTGGAAGCCGCCTGGGCAGCGGATCTGATCCGCTATCTGGCCCGGGAAAGGGGGCTCCGATACAGGGATATGGCCGTTACGGTCAGCGATCCGAATCAGTATATTCCCCTTCTGAAGCGGGAGTTCAGAGAAAAACAGATTCCCTTCTTTACCGACAGGCGGGAGCCTTTGGTTTATCATCCCCTGATCCGGCTGGTGCCGGATGCATTGGAAGCAGTGAGCGAAGGTCTGCCTCGGGAAAAGGTATTAAAGCTGTTAAAGAACCCGGCTGGACCCCTCTCCCGGGAAGAATGCGACCGATTTGAAAACTATATTCTGGCGGCGGGCATCCGCCGGGGAAAGGATTTCAAGGAGCCTTTCCGTAGGCTGCGCCGTCCCAGAAGAGGAGAATCCGATACGCTGTTCCGGGAAAGAGCGGAGCAGGAACGAGGGGAAGCGGAGGCTTTGCGGAGCCGGATGCTGGCCCCCCTGACCCGGCTGGGGGAGAGTCTGAAGGGACGCCCCGCCGCCCGGGATTGCTGCGCTGCCGTGAAGCGCTTTTTAAAGGAGTGGCAGCTGGCAGATCAGCTGGACAGACTGGAAGCGGAAGTCCTGGAGGCGGAAAGCGGCGGTGCTTCCTGGGCGGAGGCATTGGGGCAGCTGGATGCTTTTCTGGCGAATATGGAGGCCATATTGGGAGACACAAGACTCAGCCGCAAGGAGTTTTCCGATATGGTGAATGCTTCCCTGGAGGGGCTGTCCTGCGGCCGTCTGCCTATGCAGCCGGATCAGCTGATCATCGGGGATGTGCTGCGGAGCCGTTTGGGAGATATTAAAACCCTGATCTTTTTGGGGATGAATGAAGGCCTGGTGCCCAAGGCCAGGAGCGAAAGTCGCCTGCTTACGGATCACGACCGGACAGAGCTGGCAAAAGTGGAAGAGGATCTGGGCTACACGGATCAAAAGGCCCTGTCGGAGGAGCGCTTTTATCTGTACTGCCTGTTGCAAAAACCCACGGACAGCTTATATATCAGCCATGCCCGGATAGGAAGCGGGGAAGAAAAGGAGTGCCTGCCCGCTTTTATCCTGAAGGAAATGGAAGGGGTATTCTTTGAACGGAATGAAAAGGGAGAGAAAATGACCCGCCTTAATACTGCTTTGTACAGGCAGCCGGAAAGCCTAATGGTTCCGGATGGGTCCTTTGCAACCCTGAAGCTGTCCCCGGAAAGCGTGGATCTGTTATACGGAAAGACTTTATATGCCAGCGTCACCGGATTGCAGGATCATGTGGCATGTCCCTTCCGCTTTTTCCTGCAGCGGGGGCTGGGTCTGGAAAAAAGACAGGAGCTGGAATGGCTCAGTTCCAGCCACGGCACCCTGTTTCATAAAATCGCAGAATTTCTGATGACAGACATCCGGGATAAGGATTTGCTCCGGGCGGAGCTTTCGGAGGAAGAGAAGGATGCACTGGTGGATTCTGCCATGGACCGGGCGGGAAAAGAAGTGGATCTCCCCGGGGAAGAGGGCAGCCCGGAGATGCAGTACAATTATCGCCGCTGGCGCCGTTTCTTTAGGACCTACCTGGATTATCTCCGGGAAGAAGGCATGAAAGACGGCTTTTTGCCGGAAGCCTTTGAGGTGGATTTCGGCCGGGACAGCTACAGGGAAACCGCCGCCCTTGATTTGGAGGGGGGCAGAAAGCTGCAGCTAAACGGTGTTTTGGACCGCGTGGATGTGAAGGAGCAGGACGGAAAGCGGTATCTGCGGGTGGTGGATTACAAAACCTACGACGAAAAGTTTTCCCTGGCCAAGTTTCTGGAGGGCAGACAGCTTCAGCTGCCGCTTTATCTGGATATGATCCGGCGTCAATACGCTGCGGAAAACCCGGAAAGCGTTTATACAGCCGGGGGCATTGCCTACGAGCCGCTGAAGGAACAGATGGTGGATTGGACGGGGGATCCGGAAATGCAGAAAATACTTCTGTGGAAAGAACTGGGGCTCAACGGTCTGACAGCCATGGAAGTGGGCAGTGTGAAATACAACAAGGACGGCACCATGGCCAAAATAGGCAATGAAGGAATCAAACCCGCCATCTTCCTGGAGCAGATAGGAGATTATGCCCGGAAGAAAGCGGCCGAACTGGCCGAGGAAGTCTTCCGGGGGGATGTGACACCGGCTCCCTGGGAAGAAAGCGAAGCGAAAACCAGCTGCACCTACTGCGATTTTCCCTGGGCCTGTCCCTTCCGGGAAAGCAAGGATGCCTGCCGTTACCGGATTCCCCTGAAGAATGCCGAGGCGGACCTGTCCCTTATCAGCGGGCAAGAAGGGGAAAAGGAAAGCGAGAACAAGGAGGAAGACCATGCCGATCAGTAAAAAACAGGAACCGGCCGTTTACCATGAACGGGGCTCCCTCCTGGTTTCCGCCGCCGCCGGCAGCGGAAAAACCACCACCATGGTGGCCCATGTGATGCATTTGCTGGAAACGGAAAGCATTGACCGTTTTATCATTCTCACCTATACCCGGGCCGCAGCCGGAGAAATGCGCCAGCGGATTATGAGCGCCCTTTCGGAGCGCTTGGAGAAAGAGCCGGGGAACAACCATCTCCGCCAGCAGTTATTTGCGGCGGGAAATGCCTATATAGGGACCATAGACAGCTTCTGTATGAAACTGGTGCGGGATCATTTTGACCGCTTGGATCTGGCACCGGATCTCCGGATAGCCGACGAACGGGAACTGGATATGATGAAGGATGAAATCCTGGAGCAATTGCTGCAGGAGGCCTATGAAGAAGGAAGAGAGGGCTTCTTTGACTTAAGAACGGATTACAGCACGGAAAAGAGCCATGAGGATCTGAAGACGATGATCCTCCATCTGCATCAGGTATCCCAGAATGACCCGGATCCGGAGGCCTGGCTGGATGCCTGCCGGCCCCGTTACGGAGAATCGGCCCGGGACTTTCCGGAGAGCCGGGAAGGCAGGTTGGCGGCGGCCCGGATCCGGGAGCAGGTTGAGAAGGCCCTGGAGGAAAATGCTGCCTTGCAGGCGTATTTTCAGGGGAGCGGCGAAGAGATTATCCACCGTATTTTAGCGGGGGATGAGGAAATGATCCGGCAGGTTCTGTCCCGGCCGGATGCGGAGACCATGGTGGCCTGGCTGAACGCTTTGAAGTTTGCCAACACGCCTTCGGCCAGAAATGCCGAAAACCCCAAAAAGAATCAGATTGATCCTCTGGACAAGGCGGTGCTGGTGCAATACCGGAAAGAGGGTTATCAGGCCCGGCTGAAGAGTCTGGGCCAGCATTTCAGAGGAAACGAAGCGGAATGGCAATTCTTAAAGCGCACGGAATGGCCCATGAATGAACTCATCCGTCTGACAAAGCTGTTTACGGATCGGTTTGAAAACGCCTGCCGGGAGAAAAACCTGGCGGGATTCGCGGCGGTGGAGCACTATGCTTTGCAGCTGTTAACGGAGAAAAAAGAAGACGGAAGCCTGGGACCCACGGAGCTGGCCCGGAATCTGCAAAGCAGATACCGGGAGGTGATCGTAGACGAATACCAGGATGTGAACCAGCTCCAGGAGAATATCCTTCTGGCATTGGCCGGGGATAATCTTTACATGGTGGGAGATGTGAAACAAAGCATATACAGCTTCCGCCGGGCCAAGCCATCAATCTTTGTGGATAAGTATCTGTCCTATGAGGATGATCCCTTAAGCCTCACCCGGCGGCTGGATCTGGGGGAAAACTACCGCTCCCATCCCTTTATTCTGGAAGGGGCCAATGAATTGTTCGAGGCCGTGATGACGGCATCGGCAGGCGGGGTGGACTACGATGAGAAGGCCCGGCTGTACGCCCCGGAGGCGTATGAATATCCCGGAGGGGGCTGCCCGCCCCGGGCCGTATTGGTGGAAATGCCCGAGGATGATATCCGGGAAAGGACCCGGGGAGAGGCCCGTTATGTGGCGGGGGAAATCCGTCGGCTTTTGGAATCCGGGGAGGAAATCTTTGATGGGAAACTGAAGAGAAAACGGGCTCTGACCCCCCGGGATTTTGTGATTTTGCTGCGGGGCTTAAAGAGAGCCCAGATTTATGCGGACGCCCTGAAAAGCTTCGGGATTCCCGCAACATTTCCCCGGAAAAAGGGGTTTTATGAGCAGCAGGAAGTCAAATGGATGCTGTCCCTGCTGAGTCTGGCGGATAATCCCCGGCAGGATGTTCCCCTGGCAGCGCTGATGCTTTCGCCTTTAGAGGGCTTTAGCCCCGATGATCTGGCGACCCTCCGGGGACGGGAAGCGGATCTGCGCAGCCGGGATCTGTGGGGGCGGCTTCTGGCCGGCCGGGAGGATCCCCGTATCGACGCCCTTTTGGAAACAATCGGTCAATGGCGCCGCCGCGCCGCCTATATGCCCCTTCGGGATTTCGTGCTGGATCTGTATCGGGACAGCGGCCTGGAAGCCTATCTGAAGGCCCATCCGGAGGAGGGACATTATGCCAATATCCGGCTTTTGGCGGATCTGGCCAGGGAGTTTGAGGAAGGATACGGCAGGGGCCTCTATCAATTCCTCCATTTTCTGGACCGTCAGAAGAAATTGAGCGTGGAGGACCGGGGGGAGGCGGAACATCTGCCCGCAGGAATCCAGGCGGTGGAGATCAATACCATCCATTCCAGCAAGGGGCTGGAGTATCCCGTGGTGTTTCTGGCGGAAACGGCGAAGGATTTCAATGATCAGGACCTGAAAAAGCCTTATCTGTCCGATGAAAAGGAAGGCGTCGCCTTGTACACCAAGGATGCGGAGCATTATATCCGCACCACCAATTTGTTTTATGACCGCATCAAGGAGAAAAAACGCCGGGACAACCTGTCCGAGGAAATCCGGCTTTTCTATGTGGCTATGACCCGGGCCAGGGAACGCTTTTACCTGGTGGGGGCCTTAAAGGATCCGGAAGCCGAAGCAGAAGCCCGGAAGCTCTTGAATCCCCCTCTGGCGGGCCCCATGCCCGAGGAGGCCATCACAAAACAGAAGAACTATATGGGTTTGTATTTGCTGGCGGCAGCCAATCGGAGGATGCCCCATTTTCCTATGGAACGGATCCGGTCCATAGATCTGCCCGATCCCGCTGCCTTCAGGAGTAAACCGCCGGCGTGGGAGGCAGATCAAGCCGCAGCGGAAAGCCGGGAAGCGGAGGCATGCAGACCCTGGGAGCATCTGATTCCGGCTCCCTACGGCTATCCCTCGGCAGAGGGCATGAAAGCGGTCTATTCCGTTTCGGAACTGAAGGAAAAACCGGATCAGCCTTCCCAGGGAGAAGAGGAACAGAGTCCTTACCCTGCCTGGCTCACGGGAAAGCAGGTGGACGGAAAAACCTTCCGGGAAGTCCCCTCGGATGCGGCGGGGACCATGGAGGAGGCGGCGCTTATCAGCGCCGGAGAACGGGGCACCGCTTATCATAAGGCCCTGGAGCATTTGCCTTGGGAGGAGGGGGCGGATCCGGTCCGGGTGGCGCATTATCTGGAGGATATGGAGAAGCGGAGCATCCTGAGCCCTGAGGACAGAAAAAGCATTGAGCCGGCGCAGCTTACGGCTTTCTTTACGGAGCCGGAGGGACAGCGTTCCCTTCAGGCCTTCCGGGCCGGGAAACTCTGGCGGGAGCAGCCCTTTATGATGGGAATCCCGTACAATCAGCTGAACCCCTCCTTTTCCGGGACGGAAACGGTGCTGGTGCAGGGCATCATAGACCTGTTTTTCGAGGAAGACGGCAAGCTGATTCTGGTGGACTACAAAACGGACCGCCATGTGACCCCGGAGGTATTGCGGGAACGCCACGCTGCCCAGCTGGCCTATTATGCCCGGGCTCTTGAGACTGCCCGGAACCAGCCGGTCGCGGAGATATACATATACTCTTTTTTCCTGAAGAAGTTTGTGGCGGTGGAGCTCAGCTGACCCCCGGAGCCCTGGGTGGACAAATAATGACGGATATGGTATGATATGCCTCGCAGTTTCAAGGAGGAATTGATTTTGGGTACGGATCGAGAAAATGTGCCTCCCGCGGAGGAAAAAACGGAAAAACAGGAAAAAGCTTTTGTGACGGGACAATCCCGCAAGAATAAAAAGCATAAGAGGAGCCCGATTGTCATAGTGGTCATCTTTTTATTGCTTTGCGTGATGGGGTTTTCCGCTTATAAAATCATTGATCAGCTGCTGGTGTATAAAAGAGGCCAGGACGCTTACAACCAACTGCGGAAGGATATCGTTCAGCTGCAGACAGATCAGCAGGAAAACCAAATTACCACAACGGCCTGGACGGTTCCTGCTTCCGAACCGACGATGCCGCCTACTCTGGAACCGGAGACCGCAAATCCCGCGGAAACGGTGAATCCGGATCAGGCAGAGTCCCGGGAGAGGCCGGGACAGGCTTCGGATCATTATCGGGGCGATATTACTTATGATCCCGCGGAAACCTATGCCGGGATTCAGGTAATTCCCAACCTGGCCATCAATTTCGACAGTCTGAAGGCTCAGAACCCGGATACCCGGGCCTGGCTTTACGGCATGGATGGCATTGTGAGTTATCCTGTGGTGCAGGGGGCTGACAATGATTTTTATTCTCACCGTCTGCTGGACGGGAAGGAGCAGTTTTGCGGCACCTTGTTTATTGATTGCCGGAACAATTTCCTGGAAGATGATATCACCTATATTTACGGGCACAAAATGAAGGACGGCTCCATGTTCGGCCATTTTGGCAAATATGATACCTATGCCTATTATGCTTCCCATCCTACATTCCGATTATTCACTCCGGACGGCACCTATGAGCTGCAGGTGGTGGCCTGTGTTTATACCACGAAGTGGGAGCCTCTTCGCTTCAAATTTGCGGATCAGCAGGATTTTAACAACACCATCACCAACTATCGCCGCCGCAGTACTTTCCAGACTGCCGTGGAAACCAATTTCGGGGATCATTTGGTGGCTTTATGGACTTGTGCCTACTATAGAGAGGATGGCAGAATGTTTATCCTGTGCAAAGCCGTACAGGTGCAATGATTCGGACAAAAAAAGAGCGGCGGCCCCTGCGTTTTCTCAGGAGGCCGCCTTTTTTAATCTTTTTTAATACCGGATGTAATCGTCCCGCCGGGAGAGGTCTTTGATGACCTTGTAGGCGGCAAAGAACATCAGTCCCACAAAGAGTATAAAGAGAGGGGAGAGGCCCTCGTCCTGGGTGGCAATATAGTCGTAGGTGCCATGGAGCAGGGTGGGAACCACCAGGGCCAGAATCCGGTAGGTGCGGCTTTGTTCTATGTTGTAGTGCTCATATTGCTTGGCGGCGCCGTAAAAAGCCCCCATGAAAATGCCGAAGCAGGCATGGCCGGGGACGGCGGTGACGGCTCTTAATAATGCTGTGCCCATGCCGTATTGCAGCACATAGCCTACATTTTCCGCCAAAGCAAAGCCCAGACTTACGAAGGCGGCATATACCACGCCGTCAAAGCGGCAGTTGAAAGAGGGAGCGTTCCAGGTACTGCGCTTTAAGAGGAAATATTTGGCCCATTCCTCTGCCAGGGCCACCACCAGGAAGTAGAAGATAATATTGTACATAGTTTCGCTTCGGGCGATCCACGCCGCAATATGCCCCCCGGCGGTTTCCAAAGCCATGGCGATGGCGGTGGCCAAAAAGCCCATGCCCACCAGTCTCACCAATATGTTTTTGGGCTCCGGTTCCAGCCGGTCTGCCCGGTAGATCTTCATCATCAGAAATAAAGCCGGGACTACGGCGGCGGCAATCAAAACAGGATTCAAGGCCCGAAATAAAAAGAAAAACATAGGAGCACCTCCTTTGCCGCGATTGTAGCACAAAAAAGGGACGGATGTCCACATCCGCCCCGGGTTTTTGATAAAGAATGATTACTTGCTGTAATCGTAGAAGCCCTTGCCGGTTTTGCGGCCCAGGATACCGCCGCGCACCATCTTTTTCAGAAGCAGGGCGGGACGATACTTGGGATCGCCGGTTTCGTTCAGCAGGGTTTCCATAATGGCCAGGCAAACATCCAGACCGATGAAATCGCCCAGTTCCAGGGGACCCATGGGGTGGTTGGCGCCCAGTTTCATGGACTTGTCAATGTCTTCCACGGAGGCAACGCCGGTTTCCACCAGGCCGATGGCTTCGTTGATCATGGGGATCAGCACCTTGTTTACCACGAAACCGGGAGCTTCCGCGATTTCCACCGGATCCTTGCCGATTTCCACAGACAGATCGTAGATGTATTTGAAGGTTTCATCCGTGGTGTTGGCACCGCGGATAATCTCGATCAGTTTCATGGAAGGCACGGGGTTGAAGAAGTGCATGCCGATAACGGGATGCTTCAGGCCCAGGCCCATTTCGGTAACGGACAGGGAAGAGGTGTTGGTGGCGAAGATGGTGCTTTCCTTGCACATGGCATCCAGCTCATTTAAGAGCTCTTTCTTGGTGGCCATATCTTCCTTCACGCATTCGATTACCAGATCGGCGTCAGCGGCAGCGGACTTTTCTTCCACCAGCACATTGGCCAGCAGAGCGTCCATGGCTTCCTGGGTCATTTTGCCCTTTTCCACCCGCTTGGCCAGGGAAGCGGCCAGTTTGTCTTTGTGACGCTGGGCGGATGCTACGCTGGAAGCGTACATCAGAGCGGTGTGTCCCTTGGCGGCAAATACCTGTGCGATGCCGCTGCCCATGGTGCCGGCGCCGAAAATTGCGACTTTCATAATAAAGTTCCTCCTAAAAATATATTCTCTATTTCTTGCCTCCCCCCGGACGCGGGGGGAGGTGGCTGAACGAAGTGAAGCCGGAAGGGGGCGATGAGTATCCTATTTGTTCACAAACCCTGTGGGTTTTCTCTTCTCCAAAAAGGCGCCCATGCCTTCCTTCTGATCCTCCGTGGCGAAGCAGGAGCCGAAAGCCTTTTCTTCGCAGACTACTGCCTGCTCCATAGGCAGGCTGATGCCATCATTCATGGCCTTCTTGGCCGCCTGGACGGCAATGGGGGCGTTGGCGGCGATCTTTTCCGCCAGCTTCAGGGCCTGCTCCATCAGCTCTTCCGGAGCGTAAACCGCATTCACCAGGCCGATGCGCAGGGCTTCCGGGGCCTTGATGTTCCGGGCGGAGAAGACCAGTTCCTTGGCCATGCCCGTGCCCACAATGCGGGAGAGCCGCTGGGTGCCGCCGAAGCCGGGGGTAATCCCTAAGCCCACTTCCGGCTGGCCGAAGAGGGCATTTTCGGAGCAGATGCGGATATCGCAGGCCATAGCCAGCTCGCAGCCGCCCCCTAAAGCAAAGCCGTTTACGGCGGCAATGGTGGGCAGGGGGAAGGATTCCAGCTTCAGGAACACGTCGTTGCCCTTTTTGCCGAAGGCCTCGCCTTCCGCCTTGCTTAAGGTGCTCATTTCGGAAATATCCGCCCCGGCCACAAAGGATTTCTCCCCGGCGCCGGTAACGATCAAAGCCCGAAGTTTTGCCGTATCGATGCCATCCAACACCTCGCCAAGTTCCTCCAGAACCTGGGAACACAAAGCATTTAAGACCTTAGGGCGGTTGATGGTAATCAGCCCTACCTGGCCGCGCTCTTCAAACAGAACCATTTCCATGGGAAGTCCTCCTTTTTACTGCCTTGATTTTACAAAGAAAAGGGGCTGGCTGTCAAGGCAAAATGCCCTCTTTTCCTTTCGAAAAGCAAAAGAGAAAAATGAGCTTATATATAAAAAAGAATAAGCTGCAAAACTCTTTTCAAATAGCCAAATAAGACAAGGTTTTTGTTTGACAGCCGCCCCTTTATCTTGTTAGAATAAGGAACGACAAAACATGATAACCGAAAGGAGACTCATTTATCATGAACAAAGTGTGCACCTTGTCGGAAGCCGTTGAAAAGTACGTGCAAAACGGCGATACCATCAGCTTTGGGGGCTTTACTACAAACCGTAAGCCCTATGCTGTCGTTTATGAAATCCTGCGCCAGGGCAAAAAGGATTTCACCGTTTGGGCCGGCCCCGCCGGCGGTGACTGGGATATGCTCATCGGAGAAGGCCGCGTGAAGGTATACATCAACTGCTATACCGCCAACTCCGGTTACACCAATGTATCCCGCCGCTTCCGGGCCGCCATCGAACAGGGCGACATCATCTATGAAGACTACAGCCAGGATGTGCTGATGCTGCAGCTTCATGCCGCTTCCCTGGGCCTTCCCTTCCTGCCGGTGCGCCTGATGATGGGCTCCGGACTGTGCGAATACTGGGGCATCACCGAAGAGGTCCGCAAGACCCTGCCCAGCGTGGACGACTTAAAGCTGGCTTATGTGGACAATCCCTTCAACCCCGGCGAGAAAGTGGTGGCGGTGCCCGTGCCCAAGCTGGACTGCGCCGTAATCCATGTGCAGCAGGCTTCTCCGGACGGCACCTGCGTGCTGATGGGCGATGAGTTCCATGATGTGGACATTGCCATTGCCGCCAAGCGGACCATCGTGACCTGCGAAGAAATCGTCAGCAACGAGTACATCCGCCGGGATCCCGCCGCTACCAAGATTTTCGGCGAATGCGTGGATGCCGTGGTGCGGGCTCCTTACGGCGCCTGGCCCAGCCAGTGCTATGCCTATTATGACAACGACGATAAGGCCTTAAAGGAATACGACAAGGCCTCCAATTACGTGGACGCAGCGGATGCGGTGGCCAAGCTGGAAAAAGCAGCGGCCAAGGCCCGCAAGGCGGCGGATGCGAAGCCGGAAGATGCCAAGCTGGCGGCAGCGGCGGAAAAAGCGGAAGCCGTGGCCAAGGCAGCGGCGGACGGCAGCAAGGTGCCGGAAACCTTCAAGGATTATCTGGATAAATGGGTTTACAGCGTAAAGACCCATGAGGAATTGCTGGACAAGATCGGCGGCAACCGCCTGATGGATCTGAAGGTAGAACCCCATCTGGGCTATTCCACGAGACACTAAGGCAGGAGGCGAAAGATTATGTTTGACTATAAGAAATACGGCTATACCATGTCCGAGATGCAGGCTTATGCTATCGCCAAGAACATCAAAGAGGACCAGATTGTCATCGTGGGTACCGGACTGCCCCTCATCGGCGCCTCTCTGGCCAAGGCGGTGGTTTGCCCCAGCTGTCATCCCATCGTGGAGAGCGGTCTGATGGACTGTGCTCCCGTGGAAGTGCCCCGTTCCGTGGGGGACCTGCGTTTCATGGCGCACTGTGCTGTGCAGTGGCCCAACATCCGTTTCGTAGGCTTTGAAGCCAATGAGTGGCTTCATGACACGGACCGGCTCATCGCCTTCATCGGCGGCGCCCAGATCGATCCTTACGGCAATGTGAACTCCACCTGCATTTACGGCAAGGGTGATTATATCAAGCCCCAGGTCCGGTTCACCGGCTCCGGCGGCGCCAACGGCATTGCAGGCTTCTGCAACACCGTGATTATGATTAAGCTGGACAAGACCAAATTCGTGAACAAGGTGGACTACATCACCTCTTGCGGCTGGATGGACGGCCCTGGCGGACGGGAAAAAGTAGGTCTGCCCGGCAACCGCGGCCCGCAGATGGTGGTGACGGATATGGGTATCATGAAGTTTGACGAAGAGACCAAGCGTATGTACCTGGCTTATTATTATCCTTATACCACCCCGGAAGAAATCAAGGCGGCCATCCCGGACTTCCCGCTGATTGTGGACGAGAGAGCCCAGCTGATGGAAGGCCCCAGCCCGGAAATCATCAAGATCATCCGGGAAGAAATCGATCCCGGCGAAGCCTTTATCAAGGTGCCGAAGGAGTGACGCATTGCGTCATCCCCTTCGGCATCCTGTGTGCGTAGGGGCGGGCATTGCCCGCCCGCCCGCCCGAAGGATCTCATCACTCGAACTATATTTTTGGAGGATATAACAATGGGCTTTTATTCCATGCCCGGGTACTTTCAGACCATGCCCCAGGTGGGCAAGCCCTTAAAGGCCCGGAACGAAGAGAACGAGCAGACCATTCTGGCCATCGAGAAAGAACTGTACGAAGCGGCTTTTAACGCCATTCAGGCCGGCAAGGCGGACGAGGCGGTAAACAAGGGCGGCGAAATGACGGCCATGCAGCGCCTGGAGTACCTGGTGGATCCCGGTACCTGGTGCCCCTTAAACAGCCTGTACAATCCCAACCACAACGATCACGGCTCCACCGCCATTATCAAGGGCCTGGCCCGCATCAGCGGCCACTGGGCCGTGGTGGTAGCTTCCGACAACAAGAAGCTGGCCGGCGCCTGGATTCCCGGCCAGGCAGACAATCTGATCCGGGCTTCCGATACCGCCAAGTGCCTGCGGATTCCCCTGGTGTATGTGCTGAACTGCTCCGGCGTGAAGCTGGATGAGCAGGAGAAGGTATATCCCAACCGCCGGGGCGGCGGCACGCCTTTCTACCGCAATGCAGAGCTGGAGCAGCTGGGCGTTCCGGTGATCGTAGGCATTTTCGGCACCAATCCCGCCGGCGGCGGCTATCACTCCATCAGCCCTACCATCCTGATTGCCCACCAGAAGGCCAATATGGCCGTGGGCGGCGCCGGTATCGTGGGCGGCATGAATCCCAAGGGCTATGTGGACGAGGAAGCGGCCATGGCTCTTATTGAGGCAGGCAAGGGCTTAACCGCCACCCCTCCCGGATCCGTGCCCATTCATTACAACGAAACCGGTTTCTTCCGGGAAGTATATGCGGATGATTACGGCGTGCTGGACGGCATTAAGAAGTACATGTCTTATCTGCCGGCTTACAATCCGGAGTTCTTCCGGGTGGATGATCCTGCCCTGCCGGCCCTCAATCCCAACGATCTGTACAGCCTGATCCCCATGGATAAGAAGAAAATCTATGACATTTACGATGTGATCGGCCGTATTTTCGATAAGAGCCAGTTCCTGGAATACAAGAAGGGTTACGGGCCGGAAATCGTGGCGGGCCTGGCCAAGGCCGACGGCCTGCTGGTGGGCGTCATTGCCAATACCCAGGGCCTTTTGATGAATTATCCGGAATACAACCCCACACCCGGCGTGGTAGGCATCGGCGGCAAGCTGTACCGTCAGGGCTTAATCAAGATGAATGAGTTCGTAACGCTGTGCAGCCGGGATAAGATTCCGATTGTCTGGATCCAGGATACCACCGGTATTGATGTAGGCGATATTGCGGAGAAGGCGGAGCTTTTAGGTCTTGGCCAGTCCCTGATCTACTCCATCCAGAACAGCAATATCCCGCAGCTGGAGATCACCCTGCGGAAGGGCACGGCGGCAGCTCACTATGTCATGGGCGGCCCTCAGGGCAACGACACCAACGCCTTCTCTCTGGGCACGGCAGCCACGGAAATCTACGTGATGCACGGCGAAACCGCTGCGGCCGCCATGTACTCCCGCCGTCTGGCTAAGGAGCACAAGGCCGGGGAATCCCTGGAAGGCACTATCAAGAAGATGAACGAGATGATCCAGGATTACGCTGCCAAGTCCCGTCCGCAGGCCTGCGGCGAATTGGGCCTGGTGGATGAGGTGGTAAACATGAATATGCTGCGGAACTATGTAGTGGCCTTTGCCTATTCCGTTTACCAGAATCCGGCTCAGATCTGTCCTTTCCACACCATGCTGAGCCCTCGGAGCATCCGGGATTTCAACACGTTTGGACGATGAGTAATAATGCGGGCCGATGAGGGCATCGGCCCCTACGACAGGGTTATCCCCGTAGGGGCGCATGCCCTCATGCGCCCGCCGACATTGGCCCGAAGGGCCGGAGAGGTAAAAATGACCATCTACACCTTAGGTATCGATGTAGGCTCTACCGCCTCTAAATGCATTATGCTAAAGGACGGCACGGAAATCGTCAGCCAGTCCTTAATTGATGTGGGCGCCGGCACCTCCGGCCCTGCCCGGGCCATTGAAGCGGTGCTGGCAGGAGCCGGCATGAGCCGGGAGGAGATGCATTTCACCCTGGCTACCGGTTACGGCCGCAATTCTTTAGACGGCATAGCAGACGCCCAGATGAGCGAGTTGTCCTGCCATGCCAAGGGGGCGGCTTTTCTCTTTCCGGATGTGCGGACGGTAATCGATATCGGCGGCCAGGACGTAAAGGCCATGCATATCGAAAACGGCGCCATGGTGAATTTTCAGATGAATGACAAATGCGCCGCCGGCACCGGCCGTTTTCTGGATGTGATGGCCCGGGTGCTGGAGGTAAAAGTGGACGAACTGGGGGATTTAGCGGCCCAGTCCACCAAACGGGTGGCCATCAGTTCCACCTGCACCGTATTTGCGGAAAGCGAAGTGATTTCCCAGCTGGCCATGGATACGGACAAGCGGGATATCATTAACGGCATCCATCACTCCGTAGCCAACCGGGTGGCGGGTTTGGTAAACCGCATCGGGGTGCAGGACCGGGTGGTGATGACCGGGGGCGTGGCCCAGAATAAGGGCATTGTTTCCGCCCTGGAGGAGAGTCTGGGGCATATCATTTATACCAGCCCCCTGACCCAGTATGTAGGCGCTTTAGGGGCAGCCCTGTTCGCTTATCAGAAGGCGTTGAAACAGGTGTCATCCTGAGCGTAAGCGAAGGATCCCATCATTACACAGAGGGCGACCATGGGATTCTTCAGACTTCGCCCTCAGAATGACACAAGTAAATTGTAGGGGCGCATGCCCTCATGCGCCCGCATAAGGAGGAAGACTATGGCAAAAGAAGTATCCCCCGGCGTTCTGGCTCTGCGTAAAGTAGTAGACGACGTGTACGCAGACGCCCGGAAAGCCAAGGCGGAAGGAAAATTGGTAGGCTGGTCCTCGTCCAAGTTCCCTTGCGAACTGGCGGAGGCCTTTGACTTAAATGTAATGTACCCCGAAAACCAGGCCGCCGGCATTGCCGCCAACCGGGACGGGGAAATCATGTGCCAGGCCGCGGAAGACCTGGGCTTTGACAACGACATCTGCGGCTACGCCCGTATTTCCCTGGCTTACGCCGCCGGCAAGCGGGCTGCCCGGAAGATCGACTGGGACAAGGAAGACGGCTATGTCATCAACCCCGCCACCGGCAAGCCCTTAAAGGACGAAAACGGAAACCCGGTGCTGGATGAAAACGGCAAGCCCAAAAAGGATCCCAAGACCCAGACGCCCTTTATCGTGCTGGAAGATATCCACGAGATCGAAGCCCTGCCGGAAGGCCGGGAAAAGGAGCGCCGCCTGGAATCCATTCAGCCCTACCGCCAGATGCGTATGCCTCAGCCGGATTTCGTGCTGTGCTGCAACAACATCTGCAACTGCATGACCAAGTGGTACGAAAATATTGCCCGTATGTGCAATATTCCGCTGATCATGATCGATGTGCCTTACAACAACACCATGGATCCCAATCCGGAAAACATCAAATATATCCGGGCCCAGTTTGATAATGCCATCAAGCAGCTGGAAGAGCTCACCGGCAAGAAGTTCGATGAGAAAAAGTTCGAGCATGCCTGCGCCCAGGCTAACCGCACTGCTTCCAACTGGCTGAAGGTCTGCGATTACCTGCAGTACAAGCCCGCCCCCATGAGCGGCTTTGACCTCTTCAACCACATGGCGGATGTGGTGACGGCCCGCGGCAAAAAGGAAGCGGCGGACGCTTTCGAGCTTCTGGAGCAGGACCTGGAGAAGAATATCAAGGAGGGGACTTCCACTCTGCCTTTCCCGGAACAGTACCGGGTGATGTTCGAGGGCATTCCCTGCTGGCCCAAGCTGCCTAACCTCTTTAAGCCCTTAAAGGCCAACGGCGTGAATGTCACCGCCGTGGTGTATGCGCCTGCTTTCGGTTTCGTGTATAACAATATGGATGAAATGGTCAGCGCTTACTGCAAGGCTCCCAACTCCGTGTCCATCGAAAAGGGCGTGGAATGGCGGGAAGGCATCTGCCGGGCCAATAAAGTGGACGGCGTACTGGTGCACTATAACCGTTCCTGCAAGCCCTGGTCCGGCTATATGGCCGAGATGCAGCGCCGCTTCACGGAAGATCTGGGCATTCCCTGCGCCGGTTTTGACGGTGACCAGGCTGATCCCCGGAACTTCAATGAAGCCCAGTACGAAACCCGGGTGCAGGGTCTGGTAGAGGCCATGCAGATCCGTAAGGAAAACATGGAATAAGGAGGCCGAACATGAGCTTAGAGAATACTTTCAAAGAATTTCAGGCTGCGGCCTATAACCCCAAGAAGCTGCTGGACGAATATAAGGCTGCCGGCAAGAAGGTCATCGGCGTCCTGCCCTACTATGCGCCGGAAGAGCTGGTGTATGCCGCCGGCATGGTGCCCATGGGCATCTGGGGCTCCAACAACAAGAATATCGCCTTGGCAAAAGAATACTGTGCCACCTTCTACTGCACCATTGCCCAGCTGGCTCTGGAAATGCTGCTGGACGGCACCATGGATCAGCTGGACGGAGTGATTACCCCCACCATCTGCGACACCCTGCGGCCCATGAGCCAGAACTACCGGGTAGCTATGGCAAAGCTGAAAAAGATGCCTACCATCTTCCTGGCCCATCCTCAGTACCGCCGTCCTGCCTTCGGCCTGCAGTTCACCGTGGATCAGTACACCAATGTGAAGAAGGAGCTGGAAGCCATCTGCGGCCATGAGATCACGGATGAGGACATTCGGGGTGCCATCAAGGTGTACAATAAGTATCGCCAGGCCCGCCGGGAATTCGTGAAGCTGGCCGGGGAGCATCCGGAAGCCGTGTCCGCCGTGAACCGCAGCGCCGTGCTGAAGGCGGGTTACTTTATGGAGAAGCCGGAATATACCGAGAAGCTGGAAGCCTTAAATAAGGAACTGGCGGCGCTGCCTGCTTCCGACTGGAAGGGCGTGAAGATCGTCACCAGCGGCATTATTTGCGATAATCCGGTGCTGCTGAAGATCTTTGACGAGAACGGCATCGCCATTGCCACGGACGATGTGGCCCACGAGAGCCGCACCATCCGGGTGGACGCCGCTGAGGACGGGGACCCTATGATGGCCCTGGCCAAGCAGTTTGCCGACGAGGACTACGATGTGCTGCTTTACGATGAAGCCTCTAACCAGAACCGCCGGGGCGAGTTCGTGGCCAATTTGGTAAAGGAGAGCGGCGCTTCCGGTCTGGTGCTCTTTATGCAGCAGTTCTGTGATCCCGAGGAGATGGAATATCCTTACCTGAAGAAGGCTTTGGATGCCGCCCAGATTCCTCACATCAAGCTGGGCATCGACCAGCAGATGCGGGACTTCGGCCAGGCTGCCACCGCCATTCAGGCCTTTGCGGATGTGCTGAGCGTATAAAACCAATACGGAAAATGAGAGCGGGCGGCCTTCGGGCCGCCCTTTGCCCTCTCTTATGGAAATACATGGAAAACCATAAAAAAGGGTCTTGAGGCCCTGACCGGGGCGTCACAGGAGGTCTTGAAATGGATTGTGAGAACTGCGCTTATTTCGTCTATGACGAGGAAACAGAAGCCTATATCTGCGATGCGGATATGGACGAGGACGATTATGCCGCCCTGCTGGAACGCCGCAGCAAAAGCTGTCCCTATTGGCAAAACGGAGACGAGTATGCGGTGGTGCGCCATCAGATATAGGACATATCCCTCGGTTCTTACCCGTTATTATCCTCCAGATAATACCGGCGGGAAGCCCAAACGCAAAGGCTCACCCAGATAAGGGTCACCGCCGCCATCATGGCAAGGTTCCATGTTCCCGGAATGAACATCGCCAGTATGATCATCACAAGGCCGGCTACCACGGAGGCCATGCCGCCAAAGCGCTGGCTCTTTTGCCAGACCCGGTCATTGGCCAGGCTCCATTTGGTTCTGAGGCCCAACATGGCGTTTCTCCGCAGCTTCGGCATAATATTTCCCAGAATCACCAGCAGGGCGCCCATCCCGATGCTCACGAATCTATACACATGATTCACGGAGTCCTGGTGCGCATTTTCCGGGTTGTATTGCAGCGCCTTCCACATGAAGTAAAACCAAAGCAGGGTGAGGAAAAGGAGGGTGCAGATCCCTGAAATCAGTAAAATCCTTTCATTGCTTCTTTCCCCCCTTTTCCTGGGGCCTTTCGCCATCAGCAGGAAAAATGCCCCCATCCCCAGGTTCATCACAGGAAAAATCAGGTTTTCATACTTGCTCCCGATTCGATCCACTTCCCCGGCGGCATTGTAATGCATGGGAATCCGGTCGGGAGATAAAATGATAAAAATACCGGTTCCCACAACGCAAAGCAGCAATACCGCATAAAGAATGGAATACAGCTTTTTCATGGCTTTTCACCTCGCAAATCTTTCAGCCACAGTAATGCTTCATCCAGAACCGAAGCATTCAGCTCGTAAAAAATGAATTTGCCTTCCCGCTGGTCCCGGATCAGGTCCGCCTCTTTCAAAACCGCCAGATGCTTGGAAACCGCGGGGAGGCTCATATCAAAATGCTCTGCAATTTCCCCGGCGGATAAACGTCTCTGCTTTAACAGGTTCAGGATGGTTCTGCGGCTTGGATCCGCCAAAGCCTTCATTGTTTTTTGAATCCCCACCCTATTGCCACCTTTCATTTAACCTTTTGGTAAAATATAAAGCAACAAGCAGCGAGAGTCAAGAGGAATTCCTTTCCCAGGCAGGAAAAACTTGTAAACAGAGCCTGACAAAGGTATAATCAAATCATCAATTTTTTGAAGCGGTATAGTTTTAGGAGGAAATATGGGTTTTCATTCCGATGTCTATGCTATGGTCCGGCAAATACCCGCCGGTAAGGTGGCCACCTACGGCCAGATTGCCCGGCTCATTGGCCATCCTGGGGCAGCCCGGGCGGTGGGAAATGCCCTCCATGCCAATCCCGACGGCAGCGGCACGCCCTGCTACAAGGTGGTGAACGCCAGGGGCGAGCTTTCCGGAGCCTATGCCTTCGGCGGCCCCCGGGAGCAGCGGTATCTTTTAGAGCAGGACGGGGTGGAAGTGGTAAACTACCGGGTGGATCTGGGCCGCTTTCAGTGGGACGGACCATGAAAAGTGCACCCAAGGGACAGGTCCACTGGTGCAAAAAGGAGCTTGACTTAATGAAACAGGTTCAGCTGGAGCGTTACATAGAAGAAATCATGGAAGCCCAGGAGGCGGCTGGCATGGCCGTGGCTGTGGTGGAAGCTCAGGGTGAACCCCTGTATCAGGGATTCTTCGGCTTCCGGGACCGGGAGGCCAGCCTTCCCGTGAATGAGGATACCATCTTCGGCATTGCGTCCTGTACCAAGTCCTTTACCTGCCTGGCCTTGCGGCAACTGGAAGAGAAGGGCCTTTTAGACTGCGATGATTTATTGAGTACGTATGTGCCTGCCTTCAGCGGCCGTCACCAGCCGGGGCTGAAGCTGCGGCATTTAATGAGCCACAGCGGCGGCTTCTATCCACTGCCTCGCATTATGGTAGACGAGGTGGCTGGGGATCTGGGCATCAGCGATGAGAGCGAGGGCGATCTGGCCTACAGCGAAAAACTGGCCCTGGAAGGGGCCCGGCGGGTGGCCTGCCGGCTGGATGCTCAAAAAGCGGGAGAGGGGCTGATAGGCCCGCCGGGTTTGTATTACAGTTACTGCAATGACGGCTACGGCCTGCTTTCGGAAGTGATACGGAAGCGCTCCGGACAGTCCTATGCCTCGTACCTGAAAGAGCATATTCTGCGGCCCCTGAGCATGGAGCGCAGCGGCTGCGGTTTTGTCCGCCCTTCCCGGGATGACAACGCAGCCATCCTCTACCGCAAAAAGGACGGCGTGATGCGTTGGGACCGGGATTATCACGACCGGGCCTTCGTATTAAACGGCGGCGGCGCCATGAAATCCACCCTCCGGGACATGGGGCGCTATTTGCAGATGTTTTTAAGGGACGGCCGGAGTGAAACGGGGCAGATTATTCTTTCGGAGGAAGGCCTGGGAAAAATGCTTCAGCCTTTGGTCACGGATAAGCCCGGCAGCGCCTATGCCAGCGGTCTGGGGGTTCGGGCCTGGGGGGATCTTCGCCTGTACAGCCACGGCGGCTCCCTGCCGGGAGTATCTTCCCACATCCTTTTTTCGCCGGATGCGGGCGCCGGGGTGGTGGTGCTGTGCAACACATCCTCCGTATCCGTAGGTCTGATTGCCGAGGCGGCTTTCCGGGCCTATCTGGGCCGGGAAGCGGTGCCGGCCCGGGAAACCCCGCTTTCGGTGGAATGGGACGCTTTGACCGTTGAGAGTCTGCCCGGCATTTACCGTTCCGGAGAGGGAACGGTAGTGGAAATCCGCCGGGAGGGGGAGGGATTTTGTACTGAAATAGATGGAAAATGCCGCCCGCTGATTCCTATAAGCCGCAGCTGCGGCCTGATGGAAGGGCGTTTTTCGGATGAACGAATCTATCTGCACCGCCGGGCCGGCCGGGTTTTTGCTATCGGCTACGGCTCCCGGATGATCCCGAAATCGGGGGATTGATTATTGCCCGCCCCGGGCGGGTGATAACCCCGTGTTTTTAATGTGCTTCCAGCCAGTTCTTTCCCTGATGGACCTCAGTGGTGAGGGGCACGGCGTAGCGGACGCAGCCCTCCATTTCTTCCTGCAGCAGCCGGGCGGCGGTTTCCGCCTCTTCTTCCGGCGCTTCGATAATCAATTCATCATGTACTGTGAGAATCAGGCGGCTCTTTAGACCTTCCCGGCGGATCCGCTCCCAAACCCGGACCATGGCCAGCTTAATCACATCCGCTGCCGTCCCTTGAATGGGGGTGTTCCGAGCCATGCGCTCCCCGGCGCTGCGAATCTGGAAATTGCTGTTTTTCAGCTCCGGCAGGGCCCGGCGCCGGCCAAAGAGGGTTGTGGTGTAGCCCTTCTCCCGGGCGTCCTCAATCACTCCCTGCATATAGGCGTCCACCGCCGGAAAGGCGGCCAGATAGCTCTCTAAAAAGGTTTTCGACTCCGGAATGCTGACCCCTAAGTCATTGGATAGGGAGAACGCCCCTTTGCCGTACATTATGCCGAAGTTTACTGCCTTGGCGGAGGAGCGCTGGATCGGTGTTACCAGGATCTCCGGGATGCCGTAAATCTTGGCGGCGGTGGCCCGGTGGATATCCGCCCCCTCCCGGAAGGCGGCCTGCATATTGGTATCGCCGCTGGCATGAGCCAGAATCCGAAGCTCTATCTGGCTATAGTCCGCATCCACCAGCACATGGCCCGCCGGGGCCACAAAATACTGCCGCAGCTGGCTTCCCAGCTCCGTGCGGATGGGAATGTTCTGGAGGTTAGGCTCATCGCTGGAGAGACGGCCGGTGCGAGCCTCGGTTTGATTGAAACGGCTGTGGATCCGGCCATCGGGACCGATGGCCTTTAAAAGCCCTTCCACATAGGTGGAGCGCAGCTTTTGATAGGTGCGGTAGTTCAGAATATCCTCCACAATGGGGGCCTTATCCTTCAGATAATCCAAAGTGGACGCATCCGTGGACCAGCCGGTTTTGGTCTTTTTTCCGTGGGGCAGGCCCATTTTGTCAAACAGGATTTCGCCTAACTGTTTGGGGCTGTTGGGATTAAAACGCTCCCCGGCCTTTTCGTAAATCCGGGCCTCCGCCTCATCCGCCAGCGCCGTAATCTTGTGGCCGAAGGCTTCAATACCGTCTCGGTCCACCAGCACCCCCAAACGGCTCATATCCGCCAGCACCCGGGCCAGGGGAAATTCGATGCTTTCGTATAATTCTTCCTGTTCTTCCTCTTTAAGGGCAGTCTGCATTTTGACAAATAAATCCGCCAGTACCCCCGCCTCCGGAAAAGCCTCGCAGCGGAAGGCATAGTCCGCCTGATAGCGGTCCGCCAGGCGGGAAAGCTCGTATTTGCTGGCCCCTGCGTCCAGCAGATAAGCCGCCAGTTTTCCGTCCCAGTGAATAGAGGCACCCTCCCCGCCGCGGCTCATAGCCAGGGCATAAAGGGGAGCGGCATCGAAGACCTGCAATGTGACGGCGGGATTGTCCAGCAGGCGAAGGAGAGTTTCTTCAGACAGAGCACAGACCCTTTGATCCTGAACGGCAAACCAGCCAGTCTGATTTTGGGCCAGCAACCATTCCCCGGCAGGATTATCTGGGAGGGAAGAGACTTCCACCTGAGGCATTTCCGCAGCGTCCGCCGCTGCGGGGCCAGCCGCAGAAAGCCCTGCAGCCTTTTCCTTCAGTCCCAGCCGTTCTATTAAGCGAAACAGTTCCAGTTTCTGCATCAGCGCCAAAGCAGCGGCGGGATCTCCCTCCGTTACGGCATAAGCACCCGGCTCTGTGGTCACCGGCGCATTTTGCCGTATGGTCCCCAGGGTATGACTCAGGAATGCATCTTCCTTATAGGTAATCAGGTTTTCCCGCTGTTTAGGCTTGATAAAAGGATCCTCCAGGTGTTCGTAAACCCCTTCCAGAGAGCCAAAACGCTGCACCAGTCCCAGCGCAGTTTTTTCGCCTATGCCTTTCACGCCGGGAATATTATCGCTGGTATCCCCCATCAGGCTTTTCACCTCTATGAGCTGCAAAGGTTCCAAACCGTATTGCTCCCGGACGGCTGCCATATCCATCTTTTTGGTCTCCCCGTGGCCGCTGGCCAGCAGCACCATAGTGGAAGGGGAAACCAGCTGCAGGGAGTCCCTGTCCCCGGTAGCCAGGAAGCAAGCATCACCCCGGGCCTGGCAGGCGGCGGCCAAAGTGCCTAAAATATCATCCGCTTCCCAGCCCTGGGCCGTCACAATCCGGTAGCCTAAAAGCTCCAGCAATTCCTTGATACGAGGCATTTGCTGGGCCAGTTCCTCCGGCATGCCTTTGCGGGTTCCTTTATAGTCTTCAAACATTTCATGCCGGAAGGTGGTGCCTTTCAGGTCGAAGGCCACAGCCACTTCATCCGGCCTCACTTCTTTTTCCAGGGAAAGCAGAATATTCAGAAAGCCGAAAATAGCGTTGGTATAGTCCCCTTCCCGGTTGGAGAGGAGCTTGATGCCGTAAAAGGCCCGGTTGGCAATGGAGTTGCCGTCTAATACGAGTAATTTCATGGTATCCTCTTGTATATGTATAGGATCCTTCAGCCTTCGGCTTCAGGACGACACGGGGGTTTGATTCCCTTCCATCATAGGGGATTTGCCCCTTTTTTTCAACTTCTTTCGCTTGTCAAGACCGGGGGCAGGTACTATAATGAAGAACAGGAAACCTTCCCGGAAAGGAGAAGAACATGTCCTTTTGGCAGGTGATAGGCAAAAACCTGTTAGGCTTTGATCTGATTATTTTCTTAACCGCCGCCCTTACCGGCGTCTGCTATTACTTTGCCCGGCTGTACACCACCCAGCTGTATAAAAAACTGAATCTCCTGGTTTTTGTGCCTTCGCATAAGCACGACCCGGAGAAGGTGGCTCGGGCTATCCGGAATGTAAATGAGGGAGAAGTGGTGTCTTTGCGGAAAAAAGCGGAGAGCTTTTACTCCATCTTCGCCAACCTCACCGCTATTTTCCCGCTGCTGGGGATTCTGGGCACCGTGGTATCTCTGCTGCCTATGGTGGCGGAACTGACGGATATGCAGCAGAACTTCTTTGCGGCCCTGACATCCACCTTCTGGGGCCTTGTCTTTGCTATCATTTTCAAACTGCTGGACGGCTTTTTATCCGCCCGACTGGAGGATAATGATAAAAATGTGAACCTGCTGCTGGAACGGCGGCAGCTGCTGAAGGAAGAGGAAGGCCTGTGAAACGAAAACGCACTATTTTCATAGAGCTCACCTCTTTGCTGGATGTGATCCTGATTATGATTTTTGTGCTTTTGATGCAGGCCCGCACTCAGACGGCCCAGGCGATGGACAAAGCGGAGCAGGAGCAGCAAAATGCCCGGGAAATCAGCCGGGAAATGGCAGAGCTGCAAAAGAGCAAGACCGCTCTGGAGGAGGAACTGCAGCAGCAGGAGCAGGAAATAACCCGGCTGGAAGAGGAGGCGGAGGGCCTGCGGCGCCGCCTAAACTCCCGGGAACTGGTGCTGGAAAACAGCCTGGTTCTGACCCTCAGCATCACGGAGGGGGCGGCCATCCGCCTGGAGAAAAGCCCCGAGGGAGAGGATGTGATTCCCTATGACTGGGAAAATGACAATTATGCCTACAACCGCTTGCGGAGCCTTTTGTCCGGGTATCTGGAGGAGGCAGGAGAGCGGAGCGTTTTCATCATTTTCCAGTACGACCGGGAGGGCATTTACAAAAGCGAGTACGATATGATTCTCAGGGCAGTGCAGGAGGTCAAATTGGCTGCCAGGCAGCGGGAGATTCCCTTAAGCTTTATTGAGATGGATGTACAGGAATAATTGAAACACGAATCACAGGAGGAGATTGAGTCATGGAAGATCATTACGGCGGTTCCAAAAGACCCGAGGAAAACAAGAAAAGCGCCCATGTGGGCCGGAAAGCGGCAGGCACGGCAGTTATTTTAGCCCTGTTGGCCGGAGGCGGTTATTTCGGATTTGGTGTAGGAAATCCCAACGGCGGCTGGCTGACTCCCAGCAACCCCGGCATTACCCAGGAGGCGCCGCCTCAGACTACGGCGGCCACCGCCACTACCCAGGCCCCGGTTCAGACCACGGCCCCGGTGGAAAGCACCACGGCGGATGACGGTATCCTGCGGATTACCGTGAAGGAAAGCGGTATACTTTACCGGGGGCAGAGCGTGAGTCTGGCGGAATTGGAGCAGGCTCTTTTGCAGGATTTTAAGGCAGGACATAAGGCGGAACTGACGGATGATCATGCCATTAAAGCCGTGTATGATGAAGTGACGGCTCTTTTGAACAAGCTGCAGATTCCGTTGAAATAAAATTGTCCGCAGGAGTACTATGAACATACGCAAAGCGGTCCCCGAAGATGTGGCAGCCATTCTGGAACTGACCCGGCGCCGCATCCGCTGGATGGACGAAAAGGGCTTAAACCATTGGAATAAGCTGGATTATCTTGAAGTCTATCCGGAACTGTATTTCCGGGAACATATCAATTCTTTCTTAATAGCGGAACAGGAAGGGCATCTGACGGGTGCCCTGGCTGTTTTTAATCATAATTCTTTCTGGAAGGATGCGGCCCCGGCCTTTTATCTGCATAATTTTGTGGCAGATGCGGAGCGTCCCGGCACCGGTGCGGCTTTGCTGCATTTTGCAGAAAAGATGGCCCGGGCCCAGGGGATAAGCCGCATGCGGATGGATACCAATCTGAGAACCCATGGCCTGTCCGCGTATTATGAAGCAAAAGGTTACAGAGCCCGGGGCCTGGTGGAGGATGGGCCTTATCTGGGGGTTCTGAGAGAGAAGTTCCTGGACCGGGATAATCCTCCCTATGACGGGGCCGGTTTCTTTGACCTGGGGGCTTTGCAGGAAGCGGATTTCCAGCTCAGGCTGGAAAAGACCGCTGCTGCGGATCCTGTGAAGGGATGGGTGCCTGCGTATCATTTTGCCATCTGCAGTTTGGAAGGGGAAAAAATGGGCAGCTGCGATTTGCGCGTTGGTCACAATGAGCGGCTCTACTTCGGCGGCCATATCGGATACCGGGTGGAAGAGGCTTTTCGAGGCCGGCATTTGGCGGCCCGGTCCGTGCGGCTTCTGCTGCCCCTGGCCCAAAAGCATGGCCTGGGCTATGTACTGATTACCTGCAATCCGGAGAACACCCCGTCCCGCCGCACGGCAGAGTGGGCGGGCTTTCGTCTTTTGGAGACAGCTGAAGTGCCGGCCTGGCATGATTTAGCCCAGCAGGGCATGCCCTGGGTCTGCATTTATGGGTATTCTTTGGCTGAATAATCGCCTACAGGCCTAAATTATTAAAGGAAGATTCCAACAATATGCGTAGGGGCGGGCATTGCGACGGCGCGCAGCGCCTAGTCCTTTAGGGCCCGCCCGCTGGCCTGAATCGGCCAATGACTTCACTCGCAAACTGTAACCAAACCTCTCATTTTTACTAAACCATATTCTTAATTTCGCCAAATCAGGTCCCATTTCTGCCATTTTATTCCCCTATAAATGCCCCGCCACCAACTTTTTTTGGATTTTTTAAAAAAACTTTCTCCTCAAAAACCCTTGTCCCGCAAGGGTTTTTGTATTTTTGCAAAAATTTTTCAAAAAAACTTCGAAAAAAATCTGATTTTATAACCTTTCTATAACCCTTGCTTTCGTAGAATGAGGCCACAAGAACAAAACACAGGGAAAACAACCCGAAAAAATAAGGCACCACCCGAAAGGAAAGAAAAGGAGAAAGGCCATGAAGAAGACTTTAAAGATAATGATGATCCTGGTACTGGCAGTGATGATGAGTTTCGTAGTGGC
>CADBFP010000016.1 GCA_902793995.1 uncultured Lachnospiraceae bacterium | reverse complement strand
TACTACAGCATAGAAGAAGATTCCTCTTTTTTATGCGGATTTTACACAAAAACAACAAATATGTAACATGCTTGCCCAGTGAGAATGCGGAAACTCAAGCAGTAGCTTTTTTCTTGACGGCCTTTCGATGCCATTAGATTGTTCGCACTCTTTGTTCATTATCTAAATAATTGTATTCAAGTTTTTCTTCCCTTTTTTTCATTCTTTGTATATACTGTTTCACGGAAGAATGAAACAAATCTGCTTTTTTAACAGAGAATACTTACTTCCTGTCAGGAGTCAAAAATGCAGGAGACAGCCATTGAAAACGGTAACATTACCATCTCCGTCATCCTTCCCGTTTATAACGTGGAGCATTGGATTGGTGAATGTATTGAAAGTCTGAAAAAACAAAAACTCCCGAGGCTCGAGTTTATTTTTGTGGATGACTGCGGGACAGACAATTCTATGCAGATTGTCGAAGCTTGGGCTGATACGGATGACAGAGTTCATATCATTCGCAACGAGAGAAACCTGGGGGCCGGAGCGTCACGCAATGTTGGTATTGAGGCCGCGCAAGGTGAATACCTGAGTTTCGTTGACCCTGACGACTGGCTGTCGGAGGATTTTTATCAAAAGCTCTATGATAAAGCTATACGCACAGGAAAAGATATAATTAAAGGCCACAGACTGCCGGTAGAAAAGCAACCCGAGCAAGTAGACAGGAAATCGACTGCTTTAAGCAAGGAAACCAATAAAAGAATCAGGCTTCGGTTTATTAAAAAAGCCCCTCTCTATACATGCTTTATAAACGAGCATCAATCCGCAATCTATAAGTCAACGCTGTTTCACGACAACAAAGTGCGATATGGTAGCACAGATTACTCTGAAGATGTTACATTCCTCTTAAAAGTCTGCCATAAAACTGAAAGCATTGCTATTGTTGACAATGCGGTTTATTACTATAGACAACATCCTCGGTCTGCCACATCTGCTTATACATTTGATAGGTCTATGGAGGAGCTGAAAGCGCTTGAAGAATCCGTTGTTTTCCTTGAAAAAAAGCAGGTGAACGACTGGACGTTTTTATATTTGAAGGCAAGAATAAAGGCAAGGCTTAAAAACTATTATTCAGCCACACGCGACTATAATATCCCTGAGGAACAGCAACATAAATATGTTGACAAGTTTAGAAAGCTCATAAATAGACTGGATCACCATCCACTGTTATTCCAAGATTATCCGGAGCTCGAAGCTTTCCTTGAAACCGGACAGATAATTAATCCAAAGCCTAAAATATCAGTTGTTATTCCGATGTATAAATGCGCAGATTTCATTGATGCTCTGCTGGATTCAGTATGCAATCAAAGCTTTAAAGAGACAGAAATAATCTGTGTGCTGGACGGACCGGATGAGTATACTCTCAAAGCCATTAAGGATCGTTCGAAAACGGACTGCAGAATTGTATGTATTGAGCAGGCACATTCCGGTGCGGGTGTTGCGCGAAATACAGGACTTGATCATGCCCACGGAGACTATCTGCTTTTCCTTGATGCGGACGATCTCTTTGAAACGCATTTGTTTGAATCTATGTACGATGCCGCAATTAAATGGGATGCTGATACCGTTATGTGCAGCTATACAGAGACCAATGAATGGAATAAAACCACTCAAATCAATAAGGGTTTCGACCGTGGTTTGATGCCGAAGAATTGTGTTCTCAATCCGTCTACTATGCCATTGTTCCTTGCGTCTTTTATAGGCGCACCATGGAACAAACTGTTTCGACGCAAAATGATAGAAAAAAATGGCCTGCGATTCTCGGACACCCGAATAATGAATGACGAATTCTTCGTCACCGCAGCCATGGCATGTACTAAAAGACTGGTCACTATTCACAAGGACTTGCTAACGGTAAGGAGGTATATTAGTAAGGATTCTATATCCACAAACCGTGCAGCATACACTCAAGAATGTGTAGTTGTTATGAATCAAATCTATCGTTGGCTGATGGACAGCGATCAATGGCAACATCATGAGCAGGGATACTATAAGAAGTTCAAAAGAGCATTGGAGTATCAGTCTAGATATGACTACAATGAGGAATTCATCGATGCTGTTGCGAGAACACTCAGCATTGAGGATCCCTGGAAGGACATGCCTAATGCTGAGGTGAAAAGATTACTTGATATGGACAACACTCAAGCAAAAAACAGTCTACGACGATTGGAAAAAGAAAAAATGTCTGTGCAAGATGTCAATTTATCTGGCTTGGAAAAACGTATTCAAGGCTTGGATAATCAGATTTATGCCAAAGAGCAAATTTGTCTGGTGATGAAAAACAAGTACGGAAGAAACCTCTCGAAGGCTGGCAAACTCACTCAACGACTACTATGGTTTTTAACGCAAAATTTTTGAAAGCAGTTGCTCTTCAAGTTCTTATTTTATTATCCTCTGCAATTGTTTAAGGCCCCTTTTTACTGCTTTCTTCATCGAAAATAGTGCTTTCTTCATCGAAACTTTTATAGCTTTTAGTTTCGAATGTCGTAATTGCTTTTGTAAGTACTTCATGTATTCATCATGCGAGACTTCTTCCGCACACGCAAATACAAAGTCCGGAGTATCCTGAGGCTCTTTGTTTGAGTCGCCACACGATACATCGTAAACAGCTTTCGCAACAGCTACGACTGCATGGCAGGTAGAAAAAGGATACCTGGAGTTGAAATCTATATTGTTTTTTACTCCTTCATACAAAGATTCATTGTAAATTGATGAGAACAGCTTCTTAACGGTTGATGATAAAAAAGCTCGATTAAAAGTTTCATTAATCTCCTCCGGACTAACTTTCGGTTGGTCTGCAGGAATACTCCAAAGATCCTTGTTTCCACCAAGAGGGTCAAAGTGATGTGACGCAGGAGATAAGTGTTCATAAGAAGCCTCTTTTGGTACCTTATATGGATGCTTATGATTGATTTCCTTGGCGTAATCAAGCGTTTTCTCACTAATCCTGCGGCCTCCTTCGATAGGAAATACCGACAGATCATCACCATATCGCGTATAAATAACGGCTGCCAAAAGATTCGTGTCCTCACAGCAATCTCCTTCCTCCTTTATTTCCAACAGCAACGGATCAAAAAGAGGATAAAGAAAGACATGACTAATATCTGTACCTGGTTGCCCAAAATGATTGCGCCAACGGGTTTCCAGAAGAAGGGGCTGACTTCCCAATGAAGCTACATCCGCGAATGTTCCCGTGGAATATAATTCATTTATTCTATCAATACTTCGTTGAATTATGGAAACTGCGCCTTTGACACAAGCCTTCATGCTTCCGTTCGCTTGTTTGTCTCCGCTTCTTTTTACTTCTTGAATCTTCGTGGAAGGTGATTTGCCCTTTCCATATCCACGAATAAACTCGCCCATTTGACCTCCAAAACTAATAACAATAGGGTTCGTCGCCACTACGATAAAGGTCTTAAAATGTTTGTGAAAGCCTAAGCATTGATAAGAAATGTAGCTGACCAAATCGCGCAATGAATAGCTTCGCTCCTCCCATTGCGAGTTAGGGGGGGCGTTTAGACTAAATCCGAAATCATTTGCAATCTCAGAGGCGATTAAATAATCCTCTCTTCTCGTCCGATCTTTGACGTCAGTTGATGAATGAATCCGGATTTTAGATAAATCAATTGATGGATTTAGAAAAAGAGACATAACCATTCTGGAGTCCATTCCACCTGTCAAAGCTGTCTGCACCTGTCCCGGGTAGTAATTGTTTAATCTATTGATTATCGACACCCATTTGTCATACCACTGATCAAGTCTATTGAGGCCTTCTGAACTGTCAACCGGAATGTATTTCATTGGTTTTAAATCTATTGCCAAAGACAAATCTCTGCTACTGATGCAAATTGTTACAGTGGCTGATCTATCAATCCATTTAATTTGATTAATCATCGTTTCACCATAGACATATGAACACATGGGTTCGAGAAGGAACGCATCCGAATAATCTTTGTTTAGCGTCAATAAATGCCGTGGCTTTAGATAATCTACTAGATATTGGAAGTTGTTTGAAAGGATCCAACTGTTGTCATCCTCATAAAGGAACAAACCATAGCTTCCCAGAGAATCGTGCTTAAGAGTAATGGTGTCATCACTGCATTGAATTAATACATATGCTCCGGTCCCATCGGGTGTTCTCCCCTGCAACTCCTCATATTCTGCGATTAACACACCATCCACAAGACAGTAGCCATAAAGATCAGACTTAACTTCATTCAATTTTTCTGAATCAATAATAAAGTATCTATCTTTCGGATTAAAAAAGTTAAAACTCATAATAGCTGCTCCTTCGGCACTTGCCTAAGCGCTTATTATCCATCAAAATGGACTTTGTTGTATTTTTCTGAGAAGTAATCACAATATTATCTCCGCCTATGTTTCCTTCTCCAAAAATCAGAATAACATAATCCGGTTTTTGTTCCCGAATATACCTATCTATGTTGATTCTCTCTTCTTTGATTACATTGTCTCGAATATCACAGACATGCAACTCTTTTGTTTGTAATGACAAAAAAGGAGTTACGACACAAGCAAAAGAATCTCTAACTATCAATATTTTTTTCCCATTAAGATTTAGGTTATTCTTTACAATTTGCAAGCCATGGTTGCCGTCGCTGTATGTCCAATATGTGTTTTTATGATAATAATTTTTCTCCAAATGCGAAAGAAAAAGCACAGTTTCTTCAAAAGTTCCTTCTCTCCTCTTGTTTTCTAATGGTCGCTCTTCAATCAGGCTAGTTTCGAAATTGGGTGTAATCAATTCAAAATCGTCAGCTCCGTGCCATGTAAAATATCTTCCGACCTTTTTCCCGTACGACCCCAGAAACCAATTTGCATAGTTTTGAATATTATAGTGCCTAATATCAGTATAATATTCATCATAAGCGAATCCATATCGCTTAGACAATTCCTCGCATATAGCTGTCGCTGCCATAAACCCATATATTGGCTTCCAATGGTGATCTGTATAGAAATAAACATCTCTACCCGAAACATTATTTTCTTCGAACATCTTTGAAAAATCCAATACAGGTATACGTGCTTTATCTATCTCGCTAATAAACAAATTGTGGCTTTCTTGATAATAGTCTCCAACATTGCTCGGCCCCGTTTCATACAAGTTTTTTTTTGGTACATTACAGTAAAGAAAAGCCGCCCCATTATCTTCAGCTATTGTTTTTATCTGCTGAATACGCTCCACCGATGTCTCTGTTTCAAAGCCACTCGACTTCCTAATCAAAGATCCCGAGTTTGCCTTTATTACTGTTATGTCATCCTTAAAAACAACTCTGGTTCCTAGGAGATTATTTCTTATAGAATCTACATCCATCATTATTCCATGAGTTCTCAATCTTTCACTGGCGCTTTCAATACTCGCCTCGGCATCTACTAACCCTGCCATATCTAAGCTCTTAACAGACAAAAACATATCAACAAGTCCGGTCTTTAATCCGCCTAAGTAACTCCTACTTATTCCTGTAAGAATGAAAATCGCTGCAAAGACAGCTACAATGCAGTTTATATTGAACTTCTTCAAGGTACACCTCCTAAAAATTGAAGTAAATAAACGGATTGTAAGAACTACTCACCAGGCTTGCGACGGAAAGGACAAACAAGCAACATATACAGATCGCAGAAATAATTCTGGCTAAAGATATTTCTCTAGTCTTATCCGATATGTATTTAAAGATTGGTGTGCTTAGCAAGCCACCAATAAGCATTAATATCATATTTTGGCAAAACCACCCTTTGAATAGCCCATCTACAAAGACGTTGCTATTAAGCCCAAAAATTGTTCTAAGATAGTTAAATGCATCTGATAATGATTCTGATCTAAACACAATCCATCCTACAACAACAAAGAACATTGTGTAAAACCTTCTTAGAATAATAGTATTCCTCCCCTCTCTACACGGTATTCCTGTTGCTTTCTCAAACACTAGAAGGAAAAAATACATAATTCCCCAAACCAGAAAGGTCAAGTTGGCACCATGCCAGATACCGGTCATCGTCCATACAATAAGAATGTTTAAAAAGTTTCTACGCTTACTGCAATGACTTCCACCCAAAGGTATATATAGATAGTCTCTAAACCAATTACCCAATGATATATGCCAACGGCGCCAAAACTCAGTTATTGATGTTGACATATACGGGTAATCAAAGTTTTCTAAATAATGGAACCCAAACATCCTTCCCATGCCTATAGCCATATCGCTATATCCGCTAAAGTCAAAGAAAATTTGAAACGTGTACGCTATGGCACCTAACCACCCGAACATTACAGAAATCGGTTCCCCTGCTTTTACAATGCTAAATGCCTGATCTGCTATAATACCGAAATTATTAGCTAATAAAACTTTCTTGGCTAGGCCAAGAACAAATCGAGTAAATCCATCAAAGAAATCGCTCGCGGTTTCTTTCCTGTTTTGAATCTCATTTGCAATAGTTTCGTATCGGACGATTGGCCCTGCTATGAGCTGTGGAAAAAAAGAGAGATAAAGCCCAACATTTAATAAGTTTCTCTGTACCTTCCCTTTTTGACGGTATACATCTATTACATATGATATTGCCTGAAACGTAAAAAAGCTTATACCAACAGGTAATTTAACTTGAGGAACATGTAGACTAACACCCACTACGCTATACAATAAAGAACTCGTAAAATTTAAGTATTTAAACACAAATAAAACTCCCAACTCAAAAGAAACTGCTAGTCCAAGTAGGAGACTTGAAAGACCTTTTTCTGTACGATGTTTATCAATTTCAAGACCAAATAACCAGATGATGATAATAGAAGTTATCAACACAAAAACAAATAAAGGCTCACCCCAGGCATAAAATAATAAGCTTGCTGCTAGCAAAAATGTGTTCTGCAGCAAACGGTTATTTCTTAGCACTGTAAAATACACTAAGATTACTGTCGGTAAAAATAGATATATAAAGGTAATACTCGAGAACAGCATCTAATCATCTCCAATCAACGAGCTCTGTAACGGCCTATATTTTTACCCCGTGTAAATTACAATATAAAAATGCTCACTTTGGGGTGCGGACATTTTCTTGGACCATTTATCATTCAATATCCGCCGCCTATCACGCAGCTAACTATAACGCTTTAAAATCATGGCAGTAAGACGTATTCTATTTACCAAGGGTAACTGCCTGCGAGCTTTTTTGATGTCTTTTTTGAATGCTTTTATCTGATCCAAAGAGTATACTTTGGGGTTCATTTTTCTTGAAAAAACAGACATATTGGTTAAAAAGCGCATATAAGAGAACAAATATTTCTTAGGGATACCCTCCGCCGGAAATAATTTAAAAAGGTTGTTCCAATTACTTAGCATCTGATAATAAACTTTAGACTGTCTGTTCCTGGCAGTCAGTTCTTCAAGCACAATTGAGTTGTACTCCAATACAGCATCAATATGCTTCGATTTTCTCGATATTTCATCAATATTATGAATGCGCAACAGTGTTGTTTTTAATTCATGGATGTATTGTTGGGTCGTATCTGTATCAGAAAAAGTCATGGCCCACGTAAAAAATGAAAGATAATAATGTAAGAAACCGACGCTAATACTCTCACCCTTGTTAATCTTGGAATTGAGTCTCTCTAAAACGAATTCATAAGTGCGTTTTCTTACAATTGAGGAAGAAAAATCATAATAATCACCATTCCTGCGCGCCTTAAAAAAAATGTCCTGAACTGTATGTCCACCATCTTCAGACCTAAGAGATAGAAATTCATCGTACATAAGGTGGTGGTGCAGCTGGTCGGTCTTATCCAGATCCCCGATACTTTGTGGCGTCGAGATCGTCTGGTGAGCAATCTTGTATTTGTCCTGGGTGATAGATGGGGTGTCTGCCAGTATGGAATGGATTTTTAGCCAAATATCATCATCGCAGATGATACCATTATATTTTAATTTATTAGTGATGGTTTCTTTATCAAATACGCCTGAGTCCAGGCAATGAGGTGGATATAGAACGCCTCCACCTCCCATGGGTATAATCTGCATGGATGGAACGGGAAGGATAATATCATATAACCAATCTGCATAGCGACACAATTTATTATTATCGTCAAAAAGAATCAGTTTAGCAGTTAGACATGTAACGGTCTTTGGATATTGGCAATGAAATTCCCATAGAGTCTTAATTGTGTCCGGATGATACACGATATCGTCATCCACAGTTATAATAATATCATCCGGAAATTCCTGCATGGCATAAAAGTATTTTTTATGACTACCTAAATCATCACACCATCGAAGCTCAATTTTCCCGGAAGCGGCATCCTCGGTGAGCCTGCTGGGTAGCTCCGCCTCTCGGCTCGGAAACTGCTCTTTTGCAAGCCACAATAGAATCATATCCGCCTTCTTTGACTGAGCATAGAGGCTGTCAAGAACCTGCGGCACCAGATTTATTCGGGCGGGAAAGGAGGTAAAGGAAACGATAATACGAGATGATTTGTCTGTCTGGTCAGAATTAATATTTGATAGATTCATTTATTAGTCTCCTTTTTGCTGTTGAACAAGAGCGTATGCCAAATATTTTGGGCCTGACCCCCAGTAGCTATTACATATTTATATTCATCTGCTCGTTCTAAATATAGAACGTAACCATAAAGCAGGTTCTAAACATAAAAATGCTATACGGTACATGGCAATGCGAAATCTGTTTGGACGCCACGCATGACTTGTGGTAAACTCATCAGAAAAAAGCTTCTTATTATCAAAATACACTTCCTCTATTATGCGGTTTCCGTCCGAGAACTCTTCCACTAATCGCTCCGCCTCACCAGTCACAAAAATAGTAGTCCCTTTAGGATCCGGATGATTTCTGCATAGTTTGACCGCGAGTTTCTTTCGCACTCTTTTTTCACCTCTGCTTCGCCCTGGCTTTCCTAATTTCACCTTTAGTAGTGCTTCCGCCATATCGAATGAAATAGATTCATTTAGTCTCCTCTTCGGTATTATATAATCACTATCCCAAGCAATTCCCAAAGAATCACAGAAATCATGAAAGATGTCTATGCCAGAATATGCTACTTGATTATACGATCGTACAATAATTTTCGCAGAAGGCCCAAAGGAAGATTGAATGGCATCTAACAATATACTATAATCGAGTTCGTTCTTTCTGTCTGCATGGTTTAAGTATTCTCGGAAAGGCTTATCTGTCCACCCACCCTTAAGTTCTTCTTTCCAACTTGAAATCACATACTCATCTTGTCTTCGTAGATAAACTATTATTGTAGTGTGGCTTGGCCCTAGTTCTTTCACGATACGAGCCATCTCTCCCCAATACTTTTTCGGGTTATATTGCTTATCGTATTTTTGAACATAAAAGGCACTGAGGTTCTCATCAGATATAAGAACCTTTCCCTCCCCCTTCAGCGCATTGTTCAGCCTTTCATAGTTATCTTCAAAATCGCTTACAGGATCGTCAATCGCTTTCTGTAGTAATAATGCACGACAATATTGCCTTAGAAAAACTCCATTGACTGAATATGAATATGGCGCGGATTTCTGGCGCGTAAACTGAATATAATCCACTCCGTTCTTTAATAGTACCTCTCGATTGTCGAAGAAAAAATGTTGCAATGCGGTTGTACCTGTTTTACGTGTACCTATATGCAGTATCAATTCTCCCATTAGACCTACCCACCTATAAATATATTCGTATCTTTTAATAAATTTATGATATTTAGCGCTATTATCACTGCTCCAACTATGGCCATGAGTATTCTAGCCGGTATGATGCTGCAGAGCTTTGCTGCTATGGGTGCAGCAACTACTCCGCCTATAATCAGTCCAATAATGATGTACCCGTAATTGGAGAAATCAGAAATAAAAATAGCAAATGTCGTAGTCTCGGCTATCGTCACGAGAAACTCTGCGGCGTTTACCGTCCCTATTGTCTTTTTTACATCCTCTCCGGCAGCTACCATGGTAGATGTTACAACGGGACCCCAGCCTCCGCCTCCCACTGCATCCAGAAATCCACCGGCAAAGCCAAGGGGTGGAATCAATTTATCCGAAAGACGGCTTTTCTCGCCCGCCTTGATGGCTTTTCTAAGTATTATGATCCCCATCACGATGAGATATATATCTATAACGGCAGCGATACGGTCACCGAGATCCACCAGAATCCATGCTCCAAGCACGCCGCCTATCATTCCGGGAATAAGTAACTTTGGCAATAGTTTCTTGTCTACATTTCCTATCTTGTAATGAGAAATCCCCGATACTAATGATGACGGAATCTCGGCTATATGTATCACTGCACTTGCTATAGAAGATGGAAGCTTGGCCACCGTTCTCAAAAATGTCCGGCAGCTGACACCATAGGCCATGCCAAGTGATCCGTCTATCATCTGGGCCATAAATCCGATTAAAATGTAAATGATGAGTTTATCCATATGATATCTTTTTCCTAATTCGGACTATTCTACATTTAACAGTGATTCAATCTTCTGCGCTAAAACTTCAATCGATTCATTCACTACGGCATTGGTCGTATCCATGATGATATCCGGATTGTCAGGCGCCTCATAAGGACTCCCTATTCCCGTGAAATTAGGAATCTCTCCTCGTCTAGCTTTTTGGTATAGGCCTTTTACATCACGCTTCTCGCATTCTTCAATCGGAGTGCTGACATAAACTTCGATAAACAACTCGTCGCCTATGATTGTTCTTGCCATCTCCCGATCCTCGCTGAAAGGGGAAATAAAAGCCGTGATGACGATTAATCCGGCGTCATTCATCAGCTTCGCGATTTCAGCAACCCGCCTTATATTTTCCGTCCTGTCATATTCATTGAATCCCAGGTCTTTATTGATTCCAAGCCTGATATTATCTCCGTCCAGCAGCATGGTATGCCGGCCGGTAGAAGCAAGGTATTTTTCCAGTCCATTGGCCAACTGGGATTTGCCGGATCCGGAAAGTCCCGTAAACCAAATGGTCCTGGCTTGCTGCCCCAGGGCCTCCTGCCGCATCTTTCTTGTTACATCTTGCTCTTGATGGCTTAGATTATCCCCGCGGCGTAATATATGCCGGATAACCCCGCATCCCGCCGTCATATTGGTGAGCCTGTCAATCAGGATAAACCGGCCGAGGGCTCTATGTCTGTCAAAGGAATCCATTACCAGGGAACCCGGACAAATGAAGTCCACGCAGCCCAGCTCGTTTTTCGATAAACTTCTGGAATACTCCTGCCTTCCGTTTTCTATATTAACTCTGTATTTCAGCTTCATCACGCTGACAGGTTTTTGCTGCGATGCCAGCTTAATGATATAACTCCTACCTTCTTTTAATGCCTTCTCGTCCATCCAAAGCAGATAGGCTTCAAACATATTCGCTTCTTTTATGTTCGCATTTATTGCAAGCACATGGCCCCTGGACACATCCACATCTTCGGCTATTTCAACCGAAACTGCCATCCCTGCAGATGCACTCGCTACATGCTTTTTGTCTGATATTATTGATTTAACAGTTGCTGTTTTTTCACCAGGGTAAATACTTACGCTTTCTCCCACCTGTATCGAGCCTGATGTTATCTGTCCCTGAAGCCCCCTGAAATCTCCTTCTGCCCTTGAAACTCTTTGAACAGGCATAATAAAGCCTTGTTCGCCGTAATCTCCAATTCTGACAGATTCCAGGTATTCCAGGAGAGCAGGCCCTGCGTACCAGGGCATATGACTGGATTTTTCGGTGATATTGTCTCCCTTCAGGGCCGACAGCGGGATGGACAGCTTGCTGCCGGTCTGAATATCAGCCAGGAGTTCATCGATATCGGTGCAAATCTCATCATAGACCTTGCGTTGATATCCGACTTCATCCATTTTATTCACGGCAAAGACAAACTCTTCAATTCCCATGAGGGAGCAAATCCGCAGGTGCCTTTTGGTCTGGGTGCTGACGCCTTTATTGGCATCTATCAGCAAAATGGCGAGATCCGAATTGGAGGCGCCCACAGCCATATTTCTCGTATATTCTTCATGACCCGGGGTGTCTGCCACAATGAACCGCCTTTTGGGGGTGGCAAAATACCGGTAGGCTACATCAATGGTGATACCCTGCTCTCTTTCGGAACTCAGACCGTCTAAGAGCAGGGAATAATCGAGATTTCCGTCCGAACCCGCCAGCCGGCTTTCCAGTTCCAGGGCTTTTTCCTGGTCTGTGAAGATCAGCTTAGCATCGTACAAGAGATGCCCTATCAGAGTGGATTTTCCGTCATCCACCGAACCGCATGTCATAATCCTTAGCACATCCTGCATCAGAAATACCCTTCTTTCTTCCGGTTCTCCATGCTAAAGACCCCTCCGTCGCCATCTATAATACGGCTGGTGCGTTCCGAGTCTGCCGCAGCAAATGTCTCAGCCACCACCGCATCGATGGTTTCTGCTTCAGATTCAACACCTCCGGTCAGCGGATAGCATCCCAGGGTCCGGAATCTGATTTTCTTCGTCACAACATGCTCTCCCGGCAGCAGTCTCATGCGTTCGTCATCCACCATGATGATATTGCCGTTTCTATATACCACCGGCCTTTCCTTGGCAAAATATAAAGGTACGACATCGATGCCTTCCTTTTGGATATACATCCAGATGTCCCGTTCCGTCCAATTTGACAGGGGGAACACTCGAATGCTTTCTCCCTGTGCTATATTGGTGTTATATAAATCCCAAAGCTCCGGTCGTTGATTACGGGGGTCCCAGGCATGGTACTCATTTCTAAAAGAAAAGATTCTTTCTTTGGCCCGGGATTTTTCTTCATCACGCCTTCCGCCGCCAAATGCCGCAGTAAAGCCATACTTATTGAGAGCCTGCTTCAGCGCTTCTGTCTTCATGATATCCGTATAGGCTGCGCCATGGTCAAATGGATTCAGGCCTCTCCTAACCCCATCCTCGTTAGTATAGACTATCATATTGAGATTGTGCTTTTGCGCAATCCTGTCGCGGAATGCTATCATTTCCTTAAATTTCCACCCTGTATCAATATGCATCAGCGGAAATGGAATCGGCTCCGGATAAAAGGCCTTTTCTGCCAGGCGGAGCATAACGGATGAATCTTTCCCAATGGAATACAGCATCACAGGCTTTTCAGCTTCTGATGCCACTTCCCTCATTATGTAAATTGCCTCGCTTTCCAGGCGGTCCAATTCTTTAGTTATCATATCCTTAATCCATCCCGAACACATCTCGGGTGTAAACCTTTTCTCTTACATCTTCCAGCACCTCATCCCAGCGGTTGGCGGCGATGACGGGGCAGGCATCCTTGAAAGCAGACAAATCCGCTTCCAGACGGATTCTTTCCGAGACAGAAGAGGGAAACCATTGCGCTGCCTGGGATTGATCCGCAAGAGTGGGTTCATACAGGACAATGAAAATATCCTCTTCCAGCAGCTGCCGCGCAATATCCAGGATGGCAGCGCTTCGGATATCTTCGGATTCTGTCTTGGCGGTTAAGCGGTAGAAGCCGATGACGGGACGCTCCCCCGGCGCGGCTTTGGCCCGGGCCGTTTCTAAAAGGCGCTGCGCCACACAGGACTTGCGGTTTTCGTTGGATTTTACCACGGCATGCAGCAAGCTTCCGGCGGGGCTTTCCGCGTCATGCCGCAGCTGGCGGGAATCCTTGGGCAGGCAATAGCCTCCGTAACCGAAGCTGGGATTGTTGTAGGTATTGCCAATCCGGTAATCCAGACAAACGCCCTGAATAATCCGGGCGGCATCCAGGCCTTTTTGCTCTGCAAAAGCATCCAATTCGTTAAAGAAGGCAACCCGAGCAGCCAGATAAGTATTGGAAAAGAGCTTTACCGCTTCTGCCTCCTCCGTTTCCATAAAGAGGAGAGGCGGTTCCGTGTAATCCTCCGGACGCAGCTGACGGATGCCTTCTTTCATCAGGTTTCCGTAAATCTCTGCTTTAGCAATCGCCTCTTTTTGCGTGCCGCAGCGGCCAATGACGATGCGCTGCGGATAAAGGGCGTCCTGCATGGCGCTTCCTTCCCGCAGAAACTCGGGACAGAAGAGGAAAACCCGATGGGGGAAGCGCTGGGAGAGCTGACGGGTAAACCCCACCGGAACGGTGGACCGAATCACAAGCGCGGCCTGACTGTGGCTTTCTTCAACCAGACGGACCACATCTTCTATATGATGCGTGTCAAAGGAATCCTGATCCGGGGACCAATCGGTAGGAACTGCCACCACCACATAGTCCGCATCGGCAGGAATGCCTTCCTGCAGGGGCCTTGCCAGAATGGAGATTTTTCTGGAATGGAAGAAAGCCTCCAGGCTCGGATCCTTTATGGGGGAGCGGCCCTTTTGGATAGCATCCAGTCTTTCCTGGTTCGGCCCTATGGCCAGAACCTGATTTTGTCCTGTTAAAAGTACAGCGGTGGCAGAGCCTACATAGCCAAGACCGGCAATGATGATCTTCATGGTGCAATTCCTGTCCTTAATCATGTGTGATGAATACGCTTCAGGGCGTTCTTCCCGGAAATCAGGAGAGCCGGACCCCAGCGGCCGTAGCGGTCATTTATCTTCCAACAGAGGGATCGCGTGAGGCTCTCCCGGGAGGCGGGACGGCCGGACTCTGCCAGGGCAAGCAGCCTGCGGATCTCGCCTATGTTGACAATGGCGTTTTCCCATTGCTGGATCTGACGTGCTGCGGATTGATAGGCGGGGGTATCCGGTGAATGCTTTTTTTGCTTAACGCTGCATATTTTTTTGCGCAGCGCCGGAACCTTTGTGCTTAGCCCTGCCAGGCGTTCCCGTTTTTGGCCCGACATATGGCACCAGGGCTCATGTTCAGTCAGATAGCGGACACACAGGCGCTGAAAGTCTTCGTTGACACCGAAAGTGGACATGTGCTGAAAAGAGCCTCTCCATAAACGGCAAAAAGCATCCTGATAACGGTCCGCCTGATGGCGGGCTTTAAGCCAGGCGTGTAAAGTCTCATACACCGTTAGAAGATCCGGCTGGAAGAGATGGCGGTTGGAGCTGATAGAGTGAACATTGTGGTGTAGACGATAGGTATACAGGGGCTCCGGCACCAGCGCTATTTTGGCGGCGCACACATGGGCAGCATGGACGAAAAACACGTCATTAATGCTGTCTGTAGCCGTGAAGAGCAGCTGGTCGGACAGAATGAAGCTTTTTCGGTAGATTTTATTGTGGACGGCACTGGAAAAGGAGCAAAACAAATCCGGGATTTCGGAGGGGCGCAGCACATTTCCCATGAGCAGAAGACTGGGGGAAAAGCCGCAATTGTCCTTTTTGCTTCCCGTCCAGTGGTTTTGCGACAGAAAGTAGCAGGTGGCAATATCCGCTTCGTTTTCTTCTATGGCCCGGACCATTTTGGAGACAAAGGAAGGGGTGTAGCGGTCGTCCGCATCCAGAAACATCAGATAATCTCCCCGTGCATGGGCCATGCCGTAATTTCTGGCGGTGCCGGCGCCGCCGTGTTCCTGATGGAAAACACGGATCCGGCTGTCCTTTGCTGCGTAGGCTTTAACCCGCTCCAGGGTTTTGTCCGGGGAGCCATCAATCACGCAGAGAATCTCCAAATCCTTATAATCCTGGGCGCATAAATCGTCCAGAACCTCTTCTACATAATCCTCGCAGCAATACATGGGTATCACAACAGAAACCTTAACGGCATCCGCCTCCGGTTTCCGGGGTTCTGATGAAGGCGCTTGTTTAGTATAATAATTACCCATAAAATAACACGGCGGGTTTTCGGTACTGCTATTTATTATACGGTCGAAAGCCCCCCCCTTCATTATACATTAGATTGGGTTATTTTCAATCTTTTTTTGCCGGCGAAAAATCACTTGACAAGATCCTTTTTAGGGTCTATTATGATCCTGAAAGGACTTAATAAGTCCAAATATGGAATTATCGGAAGAGAGCGAAAGACTTATGAGCAGCATTATGGATGAGATCCGCCGTAAAAAACGCCTGTATGGCTACACCAATGAGGAGATGGCTCAGCGCTCGGGCCTGCCTTTGTCTACGGTGCGGAAGGTGCTGGCCGGCAGCACCAAATCCCCGGGGCTTAAAACCGTGGAAGCCCTGTGGCAGGTATTTCCGGAAGAAAAGGGGCTTTATTCCGTGCCGGAGCATAGCGCCGAGGCTCTGCAGGAGTCTGCGGCCTATGCCGTGCCGGTTCTTCAACTCCCGCAGCAGCCGGTCTATTATCCTTACACCAATGCGCCGGAGGGGCGTTATCCCCGGCAGGGCAGCTATACCCTGGAGGATTATCTGGCTCTGCCGGATGAACAGCGGGTGGAGCTGATTGACGGGGTGTTTTATGACATGAGCGCTCCTACCATTCCTCACCAGCTGATCGGCGGGGCGGTTTATACCAGGATTGCGGATTTCCTGAGCAAGAAAAAGGCCCCCTGCGTGCCGCTGATTGCCCCCACGGATGTGCAGCTGGATAAGGACAATAAAACCATCCTGCAGCCGGATGTGATGGTGGTATGCAATCGGGATCTTTTTACGACTGCCCGGCTGGTGGGGGCGCCGGATTTCGTGATAGAAGTGCTTTCTCCCAGCACCCGGAACAAGGACATTTTGATTAAAACGCGTAAATACAAAAACGCGGGGGTAAAGGAATATTGGATGGTGGATCTGCGCCATGAGCAGGTCACCAAGATGCTTTTTTCTCCCCCCAGCGAAGAGGAGCCGGAGGGGGATATCCTGACCCGGGTGTACCCGTTTGAGGAGCCGGTCCCGATTTCTATTTTCCAGGATAAACTCTCCATCAACTTCCGGGAGATTGTGGACGGCTATGCGTATCTGTTTGAGCGATGAGGCGGGAGCCCCTCCTTACTCCTTCGCACTTTTCTGCACGCCCCATATTCCTGCCAGGATCAGCAGGCAGAAAAGCAGGCTGAGCCAGGAGAAGGGTTCCTTCAGGAAAACCACCCCTGCCAACACGGAAACGGCGGTAGTCAGATTGCTGAATACGCTTTCCCGGGCTACGCTTAAGTGAGTGAGGGCATAGCCGGAGAGGAAGAAGCTGACCACGGACGCCAGCAGGCCCAGGTACAGCAGCGGCCCCAGATAAGAAAGATTTTTGAGGGGTGTGAAATACCCGGATAGATTTCCCCTGGATTCCATCATGGCCAGGCCGGTGAAGACCGCCGCTGCCAGCCCCATCATCACATAGGTCCGCTCAAAAGGCGTAAAACGGCCGGAAATGGAACGGCTGAGCATCAAATAAGCGGCGGCGGAAGCCACGGCCACCAGCAGGCCTGCCAGTCCGATCAAGTCCAAAGAACCACTGCTGCCGGTCATTAAACCGATGCCGATGACACCGCCCACGGAGAGCAGAGAGAAAAACAGCTGCCCCGCCGTGGGCTTTTCATTTAGCAGCGGACCCGCTGCCAGAGTAGCCACTATGGGAATCATGGCGATCATCACGCCGGAAAAGACCGTATTGGAATGCAGGATCCCGTACTGCTCGCCGATAAAATAAATCACCGGCTGCATCAGGCCTAAAAGCAGGAGGGGGGCGATATTTTTCTTAAAATCCAGGCGAACCCGGCCCGAAAGCAGGATGAGATTCATGGCCAGAAAAGCCAGGATGAAGCGGTGGCTTAAGAGAGTAAACACAGAAACCATATTCAGGGCCAGCCGGGAAAACATAAAGCTGAAGCCCCAGATAACATGGCAGAGTATGGTGGCCAGAATAGCCAGGGTTTTGGTGGAGGGCTTTTTCATAGTAATTCACCAAAAGGGAAGAGGGCGGCCGGCGGCCGCCCCTGCTTGTAAAGGCGTTTGGTAATCGCCCCTACGAGGTTTCCGAATACTTTACAGTATCACCGTGCCGGCTTCGCCCCGGAGGGCGGCGCCTGCTTTTTCCGGGGTGGTGATAACCACCTTGCGGCCTGGCCGGGCTTCCACGAAGCGGATGGCCGCTTCCACCTTGGGCAGCATGGAGCCGGCGGCAAACTGGCCCTGCGCGATATATTCCTTCGCCTCGGCGGTAGTCAGGCTGTCCAGCGCCTTCTGATCCGGCTTGTTGAAATTGATGTAGCACTTCTCCACGGCGGTGAGCATCATAAAGATGTCCGCATCCAGATCCTGAGCCAGGCGCTCGGAAGCCAGGTCCTTATCGATCACGGCGGCAATGCCGTTTAAGTCCCCGTCCTTGTCCCGGTACACCGGTACCCCGCCGCCACCTACGGCAATCACCGTATGGCCGGCTTCCATCAAATCCTTGATGGCATTTAACTCAATGATCTCCACCGGCATGGGGGAGGCCACTACCCGGCGCCAGCCCCGGCCGGCGTCTTCCTTCATGGCGTAGCCCTTTTCCTCCATCAGCTTTTTGGCTTCTTCTTCGCTGTAGAAAGCGCCGATGGGCTTGGAAGGATTCTGGAACTTGGGGTCTTCCGGATCCACCCGCACCTGGGTCACCACCGCCACGGGGGAACCCTGGTGATTTTTCAGGCGCAGCGCCCGCTGCAGGCCCTGGGTCATGTGGTAGCCCAGCATGCCCTGGCTCATGGCGCCGCATACATCAAAGGGCATGGCGGGGGTGAGGGCTGCGCTGTTTTCATTCTGCAGCACAATGCCGCCTACCTGGGGGCCGTTGCCGTGGGTCATAACCACTTTGTAGCCCTGGACAATGATGTCCGCCACTTCCAGGGAGGTGTTGTCGATAATATCCAGCTGGGTGGCGGCATCCGCCAGCTTCCCGCCGATGGTGAGGGCGTTGCCGCCTAATGCTATGACGATGGTTTCCATAAATGTAATCTCCTTCAGTTCGGCGGGCCGATGAGGGCATCGGCCCCTACGATTTACTTAATTCCTACGCTTTCTTTTTCCGTTCCGATGGTGGTGCCGATGTCCGCGCCGTCCCGGATGAGCTCTAAGAGGCTGTGGGGCCGGCGGCCGTCGATGATATGCACGCTGCCCACGCCGTTTTCAATGGCCTGCACGCAGCCGTCGATCTTGGGAATCATCCCTCCGGAGATGACGCCCTTGTCTTTTAAGCCCTGTACATCTTTGATATTGAGATAGGAGATTACATCCCGCTCCTCAATGGAATTGCAAAGCCCTTCGATATCCGTCAAAAGCACCAGTTTGGAGGCTTCCAGGGCGGCGGCTAAAATGCTGCCGGCGGTGTCCCCGTTGATGTTGAAGGTGCGGCCCTGGCCGTCGGTGCCCACCGGGGCCACCACGGGAATCAGACCGCCTTCCAAAAGGGCGTCCACGGCGATGGTATCGATCTCGTCGATCTCGCCCACCAGGCCCAGGGCTTCATCCTTCTGATGGCAGTGGTACAAATTGCCGGACACGCCGGAAATGGCGCAGGCCTTGCCGCCTTTTTTCTGCAAAAGGCCGGTGAGCTCCGTGCCTACCTGGCCGATGAGCACGGATTCCACCACCTGCATGGTGGCTTCGTCCGTATAGCGCAGGCCGTTTACGAATTTCACGGGAATCTCCAGCTGCTCCAGCATTTTGTTGATGCCGGGGCCGCCGCCGTGGGAGAGGACGGGCTGCCAGCCCAGCTGCTGCAGGGCCACCACATCCTCCATTACGGAGTTTTTGAGTTCCGCATTGACCATGGCGTTGCCGCCGTATTTGATGACAATGATTTTATTCATGATGGTATCCTTTGTGTAAGGTGTTATGAGGCGGCTACCGTAGGGGCGGCTATCAGCCGCCTTTTTTGGACGATTGATAATCGCCCCTACGAGTGGGTCGCCCCTGAGCAATTGATAATCGCCCCTACGTAAATCAGGTCCTGTAATCCCCGTTGATCTTCACATAATCGTAAGTCAGATCGCAGCCCCAGGCCTTGGCCTGGCCGTCGCCCTGATAGAACTTCACGATGACGGTAATATCATGCTCGGAAAGAATCTTCTTGGCCAGATCTTCGTCGAAGTCCAGGCCGAAGCCCCCTTCCATCACTTGGATCTTGCCGGCGGTGGAAGCCAGGAAGCAGTCCGCCCGGGTAGGATCCACATCCGCTCCGGAATAGCCGGCAGCCGCCATGATACGGCCCCAGTTGGCATCCCGTCCGAAGACGGCAGCCTTGAACAGAGAAGAGCCGGCGATGGACTTGGCCACCAGACGGGCATCCTGCTCGGTAGGCAGGCCGTAGGCCTCCACCTCAATCAGGTGGGTGGCGCCTTCCCCGTCGGAGGCGATGCGCCGGGTGATATCCAGGCAGATATGCTCCACCAGGCCCGCCAGAGCGGCCTTGTCTTCCTCGGTCTTGATCTCCACCCCGGAGGCCCCGTTGGCCAGCAGGAAGATGGAATCGTTGGTGGAGGTATCGCCGTCCACGGTGCACATATTGAAGCTCTTATCCACGGCGGCGGAAAGCATCTTCTGCAGGTCCGCGGGATCCGCCTTGGCGTCCGTGGTGACATATACCAGCATGGTGGCCATATTGGGATGGATCATGCCGCTGCCCTTGGCCATGGCTCCGATCTTCACGGTGCCGCCGGAGAGGCTCAGCTCGTAGGCGGATTCCTTCTTCACCGTATCCGTGGTCATGATAGCCCAGGCGGCGTCCGTGCCTTTTTCCTTGCTCATGTTGGGCACAATGGCTTCCACGCCCTTGATGACCCGTTCGTAAGGCAGGCGCTTGCCGATGACGCCGGTGGAGCAGACAAAGATTTCATCTTCTCCCAGGCCCAGCAGCTTTTCGGCGGCTTCTTCCACGGCCTTGGCATCCTTGATGCCCTGTTCGCCGGTGGCGGCATTGGCATTGCCGGAGTTGATCACGATGCCCCGGGCCTTGCCCTTCTTTAACACTTCCCGGCCCAGGAGCACGGGAGCGGCGCAGAATTTGTTCTTGGTAAAGCAGGCGGCTGCGGCACAGGGGGTCTCGGAAAAGAGCACCGCCACATCCGGCTTTTCGCTTTTCTTATCGGGATTTTTCACACCGGCATAGGTGGCGCCTGCCACGAAGCCCTGGGGAGCGGTTACGCCGCCTTCAATCTGTACGTAGTTCATGGGAATCCTCCTTAAACATTGTTAAACATTGCCGATGGTGGCTACCATAACGGCCTTAATGGTGTGCATACGGTTTTCGGCTTCGTCAAACACCTTGGAGTTGGGAGACAGGAATACATCGTCCGTCACTTCCCGGATGTCGTAGCCCAGCTTCTTCTGCTCGGCAGCCATGGTGGTTTCGAAATCATGGAAAGAAGGCAGGCAGTGCAGGAAAATGCAGTCGCTGTTGCCGGTGGCCTTCATCACATCCTTGGTGACGCGGAAAGGAGTCAGGAGCTTCACCCGCTCGGGGATCTTGTCTTCTTCGCCCATGGAGGCCCAGATGTCGGTGTACAACGCATCTGCGCCCTTTAAGAGCTTCAGATCCTGGCCGAATTCCACCTTGGCGCCGGTTTCCTTGCCCACTTTCTTGCAATAATCCACCACATCCTTGGCGGGAGCCAGTTCCTTGGGGCCCCAGCCTACATAATGGATGCCCAGCTTGGCGCAGATATACATCAGGCAGTAGGCCACATTGTTCCGGGTGTCGCCGCAGAAGACCAGCTTGCACTGATTCAAGGGCTTCTTGGTATTTTCCATCAGGGTCAGGATATCCGCCAGGGCCTGGGTGGGGTGATCCACATCCGTTAAGCCGTTCCATACGGGCACGCCCGCATTAGCCGCCAGGCCTTCCACCACTTCCTGGTCATAGCCCCGGTACTCAATGCCGTCGTAGAAACGGCCCAGCACCTTGGCGGTGTCCGCCATGGATTCCTTCTTGCCCATCTGGGAAGACTTGGAATCCAGGAAGGTGACGCCGGCGCCTTCGTCCATGGCCGCCACTTCAAAAGCACAGCGGGTACGGGTAGAGGTCTTTTCGAAAAGCAGAACGATGTTCTTGCCGGCCAAAAGCTGAGTCCGGATGCCGGCCCGCTTCTTGGACTTTAAATCCGCTGCCAGGTTCAGCATATAGCGGATCTCGTCCGGGGTAAAATCCTTCAGGGTCAGAAAAGAGCGTCCTTTCAAATTGACGGGCATAGTGAGTTCCTCCTTAAGATGTATTTTCCGTGACGTGCTACGTCCTTCACTAATTAATCTCATTATAGCGCACCGCCGAAAAAAAGTTGGACATTTGAAAAGAAATTATTTGTATTTCCCGATGTATTTTCGAAAGGAAAGTCTTGAAAAAACATGCGTTTTTTTATACAATACAAGCGCTCGGGCCCAAAGCCCCATTTTCCGAAAAGGACTGGCGCTCCTATGCCGGACAAGGCCGTATTGCAAAGCTATGACCGCTCCAAACTTGACCGGAGCAAGCTGATTTCTTTGGATTTGGAAACCCTGGATCAGCCCACCTACCCCCTGCTCCATCAGGAGGCTCGCTTTCTGTACATTTTGGGCGGCCGGGGCACCATCGAGCTCCAGGGAAAGGCTTATGATCTAAGACCCGGGGCCCTGCTGACGGTGCTTCCCTGGCAGGTAAGCAATGTGACGGCGGTGGCGGAGCCTTTGCAGTTTTATACGGTGGTCTTTCATCTGCAGGTCTTTACGGCCCTTTTTACCATGTTCCCGGAATCCGACGGCAAGGCGCCGGATTTCATCGATCTGGCTGCCCGGGAGCCGGCTTGCTATTGCGATGAGGCCCAGCAGGCCTGGATGGAGGATTTCTTTCAGCGGCTTCGCCGGGAGGTGGGCCTGGAATCGGCCTGGGGCGAGGCGGAGGAAAAGCCTTTGGCTGCCCTGGGAGCCATGACCCTCCTTTTGTCTCTGGCGGTGCATGCCGTGCGCTTCCGGCGGGAAGCGGGGCGGGAAAAGCCCTCCTCCGGGGACAGCCGGGAGCTTTCGGAAGTGCTGCGCTATATGTACAATCACACCAGTGAGAAGCTGACCCTGGAGGGCCTGGCCCGGAGTTTTTATGTGTCGGAAAGCAGCCTGCGCCGGTATATCAAAGGCATGACGGGGCTGGGCTTTTATGACCTTTTAAACGAGATGCGCATGAGCAAGGTCTCCGGCTATCTACTCTATACCAATATGACCCTGGAGGAAATATCCCAGGCCGTGGGCTTTTGGGATGCCTCCCACATTTCCAAAGTGTTTTCGGAATATGCGGGCATGCCCTTAAGCGACTACCGGCGGACCTATCAGGCCAGCAATACCCTCCTGAGGCAGGAGGAGAGCCGCCTGGGTTATCAGCTTTCCGAATATGTGCTCAGGCACTGCCAGGAGGAACTGTCTCCCAAAAAGGTGGCGGCCCATTTCGGCATCAGCTTGCCGGAGATGAACCGGCTGCTGCTGATCCATACTTCCCGGAATTTTGAAGACTATCTGAACTATGTGCGCATCAGCCGGGCGGGGCAGATGCTTTTGGAAACGGATATGACCGTCACTGAGATCGCCGTGGCGGTGGGCTATGCCAATGTGAAGACATTTAACCGGAATTTCTTCCGCTTCCATGTGGCCACCCCCACCAATTTCCGGCGGCAGATATCCCTGCAGCCGGGCAGGCTGCAAAAGGAGGAAACATGATTTTGCCTCGGAAGATAGAAAACGGAGGCGTTACGGTACCGGAGGGCTTTACCGCCGGCGCCGTGTATGCGGGGATTAAAAGCTACAAGAGCTACAAACCGGATGTGGCGGTGCTGCTGTCCGACCGGCCGGCGGCCTGCGCCGCTTTATTTACCACCAACCGCTTCTGCGCCGCTCCGGTGACTCTGGGGCGGGAGATTGCCGCGGGGGGCTATGTCCGGGGGATTGTGATCAATTCCGGCAATGCCAATGCGGGGACAGGGGAGCCCGGCATGGCCGCCGCCCGGGAGGTGGAGGCTTATGCAGAGCAGGTATTCGGGCTGGAGCCGGGCAGCATCCTGGTAAGCTCCACCGGCGTGATCGGGGAGCAGCTGCCGGTATGCAAGATGCGCAGCGCCCTGGACCAGATCCGCCCCCGCATGTCCCGGGCGGAGGGATCCCAGGCGGCCTGGGCCATTATGACCACGGACCGGCGGCGGAAGGAGGGGGCCTGGGAGCTGCCCTTATCCGGGGGTACGGTGCGGCTGGGAATCATGGCCAAGGGAAGCGGCATGATCCATCCCAATATGGCCACCACCTTGTGCTTTATCACCACGGATGCGGTGATGGAGCCGGGCCCCATGAAGGCCATGCTGAAAAAGGCCTGCGATGAGAGTTTTCACGCCTTAACGGTGGACGGAGACACTTCTACCAACGACAGCCTGATCATGCTGGCCAGCGGGGCTTCCGGGATTGCCGTGGATAATCCGGCGGATGAGGCGGCCATGGAAGAACTTCTGGAAACGGTGCTGGCGGAGATGGCCCGGCGGATTGCGGCGGACGGAGAAGGGGCTCAGAAGACTCTTACCGTGGCAGTGAAGGGCCTGGCGGATAAGGAGGAAGCCCGCCGGGTGGCCCGGAGCATTTGCCGCTCCAACAGCGTGAAAGCGGCCTTTGGCCATGGGGGCCTCTCCAAGGCCCTGGTGCTTTCCGCAGCCGGCGCCGCCATGGCGGACAGCAGCGGAGATTTCAGCAAGGTGGAGTGCGAACTGACCAAGGACGATGAGGATGTGTTCGTGCATCTGGATTTCCATGAGGGATCCGGGGAGGCCCAGGCCTATGGATGCGACCTTACCGGCGAATATGTGCGGATCAACGGAGATTACAGGACCTAAACAACTTAATAATCGAAAGACTTTTGTTTTTCTTCGATAAAAGAGTAGATTTTTTCAAAAGCCGTGCTATAATACGGAATACGGGCTTCGGCCCGGCTTCCGATTATACCTGGTGCGAAAATGCAATATCGAGGAAAGCCGTGAAGGTATGGGAAGCGTTTTTTTATTTGCCCGCTGCGGCCGTCGGTACTGCAAAAAGATCTGCAAGAAAGAAGGAAACAAGAATGGTAAGAGTAGCAATCAACGGTTTCGGACGGATTGGCCGCATGGCTTTCAGACAGATGTTTGACTTAAAGGGCTATAAGATCGTGGCCATCAACGATTTGACGGATCCCCGGATGCTGGCCCATTTGCTGAAGTATGACTCCACCCAGAAGATGTACATGCACCGCCGGGGCATCAGCCATACGGAAGACAGCATCATTGTGGAAGGCAAGGAGATTCCCGTATTCAAGGAAGCGGATGCCTCCAAGCTGCCCTGGAAGAAGCTGAAGGTGGATGTGGTGCTGGAGTGCACCGGCTTTTACACCTCCAAGGCCAAGGCCCAGGCCCATATTGACGCCGGCGCCCGGAAGGTGGTGATTTCCGCCCCTGCCGGCAACGATTTGCCTACCATCGTATACAATGTGAACCACAAGACCCTGAAGGCGGAAGATACCATTATCTCCGCGGCGTCCTGCACCACCAACTGCCTGGCTCCCATGACCAAGGCTTTAAACGATGTGTACCCTATCCAGACCGGCATTATGTGCACGGTGCACGCCTACACCGGAGACCAGATGCTGCTGGACGGCCCCCACAAGAAGGGGGATCTGCGCCGGGCCCGGAGCGCGGCGGTGAATATCGTGCCCAGCGCCACCGGGGCGGCCAAGGCCATCGGCCTGGTGCTGCCGGAACTGAACGGGAAACTCATCGGTGCTTCCCAGCGGGTGCCCGTGGTGGATGGCTCCCTGACCCAGCTGTTTGCGGTGGTAAAGGGCAATCCTACGGTGGAATCCATCAACGCGGCCATGAAGAAGGCGGCGGTGAACGAGTCCTTCGCCTACACCGAGGATGAAGTGGTGTCCTGCGATGTGGTGGGCATTACCGCGGCGGCTCTCTTTGACGCCACCCAGACCATGGTGATTCCCATCAATGAGGAATTGACTCAGGTGCAGATTATTTCCTGGTATGATAATGAATACTCCTACACCAGCCAGATGGTGCGGACAATAAAATACTTTTCGGAATTAGCATAATTGATAACGGCCCCTTGCCCTCTCCCTGACGAGGGAGAGGGGGGACCGCCGGCGAAGCCGGTGGTGGGTGAGGGCGACAGGAGGAAGACATGCTCAACAAAAAAACCGAAGACCAAATCGCTATCCGCGGCAAGCGGATTCTTGTGCGTTGTGACTTCAACGTCCCTTTAAAAGAGGGAAAGATCACCGACGATACCCGTATCCGGGCGGCCCTGCCAACCATCCGCAAATTAAGCGGCGATGGGGGCAGGGTCATTTTGTGTTCTCACCTGGGGAAGGTGAAGAACGGCCCTAATCCCGGGGAATCCCTGGCACCGGTGGCGGTCCGTCTTTCCGAACTTTTGGGGAAAGAAGTGGTTTTTGTGGATGATGACCGGGTCACGGGTCCTGCCGCCACGGCAGCCGTAGCGGCTATGCAGGAGGGGGATGTGGTCCTGCTGCAGAATACCCGCTTCCGGGGGGAAGAAGAGACCAAAAACGGAGCTGACTTCAGCCGGGAACTGGCGGATCTGGCGGACTCCTTTGTCTGCGATGCCTTCGGTTCGGCTCACCGGGCCCACGCCTCCGTGGCGGGGGTGACGGACTGCATCCGGGCCAAGGGGGGCGACTGCGCCGTGGGTTATCTCATGGAAAAGGAAATCGCTTTCCTGGGGAATGCGGTGGATCACCCGGAGCGGCCCTTCGTGGCCATTTTGGGCGGCGCCAAGGTGGCGGACAAGCTGAAGGTGATTGATAATCTCCTGGAAAAATGCGACACCCTGATTATCGGCGGGGGCATGGCCTATACCTTCTTAAAGGCCCAGGGGCATGAAATCGGCAAGTCCCTGCTGGATGAGGAAAAACTGGATTATTGCCGGGAAATGATTGCCAAGGCGGACAGATTGGGCAAGAAATTGCTGCTGCCGGTGGACGCTGTTACCACGAAAGATTTCCCGGATCCCATAGACGGACCCGTGGAAACACAGGTGTTTGAGGCGGACGCCATGCCCCAGGACCGCATGGGTATGGATATCGGCCCGAAAACTGTAAAGCTGTTCGGCGAGGCCATTCAGGAGGCCAAAACCGTGGTATGGAATGGTCCCATGGGGGTCTTTGAGAATCCCCAGCTGGCGGCGGGCACCCGGGCGGTGGCTGAGGCTATGGCGGAAACCGATGCGGTGACCATCATCGGCGGCGGGGACTCTGCCGCGGCGGTGAATCAGCTGGGTTTTGCGGATAAAATGAGCCATATTTCCACCGGCGGCGGCGCCTCCCTGGAGTTTTTGGAAGGCAAGGAACTGCCGGGGGTAGCTGCCGCAGATGACGCCCCTGCTGGGGCGGGCGACTCCTTGCCCTCCCCTGGGAACGCGGGGGAGGGTGCCCCGCAGGGGCGGGAGGGGGCGACTGGCAGAACTCCCCTCATCGCCGGCAACTGGAAAATGAATAAAACCCCTTCCGAAACCGCCGCCTTCATCCAGGAGCTGGCTCCCTTAGTAGCCGATACCCCCTGCGCCGTAGCCCTCTGCGTCCCCGCCATCTGCATTCCCGCAGCGGTGGAAGCCGCAAAAGGCACCAACATCGCCATCGGCGGGGAAAATATGTATTTTGAAGAAAAAGGCGCCTTCACGGGGGAAATTGCTCCGAATATGCTCACGGACGCCGGAGCAAAATATGTGGTCATCGGCCATTCCGAGCGCCGGGAATACTTCGGCGAGACGGATGAAGGCGTGAATAAAAAAGCCATCAAAGCATTGGAGCACGGCCTTACCCCTATTATCTGCTGCGGCGAAACCCTGGCCCAGCGGCAGGAGGGCATTACCCTTAGCTGGATCAAGGGCCAGATCACCGCGGCCTACGCAGGCATTCCGGCGGGGGATGTGCCCAAAACCGTCATCGCCTATGAGCCTATCTGGGCCATCGGCACCGGGGTGGTGGCCACCACAGAGCAGGCCCAGGAGGTCTGCGGCACCATCCGCCAGCTGCTGGCGGAGCTCTATGATGGAAACACAGCCCAGGCTACCCGCATTCTTTACGGAGGCTCCGTGGCTCCGGCCAACGCCAAAGAACTTTTTGAGCAGCCGGATATCGACGGCGGCCTGGTAGGGGGCGCCAGCCTGAAATTAGATTTTGCGAAGGTGGTGAAACCGGAATGAAAAAACCTACGGTTTTAATGATTCTGGACGGCTTCGGCCTAACGGAGGAGACCCGGGGCAATGCCATTAAAGCGGCGAAAAAACCGAATCTGGATGCCCTGATGCGGGAGTACCCTGCCGTGGAGGGCCAGGCCAGCGGCCTTTTTGTGGGCCTGCCGGAGGGCCAGATGGGCAATTCTGAGGTGGGCCACATGAATATGGGAGCCGGCCGCATCGTCTACCAGGATTTGACCCGCATCACCAAAGCCATAGAAGACGGGGATTTCTTTGAGAATCCTGCCCTGCTGGCAGCTATTTATGCCGCCAAGGCCCGGGGCACGGCCCTGCATCTCATGGGGCTTTTATCCGATGGCGGCGTCCACAGCCACAACACCCACCTTTACGCCCTGCTGGAGATGGCCAAGCGCTGCGGCATGGACAATGTGGTAATCCATTGCTTTATGGACGGCCGGGACACGGCCCCCACCTCCGGGAAGGGCTTTCTGGAGGCCTTGCAGCAGAAGATTGACGAAATCGGTGTGGGCTACATCGGCTCCGTCATCGGCCGCTATTATGTGATGGATCGGGATAAGCGTTGGGAGCGGGTGGAGAAGGCCTACCGGGCTTTAACCGAGGGCGAAGGCGTTGTGTTTGGGGATGCGGCGGCGGGCATTCAGGCTTCCTATGAAGCAGGCATCACCGATGAATTTGTGGAGCCCATGGTGATAGAGCACAAAGGGATCGTGACGCCCCGGATCATGGACGGAGACAGCATCATCTTCTTCAATTTCCGGCCGGACCGGGCCAGGGAGATTTCCCGGGCGCTGCTGGATGAGGCCTTTGACGGCTTCCCCCGGGAGCGGCTGAAGGATTTGACTTATGTGTTCTTTACGGACTACGACCATACCATTCCACACCATTTGGTGGCTTTCCATAAGCAGTCCCTGGCCAATACCTTCGGGGCATATATCAGCAAGCAGGGCTTAAAACAGCTGCGGCTGGCGGAGACGGAAAAATATGCCCATGTGACCTTCTTTTTCAACGGCGGCGTGGAAGAGCCGAATCCGGGAGAGGACCGGATCCTGGTGCCCTCCCCCAAGGTGGCTACCTACGATCTGCAGCCGGAAATGAGCGCTCCCCAGGTGGGAGAGGAGCTGGTGAAGGCCATAAAGAGCGGGCAGTATGATGTGATTATCATCAATTTTGCCAATTCGGATATGGTAGGCCACACCGGGGTATTTGAGGCAGCGGTGAAGGCCGTGGAAGCCGTGGATGAGCAGGTGGGAAGGGCCGTGGAGGCCCTGAAAGAAGCAGGGGGGCAGATGTTCCTTTGCGCGGATCACGGGAACTCGGATGAGATGATTGATTACGAGACCGGGGAGCCTATGACCGCCCATACCACCAATCCTGTGCCCTTTGTGTTGGTGAATGCGGATCCGGCCTACAGCCTGAAAGAGGGCGGGCGGCTCTGCGATATCGCGCCGACCCTGCTGGAGCTCATGGGGCTGGAGCAGCCTGCGGAAATGACGGGAGAGAGCTTGCTGGTTCGGAAGGGATGATTTACGCGCTGCGCGCGTAAATCTTTGAGATGAATTCCGCCTGCGGCGGAACGGGCGGCTGATAGCCGCCCCTACGGTGGAGGATGACGAGCCGCCTGCGGCGGAACGGGCGGGCGCTGTGCCGCGTAGGGGCGATTATCAATCGCCCTCCCCTCATGAACGATCTCAGGCAGGTAGTATGGCCATCCCTTAGGAACCGGCCCGCCGTAAAACAACGCATCAGGAAAAAACGGACGGTGTTATTCCGCCGTCCTCAAAAAATAACTTTAACGAGGTGAAACATGCACGAATATCTGGAAATCGAAAAGGTTATCGGCCGGGAAATTATGGATTCCCGGGGCAACCCCACCGTGGAAGCGGAAGTGATTTTAGCCGACGGCACCGTAGGCCGCGGCGCGGCTCCTTCCGGCGCCTCCACCGGCGAATTTGAAGCCCTGGAACTGCGGGACGGCGACAAGAAGCGCTATCTGGGCAAGGGCGTGCAGAAAGCGGTGAAAAACATTAACGAACTCATTGCCCCTGCCCTGGTGGGCCTGGATGCCTCCGACATTTACGCCGTGGACAAGGTGATGCTGGATCTGGACGGCACCAAAGACAAATCCAAGCTGGGCGCCAATGCCATTCTGGCGGTATCTATCGCGGCGGCCCGGGCGGCTGCCACCTCTCTGGACATCCCCCTGTACCGCTTCCTGGGCGGCCTGGGCGCTACCAAACTGCCGGTGCCCATGATGAACATCCTTAACGGCGGCGCTCACGCGGACTCCTCCGTGGATACCCAGGAATTCATGATTATGCCGGTAGGCGCTCCCAGCTTTGCGGAAGGCCTGCGTCAGTGCGCCGAGGTATTCCACACCCTGAAGGCCCTGATTAAGGACATGAAGGATGTGACTGCCGTGGGCGATGAGGGCGGTTTCGCTCCCAAGAGCCTGGCCGGGGATGAGGATGCCCTGGATCTGATTATCAAAGCCATCAAGAAAGCCGGCTACAAGCCCGGCAAGGACTTCGTTCTGGCCATGGACGCCGCAGCTTCCGAGTGGAAGAGCAAGAAAGGCAAAGGCTTCTATCATCAGCCCAAGTCCGGCAAGGATTTCACCTCGGATGAGCTGATTGCCCACTGGGCGGCTCTGGTGGAAAAATATCCCATCTACTCCATCGAGGATGGTCTGGATGAAGAAGACTGGGCCGGCTGGAAGAAGATGACGGAACAGCTGGGCCACAAGGTGCAGCTGGTGGGAGACGATCTGTTTGTGACCAACACCGAGCGCTTAAAGAAGGGCATTGAGAAGGGCTGCGGCAACTCCATCCTGATCAAGCTGAACCAGATCGGATCCGTGTCCGAGACCCTGGAAGCCATCAAGATGGCCCACAAAGCGGGCTACACAGCTGTCACTTCCCACCGCTCCGGTGAAACGGAAGATACCACCATCGCAGACCTGGCGGTGGCCCTGAATACCTGCCAGATCAAGACCGGGGCTCCTTCCCGTTCCGAGCGGGTGGCCAAGTACAATCAGCTGCTGCGGATTGAGGAGCAGCTGGGAACCGCTGCGGATTACCCGGGCCTGAAGGCTTTCAATTTCAAATAAGCCATGCGGACCTTTCTGCTGATTCTGGGGATTTTATTGCTGGCGGGCGCCGCCGGCTGCCTCTTCATGAGCCTTTTGTCCTATTGGGGCTATATGCGGCTCATGGACGGATCCCCGGCCATGTATGATAACCTGATGAGCGGCGCCAAGGGCTTTGGCATCGGCGCCGCCGTCTGCGGCCTGCTGGGAGGCTTGTGCCTCTTCCTCCGGAAGCGGCTGGGCCTTTCGCCGTAAAAAACAACAGAGCAAGGGAATATTGAAGGCCGGAAGCTCTTGTTTCCTTGTTTCTCCTCTTTCTTAATCCAATCTTAAAGAGTTTATAAGGGGTTCTGTCTTGTCAGGGCAGGGCCTCTTTTTGTATAGTAGGGATAGAAAAGCGCTTGATCAAGATCACCGGTGAAACCATGAAAGGAGAAAAACAATGCGAAAGAACACCAAACTGCTTTTTTCCCTGATAGGGTTTCTTTGTCTGCTGGGACTGGGAGCCCTTCTGGCTTTTACGCCCCGGAGAGAGACTCAGGCTGCCGGCACGGAGCAGGAGCAGGAAAAACCTACGAAAAAGGTATCCGGGCTTTGGGGCAATCCCAAATGGGACCGCTTCCAGAATTGTGCCTGGGAGGAAGATCCTGCCCGGCCAGGCCTGTGGTATTGCTTTATTTATGATGATATGAAGGATCCGGCAGCCCATCCGGATAACTATGCCGGGAACTATTATCACTACTTCTACTACTGGTTCGACATACGGCACTGGGACAGGGATCTGACGGAAGACGCAGAGGCCCTGGCCCGGGACCGTGCCAGGCTGGATGCGCTGCTGGATCAAAACAAAAAGCCGGAGGAGATCCGGGCCATATCCCAGGGGGATATTTCCTTTGAGGTACTGGACGGGGAACGCTTCCTGCGGCTGAAGGACAAGGCCCTGAGCCTGGATCCCCTGCCCCGGGAGCCGAAGCTCCAGCGCAGCATGGATATGAGCGATGATTACTTCCGTCTGCAGGAACCCCGGGAGCTTGATGGCTACCGTTTCCGCATGGCTAATACGGCCAGCTGGGGCTTTATGGAAAAAGCCTGGATCGATGTGCTGTATGCGGACGGACAGCTATTGTCCGATCTGGTGGAAGCCGGGAAGGCCAGCCCGGAGCAGGTGGAAGCCTTTTCCCTTTTGCAGGAAATGGCCTCCATACTGGAGGGCCGGGAAATCAATTATATTGACGGAATGGAGATTTGCCGGAGGGCCGGGAACCTGGCGGGACTGGACTTTGACAGGCTCTATACCATGCTGGCTGTAACAGATGCACAGTATATGGAAATGATCTATGCTTACCACGAGGAGCGGGAGCCGGAAAGCCTGCCCTGGGTGGAGCCGAAACCTTAATCAAAATGGCAGAGGAGGACCTAGCATGTCGAATATACTGATCTGCGATGACGAGAAGGATATCGTGGAGGCTCTCAAAATCTATCTGTCCGATCCGGACTGGGTCCTCTTTTCTGCCTCTACCGGCCAGGAGGCCCTGGATATTCTGGCCCGGGAGGAGATTCATCTGGTACTGCTGGATATTATGATGCCGGAAATGGACGGCCTCACCGCCCTGGCCCGGATCCGCCAGCAAAGTAATGTGCCGGTGCTGCTGCTTACCGCCAAAAGCCAGGAGACAGATATCATCCTGGGCCTGAATGTGGGGGCGGACGACTATATCACCAAACCCTTCGCCCCCCTGGAGGTGGTGGCCCGGGTTCGTGCGGCCCTCCGGCGCTATCTGCAGTTAGGCAGCGGCGCCCCGGAGTCGGACAGTCTTAAGAACCGGGGGCTGAGCCTGAACAAAAAGACCAAAGAGGTGCTGCTGGACGGAGAGGCGGTGAATCTCACCCCCCGGGAGTTTGAGATCCTAACCCTGCTGATGCAGCACCCCGGCCAGGTTTTTTCTCCCCGGGAGATTTATGAGCAGGTTTGGGGGGAAAAGCCTTACGGCGCAGAAAATACGGTGGCGGTCCATATCCGTCATTTGCGGGAAAAGATTGAGATTGATCCGGCCCGGCCCCGGATGCTGAAGGTGGTTTTCGGCCAGGGCTATAAGATGGAGAAAGAATAGGAAAGGAGAAAGTGATGCAATCCATAAAAGATTTTTTCAAGAGCCACATAGGCAAAATCCTCCTGTATATGGGCTGCGTCCTGGCTCTGTCCCTGTCTATCTGGCTTGTGCGGGGCACCGTCACCGTGGTGCGGGACCGCTATGATCTTGGCCAGCAACATGAGGTTTTTCTCATGTATTTGGAGAAGAGCTATGGGGCCGCCCAGTATGATATGCAGTTCGATAAGTTCGAGGCGGTGCGGGCTCATGTGAGCTTCCTTTACAGCCTGCGGCAGTGGATTTGGCTGCTGCTCCCTCTGGGGCTGGCCTTTTTGGCCCTTTGCTTTACGGGGCTTTGCCGGGGAGCGGGCCGGCGTCCCCGGCAGGAAGGCTTGTTTACGGGGCCTTTCAGCGGGTGGCCTCCGGAACTGATTCTGCTCCTGTTTGCGGCGGGAACCGTCCTGCTGGCACAGGCGATTCATTATGGAAGCGGCGGATTTTTTGACAGCATCGTCACCCCCCGGATGCCTTATAGGCTGGCGGGCATCCTGCTGCTGCCGGCTTTGATCTTTCATTTGGCAGGGCGGGTGAAGCAAAAGAATCTTGTACAAAACAGCCTGTTTGTACGCCTTCTGCACATCCTTCCTTTGTGCTGGAAGGGCTTATTGTTCGGGCTGTTGCTGGGAGGCGTGGTCATAGGCTTATTGTTCCTATGCCTGAATCATGTGCCGGGTTTGCTGCCTCTCTATATAATCCTGGGCCTTCTGTTTCTGCTGCTCACCGCCTTCTTTGTATATGTGGCGCTGGGGATGAGCCGGCTGCAGAAAGGGGCGGCAGCCCTGGCGGAGGGAAATCTTGGCAGCCGCATTTCCTTACAAGGACTTCTGCATGATTTCCGCATCCACGGAGAAAACCTGAACCGGGTGGGAGAGGGACTGGAGGCGGCTTTGGCGGAGCGGATGAAGGCGGAGCGCAGCAAGGCGGAGCTCATTACCAATGTATCCCATGATATCCGCACGCCCCTCACATCCCTCATCAGCTATGCGGAGCTTCTGGAAAAGGAGGAAAGCGCCAACCCCCGGGTGGGAGAGTATGCGGCGGTGATCCGGCGCCAGTCCCGGCGGCTGGAACGGCTCACGGAGGACCTGGTGGAAGCCACCCAGGCGGCCAGCGGCGCCCTGCCCGTGGAGCTGGCACCCTGCGATGCAGCCGTGCTTTTGTCTCAGGCTATGGGAGAATATGAGGATAGATTCCTTAAGGCGGAGCTGACCCCCTTGCTGCGGCTACCGGACGCGCCCCTGATGATCCGGGCGGACGGCCGGCGGATGTGGAGCATCTTCGACAATCTGCTGGGAAATATCTGCAAATACGCCCAGCCCGGCACCCGGGTGTACGGAGAATTAAGAAGGGAAGGGCCGGAAGCGGTGTTTTCCTTCAAAAACACTTCCCGGGAGCCCCTGCCGGAACAGGTGGAAGAACTCGCCGCCCGCTTTGTACGGGGGGATACCTCCCGGCACACAGAAGGAAGCGGCCTGGGGCTTTCCATTGCGGACAGTTTGGCCCGGCTTCAAGGGGGGAGTCTGAAGCTTTCCGCAGACGGGGATCTCTTCAAAGCGGAACTGCGGTTTAAGGCCCAGTCGTAGGGACTGCCGAAGCCGCATCTGCCACTCCATACGGGCCGGTCAGAGCCCGGTCCGCAAAGATATAAAAAACTGCAACAAATCCCCCCGCTATCCTGTATAATAGGAAGAAGAGAAGAGGAGGATCCTATGATGAAACCACCCCGTCTGACTGCCATGTTTATCCTATTGCTCCTTGCAGCCCTGCTTTTTCCGGCCCGGCCTGCCCTGGCGGATGCCGGTCCCAAGCCTTCGGTGAGCATTCGGTTCAAGGAGCTGCCTGCCGACGAAAGGGTTTATGCTACCCTCATCGCCCCGGCGGATAAGATCTTCGGCCCCGCCCAGCCGGCTTCGGAGCGGGATCAGGGATGGATTATGGGAAGCGGGATAGAGGCGGACATCTGGCAGAAATTCATCGAGTACAAAGACCCGGACGGCTACATCTGTTATACATTTCTGGTGGATGTGACGGAAAGCGGCCTGCTGAATTGGGGGTACTATCCGCCGAACGCGTTCAAACTGCTGATTTATCTGGCGGGCCAGAACCGCTTTGTGTCTTCGGAAAAGCTGGAGCGCTACGCCTTCCGCTCGGAGTTTACGGCGGATATAAACGGGGAAACCGTCCGTATTACCCATGGCGCCATGTGGGGTAGCATCCTGAAAGCTTTGGGATTGCGGCTGCTGGTGACCTGGGTGCTGGAGCTGGGGCTGGCTTATATTATGGGGATAAGGGGAAGGCGGAAATACGGGATCCTTCTGCTGGTCAATTTGCTGACCCAGCTGCTGCTGACCCTGCTGCTGTACAAGGTCGGCTTCCGGCAGCATATCGTAGGATATGCCTTCCTCTTTATTCCGGCAGAGTTGGCGGTGATCGTGGCGGAAGCCATCGTCTACACCCGCTATCTGGATGGGAAGAAGGATGGAAGCTATAGAAAGAATACGGATTATATCGTTTATGCAGTAGGCGCGAATCTGCTCTCGGGGATCGCCGGAGTCGGGCTGACCAAGCTGTTTCCGGGGGTGTTTTGACAATAGAAAATGGGCGGCCACTGGCCGCCCCTACGCTTTTTTTAGTTGGAGTTTACTCCTCTACCTTGCTGAATTCTTCTTTGCCTACGCCGCAGAGCTCGCAGGTGAAGTCTTCCGGGAGGTCTTCCCACTTCACGCCGGCTTCCTCTTCGTCATAGATCCAGCCGCATAAATTGCAAACATATTTCATTTGACTTGCCTCATTTCTTGCCTAAAATAAACTTCCGGTAGACCCAGATGACCAGGCAGGCGCCGCCGATGGCCAAAATCAAGCCGCTGATCCAGCCGCCGCCAATCCCTAAGAGATTGCCGATCAATCCGCCTACGATACCGCCCACGATACCCAGAATCACATTCATGATCATGTTGCTCTGGTCCGCTTTCATAATGCCGGCGGCCAGATAGCCGGCTACGCCGCCCAATACCAGTTCAATCAAAAGCTTAATTATCATGGCACTTTCCTTTCTGTTAAGGGCGGCCGACGGCCGCCCCCTGTTTGACATATGAATGAATTAGCCGAAATACCGATCCAGCAGGCCTTTGAAGGCTTTGCCGTGACGGGCCTCGTCCCGGGCCATCTCGTGGATGGTGTCATGCAGGGCATCCAGGTTGTACTGCTTGCACAGCTTGGCCAGATCCGTCTTGCCCATAGTGGCGCCGTTTTCGGCTTCTACCCGGACCTTCAGGTTTTCCTTGGTGGAAGGGCTTACCATATCGCCTAAAAGCTCGCAGAAACGGGAGGCGTGGTCGGCTTCTTCATAAGCAGCCTTCTCCCAGTACAGGCCGATTTCCGGATAGCCTTCCCGATGGGCGGCCCGGGCCATGGCCAGGTACATGCCCACTTCCGTGCATTCCCCTTCAAAATTGGCCTTTAAGCCCTTGATGATCTCTTCCTGAACCTCGGCAGGCACATTGTCCGGGAACTGACGGCCCACGCCGATCACATGCTCGGCGGCCCAGCTCATTTCCTCGGACTGCAGGATGAACTTGGAACCCGGCACCTTGCACACAGGGCATTCGGCAGGGGGATTATCACCCTCGTGAACATAACCGCATACGGGACATACATACTTTGCCATAGTTGTTTCTCCTTTTTTGTATTATTTTTCCAAACCTTGTTTTATCAGGTGTCTTTATTTTACCCCTCTTTCCGGCTTCCTGTCAAGAAAAGGGATTGGACAGAATTATCCTGTTTTTGGACAAAAACACAAAAAGAATAATAAAAAGTTCTTGCAAGCGGAAGAGAAAGGAGTATAATGCGGGAGTATTCGCCGAAAAGGCGGATGACAGGAGATGCGTTATGATACAAAAAATCAAAAATCTGATACAAAAAAACTGGTGGGCCCTGCTGTGGACCACCATCGGCTCCCTGATTGTAGGGCTGGGGATTGATGTGTTTTATCAGCATTCTAAATTGATCAGCGGCGGCATAACCGGGGTGGCCATGATTCTGGATTATGCCCTGGGCTGGAATCCCTCCCTGACCAATATTATTTTGAACATCCCGATTTTTATTCTGGGATGGATACTGCTAGGGAAGGGCCATGTGCTGATCAGTATTTACGGGACTTTGGTGATTTCCCTGTCCCTGCAGCTCTTTTCCGGCCTCACCCTGGCTTACGACAGCCCCCTGACCACCGTGGTGCTGGGGGGCGCCATCGTGGGCTTTGGCTCCGGCATTACCTTCCGGGGGGGCGGCACCGCCGGGGGCACGGATATCATCGGGAAGATTCTGAATAAATACTTCTCCGTGGGCTTGGCCACCACCGGTCTGGCCTTTAATGTGGTGGTGCTGATCGTGTTCGGTTTTATGTTCAATCTGGATCTGGCGATTCTGACCCTGGCCACCTCCACCGTGTCTTCTTATGTGAATAACTACATCAACGACGGTATCGACCGGCGGCGGGCCCTGTATATCGTGACGGATAAGGCGAATGAAATGGCTCTGCGGATCCACAAAGATTTAAAGCGGGGAGCCACCGCCATTCCCTGCGAAGGGGCTACCTTGCACCAGCCCAAGACCATGCTCTATGTGGTGATTTCCCGCTACCAGCTGGCGGCCTTAAAGCGGCTGATTAAGGAAGTGGACCCCCAGGCCTTCTTCACTATTCATGTGACCACCGGGGTGTACGGCTACGGCCGCTCCTTCCACGCCGTCAGCGAGATACAGGATTAATACCGGGGACGGAAAAGCCGTAGGGGTCCGTCCCGGCCCCCGATGTGAATGAGAAAAAATGCACCAGGACCTGTCCCCGTGGTGCATTTTTTGTGTCCAAAATATGAAAATCCTGCTTTCGTTGCCACAAATTGCGTCGGCTGTTGCACGTTTGGGGGCTTGTCAGGCCTTTCTGCCGGGGCTATAATCGAAACGAATCGATCGATCACTCTAAACCCAAAGATAATTGAATAAGATTTAAACGAAAGGAGACGATATGTCCGATTTATCTTCGATTACCCTCTCGCATTTTCTGGTATTCCCTGAGGTGATGCGGAATGAGGCTTTGTGCAAGCGCTTTTTGGAACAGGTGCTGGATATTAAAATCCGAAAGATTGTATTCCTGCAGAAGGAAGCGGCGTATAAGGAAAGCAGGACCCGCCACGGCATCCGCCTGGATGTGTATGTGGAGGATGATGCCGACTCGGTTTATGATGTGGAAATGCAGAATTCGATTGAAAGTTTGAAGCGGGTGCGGTATTATCAAAGCGGAATAGACAGGCAGATATTAAAGAGCGGGGCTTTTTACACGCAGCTGAAGACCAGTTTTATCATTATGGTGTGCAATTATGACCCGACGCATGTGAAAAAGGATCCCAAAGATCCGGCATCCCGGGAAATCCCAGGTCTTGCCTATCCTATGTATAAGCGGGAGAGCGTGATGGCCTGCCCGGTGGGAAGCACGGTTTATGATGACGGCTCCCATGCGGTGTTTTTGAACACCCGGTACGACCCGAAATACCGGGAGGATATGCCGGAGGTATGTGAGTTTTTGGATTTGATAAACGAGAAGCGGGATATCTCGCCGGAGGCGTTGAAGTACCCTTTGGCGCAGATGGCGGCGGAAGGCATTACGCGCTTTCGGCAAAATGAGGAGAAGGTAGAGGAAATTATGACACTGGCAGAGTATTTGAAAGAGCAGGAGTACAAAGCCCGGGAAGAAGGGAAGATGGATGGCGTGACCATAGGAAGAGAGGAAGGAAGAGAGGAAGGTAAAGCCATCGGCATAGAAAAATCCATCCAAAAGCTGATGAAAGCCCAAAACCTCACCCGTGAAGAAGCGGAGAAGATTCTATTGTAAAGAGAATTTTCCTGGGCTGCCCAACCCGCAAGAAAAAGAAGAATAAAATCTTCTAAAACCAAAGAAAATATTGACAAGGGATGCCCGGCTGTGCTATAAAGGTCGGGTATCCTTTTTTAGGGGCATAGTTCAAGGGTAGAACAGTGGTCTCCAAAACCATCGATGAGAGTTCGAATCTTTCTGCCCCTGCTATCAGCACTTCGCCGACATCCGCATGCGGTGGGGTGCTGAACTTTTTATAGGGAGTCATATGAAACAAATCTGGAAAGCAGGCAACCTTCTGAATCCGACGCCCGTGGTGATGCTGAGCTGCGGGGCGGAAGGGGAAAAACCCAATATCATTACCCTGGCCTGGGCGGGCACTGTCTGCAGCGAGCCCCCCATGCTTTCCGTCTCCATCCGGAAGGAGCGTTTCTCTCACCATATGGTGCAAGAAAGCGGAGAATTTGTTGTGAACCTGGTATCCCGGGAATTGGCCCGGGCCTGCGATTTCTGCGGCGTTAAATCCGGCCGGGATCTGGATAAGTTTGCTGCCTGCGGCCTTACTCCCGCCCCCGCTCCGGGATTGACGCTGGCGCCGCTGATTGCGGAAAGCCCCGTCAATCTGTCCTGCCGGGTGGAGCAGGTGCTGGAACTGGGCTCCCATGATATGTTTATCGGCCGCATAATGCAGGTATCCGTGGAGGAATCTCTGCTGAATGAGCGGGGCGGGCTGGATTTGAACCGGGCAGGGCTGATTGCTTATTCCCACGGGGAATATCAGGCTTTGGGGGAGACCCTGGGCCGCTTCGGCTTTTCGGTAAAAAAAGAACAGTAAGGGGCAGGAGGTCTGTCATGGGGGTTTCGGAGGAAAAAAACAGCAAAATCATAGACGGGACTGCCCTGGGCTTTTCCCTGATGCTGCTGGCGGCGGCTGTGGCCGGCGCTTTCTATACCGGTACCCTGGGCAGCCTGGGGGCGGATTTTATCCGCATCCTTATATCTCCCGGCCCTCTGATTACGGATTATTTCGGCGTGGGCAGCATGCCCGCCGCTTTTTTAAACGCCGGGCTCTGCGGCCTGGCCATGTGGGCCTTTATGGTCCTTCTGCCCGGTTATTCCCGGGTCAATACCTTCGCCGGCTTTTTTCTGGTAATTGCCCATGCCTTTTACGGCCTGAACTTTCTGAATCTGTGGCCCTGTTTTCTGGCTCCGTTTCTGTATATCCGGCTCCGCCGCCTGGATTATAACGAAAACCTGCATATCTGCATGCTCAGCACCTGCTTCGGCCCCTTTATCAGCGAGCTGCTGTTCCGCTATGCCCAGGGGGAAAGCTGGACGCCCGGGACGGCAGCCCTTACCGGCAAGGGCGTGCTGCTGGCTCTGATATTGGTCCTGGTTCTGGCTTTTGTGGCTCCCGCCATTCTGCCCGGCTCC
>CADBFP010000015.1 GCA_902793995.1 uncultured Lachnospiraceae bacterium | reverse complement strand
ATCACCACGCCGAATTCAATCAGACTGACCACCACCGCCAGGGTAATGAGCCCAGGCTCCCCGTAGCGGCCTGAAACAAAGCCGATCATAGCGAAGTCCATTAAAGCCCAGCAAAGATAAACCGAGGAATCCACAATGCTGTAGCGGGAGGTGTACAGAAAATCCTTGAAGGACAGATGCCATACAAAATGCAGGGAATTGCCCTTTCGGAAATAATGCCAGCAGCAAACCAGGATTCCCAGCCCGTTGCCGATGACGGAGCCGAGAATGATACCCTTCATTCCCAGGAACCTTGTCAGGATTACAGAAAGGATTATGTTGCCGCCTATCTGGAAGCCGTAGCATATGTTATTGCACAGCTCATCTCCGTCGCTGTAAACCATTTGCTCCAGATAGAAAATGACGATGGTAAGGAAAGCATTCAGCGGCACCAGACTGTAATACTCCAGGGCATATTTCAGGATTTCCCCCGTGACGCCCCCGGCGCTGAAATACAGGCCCCGGATCAGGAATAGTATCAGGGCCGAGATAAGACCCAGGGAGAGGCTGATAATCAAACCCTGGCTGTAAATTTCGTCTGCTCTTTTCTTCCGCATGGCACCTACTTCCCGGGTAAAGACAATGCCTACACCGGTGGAAACCAAATCCCCGAAGAAGGTTATAACGCCGGTAATGGGCGTGATGGCATTGATGGCGGCCACGCCGGATTCGCCTATGAAATATCCGGCGATAATACTGTCACAAAGGAGCATGATATACATAACCGCCTTCGTGAAGGTTCCGGATATAAACATGGATGCAAATTTCCGTTCACAAAATCGATTCATTTTATTAACACCTTCTCTCTACAGCCCTTCATTTGCCTTGTCCACCATCTCCCTGTACCCGGCTTTTACTTCCCCCGGGCCTTCTATCCCTTTCCCCAAAGTCATTGCTCGCATATCCAGGCATTCCTGAACCCCGGCGGTCTGAACTTCAGGCCGGGTTTATGCTTGTCCAGCCAAAGCATTTTCGGGCATTGCATTCCCCGCATGAAGTCGGTTTTGGTAAGAGCCATGGTTATGTTTTCCTTCTTTCCTTCGCACATTCAGGACAGCCATTCTTTTTTCTTGAATAAACTACTGCTTTCCACTTATGCCCCTTGGAACAAATCCAGCCCACTTTTTCCTTTGACCCTACAGTAACATCCGAAGGCGATAATGAACCATTCTCTTCCCAATCCCACTCTTTGGCCAAATCAGGTCTATGATCTGCCAATGATCCCCGAGTTTTTAATCGTGTCAACTGTGCCGTTTGAGTACGATTCTTTATTCCACATTCTGGACATCCCCGTCCTCTTATTCTGGAAGCAATTGCTGCAGGCCACTCTTTTCCACACTTTGGACACTTCCATTGCACAACTTTATTACTTCCCGCTGTAAATGCCTCGGGCATTAATTCTCCGTTCTTTTCTGTATTCCACTCTTTAGCCAGCAACGGAAATAAAGTGGCAAAATCATTATATCCCTCCAATACCACCTTACCGGCACACACCGGGCAACCAACTTTTTGTAAAGTTCGACTCGATATAGTTGCCTGCCACTCTTGGCCGCATTTGTCGCATTGCCACCAAACTTTTCTATCCGATCCTGGCAAGCATTCATCTGGAGCCAAAAGGTTTCTACTGCCCCATTGCCTAGCCACCTCCGGGTACTTAGTTAGAAGATCATTATACCCTTTTTTCACTTGTTTGCCCGCACACACAGGGCATCCCATTCCTCTAGTTCTATTGGCTATTTTCTGAGGATAAACAGTCTTACAAACAGGACAATTAAAGAACGCTCTATGACTGCTACCACATGTAAAGTTCTCCGGTCTTAGCTTTCCATTTTTCTCAGTATTCCATTCATTCGCAAGTTCCGGATATCGCTTGGCAAAACTGTTTTCCTTCCTGCTAATTATGTATTGTTCCTTAATAGCAATTTGATCTCTCTTAACGTTGATAGAAGGACAAACTAATCCGAGCATATCAAAAACGGTTCTAATGCCCCACTCCAAATCCGGATCATCCATCCGAAAAGTATCGCTGCATTTTAGTTCTATTACATCCCCTTCGCAATGATTTTTCTCATCTTCCACTATGCTGATTAAACGGACACCCTGTTTTTTTAGCAATTCTTGCTTTTGCTGATCCTTTATCTTCTGGCTCTTATGATAATACTTCCCGTTGTATTCAATCCCCACCATCAGTTCAGGAAGATAAATATCTATTTCACATCCATAATCCCGGTTTCTTCCTTCTGCTTTTGCAACCCTTGATAGGTAGAATAAAAAGCTTTGCTCCTGGAATGATGTTCCTTTTTCCTTCGCACAGTTGGGACAACCAACTCGGTTTCGTACTCTTGCGTCAATTCGCTTTTTATAGGGCAATTCACAATATGGACACTTCCAGCTAACCAATTTGTTTGATTGGGGCAGATAATTGTCTGGACAATCAGTATTTTTTTCATAATCCCATTCTTTTGCAATATCCGGATATAGCGTCGCTAAATCATTCTGCCCAACAATAGGAAGCTTTCCTGCACAGTAAGGACATCCAGAGTGCATGATGGTCCGATGGTCTATTCTTGCCTGATAAGAGTGCCCCTCAGGACAAATCCAGAATACTTTCTTTGTGCTTCCGTGACCAATAGTATCAGGGTTTAGCTGGCCATTCTTTTTATAATCCCACTCTCTTGCTATAGAGGGGGAATAATCCTTGAATTTCATGCTAATACTCCACCATTATTGCTTACAAAGTCTCATAGTACTTGCGAATCTTCTGAGCCATCATTATGCGTCGCTGTTTTAAGAATACCGTATAATCTGTATAGGTCATATTGATGACTCCGCGTGGAATGCAGTTCACATCCAAGTTGCTCCAAAACTCCTTTTCATCCGTAATGGTTCCGACCGTTTGCGTACCACTGCATCCAGCTAACGCCTCAGAGAAATACTCCTTCGGCTCTTTCTTGCCGACAGAGATATTCACGCCTGTATCTAAATATGCATAGTTGGCGACTTGGTTATAAAGGTTTTTGTCATTATAACCATTGTCCTGGAGATATTTCTTCGGGAAAATGTGGTGAACATCACCAGTGACCGCCACCAGGTCATATACTCTCGAACTGTTAGAAAGAAGCGATCGATCTCCTAGGAAAAGCTGCGCAGCAACATATGTATTGTAATACGGGCTGGATATTGATGATGTTTCAAGAGACTGAACCAATCGGACGCTCCAGAAAGCATCTGAAAGGTAGGCCTCCTCGGCTTCCTTCAAGAACGGAACAAAACCTTTTGCGGCAATATCCCTTAGGTCACGGTCCATTTGGGTTTCAGGAGAACCCACATATCGACTGGTTAAGGTTGAAAACACAAACCATTTCTGAACGTAATGTTTAATATCTGTTTTCGCCACCTCGTCCGACTTTTGTAGTATGAGAAATAGAGTGTAGCAGAAATCCAGTGTCATCTTTGAACGGAGCAGTTTAGGAGAGATAAAACCAGCTGATCGGATAGCAAGTACGAAGTTCTTGAAGTTATACTCGTTCATGAAGTTCAAGACACCTTCACTAAGCTTATCAAAACTATCCGCCTCAATTTCTTCAGTATAGGTGCGCGTTTCAAAATCACGCCCTGATAATAAGCTTACCAATTGACCAAGACGTCCCCTGGTAAACATGTGCATAAATGATACGCGCAGCATGTCATTATAATCAGGATCATATATGTCATCATAATCATTCTGTAACCAGGTAAGTTTTGGTGCGTACACCGACTGCATGAATTTCTTATCGGTTGTTATAAGCTTACCATAAAATGCTGGATCAACAGCCAGATGACAGAAATAGTCAATGGCTTTCCGAAGAGTATTGCCGCCATGCTCCTTATCAGCAGCTATTTTAGACATGGCAAAATCAGATTCATTCAAGCGTTTTCCCTGTGAGTTAATGCGAACAAAAATCTCTGTAACCTCTGAAATATCAAGAGATGGATCTAATACAATCGTTCCAATTTGACATGCCGTTATAGAAGAAAGACGCTGCAGTGCGCTTCCAACCATATTCGTGTCAGCATCAGGATTGGCTTCCATATATTTTGGCATAAAAACCCAGCTTTGAAACCCCGGTTTGAACACCTCGGATATATCCGGGATCCAGAAAGAACTCTTCTCATGTGCAGGTGTCGTAACAGCAAATCGTTCCTCCCCAGGCTGTGCTATGGGATTAAATGCAATACGAATACACTTTTCTGTGTAATTCTCAGTTAGAATCTTTACGCCAGCAATTGCAGTCATAATTGCTGTGATACGCTGCTGTCCATCAATTAAGATTTTCTTACCAACAGCCGATTCACCATTCTTCAGCTTAACATCCGGATTTTGCCAAATAATCAAATAACCGGTGGGATAACCATTATAAAGTGAGTCTATTAAGTCTCTGACCTGAGCAGCGCTCCACACGAATGGTCGCTGAATCTCTGGAATAGCAATATCCCCCCCCTCGATATACCCCAATAAAGACTTTATGGAATACTGTGAAACGGAATACTTATCAATGTTGTCCATATAATTGCCCTCATCCTTTTATGATTGCCCCGTAAAATCTAACCGCATCGAATCTATCTCATTATATTATTTCCCCACAATCTCTGCAAGGGAATACAGCAGCAGATGGTCGTTTTCTGCAGCCTCCGCTTGAATCTTCTTATCAAAACCCGATTCTGAAAAGAGGGCATAATAGAAAGCCGCCTTTTCCTTCTGCGGGGCAAGTTTGCAGGCAGTATCCAGGTATTCGCCATAGCTGAATGGCTTTCCCTTGAACTTGCACTCGCCTACCAGGTATTCTTTCAAGCCGGAAGATACCGCCACAATATCGATTTCGGTTTCTGCAATCCTCGTCCCATTCGGCATATCTGCATCCCGCACGGTTGTTTTTCCTATCCATCTTCCCATTTTGGCATAGCGAAACGGCAACGCATTTTCCTTTTGAAGCTTCTGAACAAATTGGCGGCAAATGTCCTCAAAGGCAAACGCCGCATACTCGTGAAGCAGCGGCTCAATTGCATAAGCATATACGCCGTCCACATCACCCGCTTCCAGATCCGAATAGTTTGTGAAGGCAAAGGCATACCAAAAGCGGAAGAAATTATCCGTCAGCCTGTAGCTGCCTCTGTTTGCATTTGCCCTCTCCTTGGTTCCTGCTTCGACCGAAAACTCTCGTTCTATGATACCGAGCTGGATCAGATTGCGAAGATACGTGCTTGTCTTTGCCGTATCGTCCAAAAGAGATTTTTGGCTGATGTCATTCAGTCTCGTGTTTCCCAGCGCCACGGCTTCAATCAGAGAATTGTAGATTGGTGTTTCCCGAAGTTCCTGCCTGAGCAGAAAATCAACTTCGCTATATAAAGCACAACCTTTTGTCAAAATATTCTGCTTGATATTATCCTTAAGAGAGAGCCCCGGACTAAACTGACGCAAATAGTGCGGAATACCGCCGAGAACAGCATAGGCAAGTACCTTGTCCCGATCAGAATAGTCAGGGAAAAACGCGGCGGCATCATAAAAGCTCATTTCAGTCATTTTATAAATACCGGTGGCTCTGCCATACAAAGGATTTTTCTCCGCAAGCAGTTCCTTTTCAATGAAACTCATAGCACTGCCACAGAGGATAATCATAATATTCTCGTCCTTTAAGACCTCATCCCAAAGATTTTGCAGAATGGAAGGTATGCTCGCATTATTTTTGCACATGTAAGGAAACTCATCTATGACGAGAAGCTTTTTGGCCTCGCCATAGGGGAGTTCCAAAATAGAACGAAGCGCCTGATCCCAGTCGGCAAACTCGCTGACATACTTTTTGGCAGGAATATCTTCTTTTAACAGCTTCTCAGAAAAGATTTTCAGCTGCAACTTGTCTGTGCACTCACGACAAGCAAAGAATACATGGGGTTTATTTTTGCAAAATTGCTTCAATGTTTCAGTTTTGCCTACACGCCGCCTTCCGTAAAGAACAATGAGCTGACCGCCCTCTGCCTGATAGCGACTCTCTAAAAATGCAAGTTCTGCCTCGCGTCCAATAAACATACAATCGCCTCCCGCAAACACTAAATCGTAATTTACTAAATCCTGATTTAGCAGCATTATACTTAATAACAATGCCGCTGTCAACAGTTACATGGAAAATGGTGAGAATCCATCCAGAAATAACAAGAGCCCCTTCTTAGGAGCTTGAGTGCGTGCCTGGAGGGATTCCGACGCCGCCGCAGGCGGCTAGTCCCCGAAGGGGGGACCCTTAGGTGAGAATCCCTCCGAAAAAAAAGGCCTCCGAAAGGAGGCAAATCACGTGCCTGGAGGGATTCGAACCCCCGACACACGGCTTAGAAGGCCGTTGCTCTATCCTGCTGAGCTACAGGCACATAGAACCGAAGTCCTATAAAAAAATCCTACCAGAGGCAGGATAGTCGGGGCGACAGGATTCGAACCTGCGACCTCCCGGTCCCTAACCGGACGCTCTACCAAACTGAGCCACGCTCCGAAGCAACTACAGATTAACACAAGTTGAAGCGGCTGTCAATATGTGTTTTTAAAAATGTGAGGGGGAGGTTTCAACGAGTCGCCCTCACCCGACACGGCCCTTCGACACCCTTCGACAAGCCCTTCAACAAGCTCAGGGACCGTGCCCAGGGACCGTACCACCCTCTCCCGCATCCGGGAGAGGGCAAGGAGGGCGGCAGATAACCGCCCTCACCCGCAAACTCTCTTACGCCAGCTTGGCCTTGGCCAGTTCTGCCAGTTCGGCAAAGCCCTCGGCATCATTCACAGCCATATCCGCCAGTACCTTACGGTTCAGTTCCACTTCAGCCAGCTTCAAACCGTGCATCAGACGGCTGTAAGACAGACCGTTCAGACGGGCCGCCGCATTGATACGGGCAATCCACAGAGAGCGGTACTGACGCTTCTTCTGCTTCCGGCCGGCATAGGCGGTGCTTAAGGCCTTCATCACCGTCTGCTTGGCAATCCGGTACTGTTTGCTCCGGGCGCCGCGGTAACCCTTGGCCAGCTTTAATACTCTGTTATGTCTCTTACGGGCCCCCAGGCCCCCTTTAATTCTTGCCATCTTACTCGACCTCCTTCTTTAGTAGGGCAGAATGCGCTGCATTACCTTCGCGTTGCTGGGATCGGTAATGGTGGCTTTCCGAAGATTTCTCTTGCGCTTGGTCGACTTCTTTGTTAAAATATGGCTCTTGTAAGCCTTCATTCTTTTTAACTGGCCGGTACCGGTTTTGTGAAAGCGCTTGGCAGCTGCTCTCTTGGTTTTAAGTTTCGGCATTTTCTATGTCCTCCTAAATTGTTATCACTTTTTTGCGTTTAAGATTACTACCAGGCTTCTGCCCTCCATTTTCGAAGGCTTGTCCACCACCGCAATATCGTCCAGCTGCGCCACAAAATTGTCCAGCACACGGCGGGTTTCATTTATGTGGCTCATCTCACGGCCGCGGAATCTAAGCGTAACCTTGACTTTATTGCCCTTTTCCAAAAAACGGCGGGCTGCAGAAGCTTTGGTCTTCAGGTCGTTGTCGTCTATATTGGGAGACAGACGAACTTCCTTCAGCTCCACAAATTTCTGCTTCTTCTTGGCTTCCTTTTCCTTCCGGGCCATTTCGTAGCGATACTTACTGTAATCGATGATCTTGGCCACGGGGGGCTTGGCCTGGGGTGCAATCAGCACCAGATCCAGTTCCTCCTCTTCTGCCTGCCGTAAAGCATCAGACAGACTGACAATGCCAATCTGCTGGCCATGGCTGCCGATCAGGCGCAATTCCTTTTCCTTGATCTGATCATTGATTAATAATTCGTTTGCGATGGTGTACCTCCCTGTGTTAACCACAAAAAAAAGCGGATTGCACAGCATCCACTCCCCGGGCTTCTCCCGAAACCATAACCTGATGCATACGGAATGATCAGGTGAGAGTGAAAACTCTGCTTTGAATCAATTGCTTCGCTATCCTAACACGATTGAAAGTGCTTGTCAATCATTTTCGGAGGATTTTTTATGAAATATTTGCCTTTTATTCCGGTACTGCTGCAGCTTGCCCTCTTAGGCAGCATAGCCTGGGAGGATGGGGCCCGTTATCGGATTGATCCCCGAGGGACCTGCCTGCTGGCGGCTGCCTCCTTTCCCCGCGTCATAATCCAGCCGCTGCTTTGGGCGGAGAGCCTTTTGACAGCCCTGCTGATTTGTTCGGCCCTGCTATTGCTTGTGGCTTTGATAGCTGCCCGCCGGGAAGGCTTCCTCATGGGCGGCGGGGATATCAAGCTGCTCTTTGCTCTCCTGCTGAATCTGGAGGCGGCCCGCTATCCCCTCTATTTCGGGATAAGCGGACTATACATCCTGTTTCTGCGCTTCACCTGGCCGGATACGAAGAAGCTTCCCTTAGGGCCGGCTCTCTGCGGCGCAGCAGCTTGTCTGCTGCTAATGGGATACTTCGCTACCGCCAGCGACGGCCCCCCATGGGCCTAGTCCCTTTAGGGGGATGACACCTGCTGCCAAATACCTCACCCCTCATTATACTCCAAGGGCCCTTCCGCCTTGTCCACATATAGAATCCCGTCCAGGTGATCGCTTTCATGGCAAATGCAGCGGGCCAGAAGTCCCTCCGCCTCCAGGGTAAAGGGCTCCATATCCCGGTCAAATGCCCGCACCACAACCTTCTCCGGGCGGGTTACCTGGGCGTGGCGGCCGGGAACGCTAAGGCATCCCTCGCTGTCCGTCACTTCTCCGCTCTGCTCTAAAATCTCCGGATTGATAAACACCAGGGGATTGCCCTTCCCCTCTTCTCCCTGTTCACAATCCGCCACAAATATCCGTTTCAGGACGCCCACCTGAGGCGCCGCCAGTCCCACGCCCCCTTCAGAATACATGGTATCAAACATATCCTGAATCAGGCTTAAAGTCCGGGCCGTCATTTCCTTCACCGGTTTCGCCTTTTTTCTTAAAATCTCATCTTCATCCATTTTGCGGATTATTCGAATACTCATAATTTTATCGCCTGCTGTCTCCCAAAATCCGGACAGCTTCTTCCTTTCTCTAAACAGTATAGTACATGGCCCGCTCTGAATCAAGCCGTCAGCGTTTTTCTTATAACCAAATCAAAACAGGGGCCCTTAGCGGGAACCGCCCGGCCTCAGCGAAGCATAACCGGTTTTTTCAATCATCTTTTGCCCTTCCTCAGACAGCATGAAATCAATCATTTTCTGAACATAGGGCCTGGAATCCTCCGAACGGCTGACCACACAAAGATCCACCGTCAAGGGATATGTCCCGTTTTGAATATTCTCTATGGTGGGAAGCACCCCATCCACCGCCAGCAGCCGCACATTGTTTTCCTGGTTTAAATCCTCCACAAAATAACGGAAAGAATACCCCATGGCGCCCCCCTCATTGGCATACTCCGCCACTTTCTGCAATACGCCAAACATGGAATCGACATATTCGTAGCTAAGAGGCTCCTTCAAAGAAACATCCCCCATAAAGTATTCCATCATGGCCTGGGAACCGGAATTCTCCGGGCGCTGAAAGGGACGGATTTCCTGCTTTTTCCCGCCCAGATCCGACCAGTTTGTTATATCGCCATGATAGATCTTCCGAATCTCTTCGCTGCTAAGCCCAGTCACCGGATTATCCGGCTCCACAAAAAAGACGAAAGCCTCCCGGCCTATAGGCGTTATGGTAAGGGGGATTTTTAGCGTTTTTGCCATTTCCATTTGTTTGCGGGAGGGCCTGGCGCCAAAAAAGAGATCCACATCATAGTCCCCGTCCGCATTCAAATCATGAAGCAGCCCTTCAAAAGCACGCACCGTATTGGTAAAACGGACGATTTTTCCATTGGTATACCTTGATGTTTCGTCTTGTTCCAAATACCTCTTCTCGATGTCAGCTATATTCTGATAAACCGCCTTGGCTGCTGCGGCATAAAGGGGATAACAGGCCTCTGCGCCGTCCAGCTTTGGCATATCCGCTTCTTTTTCAATCAATAAAGAAGCCGGGGCCTCCAGCTGCACCAGACGGGAAGGTTCGCTGTATACCATATAATCCGAAAAGTCCGTGCTGGAATAACCATGCATATAATCAAAGCCATGCCCGGCATAGCGCACGGAAGGCCTGTTGGCATATTGCCAGGCGATAACGCCTAAACAGCAAAGAGTACCCGCCAAAAAGGGGACCGCCTTTTTCAGAATATCCGTGCGTTTTGATAAAAAAACAGAGAGAAAGAAGGCCCATAGCGGAAGAATAAGAATCATCAGGCTTATTAACTTTATGCCCTCAGCTGTAATGTGCATATAGAAAATAAAGCCGCCGGGAAAGAGTAACAGAATCCAGCTGATAGCCGTGTCCATCAGCTTTCCTTCTATATTCCCTCCTGCCGCCACCATGAGAACCGTCATGGCCAGGATGAGGGCAGCGGCGATTCCTCCGTTCACTAAAATCACGGTCTGGTCCAGCTGATTCCGCCTTAGCCAGTAAAAGAAAGTAAGCGAAAACAGGCTTATAAAGCAGGCCATAAGGAATGGAACGCCCGCAATAACTGTCATCAGGGCAAGGCTTGATAAAGGCAGTAAAAGAACAAAAGAAATACTTTTTTTCAGTGATTTCATTCCCTTTCCTTTCTATCAAAAAATGTCCATTTGAATCCGTTCTCCCGCACATTCCCGCAGGAGGCGGCCCATTTCCAGCAGCGTCCCCTTATCCGGATGCTTCACCAGCAGCATTTGCCGGAAACTGTCCTGCACCTTGCTTCTGAAAGGAGGCGCCGGGCCTATCACATCCGCCCCCTGACTGGCGTAGCGCTCCCGCAGGGCCTGCGCCAGACTCTCTGCCAGGGCTTTGTTTTCTTCCTCCTCCGAACCGCTGATCATAAGCTCCAGCATATGGCCCGCAGGGGGGTAATGCAAAATCTCCCGGCGGGATATTTCTTCCCGGTAAAAGGATTCGTAATCCTGGCAGGAGGCGGTCTGCAGTGCATAATGATCCGGCTGATATGTCTGAATCACCACCTCCCCGGGGATTTCTCCCCGGCCGGCCCGGCCCGCCGCCTGGGTCAGCAAGGCAAAGGTCTGTTCCGAAGAACGGAAATCTCCCCCGAAAAGGGAAACATCCGCTGCCAGAATCCCCACCAGGGAAACCTTGGGAAAATCATGCCCCTTTACAATCATCTGGGTTCCCAGCAGAATGTCCGCCCCATGGCGGGAGAAAGAGGATAAAATCTTCCCATGTCCTTCTTTCCCCTTGGTGGTGTCCGCATCCATCCGCAGCACCCGGGCCCCGGGAAACTCTTTTTCGATGATGCCTTCCACCTTCTGAGTTCCGGTGCCGAAAGCGGCAATATAGGGCGATCCGCAGGAAGGGCAATGCTCCGGCGCCGTGATTTGATATCCGCAGTAATGGCACTTTAACTGCGCCCCCCGGTGAAGGGTGAGGCTTACATCGCAGTGGGGGCAAATAAGGGCCTTCCCGCAGGAACGGCAGGATACAAAGCCCGCAAAGCCCCGGCGGTTTAAGAACAGAATAATCTGCTCCTTTTTCGCCAGCCGGTCTTCCATCTTGCTTTTTAAGCTGCGGCTGAAAATGCTTTTATTGCCTTCCTTCATCTCCTTCCGCAAATCCACTACTTCCACCTGGGGCAGACGGCTACTTTCCACCGCCCGGCGGTTTAGGCTTTCCAGGCGGTAAAAGCCCTTTTTTGCTTGATAATAACTGTCTAAAGAAGGAGTGGCGCTGCCTAATATCAAGCCGGCGCCGCTAAGTCTTGCCAACTGTCTGGCCACTTCCACGCTGTGATAACGGGGGGTGGTTTCGCTGAAATAACTTTCTTCGTGTTCCTCATCAATCACCACCAGGCCCAGATTGGGAAAGGGGGTAAAGAGAGCGGAACGGGGGCCGATCACCAGGGAGATTTCTCCCTTTCTGGCTTTCTCCACGGTTTCATATTTTTCTCCCTGGGATTGACGAGAGTTAATCACACCGATTCGATCCCCGAAGCGCTGGTAAAAACGGCGGATATTCTGATATGTCAAAGAAATCTCCGGAATCAGCAATATCACCTGCCGGCCCTTAGACAGCACCTTCTCCATCACCGCCATATAGACTTCCGTTTTACCGCTGCCGGTAATGCCGTGAATCAGAACCGGTCTGTTTTCCCCCGCCAGTTCCTCTTCTATTCCCTGCACCACCCGGCTTTGTGCCTCGTTTAAAGGAAGAGGCGGCAGAATTTCCAGCCCCTCCCAGGCCGAGGAATTCACTTTGCTCTTCCCCTTTTTAACCGCTTTTTTAATGGGCAGCACCGTGGTCAAAGCCTGATTCATGGTACAGCCGTAGCGCTGCCGCATCCAGGCCGCCAAAGCCATGGCCCGATCTTCTATGGACACCCCTTTCGGTGCCGGGCCAAGGATTTCTTTTATCTTATCCTCTTCCAGAGCCGGGGTATGGCTCAGCCCCACCACATAGCCGCTGGTCTGCCTCGCGCCAAAAGGAATATCCACCCGGGTTCCCAGGTGGATTTTTCCTTCCATGTCCGCCGGCACCCGGTACTGAAAAGGCCGGTCCAGGGCAGAGACGGATATATTCACGATTACATCGGCATACAGAGGCAAATCTTAAGCTTCCTTCCACTTATCATCATCTTTGAGGACCGCCAGAATCTTGTCCAGCCCCATACTGTTGGAGCCTTTAAGCAGCAGCACATCCCCCTTTTCCGCCAGCTCATGAACCTTAGCAGCCGCTTCATCCCGGCTGCCGCAGTGAATCACATGACGGCCGGCGGCCAGCAAAGGCGCTTCCAGATTCCGTATCAGTTCCCCCAGGGTAATAAAGGAATCAATATCCAGAGGAGCGGCAAACTCCCCCACCTCCCGGTGAAGGGCCGGCGCCTCCTCCCCCATTTCCAGCATATCCGCCAAAAGGGCTATCTTACGCTTTCCCTCCGCCTTTTCCAGCACCGTCAGGGCGGCTTTCATAGAAGGAGGGCTGGCATTGTAAGAGTCGTCAATCACCTGCAGTCCGCCGATTTTGATCCGTTCCAGGCGACGAGCAAATCCCTCAAACATCCCCATGGCCAAAGCGGCTTGCTTCGGGTCGATGCCCAGGGCCCAGGCGGCCCCTAAGGCGGCCAGGGCGTTCATCACATTGTGCACTCCGGGAATCATCAGCTCCACGGGAATCTCCATGTAGGGGGTCAGGCTGCTGTGGAACACCGCCGTAAAACGGACGCCGTCTCCTTCTTCTATATCCCGGGCCGTCAGATCATTTTCTTCCCCCAGGCCGTAGCACAGCACCCGGCAGGGGAGCTTGTCCCTATATGCTTTCAGCAGGGGCTCGTCGCCGTTTAAGATGGCCCAGGCTTCCGGCCCCAGCTCATCCGCTATATGCATCTTTTCTTCGCAAATGCCTTCCCGGCTACCCAGATATTCAATATGCGCCACGCCGATATTGGTCACCACGGCCAATGTAGGATGCACTAAATCAATAAGGTCCCGCATCTCCCCCGGACCGCTGATGCCCATCTCCATCACAGCCCGTTCTGCCTGATGGTCCATGTGATACAGCACCACCGGCGTTCCGATCTGACTGTTCATATTTTTCATGGTGCCGGTAACGCTGCCCCCGGCGGATAAAGCCGCCTTCACCAGTTCCCGAGTAGTGGTTTTCCCTACGCTGCCGGTAATACCCACCACCGGCCCATGAAAGCAGCTCCGGGCATAGCGCCCCAGGGCTTCCAGGGCCTTTTGGGTATCCTTGACCAGAATGTGTGGTCTCTCGGGATTGATAATATCCCCCCGGGCCGTTAATGTGGCCGCAGCTCCCTTCCCGAAGGCTCCTTGAATAAAATCATGGCCGTCCACCCGGGCGCCTATGGTAGGGATAAAGAGACAGTCCCCGGGAATATCCCGGGAGTCAAAACTCAAATGTCTGATGCGAAGGTCCGCATCACCGCACAATAAAGTCCCTTCCGTGATTTCACAAATCTGTTTGATTGTTAATTCCATATTAACACCCTGCTCCCTAATGCCTATTCCCTAATCCCTACTCCCTGTCTGGCAGCGGGCGGGCAATGCCCGCCCCTACTCCTTGTCTGGCAGCGGGCAGGAAATGCACGCCCCTACTGACGCTTCCACTCTTCAAACTGGGCTCTATCCATTTGGATCTGACGGGCCTTGGTGCCGTCGTCCTTGCCTACGATCCCGGCTTCCGCCAGCTGATCCATGAGTCTTGCCGCCCGGTTAAAGCCGATGCGGAACACCCGCTGCAGATTGCCGATGGACGCCTTTTCGTTTTCAATGATATACTCTGCAGCCTCCATAAAGAGCTCATCCCGCTCATCCTTGAAATCCCGGGTCTTATCCAAAGGTTCCGGCATCCAGTCTTTATTCTGCTGCACCAGCTGTTCTTCCGAAACCGCATTTTGCTTTTTCCAGAACTTGGTAACGGCTTCCGTTTCCTCTTCGCTCACCCAGCAGCCCTGAACCCGCACGGGTTTGGGATATCCGGTGGGATAAAAGAGCATATCCCCTTTGCCCAGAAGTTTTTCCGCCCCGTTCATATCGATGATGGTGCGGGAATCGATGCCCGAAGACACCGCCAAAGCAATCCGGGACTGGATATTGGCTTTGATCAGGCCGGTAATCACGTTGACGGAAGGACGCTGGGTTGCCACCACCAGATGAATCCCGGCGGCCCGGGCCAGCTGGGCCAGACGGCAGACGGACTGCTCCACATCTCCGGGAGCCACCATCATCAAATCCGCAAACTCATCCACAATCACCACAATCTGCGGCATGGGCTCATGATCCGCATATTCCTCCGGGTTATCCCGGATCTTGGCATTGTAGCCCTTGATATCCTTCACATTCAGATCCGCAAATTTCTTGTAGCGGGCGGTCATTTCTTTGACCGCGCCGTTTAAGGCCTCCGCCGCCAGCTTGGGATCCGTCACCACGGGAATCCTAAGATGCGGAATGCCGTTGTATTCTCCCAGCTCCACCACCTTCGGGTCAATCATGATCATCTGCACTTCATCCGGCTTAGCCCGGTAAAGAATACTCATGATTAAAGAGTTGATGCAGACGGACTTCCCGGAGCCGGTGGCTCCGGCAATCAGCAGGTGAGGCATCTTGGCCAGATCCGCCACCACCACCCGGCCGCCGATGTCCTGTCCTACCGCAAAAGCAATTTTGGAATTGATGCGGTTAAACTCTTCGCTCTCGATGATGGAACGCAGGGATACGGTCTGATTCTCCGGGTTGGGGACTTCGATTCCCACGGCGGATTTGCCGGGAATCGGGGCCTCTATGCGGATCTCCGTAGCTGCCAGGGCCAGCTTGATATCATCCGCCAGGGAAGAAATCCGGGCCACCTTCACCCCCTGCTCCGGCCGCAGCTCATAACGGGTCACGGAAGGGCCGCAGCTGATATCCGTTACCGTCACTTCCACGCCGAAATTCCGTAGGGTCTCCTCCAGCAGCCTGGCAGTATTCTTTAAGTCGCTTTCCTTCGTAGTGCCGTTGTTTTTGGCGCGCTTCAGCAGATTGGTGGAGGGAAGCCTGAACTCCCGTTTGGCCGGCTGCCGCAGGGCCTCTTCTTCCCCGGGTTCCCCGCTTTGCGGAACGGCCGGGGACACAAATACTTCCTGCTCCGGCAATTCCTGAATCGGCGTCAGGATTTCTTCGTCCGTAACAGGCTCCGTTTCCACCGGCAGAACCTCTTCCTGCTTAGGCTTGGCATCTGCCTGGAACAGCTCGTCCAAATGCATTTTATCCACTTGCTTCCGGGGGTCTTCCCATACCGGAGCCATTTCCGATTCTTTCAGAGCTTCTTGCGCGGGAACCTCCTCGATTACAGCCGTCTCCGCTGCCGGCAGACGCTCCTCGCCCCCCTGGGAAATGCGGATCCGCGGTTCTTTCCTGTTCTTTTTTCCCAAACTGCGGTCAAACTCATCAAAGGCGTCCGTGAGTTCGTCCAGGGTTCTGTCTTCTTTTTTGACAGCCCCTTTCCGATGGCTTTCCATTTCGTCAAAGAGACGCTGAATAGAAGTATCCTTCGGCAGAGCCGGGGTCGTCAGATCGGTGTCATCAAAGAGGCTCCGCTGCCGGTTCTTCGCTTCCGTCCTGCCGGGTTCCGTTTTTTGAGAGACCGGCTTTTTCTTCACTTCATTCAGTTCCAGTTTCGTGAGCTCCAGCATGTTTTTCCGGCCGGCTTCCAGCTTCCGGTCCAGCTGTTCCATCAAAGCCCGACGCTCCTCTCCCTGGCGCTGAGCCTTCGCTTCCCGCTCAATCGCCCGGCGCTGGAGCCGTTCTTCCGCCCGCATTTCCGCAATCTGGCGCTTTTCCCGGCTGGCCTCACGATACCGGGCAGACTCGTCCCGTATGGCATGGGTCACTCGCTTGCCGGTAAGCCCCGCGGCCGTCAGCAAGGCCTTACCCACGCTGAACACCAATCCAGCCAAAAACAGCACCAGCATCACAACATAGCTGCCCACCCGGCCCATGGCCTTCAAAAGCAGACGGCACCAGAAGCCGCCGAACCAGCCGCCGTGGACCCGGTAGCCCTTGCCCAGGGCATAATAATCCTTTAGCTTCGGCAGTACTTCTCCGCCGGAGCCAATCAGCTCTATGATGCCGCATAAAAGACTGAAGGTAAGGATGGCAGTCACCACCCGCAGCAGGGTGTTGAGCGGATACTTTTCAAAGTTTGAAACGGTAAACACCACCAGGAAAAAGAATATAAAAGGAAACACATAAGCCAAACGGCCGAAAAGACCGAATTCAAAAGAAGCCAACACACGGCCCACGGCCCCGATCAAGCCGAAAAGGCTAAGAAACAGGAGGACGGCAAAGGCGATAAGGAACAATAATAAAATATCCCGGGTCAGATAGGACTGCCCGCCTGTCTTTTTATGTCCCTGTCCGCCGCTGCTCCTCCTCGGGGCGGAGGTCGTGGTGCGGCTCCTGCTTCCTGTCCCTTTCGGGGTGCTTCTATTGGATGAAGCTTTCGTCCTGCCGGGGGACGAAGACTTTTTTGCGTTTGAAGTGGCCAAAACATACCCTCCCTATCGAATAATACGCATAGATATTAATATTGTACTCTATTCTTTTCAAAAAGGGAAGTCTTTTTATAAATTTTCGACCAAATGTTCGGAGTCGTGGTTTGAAACTTCATTTTTGCTTCTCTTGATTTTTGTGCCGGCAGCCGTTAAGATGAAAAAGCAGTTTTTATGAGGAGAGAAGTATGTTGCAGGAAAAATACAGCAATGAATTACCTAAAGAGGATTATGCGGAGCCTCAGTGTCTATTAAATATGAACCGGGGCCAGGAAAATGCGCCGGCCCGGCGGGTTCCCATGGGACGCATTATTGAGAAACTGGATGAGTATCTGGGGAAAGACGACTGGGGCGCTGCCGAGCGGCATCTGGATTATTGGCTGGCAGACGCTTTGAGCGGTGGCGATAAGACAGGAGCCCTGGCCATACAGGGAGAACGAATGGGGCTCTTTCGGAAACGGGGCCGGGAAAAGGAAGCCCTGGAAACGGTCCGGGCCGCTCTGGCTTTGCTGGCGGAAACAGGAATGGAGGAATCTCTGACCGGTGCCACCAGCTTAGTAAATATCGCTACGGTATTTAAAACTTTTGATAAGGCCGCAGATGCCCTGCCCTATTTTGAACGAGCCCAGAGCATTTATGAAAAGCATCTGGACAAGCCGGACAACCGTCTGGGAGGTCTGTATAATAATATGGCGCTGGTCCTGACGGATTTGGGCCGCTTTAAGGAGGCCAGAACTTACTACGAAAAGGCCCTGGAGGTGATGAAGCACATTCCCCACGGGGAGCTGGAAATGGCCGTCACTTATTTGAATCTGGCGGACCTGGAGGCAGCAGAGAAGGGGCAGGAAGAGGCAGAGGAAGCCATCCAGAATCTGTTGGATCAGGGACGGGCTATGCTGGATACTCCTTCTCTGCCCCGGGATGGGTATTATGCCTATGTGCTGCGCACCTGCGTCCCCACCTTCCGTTTTTACGGCCGCTTTATGGACGGGGATGAATTGGAAGCCATCTCACAGGAGATATATCGGAACGCATAGGGGCGGCCACTGGCCGCCCGCTGGAAGGACAGTATCATGAAAGGCCTTGAACTATCAAAAAAATACTTCGAAACCTACGGCCGCCCCATGCTGGCGGCCGATTTCCCTGAATTATCGGATAAAATAGCCGCTGGCCTGATGGGCAGCGGTTCCGAATGCTTCGGATATGATGACGAAATCTCCCAGGATCATGATTTTGAAATCGGTTTTTGTCTCTTCCTTCCCGGGGAAGATGTGATAGACCGGCAATGCGCTTTCCGCCTAGAGCGGGCCTATGCCAAGCTGCCGGGAGAGTTTATGGGCTTTCGGAAATCGGCCCTGAATCCCGTGGGGGGCAGCCGCCACGGGGTGATACGGGCGGCGGATTTTCTAAAAGATAAGATCGGTGCCTCGGATGGATATTTGACGGCCCATCAATGGCTGACAGCGCCGGAGCAGGGCTTCTTTGAATTGCAAAAGGGCCGCTTATTCCAGGATAATAGTGGGTTTATGCAGACGCTTCTTGACCGGACGGCCGGCATGCCGGAGGATATCCGCCTGAAGAAATTGGCCGGGGAGTTGTTGATGATGGCCCAGGCCGGGCAATATAATTATCTGCGCTGCGTCAGGCGGGGGGATTCCGGTGCCGCAGCCCTGGCTGCGGCGGAGTATGTAAAGGCGGCTTTGCATACCTGTTTTCTGCTGAATGGAGCCTTTATGCCTTATTACAAGTGGCAATTCAGGGCTCTGGCGGATCTGCCCTCCTTTGGCGAGCTGGCGGAGCCTCTCGCTTTCCTGATCAGCAGTGAGAATGCAGGGAATACGGCGGAGGAGAAATATACCCTGATAGAGGATCTGGCGGGAGTATTCATCGCAGAGCTGATGGATCAGGGCATAACCAAGGCCAGCTGCGGAGACCTTGAAAAACACGCTTATTCCGTGAATGATCATATCCAGGACGGAGAAATCCGAAACCTGCATATCCTGGCCGGGATTTGAGTCATATACGGGATGACACGTAGGGGCGACTATCAGTCGCCCGATGGATTTCAACTGGTTAAACATGGCGGGCGGGCCTTTCAACGGCCCGCCCCTGCGGATTAGAAAGAATCCATCAAAGCATTTAATTCCCGCACCATCACTTCTTCCTTGGCGGAGGCCTCTTGCTGGCTCTCCCCCTTCACGCCGCAGTAAAGCTTAATCTTCGGCTCCGTCCCGGAAGGTCTAAGGCATACCCAGGCATCATCCGTAAGTTCAAAATACAGCACATTGGAGGCCGGCAGCGTGGTCACTCCCTCCTGCCCCGTCACAAAATCCTTGGTGGTCTTTAAGAGATAATCCCGCATCGCCACCACTGGCAGCCCCCCCAGCGTTTTGGGCGGATTCTTCCGCAGACTGTCCATAATGGCTGCCATTTTATCCTTGCCATCCAGACCGGGGAAATTCTTGGAAATATTGATATCCCGATAATAGCCCACTTCCTGATACAATGCCTGCAGGCCATCCCAGAGGCTCATGCCCTTCGTCTTATAATAGCAAACCGCTTCGCAAAGCGCCATCACCGCCGCAATGCCGTCTTTGTCCCGGCAATAGGCGCCGAAGGAGGAGCCGAAGCTTTCCTCAAAGCCATACAGATAATGCACATCCGGTTCCGTCTGTTCCAGTTCCCGCAGCTTTCCGCAAATATGTTTAAAGCCTGTCAGGGTCTCATAGAAGCGCACTCCGTATTTCCGGGCAATGGCTCCCGCCATATTGGAAGTCACAATGGTGCTGATAAAGACGCCGTGATCGCAGAGGCCGCATTTTTCCTTAATGCCGCCAATCTCGTAATCCGCCAGCAGGCAGCCCGTCATATTGCCGGTCATCCGCACATAGTCTTCCCCATTCCGCAGGAAAACCCCCAGACGGTCCGCATCCGGGTCGTTGGCAATCACAATATCCGCCTTCACCTTCCGGGCCAGCTCCAGGGCCAGTTCAAAGGCCTTCGGATCCTCCGGATTGGGATAGCCCACCGTAGGGAAATTGCCGTCCGGCTTGGCCTGCTCTTCCACCACATATACCTTGGAGAAGCCCAGCTCCTCCAGGATCCGCTTCGCCGGTTCAAGCCCGGTTCCGTGCAGCGGCGTATAAACCAGGGTCACATTATCTTTTTCCTGCTCAATCACTTCCGGCCGGCGTATCAGCTTCTTTAATTCCTCAAAATATCGGTAGCTCACCTCGGGGCCTATGAGATGATACAGCCCTGCCTCCTTGGCTTCTTCCAGGCTCATGGTCTTCACATCCGCAAAGCTCTCGATGGCATTGACCTCCGCAATAATATTTTCATCATCCGGATAGGTCACCTGGGCCCCGTCGTCCCAATATGCCTTGTAGCCGTTATACTCCGGCGGATTGTGGCTGGCGGTGATATTCACCCCGGCAGTGCAGCCCAGTTCCCGCACCGCAAAGCTTAGCATTGGCGTAGGGTGCAGGGTCGGGAAGATATAAATAGGAATTCCGTTGGCGCAAAGCGTCAGGGCCGTTTCCCGGGCAAACTCCTCGGAGCGATTCCGGGAATCAAAGGACAGGGCTACCCCCTTATCCTGCGCCCCCTTTTTGATAATATAATTGGCCAGGCCCTGGGTGGCTTTCCGCACCGTATAAACATTCATCCGTCTGGTGCCGGCCCCCATTATGCCCCGCATCCCGCCGGTGCCGAATTCCAAATCTCCCTCAAAGCGTTCGCGGATCGCAGCCTCATCTCCGGCAATCTCCCGAAGCTCCGCTTTCGTCTTCTCGTCAAAAACAGGACTGCTTAACCATTCTTCATACCGTTCCCGTGCGTTCATAATCTGCTCCTTTTCGTATTTAATGGGAATCAAAAATGCCCTTATAGTTTAATCTCAAGCCATTTCCGCTTATGGATCCGCCCGTAGTTCATCACCAGCCGGCAAAGCTGATCCAGGAAAATGGCGGTCCAGGCACCGTACAGGCCCATCCCCAGAGGATAAGTCAGCAGGTAGCCGAAAATGGGTCTGACCAGTCCCACGCTCACAATAGCCGTAATGGCGGTAAAACGGGTGTCACCGGCTCCCCGCAGGCAGCCGGTGAAAATCACCTGAGCCGTTTGTATATAAGTGATGACCGCTATAAACAAAAGGATCCGGCTGCCCATTTCCACCACCTGAGGCGTAGAGGAATACAGCCCAATGATCTGCCGCCGCAGGGTAATCATGAGTATACTCAGGATTACTGCTACAAAGAATACCACCCGCTGGCCGATATTGCAATAGATGATGGCTTTATCCGGCCGTTTGGCCCCCAGACTTTGGCCCGCCAGGGCGGTGGATGCCACCTGGAACCCGTCGCCGCAGCAGAAGGAAAGCCCCAGGAAATTCATACAGGCGATGTGGGTGGAGTAAGCCAGGGTGCTGAGATCCGCCACCACGCGGTTGAAGATAAAGAAGCCTACCCGCATGCAAAGCTGTTCCACCAACGCGCTGGAAGCTACCTTCAGCATAGGCGCCACTACCTTCTTCTCCAGGCGCCAGGGGGCAGGGCAATGAAAACTGATGTAGTTTTTCTTTTGGAAAAGACGGCCGGCAGAAACGCAAAAAGCCACAAAGGCTCCGAAGGCGGTGGCAATGGCGGCGCCTTTAACCTCCAGCCGGGGAAAAGGGCCGATACCGTTAATCAGCAGGTAGTTGAACACGATATTCACTGCATTGCCGATCATATTGCTGGACATGGAAATGCGGGAATTGCCGCTGCCTTTCTGGGCAGCGTTGATGGATCCGTTGAGGCATTGGAATACCACGGAAATGGATATGATTTTGAAATATACCACTCCGTCCGCAATGTAGTCGTCATTGGCCCCTGCCAGCCGCAAAAAAGGCTCCGCAAAGATAAAGCCAAAGGCAGCCAGCGCCAGAATCAGCCCCAGGCCCAGAATCAAACCGTTCCGCATAGCCTGGTTGGCTTCTTCCCGCTTGTTTTCGCCTTTCCGCCTGGCCACCAAGGCGGTTATGCCCACATTCAAGGCAAAAAGGAAGCACATCAAAACGAACTTCGGCTGCTGGGTAATCCCCACCGCCGCAATCGCTTCATCCCCCAGGCTGGCAACCATCAGGGTATCGACCATTCCCACCAGGCCTACCAACACCGCTTCCACCACGGAAGGCCAGGCCAGGCGGAGAAATGTGCCGTAGAGTTCCCGTTCCGGGGGCAATTCTCCCCGGGGGCTTTCCCCGTCCAGGAGAGAAGGAATCGTAAATATCTTCAGCATAAGCGCTCCTGCTTTGTTTCCACTTTCTACAATACCATACTACCCCTACTGCATTAAAAATGCAATCTCTTCCCATTTTTCCCTGCAAAAAAAAAACGGCAGGTTGCCCCGCCGTAGGTCCTTTAGCCGCGGAAGATCACGATTCCCCCTCGTTATAATATTTCTTCCTTTGTCCTAATTCGTCCGGTTGTTTTCGAAGAACTGGCTCCAACAGGTCCATATATCTTCCGACTCCATCCCCAATCGCCAGCCGGCCAATCCGGCCAGGCCGTAGGCGCTTAAACGCTCCAGACGGGTCGTCATAGACTGCATATCTTCCACCCAGATGCGGGCGTTTTCACCCTCCATCCGGAACTCCGCATAGGACTGGCCCAGTTCGGAGTTCCACTGCGCCACGGCGCCGAAGCGGTCCAGATACTCATGTACCAAACGCATATCCAGGGACGAACTGCTGGGCATCTTGCCATTCCCTACCCATAGCCGGGTAAAAAAGGGCACGCCGCAAATCAGTTTGTAAGCAGGCACCTGCAGCAGGCTGTCTTCCACCCCCTTTAGGACAAAGGGCAGAGAGGCGCTGGATCCCGCTTCCGAGCCGGCATAGTGCTCGTCATAGGCCATTACAATCAGATAATCCGCAAATACGGCCTGCTCCTGCCGGTCATAATGGCTGGTCCAGGCAGAGGGCACATAATTGTCCACCGAAAGGATATAGCCCTCTTTATGGCAAGCCAGGGATAATTCCCGGATGAATTGCAGATATCCGGGACCGCCCGCCGCCGGCAGACTTTCGATATCCAGGTTGATGCCGTCCGCGCCGCAGGCCCGCAGTTCCTCCAGGATGCCCTGGATCAGTTTCCGTCTGATGCCGGTCCGGTCAAAATTGCTGCACAGGGTGTCGCCGTAGATGGCATGATCCATATTATTCAGCAATACCCAGACCTTCAGTCCCATTGCGTGGGCCTTATCCACATAGGCCTTTTCCGCAGAGGAGTCAAAGTTCCCCTCTCCGTCCTTCAGAAAGAGCCAGGTGGGAGAAATCACATTCACCCTTTGGGCCTTCTCCATCAGAGCTTCCAGCTGACCGTTGTCCGCCTTCACCTGAATCTGCTGCCAGACCAGTCCGATGTTCTGCATGGGTTCCGGCATGGAATAAACGGGTTCCGTATAAGGAGATGCCGCATTACGAATTACGGGTTCTCCCACCTCTTCCTTGGCGATATATCCCAGGATCCCGTCCCGGGTGCAGACATAATCCCACTCCGCCTGCTCTTCCAGATAATAAAGCTTTTCACCAGCCGGCACCTCCGTCATAATAGGGCGGGAAGGCGACGGCCCGGAGCGGATGATGGCGTCCTTTAAGGTTTCCACCTGGCCGTAATCTCCGAATTTGGTCTTCATCACCAATCTGCGGGGGGCCGGGGGCAGTTCCCATGTCATAGCCGTGTATTGCTGGACATAGGCCAACTGGACATAAATCTTCTCCTGCTCCTTTAGAAGGACGGGAGCCTCCCCGAAAAGAGTCCGCAGATCCGCTTCTCTGGTACCGCCGGGCAAGGTGTACAGCAGCAGTTCTTCCGCCTGATCATAGTAAAAGCGTCTATTCAGTTTTTGGGTCAGATAGTTTAAAGAAGTATAGACGATGTCGTTCCGAACCAAAAAGTCTTCGTGCGATAGTTCATTATCCCGCACCAGAGCCATATGCCCGTCCCGGGAGCCGTAAAAGCCCTCCAGATCAACCCGCAAGGTGCTGGGTCTGTTGTTCGTCAGAACGGCAATCAAAAGAAGGACAGCCACTACGACAAGAACGATGATGCTGGGGAGAATCGTTTTCTCTTTTTTCCTGCTTGAAGCCATGAAGCCCTCCTTTTCACAGCCAGAGTATACCATAAGGAAAAATGACTGTAAACCAAAAGGCTTGGATTTCCGATTCAAAAGGCTGATTGATCCTTTAAATTTGCAGAAGGGTATTACCGCAGCTTGATATCGGTAAAACTAATGCCTCGCAGGGTTCCTCTCTCATCCTTCAGAAAGGTGCCTTCCCATTCCGCATCCTCTTTCAGAAGAAGGGAATCCGGCAGCCTGTCTCCGGTGAAAGGAATCCCATCAAACCATACGCTGAGTCCGCTGGTAAGGCAGGAATGGAGAGCATCCAGAAAGTCGTTGTTCTGTTTGTGACATATCCGAGACTTCTTCATGAACCGCTCATCTCCTTTCGCCTCGTTCTCATCAGGACCTGGTTCAACTGTAGCACAAAACAAGGTCCGTGCATGCAACAAGACAGCCTTTATTGTGTCAATTTGACACAGAGAAAGCGGGAAGTTCACAATTTGTTCGATAAGGGATGTCCTTCCCCCTATGGGCCCCTCTGTATCTGTAAACAAAAAACCGGCCCGTAGGCCGATCTTTTCTGCGTCATGGCAACGGATTACTCCGCCACTTCTACAATCTGTTTTTTGTTGTAGGAGCCGCAAGCCTTGCACACTTGGTGAGGTACCATCAACGCGCCGCACTTGCTGCACTTGACCAATGTAGGGTTGCTCATTTTCCAGTTTGCTCTGCGGCTGTCTCTTCTTGCCTTAGAGGACTTATTCTTGGGACAAATAGACATATGACCTGACCTCCTTTTCCCAAATTACACGACGGCTTTAACGGCACAAAAAATCGTGCTTTGTTATTATAGCCAAGACCTCCGGCGCTGTCAACTGCTTTTTTCAGGAAAATCTTGAAAATCCGTCGGAATTATTGATTTAAATGTGTCTTTGAACCTTATGTTCGCCTCCTGTTGCACAAAGATAAAATAAAGGATGCCGGATGTATCCGGATTGTGGATAATTTGCAGTTATTTGCAGTTGCAAAAGACCTTGTCCTGGGATACTGTTTCAGTGTTTCCGATTCTGAGTTCACATCGGCATATATCCTCAAGCCGGTTTTTCAAAACAATTATCATTATCCCTCTACTTTATGCCTCTCATTTTGTTCATCTCTCATTAAACCAATCCCGGAAAAAAGCCGGGTTCAGAATATAACACCCTTTGCGGTCAGGGACGCCGTTTGGGGCGGTTCCAAAGCTCCCGTCCGAAAAATAAAAGAAAGGAAAAAGAATCATGAAGAGAAACATCTTCAAGAAGGTGCTCGTACTGTGCCTGTCTCTTCTGCTCATGGGCAGCATCTTAAGCCCCATGCTTCAGGCGGAAGCGGCGGACGTACAGGAAGGGCAATACCTGGTCGGAACCTGGAAGGATACGCCTAAGAGTGACTACACCATTGAGTTCAGTCAGACTCCGCAGGTAGGCGAATCTTTCGTCCTCTCGTCCGTAAACGAATACGTCATTAAGGGCAATGGACCGAGCGGAACGGCGAACTATCCGGTTTACCCGGACAATGCCTACAACTGGATCTGGCTGAGCGCGGGCAATCCTAATGCCTATAATGGCGAAGGATGGTATGTAAGAGGCTGGAATGCAGAAGTCGCAAACTCTATCTCCGGGATGTACCCGTTAACCATCCACAACTACGGCGCAGCGGGAGAAAGCGGATATGCCACCCATCATACGGAGTTAAGAGGCTTATTGCAATCGGGATTTGAAGGTTCCGCGTATGACGATCCGAATGCCTGGTGGATACGAACCACAGAAAACCTGAGCCCTTTCATCTCCTGGAAGTCCACGATTTCCAGTCAGACCGTCACGGGCAGCAAGGGCGCAAACTTAAAGTTTGCCACTGCGAAGAATCTGGTTTTGTGGTGCCATCACATCACGGTTTTATCGGATCTTTCAATGCCTGCCAACAGGACAGATTATGACACAGGCGACAAGTGGACAAACAACATAAAGTTCACGGTAGTGGCTGTGGATACGCTCAACAAGACGGCTCTCATTCATGCTATGGTGCCGACTGCTTCCACCCAGGCGGGTGACGCATTCTTTAACTACAAGTATGAAATCACCAATAAGAACTACGACCCCATCGGTATCCTGCTGAAGAAGAAGGATGCCGGGACCGCAGATGATGTGCGACCTGTTGTACTGTGAAAATCATAGGCAGTACCGCCGATAAGGCGAACTGGTTTTGCGAGAAAGAGTAATCTTTCGGCCTTATCCGCTGCCGGGCGGGGAGTAATTCCTCCCGGTAAAGCGCGGAGACAAAGGGGCAAATAGCCTAAACCAGAAGGCATGGCTACTGCTCCGGCTTCTAAGGTGCGCAGGGTGAGAATGTTGCTTACAGTGCCAAAGCATAGATGTTGGGACGCCTGTGTCCCAAACAGCAAATGCTTATGGCACGCCCTCAAACGAAAGTTTTTATGTTGAAAACAGAAAACTTGAGTACGAGGGCAGGATGGCGGGAGTGCGAAGCACGGAGCCATCCGTAAAGAATTAACTTGTGCGGCTGCAACTGACGAACCTTCGAATAGCACGGCAGGTCACTCCCGAAAGGGAGGCCCGTATGTGAGGATTAGTACCCGTCCATCTGCGGGAAAGTCCTTATCCCGAAAGGGATCCGGCATACGGGGCCGGGGAAGGCACCTAAACGCATTTATCACGATAGCAAAACCGGAACTGGGAACGGAACCGCTTTCAGGAAAAGGCGGCTCCAAGAGCCTTAGTCACGACTGACGATAGCCTCTGTAATGGAGGAAGGAGGAACAGACTAAGAGCCATTGACGAAGGGGGATTTGTGTCATTCTGAGCGAAGTGAAGAATCCCATACATTTTAAGAGAGTAAAAACAATGAAAAAAGAACCTACCTACCAGGACGCTAAAAAGCGCTGCCGTCTTACGGATGAAGAAATGGAAATGGCAAGAAGGCTGGGGATAAAGCCCCGGACCTTAATCCACAACATCCCGGCGGTAAGCGGAAAGAAGGAGCCCTGGAAGGACAGGCCGGGGGAGTGGATCCGGAAACTGTATCACAGGAAAAACAAGGAATCTTGACAAAGGCAAATCGAAGTGTATATACTGTATCTACAAGGAGGTGTGCCATGGTTGTGAAACTCAGAAAAAGCGGAAACAGTTATTCTTTGACAGTCCCTTCCCCCTATATTCAATTATTAGGCATAAAAGGAGGACAGGATATGGAAGTGCATGTGAAAAACGGACATTTGGAATATCGTGTGGCAGACCCACGCCCGGCAGACATTAGCTGGGATCGTTATACTGTGCCGCAAAGTGCGTATGCATCTATCCAGCCGGATCAATACGTGAAGGAGCTGCGTGATCATGACAGATAAAAGCATATTCTTTGACACGGCCCTCTTCATCTATGCCCTGGAAAAAGGGGATCAGAAGGCCCGTCATTTGTTTGAGAAATACCTGCCTACCCATCGGCTATGCACTTCGGTGATTAGCCTGATGGAATATGCGGTAGGCTGCCGGAAAAGCGATTGCATGGAATCCTGGGAAATATTCCTGAATTTCCTGACGGATTTGGCTTTTGAAGTCATAGAGATTGATGCGGACATAGCTTTTCGGGCAGCATCCATACGGGCAGAGCACAGCGCTTTCAAAGGAATGGATGCTTTACAGCTGGCAGCTGCCCTGTCCCGGGAGACAGAAGTCTTCTGTACTAACGACCGAAAGCTTCTCTCCTTCTCTGACAAGGGAATGCAGGTAGAACTCCTATCAGAGGAAAGCTGACCGGAGGCAAAACGCATTAATAGATGAAGAAAAATCCTAACGATAACAGAATGATTTTGATTAGGGCAGGTCTCATCCTAACTGCTTTGCTGATCCTTCTCCTGCTCTTCATGCTGAAATCCTGCGGCAAAACTGCGGTCCCTGAGCCTGTCGAAGGGACTGAGCTTATCGAAGGGACTGAGCCTGTCGCAGAGCCTACCACGGTCCCTGAGCTTGTCGAAGGGACTACCACGGTCCCTGAGCTTGTCGAAGGGACTGAGCCTGTCGAAGGACCTGCCACGGTCCCTGAGCTTGTCGAAGGGACTGAGCCTGTCGAAGGACCTGCCACGGTCCCTGAGCTTGTCGAAGGGCCGGAACCTGTCAAAGGGTCGGGTTCTGCAGCCCCCACCACTTCCGTAAGGGAGCTGACTACGGATGCGGCCAAGGCTCCCGCTACGCAACCACCTGCCACCACGACAAGACCCACCGTCCCGGTCACCACTCCGGCTACCACGCCGGCAGCCCCTACGGTTCCGGCTACAACCCCGGCACCGACTACGGTTCCTGCTACTCCGGCTCCGACGCTGCCCCCTACCACCGCCCACGGCCACAGCTATAGCGCATGGGTATCCAAAGAAGCCACTTGCACGGAGCAGGGCGTAAAGACCTATCGCTGTTCCTGCGGCTCTTCCTACACCGAGGCAATCCCCGCCCTGGGCCATGCCTGGCACGAGGAAAGCGTATTGCTGAAGGCCGCCTGGGATGAAACGGTAAAAGTTAAGGACGCCTGGGACGAGAAGGTGAAGGTGAAGGATGCCTGGGATGAAAAGGTAAAAGTAAAGGATGCCTGGGATGAAAAGGTCGTAGTAAAAGCCGCCTGGGACGAAAAGGTGCTGGTAAAAGAAGCCACCCCCGCCTGGGATGAACAGGTACTGGTACGGGAAGCATGGACAGAGTACAGGTCGGAATGCCACGAGTTCTGTGATGAATGCGGATTTGACTTTGACGCACATGCTTATGAAATGGGTTGGACTCAGCCCAATCCCAACGGAGCTCACCTGCAGCCCTGGGTGACGAAAGAAGCTCTTGAATTTGCGAGTGAGCACACTATGGAACACGCAAGGAACGGCGGATCAAGTGCCTCTTATTCCAAGTGGATTACCGTTCCCATCCAGCACCCTGCCGAATACACCACTGTCCATCACGAAGCCATCCCGGCCCAGTATAAGACGGTGCATCACGAAGCGGAAACCAAAACGGTGCATCACGAGGCTGAATACAAAACCGTGCACCACGAGGCCGAGTATAAAACGGTGCATCACGAAGCGGAGTACAAGACCGTACACCATGATGCAGAATACGGAAAGCAAAGTACCTGCACCCGTTGCGGCATGAAGAAATAACGATAAATCTTCTCCTCTCCGGCCCTTGCCAGCCGGGGAAGAAGAAAAACCACGCCTCTCTATACGAGGAACAGAAAATACTCTCTTAAACAAATCTAAAACAAGTCAATGGCTAAACGCCCGGTGCGGTGAAAGCCGCACGCCGGGTGTGAGCCGAAGGGAAAGCATAACTTTCGGCTATGGAATGCACAAGCAGGCTTAAGTCTCCAGAATGCCGTTTATACGGTGAATTATTACGAGAACGAAACAGCCACAGGCACCCCTAAGGCTACCTGGGAGTTCAAGACGGATGCGAAGGGTGAAATCGACTTCAAGAATCCAAGTGCTTATAAGGTATCCGGTCCTGCCTTGCCGATTAACCCGGCAACAGGGTATTCCGGCATCCCCGCCGGATCCTCTATCTCCATCAAGGAGAAGACGGCCCCGGCAGGCTACCAGCTGGACTCCGGCACCTACAAGATCGCCTTTAAGGATGCAGGGGAAGGCAAGATCCAGCGTGTGAACCTGGTGACGGGAACGACGATTGAAACGGTCAACGTCTCCAACGCCCCCGATCTGGCGGTAGCATCCAAAGAGACCCCCGGAACGGTTTCCATCAATGTGACGAAAAAGGCGAATGGCACTATGCCCACCGGGGCAACCCTGGACGGCGTTAAGTTCGCTCTCGTCAGCCGCAACGGCTCCAAGCCCGTTGTGGTAGGAAACAAGACCTACACGGGAAACAACACCATCCTGGAAATCTTAACGATTTCCGGCTCTAACGGTGCGGCTACCGCTACCGTCACCTCCAAGAACAAGTATCCGGCAGGCAACTACCGGGTGTACGAACTTCGTTCCGACGCCACTTATCAAGCAGGCGATACCTGGGACGGAAACAGTGCCAAGCACGGCAGCAGCAACACCGCCAATGCCCACTTTGGCTTTGCCACCAACCAGCTGGATGTGACCATCAGCGGGGCGCAGGCCACAGCAGGCACGACGATTAACGCAGGCACCGCCACCAACACCCCTTCCCCGAAGTACTTTGATGCTACGGTGAAGAAGGTGGATGCGGCTGGCAGAGCCGTGGCTGGCGCAAAGTTCAATCTGCGCTACAACAACACTGATCATGTAGGGACTACCGGTGCAGACGGCAGCTATACCTGGAAGAACATTCCTTGGACGGCCGCCGGAACCGCTGCTACCCTTACCGAGACCTCCGCTCCCGCCGGATATCAGATCGACCCGGCCTATGCGGCTCCCGGCAAGAGCATTACCTTAAAAGCCGACCCCGGCGCTACCTACAACCTGGGGACCGTCACCAACGCCCAGCTTGTGAAGATTAAGGTTAACAAACAGGCAGACGGAGCCATGCCTCCCGGGGCCACCCTGGACGGCATTCGGTTCGTCATCATCACCCGCAACGGCACAAAGCCTATCGTGGCATCTGACGGAAAGACCTATTCTGTCAACAACACCGTTCTGGAAGTTCTGACCATCAAGAACTCCGGGAGCGCGAATACCGCCACGGTGACTTCCACTGGCTCCTACCCTGTGGGCAATTACCGGGTATTTGAGCTGCGTTCCGACGCCACTTATCAAGTGGGTGACGTGTTCAACACGAACGGTCCTTTACAGGGATCTTCGCCCAACGCCAACGCACACTTTAAGTATGCGATTAACACGATGGATGTGGCGGTGGACGGATCACAGGTGGCGGCAGGCGCTACGGTAAACGCCGGAACGGCTACCAACACCCCTTCCCCTAAGTACTTCGATGCCACTGTGAAGAAGGTGGACAATGCAGGCAAGGCCGTAGCAGGCGCTACCTTTAACCTTCGCTACGATGGCACGGACCATGTAGGGACTACCGGAGCGGACGGCTCCTATACCTGGAAGAACATTCCCTGGACGGCCGCCGGAACCGCTGCTACCCTTATCGAGACTAAAGCCCCTGCCGGATATCAGATCGATCCGGCCTATGCGGCTCCCGGTAAGAGCATTACCTTAAAAGCTGACCCCGGCGCTACCTTTAACCTGGGGACAGTCACCAATGCCTCCGTTGTATCCGCCACCTTAAAGAAGGTGGACGATGCGGGTCAGCCCATCGCTGGAGTAGTCTTCAACCTGAAGTACGACAATGCGGACCATAAAAAGACCACCGGAGCTGACGGAACGGCTACCTGGACCGGGATCATTTCCGGCACCAAGGCCACGCTGATTGAAGAATCCGTCCCCGCTGGCTACGACATGGATCCCGCCTATGTGGCTCCGGGCAAGGCCGTGACCATTACGGCGAACGCAGGCGAAACCTACAACCTGGGCTCCATCACCAACACCCCTCAGTTAGGCAAGGTGCGGGTGGAGAAGAAGGTGGCAAAGGTGCAGTATGCCGACGAGACCAAAGTGGATCTTAGCGGCTTTACCTTCCGTCTGACGGGCACTTCCCTGCTGAGCAAGGCCGTCAACATGACCGCCGTCACCAATGCCGATGGTATCGCTCTGTTTGAGAACGTGCCTTTCGGCAATAACTACAGCGTGAAGGAAGAACTCACCAATGCGCAGAAGGCTATCTGGAATGCCGCAGACGACATGCCTGTGACCGTTTCTGCCTCTGCCATGGGCTCTGCGGGCTATGTACCCGTAAACGTCACCAACACCCCCATCCCGGGCAGCCTTACCATCGTGAAGGTAGTACCGGAAGGCGAAAAGACAGGCGGTGCAGGCTTTAACTTCCTTATCTCCGGCACCTCTGATGCAGGCTATACCTACTCCCGGACTGTGACCACGGATGCTACTGGCAAAGTGACCGTAAACGGCATCCCTTACGGCACCTACTCTGTGGAGGAGAAGCTGACAGCCGAGCAGCAGAAAGTATGGGAAACAAAGAGCGCGGATAGCGTGACCATTAACGCTCAGAAGCAGGAAGTGACCTTCACCTTCACCCAAACGGCAAAGACCACCCAGGTGACCTTAAAGAAGGTCTCCGAGGATGGCAAGGTGCAGGGCTTTAAGTTCACCATCACCGGCACCCGGTCTATCGGCGGAAGCTTCACCAAGAGCGGCACCACCGATGCCAAGGGCGAAATCGACTTCGGCAAGGTGCCTTACGGCAACTATACCGTGGAAGAAAACCTGACGGCGGCTCAGAAGCTGATCTATGGCGAGCCTACCATCAATCCTAAGAGCTTTACTCTCTCTGACGAGAACCAGACTCAGGGCATTGTGGCTACCGCCAAGAACGAGCTGATCCGCGGACAGATCAAGGTCGTAAAGACCGACAAGGAAACAGGCAACGGCTCCGTACAGGGCAATGCCTCCTTAGAGGGCATTCAGTTCGCTATCGTAAACCGCACCGGGGAAACCGCTTTCCTGCCTAACGGTTCCGAGATTGCTGACGGCGCTATCGCTGCCATCCTTACCACGGACAAGAAGGGCGAGGCCGCCACTCCCGCCGAGTACCTCCAGATGGGTAAGTACGAAGTGGTTGAGCTGCGGAAGGACAGCGTGTTCAACGTAGGCGATGCCTATGATGCCAAGGCTGAAAGTGCCGGAGAAAGCATCCTGGCTAACGACTCCTACCTGTATGCGGAACAAAAGCAGCCTGCTACCTTAGCGTACACGGGCACTCCTAACCCTACGGTAGACATGGCTTACAGCGACACCGTAGTAAAGGGCGGCGTATCCATCGTGAAGAAGGACGCTGAACTGGCTGACGGTGCTCAGGGTAATGGCTCCCTGGCCGGAATCCGCTTTGCCATCATCAACACCTCCCAGGAGAAGGTGCTGGTAGGCGGCGTGGTAATCGAGCCTAACCAGATCGCTGCTATCATTACCACCAACGCAGAAGGAAAAGCCGAATGCACGGCCAACCTGCCTTACGGCACCTACAAGTTAGTAGAGCTGTGGGTGAATAGCGGTGCCGCAAAGGGCGAGGCCCTGCCTGCTCTGCCTACTGGCGACGGCATCCTGGCTAACGACTCCTATCTGTGGGATAAGAACGAGCAAACCATCACCCTGACCGAAAACGGCGTGGTAAAGGCAGCTGAGAAAGATGCCACAAACCGCGTAGTGGAAGGCCATATCAAAGTGGTGAAGGTGGACGAAGAGACGGAAGAGACGCAGGGCGATACCTCCCTGGCTGACATCTACTTCGCTATCGTAAACGACTCTGCAAACACCGTGATGATCGGCACTACCAGAGTAGAGAAGGGCGCAGTAGCCGCCGTCGTAAGAACCAACGAGAAAGGCGAGTGCGAGACCGGAGAACTGCCTTACGGCTCCTATACCGTATATGAAATGCGGATGGATGCTGAAAGGCAGGGCATCATCGGTAAGGCCTGGGCTGATGTGAACAAAGGCACCAGCGTTTATGCCAACGCCTCTTACCTGTGGGCGGAAAACAAGCAGCCCATGAGCGTGACCAAGCACAACGAGATCAAAGTCACGCCCAAAGAGCCCAACAAACCCGTCCCCGGCTCCCTTGAGATCATCAAGGAAGATGCCGAAATGACAGCTACCCAGGGCGATGCGGTTCTCACCGGAATCCGCTATGCCATCATCAATATGTCTTCCAAGACCGTAAAGGTGAACGGCACCCTGTACCCGGTAGGCCAGATTGTAGAAATCGTGACCTTAAACGCAGAAGGGAAGGCATACAGTTCTTCTCTGCCTTACGGCACCTACCGCGTAGTGGAGCTCAGGAAAGACGCTACCATTGATCTGGGCGATAAGTACGAAGGAAGCGACAAGCTGGGCATAAGCACCTATGCCAACGATTCCTACCAGTGGTCCGAGCAGTCCAAGACTCAGACCGTCCGTGAAAACGGAAAGCAGTACACCTTAAACTACGAGAACATCCCTACCAAGGGCAAAGCCTCCGTCACCAAGACGGATACGGAAAACATGACCCCCGAAGGCGATGCTACTTTCGAAGGCATCCGCTATGCGGTGATCAACCGTTCCTTCAGTGCTGTGATGATTGGCGAAACCAAGGTAGAGAAGGGCGCTGTAGCCGCCGTCGTCATTCTGGACAAGAATGGCAAGGCCACCACGGCCGAAAACCTGCCTTACGGCACCTACGACGTGGTAGAGCTGCGCCGGGATGCCGTGGCTAAGATCGGCGCGGTCTTAGTGGAAGGCGAAAGCATTTATGCCAATGCCTCTTACCTGTACAAGAACCAGGTGAAGCCTATCAAGGTTCGGGAAGAAGGCAAGATCTACGAGACCAGCTTTGACAACACCCCTGTCAAGGGCGGTATCTCCCTCGAAAAGAAGGATGATAAGCACGATACAGCTCAGGGCGATGCTTCCTTAGCAGGCATCCGCTTTGCCATCGTAAACCGCTCCGCAAAGGAAGTGTGGGTCAAGGGCGTGAAGGTGGAAAAGAACGCTGTAGCGGCTGTTCTGACCACGGACAAAGACGGCAAGGCTAAGACCGGAAACATGGATCTGCCTTACGGCACCTATGAAGTAATCGAGCTCCGTATGGACGCCGCTGGCTTCGAAGTAGGAACCATGTGGAATGACGTGGTAAAGGGCGAGAGCATCTATGCCAACGCTTCTTACCTTTACAAGGCCTTCAGCCAGACCGTAAAGACCCGCATCCACGGCGAGATCGTGCCTTGCGAAGTGCCTTTCACGAACCCTGTGGTTCGGGGCGGCGTTTCCATCACCAAGCGCGATTTCTACACGGATGACATCCCTCAGGGCGATGCCGGATTCATCGGCGTTCGCTATGCGGTAATCAACCGTTCTGCCGAGGAAGTTCTGCTTCCTGACGGAACTGTGATCCCGAAGGATGCTGTGGCTCTGGTCCTGTCCGCCGATAAGGACGGGAAGGCTCAGTCCTCTGCCAAGGCTCTGGCCTATGGTACTTACGATGTGATCGAGCTTCGCATCGACTCCGTAGCCGAGATCGGCAAAGAGGTAGTGATGGGCAGCCACGAAATGGCCAACTACTCCTACCTGTGGAAGAACCTTGTTCACCGCATCGAAGTACGTGAGGAAGGCAAGATTTACGAAGCCACGAAGGACGGCAAGGTGTTCGAAAACGAGCCCGAAGAGCCGAAGAACCCCGAGCTGTTTAAGTACGACCTGGATCTGGGTACGAACAAGACCCAGGGCGGGGCAAGCTTCGAAGGCATCCGCTTTGCTCTTATCAATCGTTCCGCAAACCCCGTGTTTGTAGAGCATTTTGAGAAACTCTTTGTGCCGGGCCAGGTCATCGACGTGATTAAGTCCACGGCGGAAGGCATCATTGAACTGCCTTACACCATGTCCTACGGTACTTACGGCCTCATGGAACTGTCCACCCTCAGCACTGTAAAGCAGGGCGACATGTTCGATGAAATCTCTGATATCGTGAAGTACGGCGTATCTGAGGACCGCTTAGGTCAGCTGTATGCCAACGCTTCCTACATGTACACCGACCGGGAAGAAAAGACCTTCAAGGCCATCACCCGGGCCGACGGGCATGTGGAATACGATACCAGTCTGCTGCACTTTGACAACAAGGTGGTCCGGGCGGGCATCTACTTCGAGAAGAAGATCGAGTCCACCCAGGAACATCTGCCTTACGTAGTGTTCAAGGTGACCTTAAAAGAGACGGGTGAGACGCATTACATTATGACGAATCACAACGCCTACTACGGCACCGACCAGCTCTACAACCTGCACTCCAACAACACCAACGGCATTGACGCTATCGTTAAGCCCTATGCCGAAGAAGGTTTCATCCCTCAGGCCATCATCGACGAGTTAATCGCGAAAGAAGCCTGGAACTGGGGCACATGGTTCGGCACCTCTCCCATCCACGATGACGAGTACGCCCTGCCTTTCGGCTCCTATGACATGGAAGAGATCAAGAGCCCTGCCAATGAAAAGTATTTCATGTACAGGAACGACGATTTCAAGATCTGGTACAACTACCAGTATCATTCCTTCGGAACCATCTTCAACCGCGAAATGGGTATCTTAACCAGCGCCGTTGATGCCGGAACCAACACCCGGGAAGGGTTTGCGACGAAAAATGCCAAGATTCTGGATACCGTGACCTACAACGGTCTGGTGCCCGGTGCCTCCTACGAACTGGTAGCCACCTTGATGGCCAAGAACGCAGAGGGCAAGTGGGAACAGATTAAGGGCATTGAAGTCCACAAGACCTTTATCCCCAAGGTGGAAAACCACCACGAAGTCATGGAGATCGTCTTTGACGCTTCTTCCTACGAAGACAAGGATGTGGTGGTATTCGAAGAACTGCGTGATGCGAACGGCACCGTAATTGCAGAGCATAAGTCTCTGACAGATGCCAAGCAGACCGTAAGCTATAAGCCAGTGCCTAAGAGCGGTATGGCTATCGTAAAAGAAGCCATCACCGAAGGAACGCACGACGGCAAGTACTGGGACGGCGAGATCGTGAAGTACCGCATCACCGTCACCAACACCGGGGAAACCATCCTGGAGAACATTGTTGTGGCCGATGCCATGCTCGATTTTGAGAGCACCATCGCAAGACTGCTGCCCGGCAAGAGCACTTCCTTCGTGCTAAGCTACGAAGTGACTATCGCAGACGTGCTGGCTGGCAAGATCTTAAACGTAGCCACGGCTGAGGCGGAAGACCCTGCCCCGAGCCCGGATGGAACCTCTACCACTATCACCGTTGAGGATGACGAGGAAGTAGAAACCACCGCTCCCAAGCGCTCCATAACCATCGAGAAGAAAGAGATTTCGACTCCTAAGCATGAGAAGGGCTACTGGGCTGGCGAAGTGGTGAAGTACAAGATCACCGTCACCAACACCGGAGAAGTGGCTCTGGAAGACATCACTGTGACGGATGCCAAACTGGGCTTTGAAGACGTAATCAGCCGTCTCATGCCCGGCAAGAGCAAATCCTTCACGGTAGAGTACGTAGTGACCCCTGCCGAAGCGAAAGCGGGCAAGGTGCATAACGTAGCTACTGCGGAAGTGGAAGACCCTTACGGCCCGGACGGCACCTCCACCACCATCACCGTCGAGGATGAAGAGGATGTGAAGTCCTACGAGCCTAAGGTAGGCCTGTCCATTGCCAAGGTTGCTGTATCCGAGCCTAAGAACGGTATTGCCTACCTTAAGGGCGAGACCGTGAAGTATCAGATCATCGTCACCAACCCCGGCGAAGTAGACCTTCGCGATGTGGAAGTGGAAGACGCTGCCCTGGAGTTTGAAGCCTATATCGGCCTTCTGCGCTCCGGCAAGAGCAGAACCTTCACCGTGACCTACAAGATTACGGAGGAGGATACCCTGGCTGGCAAGTACGTGAACATTGCCACCGCCACCTGTGAGGACCCGACCTCTTCTACCGAGAACCCGAAGCCCGATCTGACTGAGAAGGACGAGGAAGAAGTTCCCGCCATGGAGTTTAAGCCGGGCTACGAGCAGAACAAGGAAGTAGTAAGCATTCCCAAGAACGGCATTGCCTATGTGGAAGGCGAAGTGATTACCTTTAAGCTGTCTCTGAACAATACCGGAAATCAGCCTCTGACCATTACGGTTAAGGATGAACTGGTAGCCTTCGAGAAGGAAGTGAAGCTGGCTCCCGGTGAAAGCTGGGCCGAGGAAGTGTACTACACGGTGACGAAGGAAGACGCTGCGGCCGGACACGTGCTCAACGTGATGACCTCCAAGGGCATTCCGCCCTACTGCCCTCCCGAAGAGCCGCCTGTAGAGATCACCCCTCCTCCCGTGGAGCAGGATCCGCCTACGATGGTAGAGAACCCCGCCTACGAGCAGGCTAAGAGCGTCATCAGCAAGCCGAAGAACGGTATTGCCTATGTAGAAGGCGAAACCATCACCTTCAAGCTGAGCCTTAAGAACACTGGCAACCTGCCGCTGATCGTGAAGGTAAGTGACAAGCTGCTGGGCTTCGAAGAGGAAGTGAAGCTGGCTGTGGACGGTGCCTGGGAAGTGGAGCTTCCTTACGAAGTGACGAAGGAAGACGCTGAAGCAGGACATGTGCTCAATGTGCTGACCTCCAAGGGAACGCCCGAGCGTCCGCCTCAGTACCCCGATCCCGAAAGCGACAAACCTATCATCCCTGAGGATGAAGAACAGGATCCGCCTACGATGATTGAAGATCCCGCTTATGAGCAGGAAAAGGTACTGACCAATGCTCCCAAAAACGGCGTGGCTTACGTGGAAGGTGAGGAAGTGACCTATAAGATCACCCTGACCAACACGGGTAACTTGCCTCTCGTAATCGAGGTGAAGGACGATCTGGTTGGCTATGCCGAGACCATCAAGCTGGCGATTGGCGAGACCTTTGAGAAGGATCTGTCCTACACTGTCACGGCTGAGGATGTAGAAGCCGGTACGGTGCTGAACGTACTGACCTCTTCCGGCAAGCCCGAGCGTCCTGAAGACTACCCGGATCCTGAAGGCGACGAACCTGTTGTGCCCGAGGATAAGGAAGTGGAAGTACCCACCATCGACCCTAAGCCGCACATCACCATCATAAAGGAGACTGTAAATAAGCCTGCTAACGGTGTTGGTTTTGTGGAAGGGGAGAAAATAATCTTCCGCATCACCGTCATCAACGACGGCAATATGGACTTTGATTGTGCCACAGTAAAGGACGAAATGCTCGACTTCGAAGCTGTTATCACCGGCTTCATGGCAGGCGATAAGAAGTCCTTCGACTTAAAGCACACCACCACCCGGGAAGAAGCAAAAGCCGGCCGCATCTACAATGTGGCTACGGTAGAGGCTCCTAACCCCAACGAGCCTAACGCCCCCGAGAATCCCACCATTACGGAGAAGGACGACGAGGAGAACCCCGCCACCTTAACCGGAACGGTCACCGTGATCTACGTGGACAAGAAGGGCAGGGTTCTGATCGAAAAGACCGTGGTCTTAGATGAAGTGCCCGTAGGCACCGAGTACAAGACCACTCAGGAGGAAATCGAGCACTACCGCTTTGTGGAGATGGATGAAAAGTCCGCTCCCGCTGCCGGGAAGGTCGTAGAAGGCACCCAGGATGTCATCTATGTGTACGAGAAAATTTCTCCACCAAAGCCGACAGAACCTATGAAAGAACCTGAAAGAGATCCCGAGGCAATACCTGAGACGGAGCCTTGGAATGAAGAAGAAAGCAAGGGAAATACAGCTCCCTCACCGATTCCGTTCCAAAACACTCCGCCTGAAACGGGAGACAGAAACATATTGCCTTTCTATATTCTACTCTTCATTGGAACGCTGGGCACCATGCTGCTATTAATCAGAGGAAAGGATTGGGAAGGATGAAAGATTTTCAAAGTTTTTGCACAGAAATATTAAATAGAGTCCAGGAGTTGCTTCCCCCCTCTTACCAAGAGGGGGAGTGCTCCCTCCATAGGATACAAAAGCTTAACGAAAGCTATACGGGTTTAATTGTTCGGAAAAAAGACCAGACGGTATCTCCCGCCATCAAGCTGGATTTATCTTATCAGGATTATCTGGCAGGAAAGTCGATGCAAGAAATTGCAGAAACCATCTGTGACACGATAGAAAAAATCTCCTTTCCTGCCACATTGGCCAAACAATCCGACAGGGTGCTTTCGTACAATAGCATAAAATCCAAGCTCTTTGTGCGCCTCAGCAATAAAGCTAACAATCAAGAGCTTCTGGAAAGAATACCCCATCGGGACTACTGCGATTTATCCCTCAGCTATCACATCAGCCTAAAGGAGATTAAAGGACAGCTGGCCAGCATTCTGATCAACAGAGAAATGATGGAGCATTGGGGAATCGACGAGGAAAAGCTAAACTTTGATGCGCTGGAAAACAGCGCAAAACTGATGCCCTGTGATATTACACCCATACGAGAAGTGCTGGAGCAGCATAATGCCCCTATAGATTGCTTCAAGGGACAAAAAATGCCTCTCTATGTGGTACGCAGTAAAGGTTGGGGCTCCTCGGCGGGACTCTTCTATCCAGGAATAATGGAAAAATTGGCAGAGATAGCAAAAGGCGATTATTATATTCTGCCCTCATCCATTCATGAAGTTCTGATGCTGCCGGCCGCAGAATTGGATGAAGCAGAAAAATTGAAGGAAATGGTGAAAGAGATCAATCTGAATGTGGTGGACGAAAGCGAACGATTATCGGACAATGTATATTACTATAATGCAGAAAAGTATGAATTCAGTATGATAGAATAGGAAAATTAAAAATGTGCCATTCCAAATGAAAAGAGAAGTTAAGTCTCCTACATGCGGAATGGCACTGGTAATTACAAAGAAAAAAGCCGACGGCCGGATTCGAACCGGCAACCTGCTGATTACAAATCAGCTGCTCTGCCGTTGAGCCACGTCGGCGAATGATTATAAAGAAAGAGCCCTCCCTGGGACCAACAGGGCTCGAACCTGTGACCCCTTGCTTGTAAGGCAAGTGCTCTCCCAGCTGAGCTATGATCCCATATATAGGGCTCTTGCAGTGGGGGAAGGTGGATTCGAACCACCGAAAGCACTGCTAACAGATTTACAGTCTGCCCCCTTTGGCCACTCGGGAATTCCCCCAATTGTCTCCGAAGAGACAAGCGACCCGAATGGGACTCGAACCCACGACCTCCGCCGTGACAGGGCGGCGCTCTAACCAACTGAGCCATCGGGCCTGATAAGTTTTCAAGGCTTGCGCCCTGAAAGCTGCATACCGAAGAATTAACATCTAATTAGA
>CADBFP010000014.1 GCA_902793995.1 uncultured Lachnospiraceae bacterium | reverse complement strand
AGTTCCGAAGAGTTCTTCATGCAGTGAGGGAAGTCTCCCCAATTCAATCATACCGCTCACTCAGCTTTTTAATATCATATGCCTGCTTGCTTGTCAAGGCGAATCAAGCTGCATCTTATAAGTCTTTCTTCGTAAAAAATCGCTATTTCCATTCTACCAACTACACTTCCCCCCGCATATAGGCCAGGGTGTGGGCGGCCAAAAGGGGAACCGATATCTTAAAGACTTCCTCATCCACATCCAGACATACATGATGCAATGGAAGGGCGGTTTCCGGCCGCTTGGGATTCTGGGTGCCAATAAAAGCATAGCAGCCTCCCACCGCTTCTATAAACTCTGACATATCGTCCCCAATCAAAGCCGGTTTCCGCTCCGCCAGCACCTCTTCCCCAAAGAGGGAAAGCGCCGTCCTGCGGGCCAGGCGCACAGCCTCCGCTTCGTTGATCAGCATTTTGGCATTTACATCCCACTCGATTTCCGCGCTGCCGCCGTACAGCTTCGCCGTATTCTGAACCAGCTCCTCCAGTTTGGATACCGTGATCCGGCGCCGCTCCGGATCCAGGGAACGGATGGTGCCTTCCAAAAGGGCTTCCCCGGCCACCACATTGTAGGCCACGCCGGCCTCCAATTTGCCGAAGCCGATCAGCAAGCTGTCCGTGGGATCGCTGAGCCTGGTCACCAGGGCCTGGGCCGCCACCACAATCTGGGCCGCCATATACAGCGCATCCGCCCCCTGGTGGGGATAGGCCACATGGGCTCCTGTTCCGTGGATCCGGATCCGGAACCAGTCCACGCTGGCATTATTGGGGCCGGGCACCAGGGCCAGGGTTCCTCGTTTCAGCTCCGGTGCTATATGAAAGCCAAAGCTGCTGGTAGCCCCGTCCACAGCTCCTTCGTCCACCATCACCTTGCCGCCGTAGCCGTTTTCTTCACCGGGCTGAAATACAAAAATCACCCGGCCGGCAAAGCGCTCCCGGAAGGCAGATAAAACCCGGGCGGCCCCGATCAGGGAGGTAGTGTGCACATCATGGCCGCAGGCATGCATAAAGCCGGGGATTTCGCTTTGGTAAGGAGAAGGATTCTGCTCCTGCAAAGGCAGGGCATCAATATCCGCCCTGAGAGCCATGGAGCGAGGCTTGCCGGACTCCGTCAAGACAGGCGTCTCCTTGCCCGCTCCCTCCAGCCAGGCCACTAACCCGGTGCCTCCCACCCGGCGGTAAGGCAGGCCAAGCTGCTCCAATTCCTGCTCGATCCGGGCTGCGGTCCAGTGCTCTTCTCCCCCTATTTCCGGGTGGCGGTGAAAATCCCGGCGAAGGGAAACAATATAGTCGTAGTCCTGATGGACAAAGTCAAGAATATCCTGCTTAAGTGCTTCCATGAAATACTCCTTACAATACGGCTTTCTTTCTGATGTCAGCCGGCAAGCTGTTCTGCAGCAGCTGATAAACCACCGCTTCCCGGGGTTTTAGGCAAAGATGCAGCATCTTATGATCCGTTTCCGTCTCCTGCCGGCCCATATTGTAGCCCTCCGCCCAGGTCTGGGCCAAACGCAGTGCCCGGCTGCCCCCCAGGCCGTCCAGATCAGAGGTATCCAAAGAGAGCTGCTTTTCCTCCGCACATTGATTAATCAAAATCAAATAGGTTTGACTGATACCCATTCGCCCGTAGGCCAGGAAACCTTTTTCCGCCCGCCAAAGCCGGAAAGCCCCCCGGCGCAGGGCCGGATGCTGCTGCCGCAAACGCCCCAGATTGGTATAATAATCCAATATCAGCAAATCCTCTTTCCCCCAGGGATAAGGCCGGCGGTTATCCGGATCCGTAAAACCGGTCAGCCCTGCCTCATCGCCGTAATACAGCCCCGGCGCTCCGGGCCAGGTCATTTGCAGAAGGGCCGCAGCCCGCAGAACAGACTTGTCTACCCCCTCGTCTGCCATGCGATAGCCCAGCTCGCCCAGGCGGCCGGCCACATGATTGGTGCGGGTTAAAAAGCGGGAGTGATCATGATTATCCAATTGGTTTAAAGCCGCCTCCAGGCTGCCCCGGGGAAAGCGGGCCATGGCCTGTACCATACTGTTCCGGTAGGCTTCTCCTGCCCCTTCCATCCAGTCCACATAGCGGTCGCTGTGCTTTTCCATCCCCGTGAAGAACCAGCTGACGGGTTCCATAAAGGCGTCATAATTCATGACCGTATCCCACTCATCGCCTCCCAGCCAGTCGGAGGGGTCTCCGTAGTGCTCGGCGATAATCAACGCATCCGGTTTGGCCTCCCTGACCCGCCGGCGGAATTCCCGCCAGAAAGCATGATTGCCCTCCGGGGAATGCCCCACGTCCGCCGCCACATCCAGGCGCCAGCCGTCGGCGTTAAAGGGCGGCAGAAGCCATTTCTCTGCCACTGCAAGCAGTTCCTCCCGCAGCGCAGGGTTCCCGTCCACATCCAGCTTCAAAAGGTTTTTATTGCCCCACCAGCACTCTTTTTCCCCCTCTTCATCCGGGCGGAAATAAGTCGGTCTTTCACGCTCAGCCGGGTAAATGCCGGCTTCATTGTTCCAGGCGTGAAAACTGCTGCAATGGTTAAATACCCCGTCCAGAATCACCCGCATGCCTTTTTCGTGCGCCCTTTCAATCAATTGGGCCAAGAGAGCATCCGAAGCCTCTAAATTAGCGGAAGAAGTGGTGCGGACCTTGTATTGCTCCATGCCGGCCCCGTCTTCCAAAATGCAGCCCAGATGCGGGTCCACATGCTTGTAATCCTGGGTATTGTACCCATGGTTGGAAGGCGCCACAAAAACAGGGTTCAGGTACAAAACCTCTACCCCCAGGGTTTTCAGATAATCCAGCTTATCCAGGATCCCCTTCAGATCCCCGCCGTAATAATGATGCACATCCAGGGCCGTCACCGGGTCCTCCCAGCGCATTTTACGGCTCACCAGCTCCACATCATCGAAAATCTCTCCGGTATGCACATCATTGGAGGGATCTCCGTTGCAAAAGCGGTCCGGAAAAATCTGGTACCACAAAGCCCCCCGGGCCCATTCCGGCACCCTAAAGAAAGGATTGACGGAAAAAGGAATCAGTTCCGACTCCGCCTGCATCCCGTTGCGGCCGTAAAGGCAGCTGCCTTCCGGCGTTTCCACTGCCGCGAAATAAAACAGCTCCTCCCGGGTCCCGGGGTGGGAGGCTTCATACAGATCCCACTTGCCCCGCTTTCCCGTTTTCCTGGCGCTTAAGACCAGGGAGCCGCTGTCGCTGCGGCATAAAAAAGAAACAGCCTGGGCTTCCGGGCAGCCAAGCCAGAGCCGGAGCGTAAAAGGCTCTCCGGGCCCCGGATCGGCCGGCTGGCGGAATAAAGCTGTTTCATCACAGAAAAGAATAGGATTAATCACGTTTCCTGCCCGTTTGTTATCGTATTGAATATTGCTTCAAACTCCTGCTGGTACAGTTTTTCCTTTTTCACCAATTCTTCCGCCACCGCATCCAGCACTGCCTGATGCTCCACAATGATGGCCTTCGCCTTGTCATAGCATTCCTGCATGATCCGGCGGACTTCCTTATCCAGCAGGGAGGCGGTTTCTTCCCCGTACTCCCGGGTATGACCGTAATCCCGGCCGATGAAAACCGCATCTTCGCCGCCGTAGTGGATCATGCCGGCTTCGTCGCTCATGCCGTACTTCATCACCATGGACCGCACCAGTTCCGTAGCCTGCTTAATGTCCTGACTGGCGCCGGTGGTCACATCGCCGAAGGTGATATCCTCCGCAATCCGGCCGCCTAAAGAGACCATCACTTCCTGCAGCATATGGCTCTTGGTCATATGGGTATAATCCTGATCCGGCAGGGGCATGGTATAACCCGCGGCCCCCATGCCTGTGGGAATCACGGAGATGGTATGCACCGGGCCTACATCCGGCAGCACATGGAATAAAATGGCATGGCCGGCTTCGTGATACGCGGTGATCCGCTTATCCTTTTCCGTGATGATCCGGCTCTTCTTCTCCGCGCCGATGCCCACCTTAATGAAGGCTTTGTCCACATCTTCCTGCTTCAAATACTTCCGGTTTTCCTTGGCCGCAATGATGGCCGCCTCGTTCAGCAGGTTCTCCAGATCCGCTCCGGCAAATCCGGCGGTGGTCTGGGCTACCCGGTTTAAGTCCACATCCTCGCTTAAGGGCTTGTTCCGGGCGTGAACCTTCAAAATCTCTTCCCGCCCCTTTACATCCGGCCGGGACACGGTGATCTTCCGGTCGAAACGCCCGGGTCTTAAGATGGCCGGATCCAGAATATCCGCCCGATTGGTGGCCGCCATCACAATGATGCCGGAATTCACGCCGAAGCCGTCCATTTCCACCAGCAGCTGATTTAAGGTCTGCTCCCGCTCGTCATGGCCGCCGCCTAAGCCGCTGCCCCTGTGCCGGGCCACCGCGTCGATTTCATCGATAAACACTATGCAAGGAGAGTTTTTCTTGGCATCCTGGAACAGATCCCGGACCCGGCTGGCGCCCACACCCACAAACATTTCCACGAAATCCGAACCGGAAATGGTGAAGAAGGGCACGCCTGCCTCCCCGGCAATGGCTTTGGCCAGGAGGGTTTTCCCCGTACCGGGGGGACCCACCAGCAGCACGCCCTTGGGAATCCGGGCCCCCAGGCTGGTATATTTCTCCGGAGCCTTCAGGAAATCCACGATTTCCGCCAGGTCCTCCTTTTCCTCGTCCAGTCCGGCCACATCCCGGAAATTCACCTTGTTTCCCTTGGCCATCACCGCCCGGCTCTTGCCGAAGTCCATCATCCGGGCATTGGCGCCGCCGCCCCCCATTCCCCGGAACAATGTCATTAATATGAAGATGAGCATAAAGCCCATCATCACCAGGGACAGAATGGTTAAAAGATCCAAAGAACGGGAAATATCCCGTACTTTATAATCCACTTTATACCCGATTCGTTCATAGGAAAGAATGGCGCTTTGCACCGTGTTCACATCGGAAGTATAGAAAAAGTAAACTGCGGCATCGCCTTTCAGACGATAATACACCGCCCCGCTGGGAATGTCTGCCCCCTGCCGGATTTCCACTTCTTCCACCGCCTTTTTCTCCATGGAGTCCAGAAAGGCGCTGTAATTGGTTTCTTTTTGACCGGCTTTCCCGATATTGCTGATCATACTGTAAACCAGGGTAACCCCTACTACCAGGATAACCATCAATAACAAAAGATTTCCTCTTCTTTGACCTTGATTCTGATTCAAATGCGTTTCTCCTTCAATTATACAAACTCGACATAGCCTACATAAGGCAGGTTGCGATACAACTGATCATAATCCAGCCCGTATCCCACCACAAAAACATCCGGGATTTTGAAACAGGTATAATCCACCTCCACCGGGCAGGTTCTCCGGGAGGGCTTGTCCAGCAAAGCTGCCAGCTTCAGACTGGCAGGCTTTCTGTCCTGCAACAGATTCAGCAGATAGGACAGGGTATGGCCCGTATCAATAATATCCTCCACCAGAAGCACATCCCGGCCCTCTATGGACTCGTCCAGATCCTTATTCAGGCGCACCACACCGCTGCTGCTGGTGCCGCCGCCGTAGCTGGAGCAGCTCATAAAATCCATGGTGGCGGGGATAGTGAGGCGCTTGGCCAGCTCTGCCATAAAGGGCACGCTGCCTTTTAATACACCGATCAAATGCAGCTGCCGTCCGGCGTAGTCCTCGCTGATCCGGGCCGCCAGCTCCCGGATTTTCCGATCCACTTCCTCCTCCGTGAACAAGGGTTTCACCATATGCTCTTTCATTCAATTTCTCCTTCCGGAAACAATTGTATTTCTGCCACGGTTTTGGTTCCTGCCCCGATTCTGGCCTTGTAGGATATCCTCCGTCCCACAATCCACAAGACATGGGCGCCCTGCGCCAGAACCCATATCCTGTCCCGCAGCCCCAGGGGGATTTTTTCATCCACCATAAAGCGGGCCAGGCTTTTCTTTTGTTCAGGATTTATATAATAATAATCTCCCTCTTGTCTGTGACGAAGGCACAAACCATCTTTTATTATATCATAATCCATCCATTTCGTGTAGGGGGTATCGGGAATTTTTAAGCCCTCCTGCCAGGGAAATGTGCGTAGGGTAAAGGCGGGCGGCGTATCGGGGCCTTCCTGGGTCAAATCCGCCCCCAGAAGGCGGATGCTCTCCTGCTCCCGCCACAGACAGCGTTTCCCCGGCAGCTGCAGCCGGGTGCCGCTGGCGGCATCCGGCAGTGCTTTGAGGGCCTGATAATGGCTTTCCCCTAAATCCTTTAACCCGCTGTCCTCTAAGAATCCCCGCCAGATATAAAAACGCAGGGCCGGAGGAGTATTACGAAAGGCGGGCAGAGGAAGTACATGGCCCTGCCGGTACTCTGCCAGCCAAAGCCGCGCCTGCTCCTCCATATAGCGGTGAGCCTCTTCCAGATGCGCCGCCGCCGAGGCGATGCGGGCCCTGGCCCAGGGAAAATGCTCTTCCGTGGCGGGCAGCAGCTGCTGCCGGATATAATTGCGGCTATAAGAGATATCCTGATTGCTGATATCCTCCTGCCAGCTTTCCCCCAGCTCCTTCAGGCAGCTTTCCAGCTCAGCCCGGGATATCCCCAAAAGGGGCCGGATCAGGGGGACTCCCTGAGGCGTTTGGCTAAGAGGGGACATGCCCTTTAAGCCCGGCAGGCCGCTGCCCCTGAATAATTGAAACAGCAGGGTCTCCGCCTGATCGTCCCGGTGGTGGGCTGTCAGGATCCCATCAGCCCGGAACAGCCGGGCCGCCTGGGAGAGACGCTCATAACGCAGCAGGCGGCCGCATTCCTCTGTGCCCAGTCCCCGTCTTTCCGCTTCCCGGGCCACCGGCTCCCGGTAAACCATTAAAGGGATCCCCAGGGCTGCACAGCGGCTTACGCAAAAGGCTTCATCCGCCGCCGCTTCCGCCCGCAAACCATGATTCACATGGAGGGCGCAGAACTCAATCCCCTCCGATTCCCGCAGGGCCTGCAACAAAAAAAGCAGGCACAGAGAGTCACAGCCTCCGCTCAGGGCCAGCACATAACGCCCCCCGGGCTGCAACCATCCTTCCTGCCGGATCTGCTTCGTCAGTTTTTGAAGAATCCTCTTACTCAATCGGTTTCACAATCACTTCTCCGGGGAACACCAGATTCAGTCTTTCCCTGGCTTTCTGTTCAATAAAACGCATGGTCTGCCTGTATTTGGCTTCTTCCTCGAAGCGGCTGGCCTTGGATTCTTCCGCCGCAATCAAAGCCTGCAGCTGTGCCTCCCGGGCTGCATAGGAAGAAGCTGATTTTGAGAGATTATGAATCGCAATACCCAATCCCCCCAAAAGAAGCACCGTTATGAGCAGCAGTATCAGCCAGCTGTTATTTTTCTTCTTTTTCCTGCTTTTGCTTTTCAGTTTAATACTCATCAGATACTCCTAGAGATATTCAAATAAGCTGTCCGCTTCCTCTTTCTTCACCGTTTCCTTGATGGCCAGCACCCGGATTCTCACGCTCCGGTTTCCGAATCCAATCTCGATTTCGTCCCCCGGCTTCACCTCATAGGAGGCCTTCACCGGCTTGCCGCCCACGCTGACCCGGCCTGCATCGCAGGCCTCATTGGCTACGGTGCGGCGTTTGATGATCCGGGCGATTTTCAGGTATTTATCGATTCTCATCCTATCGGTATCCTTCCTCCCGTTCCCGGCGCTTCACTTCCCGCCAAAGGGCCAGGGCCTCCTCCGGGGTTTCTGCCTTCGCATCGCCAAACACATGAGGATGCCGGCGCACCAGCTTCCGGCCCAGGCCCGTCATCACATCTTCCAGGGTAAAATACCCGTCCGCCTTGGCCAGATCCGCATAGAAAAGCACCTGCAGGAGCAGGTCTCCCAATTCCTCCTGAAGGTTTTCCATATCCCGCTTTTCCACCGCTTCCAGCACTTCCTGGGTCTCGTCCCGCAAAGTGATTTTCAGGGAATCATAATCCTGCACCTTATCCCAGGGACATCCCTCCGGCCCCCTGAGGTCCTGCAGGATATCCAATAAATCCTCTAAGCTATAGCGATCCTGTAATGCGCGCTTCATCCTTGCCTCCTAACCCGGCAACTGTTCCATGCCCCGCAGGATAATACGGGGGCCGCCCTTGCCTTCCAGATAATCCCGGGTAATCACCACCCGTCCGATGGAATCGTCCCGGGGAATTTCATACATGATATCCAGCATATATTCCTCGATAATGGACCGCAGAGCCCGGGCGCCGGTTTCCTTTTCCAGCGCCTTTTCCGCAATAAGTTCCAGCGCTCCGTCCTCAAATTCCAGCTTCACTTCATCCATAGCCATCAGCTTCTGATATTGCTTTAGGATGGCGTTCTTCGGCTCTTTCAAGATCCGAACCAGATACTCCCGGTTCAGGGTTTCCAGAGTAGCCAGAACCGGCAGACGGCCGATAAACTCCGGAATCATCCCGAACTTCCGCAAATCCTCCATATTCACTTGGGAAAGGACTTTGTCCTTGTCCTCCGTGGATTCCTGAAGATTCGAGGAAAATCCGATGCTGTTTGCCCCTTTCAGGCGCTGGCGGATAATCTCCTCCAGGTCCGGGAAGGCGCCGCCGCAGATAAAGAGGATATTCTTGGTATCCAGGGTGGCGGTAGGCACCATAGGATTTTTACTGGTGGCGCCTACCGGCACCTCCACTTTGCTGCCCTCCAGCATTTTCAGCAATTCCTGCTGCACCGATTCCCCGGACACATCCCGGCTGTTCATATTCTGTTTCTTGGCAATCTTATCAATCTCGTCAATAAAGACGATGCCGTGCTCCGCCCGGTCCACATCGTTATCCGCCGCCATCAGCAGCTTGGAAAGCACGCTTTCGATATCGTCCCCGATATAGCCGGCTTCCGTTAAGGCGGTAGCATCTGAAATGGCCAGGGGTACTTTCAAAAGCCCCGCCAGGGTCTTCACCAGGAAGGTCTTGCCGCTGCCCGTCGGACCGATGAGCAGAATATTGGACTTTTCAATTTCTATGCCGTCCTGCCCGTCGGAAAATACCCGTTTATAATGGTTGTACACCGCCACGGAGAGAACCTTTTTTGCCTTCTCCTGCCCCACCACATATTCATCCAGCATGGCTTTGATGAGATGGGGCCGGGGCACATCCGAAAACTTCAGCTCCGGCTGAGGCTTCTTCTCTTCCTTTTTTTTCTTCTTGACCCCCTGGCCGGGCTGCATGCCCCCCAGGTTCAGATTGCTTAAATCTATACGGCCCAAAGGGATTTTGGGCAGGCTGTTGATATCGATGCCGGATTGCTTAAAGGTGTCGAAGGAGCGCTGCATGCAGTCCGGGCAGATGTTCAGCCCTCCGGGCAGATTCATCAATTTGCCGCATTTACTCTCCGGCCTGCGGCACATGGAACAAATCTGTTCATAATCCGAGCCGGAATCCCGGGAATCTTCAGAACCTTCTTCCTCTTCTTTATCCAATAATTCGTCTTTGTTTTCGTATTCGTTCATTATTTCCGTATTCCTTGATTTTTGCAGAGCTATAACCCCTCCGCCCCTTCGGGGCACCTCCCTTATGAAGGGGAGGCAAGATCATGGCCCCCCTTCGTAGGGGGCTGTCAGCGGAGCTGACTGGGGGGTTCCCCCGCACTTATGATAACATCTTCTTCAAAAACTGCCCTGTATAAGATGCCGGGTTGGCAGCCACCTCTTCCGGCGTTCCCTCTGCCAGCAGGGTGCCGCCCCCTTCGCCGCCTTCCGGCCCCAAATCTATGATATGGTCAGCCGTCTTGATCACATCCAGATTATGCTCTATCACCACCACCGTATTGCCCCCTTCCGTAAGACGCTGCAGAATCTCCGTCAGTTTATGCACATCCGCAAAATGCAGGCCGGTGGTGGGCTCATCCAGGATGTACAAGGTGTTCCCCGTCTCCAGCTTGGAAAGCTCTGTGGCCAGCTTCACCCGCTGGGCTTCCCCGCCGGACAGGGTCGTGGAGGGTTGGCCCAGCCGGATATAGCCCAGTCCCACATAGTCCAGCCATTTGATCTTCCGAGTCAGGGCGGGCACCTTATCAAAGAATTGTACCGCTTCTGATACGGTCATGTCCAGTACATCCGCAATATTTTTTCCTTTATACCGCACTTCCAGAGTTTCCCGGTTGTAGCGTTTGCCGCCGCAGACTTCACAGGGCACATACACATCCGACAGAAAATGCATCTCGATCTTCAGGATGCCGTCTCCCTGGCAGGCTTCGCAGCGGCCTCCCTTCACATTGAAACTGAAGCGGCCCTTTTTATAGCCCCGCTCTTTAGCGTCCATGGTGGAAGCAAAGAGATCCCGGATCTGATCGAATACACCGGTATAAGTAGCGGGATTGGAACGGGGGGTGCGGCCGATGGGACTTTGGTCTATGGCAATCACCTTGTCAATCTGTTCCAGCCCCTTTATGCCTTCGGATTTCCCCGGCTCTTCCTTGGCTCTGTATAGCTGGCGGGCCGCCGTTTTATAAAGGATCTCATTGATCAAAGAGCTCTTCCCGGAGCCGGAAACACCGGTAACGCAACTAAAGACCCGAAGAGGAATCCGCACATCGATATGCTTTAAATTGTTCTCTTCCGCGCCTTGAATGGTTAAATATCCCTGGGGGGCGCGCCGCTTTTCGGGAATCGGAATCTTCCGGCGGCCGCTGAGGTAATCCCCGGTAATGGAACCGGGGGTATTGATAATATCCTGAGCGGTCCCTACGGCCACTACCCGGCCTCCCTGTTCCCCGGGGCCAGGGCCGATATCGATAATGGTATCCGCCGCCCAGATGGTATCTTCGTCGTGTTCTACCACAATCACGCTGTTTCCCAAATCCCGCAGCTGCTTTAAAGTGGCCAGCAGCTTGGCATTATCCCGTTGGTGCAGACCGATGCTGGGTTCGTCCAGAATATAGGACACCCCTACCAGACCGGAGCCCACCTGGGTAGCCAGACGAATCCGCTGGGCCTCCCCGCCGGAAAGGCTCCCCGCCGCCCGGGACAGGGTCAGATATTCTAATCCCACATCCACCAAAAAGCCCAGACGGGCCATCACTTCCTTCAAAATGGGCCGGGCAATGATCTGCTCCGCCGGACTGAAATGCCAGTCTTCCATCAGACTTTTCAGCTTTCCCACCGGGTTTTCACATAAATCAATAATATTCCAATTATTCACCGTCACCGCCAGGGAGGTGGGTTTTAAGCGTTTGCCGCCGCAGGCGCTGCAGGGAGCAATGCGCATAAATCGTTCATACTCCGCCCGGAAGCTGGCGGGGGTTTCGTCATAGCGCCGCTTCAGATTATCAATCAGACCGTTGAACTTCTCGTCGTAGATGCCCTGCCCCCGGCGGCTGGTATAATGCACATGCAGCACCTCCGGGTAACCGGTATATAAAAAGGCATCCTGCTGTTCTTTAGGCAGGTCCTTAAAGGGAACATCCAGTTCCAGGCCATATTGGTCGTGAATGGCTTTTAAGAGGCAGCCGGAGAAGCTGTCCCGGGAGCTGACGCTCTTCCAGCCTAAAGCCTGCACGCAGCCCTCCTGAAAACTCTTTTCCTCGTCAATGATCAAATCCCGGTCAAAGGTCATGGTGTAACCCAGTCCCGTGCAGGCCGGGCAGGCCCCGAAGGGATTATTGAAAGAAAAGCTCCGGGGTTCGATTTCCTCCACGCTGATGCCGCAGTCCGGACAGGCAAAATGCTGGCTGAAACTCAGGATTTCCCCTTCCACCTCCGCCCAAACCAGGCCGCCGGTGAGAGCCAGGGCCGTTTCCAGGGAATCCGTGATGCGGCTTTCCTGCCCCGGCCGGATGCTGATGCGGTCAATCACAATTTCTATATTATGCTTGATATTTTTATCCAGCTCAATCTCTTCGCTTAGATCTACGGCTTCTCCGTTAATCCGGGCCCGGACGAAGCCCTTTTTCACCGCTTCCGCCAGCAGCTTTTCGTGCCGACCCTTTTTGCCCCGCACCACGGGAGCCAAAAGCTGCAGCCGGCTTCTTTCGGGATAGGCCATTAAGGTATCCACCATCTGATCCACCGTCATTTTCCGGATCTCCCGGCCGCAATTCGGACAATGGGGAATGCCGGCCCGGGCATACAAAAGGCGCAGATAATCATAAATCTCCGTCACGGTGCCCACGGTGGAGCGGGGGTTCCGGTTGGTGGATTTCTGATCTATGGAAATGGCGGGGGAAAGCCCCTCTATGCTCTCCACATCCGGCTTGTCCATCTGGCCCAAAAACTGCCGGGCATAGGAAGACAGGGACTCCATATAACGGCGCTGTCCCTCGGCATAAATGGTATCAAAAGCTAAGGAGGATTTCCCGGAACCGGACAGACCGGTGATCACCACCAGCTCATTCCGGGGGATATCCACATTGATATGCTGTAAATTGTGTTCAGCTGCTCCCCGCACCCGAATGCAGGGTTTTTCCAAACGCTCCATATAACGATAAATCTCCCTGCGCTCCGGCCGATTCTCCCCTGATCCGGAAACGCAGGGAAATTATACCATACCGGTATGGAAAAAGGAAGAAGCAGCTTAGAGGTTTTCCAGATACTCTATATACTCGTTTTCCAGCCTGCCGCTGGCCAGGGCCTTATCCAGTTGGGCCAGCATCCGGTCCTTATCCCGGTTCATGGTTCCCTTCAGCTGCACATAATTGGAAATATGATTGGAACGCAGCACGCTGCCTTCGCTGTCTAAATGGGCCACCAGCATTCGCATCTCTTCCACAATCTGTTTCGGCGTCAGCCGATGGAAAAGGCCTTTTTCCATATCCTCCGTCATTTTGGTGCCCCGGCGCAGCGTCAGGGTCATAAGGCCGATATACTCCGCCTGAATGCGGGATAAGGCCCTGGCGGACTCCACCGCATTTTCCTCCATCCCCTCCTGGCCGGCCAGGCCGGTGATCTGGGTAATGGAAAGACGGATCCCGGCGTCTTTAGCCTTCAGGCATGCCTGCACCGTTTCCTCCACCGTAACCCCCTTGTTAATAGCCTTCAGAATCCGCTCGCTGCCGGATTCCAAACCCAGATATACCATATCCAGGCCGGCTTTTTGCAGGGATTCCAGCTCTTCCGGGCTTTTCAGCAACAGGTCCCGGGCGGAAGCATAACTGGTAATCCGTTCGCATTCCGGGAAGAGCCGGCGGATGGTTTCCAGGATTTCCAGAAGCGCCTCCGTCTTCACGATCAAAGCGTCCCCGTCCGCCAGGAAAATACGCTGCACATAGCGGTAGGCCCGGCGGGCCATGGCCAGATCCTCCAGTACCTCCTTCAGGGGACGGATATGGAAATCCTTTTCCAGATACATATTGCAAAAGCTACAGGCATTGTGGCTGCAGCCCACGGTCACCTGCAAAATATAACTGTATGCCTCGCTGGGCGGGCGGTAAATCTGTCCTTCGTAACGCATATAATCTCCTTATATCCCGTACTCTTCCAAAAAAGCGTCTTCCGTCAAAATACGGATTCCCAGCTTCTTGGCTGTCTGGTTCTTCGTGGAGTTGGAAGCGGCATCGTTGTTGATCAAGGCCGTTGTTTTGCCGGAGACGGAGCCGCTCACCTTCCCTCCCAGGGCCTCTATTTTCTCTTTTAAGGCCTCCCGGTTAGGGAAATGGCTCAAAGCTCCGGTAATCACAAAACTCAGGCCCTGAAGAGGCTCGCCGCCTGCAGGCGCCTCCCGGGGCGCTTCCCATTCCAAATAAGGCAGTAAGGCGTCCAATTCCCGGTTTTTCTCCGGCGTTTCAAAAAACTGCCGGATGCCCTCTGCCACCACCGGTCCCACATCCGGAATCTCCTGCAGTTCCTCCAGGCTTGCCCGGCGCAAAGCAGCCAAATCTCCGCGGAACACCCGGTCCAAAAGCCGAGCCGTAGCCGGCCCCACCTGAGGAATGCCCAGAGCCGTCAGCAGACGGGGCATGGTGGTCCGGGCGGCTTTTGCGGCGGCTTTCACCAGATTGTCAAAGCTTTTTTCTCCGAAGCCTTCCCAGGCCGTTACCGTCTCCCGATGGCTTTCCAGGCGGAACAGATCCGCATACTCCTTTACCAGCCCCTGATCCACCAGCCGTTCCAGGGTGGCCTCCGAAAGCCCCTCTATATTCAGAGCCTGCCGGCTGACAAAGAGCTCAAAGCGCTTCACCTGCTTTGCCGGGCAGCTTTCATTGCCGCAATAAAGGGTTTTGGCTTCTCCGGAATCAAAGATACGGGTTTTTCCGCCGCATACGGGGCAGAGCTCCGGAGGCTGGATCGTGGCAGAGCGGGTCAGGTTTTCCGCGATCTGAGGAATAATCATATTGGCCTTGAAAACGCTGATTTCATCACCTTCTCCCAGGGCCAGTTCCTCCAAAATGGACAGATTGTGCACGCTGGCCCGGCTCACGGTGGTCCCCTCCAGTTCTACCGGCTCGAAAACCGCCACGGGATTGATAAGGCCGGTGCGGGAGGGGCTCCATTCCACCCGGATCAAGCGGGTCTTAGCGGTTTCATCCTCCCATTTGAAAGCCATGGAATCCCGGGGGAATTTGGCCGTTGTCCCCAGGCTATTTCCGTAAGCGATATCATCCATCAAAAGCACCAGGCCGTCGGAAGGAACGGGATAGGCCCCTATCTTTTTCTTAAAGCTTTCCAACGCGGCGGGCAATTCCGCCGCTTTCGTTTGCACATATTCCACCGTCTCGAAGCCCTGATTTTTCAGCCATTGCAGCGCTTCGCTGTGACGGGCAAATGCCATGTTTTCCGCCTCTATCAGGGAAAAGGCCATAAAACGCACCCGGCGCTCAGCCGTGACTGCGCTGCTTAATTGAAGCACGGAGCCGGAGCACAGATTCCGGGGGTTTTTAAAGCGGGCCTCTCCCTCCGGCAGAAGCCGGTTGATTTCCTCGAAATCCGGGTAGGTGATGACGGCTTCCCCCCGCAGGCTAAGGCGCCCCCGGAAGGGAATGCACAGGGGAATATTCCGAAAGGCCCGGGCATTGGCCGTCACGATGGCCCCCACCCGGCCGTCTCCCCGGGTCACCGCTTCCGCCAGACTCCCCTCTTCATAGGTAAGCACCACGGTCAGGCCGTCCATTTTCCAGGACAAGAGGCCAGGCTGCTCTCCCAAAAAGGCCTGCAATTCCTCCACGGACTTGGTTTTGTTCTGGGAAAGCATAGGCTGGGCATGAGCCTTTTTAGGCAGGACGGTGACGGTTTCATACCCAACATTTTGAGTAGGGGAATCACTAAACACCACGCCCGTTTCCTGTTCCAAAGACAGGAGTTCGTCATAAAGGGCATCATATTCCCGGTTGCTGATGATTTCCCTGCTTTCCTGGTAATAGGCCCGGCCTGCTTCGTTCAGGCGGTCCACCAAATCCCGGATCCGGGCCATTGAATCTGTGTTATTCATATTACTCCTTCATGCCTAAGGCTTCCAAAAGCAGCTCGTATTCCTCGCCGGCCACTTCCCGATACTCTCCCAATTGCAGATCCTGCAAGGTGATATTCAGAATTCGGATCCGCTTCAGTTCCAGCACCCGGTAGCCCAAGGCCTCGCACATCCGGCGGATTTGCCGGTTCAGTCCCTGGGTCAGAATGATGCGGAAACGGTTCCGGCTCACTTTGCTTACCTGGCAGGGTCTGGTTCTGTCGGAGCCGATGCGTATCCCGGCACTCATTTTCTCCACAAAATCCTTTGTCACGGCTTTATCCACCGTCACCAGATATTCCTTTTCATGGCGGCCCCGGGCATGAGCGATTTGCTCTGCCAATTCTCCCTGATTGGTCATGAGTATCAGGCCTTCCGAATCTTTGTCCAGCCGGCCTATGGGATAGACCCTTTCCGGATAACCCAGATAGGTCACAATATTGGCGGGTTCGTCTTTGGCTGTGGTAGTCACCACCCCTACCGGTTTATTCACTGCCAGCAACACGGGGCGGCTGCGCTTTTTCACCGGCTTGCCGTCCACCAGCACTTTAGATCCGGAGCCCACCTGCTGGCCGAGGCCCGCCCGGATTCCGTCCACCGTCACCCGGCCTTCCTCTATCAGCTTATCCGCCTGCCGGCGGGAGCAGAAGCCGGCATCGCTTAAATATTTGTTCAGTCGCATCATAGCAGTCCTCCAGTCGCCCTCACCCACCACCGCCTGCGGCGGCGGTTGCCCTCACCTACAGTATCAGCATGGCATCCCCGAAGCTGAAAAAGCGGTAGCGTTCCCGAATGGCTTCTTCATAAGCCGCCAGGATATGCTCCCGGCCAGCCAGGGCGGAAACCAGCATCACCAATGTGGATTTGGGAAGGTGGAAGTTGGTAATCAAAGCATCCACCAGTTTGAAATCATAACCCGGATAAATAAAGATGTCCGTCCAGCCGCTGCCCGCTTTCAAAAACCCGTCCGCTCCTGCGGCGGATTCCAGGGTACGGCAGCTGGTGGTACCCACGGCAATCACCCGTCCCCCGTTTTTCCTGGCCGCATTGATCAATTCTGCCGCCTCCTGGCTCACCTCATAGTATTCGCTGTGCATCTGATGCTCTTCTACCACCTCCGCTTTAACAGGCCGGAAGGTTCCCAGCCCCACATGGAGGGTTATCTCCGCAACGGATACCCCTTTGTTTCGGATTTCCTCCAAAAGCGGCCTGGTAAAATGCAGGCCCGCCGTAGGAGCTGCCGCCGAGCCGTCATATTTGGCATAGACCGTTTGATACCGTTCTTTATCCTTTAGCTGATGGGTGATGTATGGCGGCAGGGGCATCTCTCCCAGCCGGTCCAGAATTTCCTCAAAAATCCCCTGAAAATGGAACTGCACCCGGCGGTTGCCGGATTCCATCACTTCCAGAATTTCTGCTTCCAGCAAGCCATCTCCAAAAGAAAGAACGGCTCCTGTACGGCACTTTTTCCCGGGTTTAACCAGGCTTTCCCAGGTATGGGATTCCCCCTCCAGACGCTTTAAGAGCAGCAATTCCACGGAGGCCCCCGTATCTTTCCGTACCCCTAGCAAGCGGGCCGGCAGCACCCGGGTATTATTAATTACCAAACAGTCTCCGGGAGCCAAAAAAGCAGGAATATCCCGGAAGATCCGGTGGGATACTGCGCCGCTTTGCTTATCCAGCACCAAAAGCCGGGAGGCGGACCGATCCGCCAGCGGATCCTGGGCAATCAGCTCCGGTGGCAATATATAATCATAATCCGATACTTGCATTTTGTTTACAGATCCCTTTATGCTTCTTTAGTGCAGAGCGACCCGAGAACAAGTCCCGGGTCAGCTTTGCATACTTAGAATTCAATTCCGATTCAATTGCGCTTATTTGGAGATAAAGCTGGCGTAAACATAGCCTTCCTGCCCGGTGGGGGTTTGCGCCCCGCCGTCCTTGTTCTGGCTCAGCATATCCCGCACACGAACCCAGCCATCCAGCTCTTCCAGGATCTCCAGGGCGTGGCCGGCCTCAAAAGCGGTCAGCACATTGCCTAAATCCGTGGTATCCATGGAAGAACGCATCCGGACTTGGTCTTCCGTAATGTAACAAATCGGTCCGGAGGGCACATAGGCGGTCGATACAGGTTCCGCCGTGGTAGTGGCAGGCTGAGTGGTAGGTGCCTGCGTGGTAGTGGGCGGCACCGTGGTGGTGGTCTCCGGCACAAAAGGCTCGTAATTCTTGGCAGCCAGCTGCGAAAGATATTTCCGCAAGTTGGGATCGTCCTCAATCGCCTTCTTATTGGCCGCCGAAACCTCCCCCGCCAGTTTTTCCACGGGGCTGCCGGCATAAGTGCTGTAAATATACTTATATTCCGGAGAAGAATCATCCGTTAAGGGCATCAACTTCAGATTGTTTTCCTTGTCCGGTTTGGCATAGAACCAGGCGATGGTGGGCAGTTGGGTGTCAATGTTCTTAAACTTGCTGTTGTATGTCAAAAACAGTCCCGTCTCCGTTTTTTTCATACCGGGATAGGCATAAACCCGGATATCGTTGTAAGCTTCGTATGCCTTGGCATCCAGAGTCATTTGCAGGGAATCCACTTCGGCCCCTTCCACCAGCACATTCTTCATGGCGGTGGCATTGGCTTCGGTCTTGGCCTGAAAATAGGTTCTGACCAATTGATCAATGGTCTTATCTTCGTTTCTGGCCCAAACCTTCTCCCGCTTGTCCCGTCCGCCCAGCATCAAAATCAGGCCCAGCAGAGCCAAAAGCAATATTCCCCCGCCGATAAGAATGGGTTTCCAGGGAATATTCCTTCCTTCACCGGAAAAGCGTTCCTGATCTTCATAATAATCCGGATGATCCGGCTCTTTTTTGCCTCGTCCCGCAAAGGCCCCCTTCCGGGCCGCCTCTTTTCTGTACTTCCGGAAACTGCCTTCTTCTTCCTTCTCATAGGAATCCGTTTCCTGGCCGGCGGAGGCATCGGATTTATAACTGCCGTCCACAAAGATAAGCGGTTTGATTTCCGCCTCTTCCTCCTTGGGAGTAAGGTTAATCGCATTGGCGGAATAATCAATATCCGTAAAGTCTGAATCCGACTCCTGTAAATCAAAGTTCCAATGGAATAAACCATCCTGTTTGTTTTCGTTGGCCATCTTGAGATACTCCTTTTGTTTCAAACATGGGATGCTGCCATCCACTATCCATATAGGCAATCATAGCAAAGGCGGGAAAACTTGTCAAAAACTTTTTTAATAAACTCTTGCACCTTTTTAAAAAATGTTGTAAGATACCCCTGCGCGCACCTGTAGCTCAGTGGATAGAGCGGCGGCCTCCGGAGCCACAGACGTAGGTTCGATTCCTATCAGGTGTACTACTTCATTATCCCGTGATTCCCCCGATTTACGGTGACATATATGGATTTTTCCGTCTTTTGCCGGGAGATTTATTCTTTGGTTTCCGCCCGGCTTCCTCTTCATTTGCAGGTAGAAACGGATTTACGGACAATCCTGCACCAGGGCGGATGGTACTATCCTTCTTCCCGGGACAGGAATGCCTATTTTTTTGATTGCGCAGGCGCCTACAAACATTATGTATCCGGCATGGAGCTTTCCCTGCTTGCGGATGCCCTGGAATACGCTTTTTTCTGCCGCCGGTGGGACGCAGGCCTTCCGCTGCCGGACACGCTTTCCAAGACGGCCTCCCCCAGGCAATGGAGTCTTAGGATTCGCCCCATGGAGGAAGTCACGCTTCTGCCCGATTCCGCCTATTATCTTTGCTGGGACCGGTATATTCTGGAGGCCTGTCTGCGACAGGATCCCGCCCTATCCTACCGGTGCATACTGCCGGAGGATGTGGCGGAGAATGTACGGGAGGAATCTCTCTTTTGGGAATTCTTTTGGAATAAGCTGATCCGTCAGGATCCGCCTCTCATCTATGCTCAGATGCCCTCCCAGGGGCTGCGGGAACTTAAGCTGCACAGCCCCCGGAGCTGGCCTGTCCGGGATTCCGCCTCCCTTACCTACATCCTTACAAGCCGCAAAATCCGCCATGGGGCTTCTGTCATTTTTTATCCCCGGGTTTTAAGCCGCATCCACCATATCCTGTCAGATTATTATCTCCTGCTGACCAGCCCCCACGAAGTCCGCCTGTTTCCAGGTAACAGCGCCTATTTGCGGGACTCCCTGCAGAGCATGCCGGAAGAAAAACCGCCAGCCTTTGAAAATCAGGACACTCCCTTTCCTGCGGCCCTTTATCAATATACAGTGGAGCGGGGCCTGACCTCTTGCTAAATATAGTATATTTTTCCCTTTTTCCTCTTGACATCCCTTTACAATTTCGATACATTTTGTGAGGATGGAGGTTTCCTATGTTCAAAATCGGCTTTGACAATGACCGCTACCTGTCTATGCAATCTCAAATGATCCGGGAGCGGATCGAATCCTTTGGCGGCAAGCTATATCTGGAATTCGGCGGCAAACTCTTTGATGACTACCATGCTTCCCGGGTCCTGCCGGGATTTCAGCCCGACAGTAAAATAACCATGCTGAAACAGCTGAAAGACCGGGCGGAAATCGTCATAGCCATCAATGCAAACGATATCGAAAGCAACAAGGTCCGGGGAGATCTGGGCATCACTTATGATCTGGACGTGCTGCGGCTCATCGACGCCTTCCGGGGCAATGATCTCCTGGTGGGCAGCGTGGTGCTGACCCAATACGGCGGCCAGCAGGCGGCCCAGGCTTTCTGCTCCCGGCTGGAGCAGCTGGGCGTCAGGGTTTACCACCACTATTCCATCGAAGGATACCCGCTGGATGTAGAGCACATTGTCAGCAGCGAAGGCTTCGGCAGAAACGAATATATCGAAACCAGCCGGCCCCTGGTGGTGGTCACCGCTCCCGGCCCCGGCAGCGGCAAGATGGCCACCTGCCTGTCCCAGCTGTATCACGAAAACGAACGGGGCATCAAAGCCGGCTATGCCAAATTCGAAACCTTCCCCATCTGGAATCTTTCCCTGAAACACCCAGTCAATCTGGCTTATGAAGCCGCCACGGCGGATTTGAATGATGTGAATATGATCGACCCCTTCCATTTGGAAGCCTACGGGGTCACCACCGTGAATTACAACCGGGATGTGGAAATCTTCCCGGTGCTGGAGGCTATTTTCGCCAAAATTTACGGCAGCTGCCCTTATAAATCCCCCACGGATATGGGGGTCAATATGGTGGGCAATTGTATTGTGGATGACGAAGCGGTGCGGCAGGCGGCCCGGCAGGAAATCATCCGCCGCTATTATCATGCCCTTTGCGAGAAACGCCTGGGTCGGGGACATGAAGAGGAAGTCCAGAAGATCCTGCTTTTGATGAAGCAGGCGGATATTTCCACGGAAGACCGCCCCGTGGTGGCGGCGGCCCTGGAACGGCAGGAAAAAACGGAGAACCCTGCGGTAGCCATAGAACTAAATGACGGAACGCTTATCAGCGGCAAAACCTCGGATCTTTTAGGAGCCGCCTCCGCCGTGCTTTTAAATGCCTTGAAAAAGCTGGCCCGCATCCCGAAGAAAACTCTTTTGATGGAGCCGGATGTTATTGAACCCATCTGCTCTCTTAAAACCCGGCATTTAGGCAATCATAACCCCCGGCTGCATACGGATGAAGTGCTGATTGCTTTGTCCATCTGCGCTGCCCGGAGCAAAGTGGCGAAAAAAGCCTTGGACCAGCTGGATAAACTGGCAGGCTGCGAAGCTCACTCCACCGTCATTCTCTCTCCCGTGGATATGGCTACCTTCCAGAAACTGGGGGTGCATTTGACCTGCGAGCCGCGGCATCAGACGAAGAAGCTGTTTCATAGGCAGTAGGGATTAGGGAGTAGGGAGTAGGGGCGGGCATGGCGACGGCGCATAGCGCCTAGTCCTTTAGGGCCCGCCCGTTTTTCGCGGCAAATAAAAACAGGGCGACCTTCCGGCCGCCCCTTCGATTATTCTTATTGGATCCCCGCTTTTTCCTCGTCCGTCACATCCTTGATGGAAAGGTTGATCCTGCCCATCTTGTCGATCTCCAATACCTTCACATAGACCTCATCGCCTATCTTCAGCACATCTTCGATCTTCTCGATGCGGCGCTGGGCAATCTTGGAGATATGCACACCGCCTTCTTTGCCGGGCACCAGTTCAATGAAGGCCCGGCTGGGAATGATGCTTACCACCCGGCCCTTAAAGACCTGGCCGGGCTCCACATCGTTTACAATGCCTTCAATGATGTGAATAGCCTTCTGGATCATGGCCATATCCGTACCGCAAACCGCCACGGAACCATCATCCTCAATATCGATCTGCACGCCGGTATCTTCAATGATCTTGTTGATCACCTTGCCCTGCTTGCCGATCACATCCCCGATCTTGGTGGGATCGATGGTGATGGAAACAATCTTGGGCGCCCACTTGCTGATTTCCGGACGAGGCTCGGCAATGGCCTTGCTCATGACTTCGTCCATGATGTACAGCCGTGCCTGGCGGGCCCGTTCAATGGCTCCTTTGATGATATCATCCGTCAAGCCGTGAATCTTAATATCCATCTGGATGGCGGTAATGCCCTTATGGGTCCCCGTCACCTTAAAGTCCATATCTCCGAAGAAGTCTTCCAGCCCCTGGATATCCGTCAACAGGGTGAAGTCCTCGTCACAATCCCCGGTCACCAGACCGATGGAAATGCCGCCTACCATAGCCTTAATGGGCACGCCGGCCGCCATCAGGGCCATACAGGAGGCGCAGGTGGAGGCCATGGAGGTGGAACCGTTGGATTCCATGGTTTCGGATACGCAGCGGATGGTATAAGGGAACTCTTCCACGCTGGGCAGCATAGGAATCAGAGCCCGCTCAGCCAGAGCGCCGTGACCGATTTCCCGCCGTCCCGGTCCCCGGGAAGGCTTGGTTTCTCCCACAGACCAGCTGGGGAAGTTATAATGATGCATATAGCGCTTGCTGGTAACCATCCGGTCCAGGCCGTCGATCTTCTGAGCCTCGGATAAAGGCGCCAGGGTGCAGGCGTCGATAATCTGGGTCTGGCCGCGGGTAAACATGGCAGAGCCGTGGGCCCGGGGCAGCACATCCACTTCCGCATGCAGGGGACGGATCTGATCCATCCGGCGTCCGTCAGGCCGCTTCTGATCCTTTAAGATCATCTTCCGCACCGTCAGCTTCTGGAACTTATACACCGCTTCGCCCAGAGCAGCCAGCCATTCTTCCTTATCCGCATAGCGCTCTTCCAGTTTGGCCGTAATCTGGCGGATGTTCTCATCCCGCACTGCCTTCTCGTCCGTAAACACCGCCTCTTCCATGGCCTCGGGGGTAATAAAGGAAACCATATCCTCGTACAGATCCGCGGGCACTTCATGGGCTTCATAACTGTGCTTGGGCTTGCCCACTTCATCCACGATGGTCTGGATCCAGGCAATGATCTCTTTGTTCAGCTCGTGGGCCTGGAAAATGGCGTCCAGCATCACGGACTCTTCCACTTCATTGGCGCCGGCTTCGATCATGATCACCTTGTCTTTGGTGGAAGCCACCGTCAGGGCCAGATCGGAGACCATACGCTCGGTTTCCGTAGGGTTAAAGCAAAGGCGGCCGTTTACCAGGCCCACCATAGTGGCGGCGATAGGGCCGTCAAAGGGAACATCGGAAATGGCCGTGGCAATGGAGCAGCCCAGCATGGCTACCACATCCGGATTGCAGTCCGGGTCCACGCTCATAATCAGATTGCTTAAGGTTACATCATTCCGGTAATCCTTGGGAAAGAGGGGACGCATAGGCCGGTCGATCACCCGGCTGGCCAGGGTGGCGTGTTCCGAAGCCCGGCCTTCCCGCTTGTTAAAGCCGCCGGGGATCTTGCCCACCGCATACATCTTCTCTTCGTATTCCACCGTCAGAGGGAAGAAATCGATGCCGTCCCGGGGCTTTTCCGAAGCGGCAATAGTGGAGCATACAATGGTATCTCCGTAGTGCATAAAGGCAGCGCCGTTAGCCTGGGCGCCTACCCGGCCGATGTCCACAGACAGGGTGCGGCCGGCCAGTTCCATTGAATAGGTTTTGTACATAGCTTCTCCTTTTCTTTCATAGGGGCGATGATTCATCGCCTTATAAGACGGCAGAAGCTCGAAACAACAGATAAAGAGGCAAGGAACGGACAATGTGACGGGATCCCTCGCTGTGCTCAGGGTGACACGCACCTTACCGCCTTATTTGATGTCTCGAAAGACCTCTGCCGCCGAATACACAAAGAATCAGAGGGTGGCGACACCACCCTCTGACAAGCGGAATCAACGGCGGATTCCCAAACGCTCGATCAAATTACGATAGGCCTCAATATCATTGGCCTTCATGTAATCCAATAACCCCCGGCGACGGCCTACCAGGATAAACAAACCACGGCGGGAGTGGTTATCCTTGCCATGCTCTTTCAGGTGCTCCGTCAGCTCCCGGATACGCTCCGTCAAAAGAGCAATCTGCACTTCCGGCGAACCGGTGTCCTGGGGGTTCTTGCCAAATTCGGCCACGATCTGGGCCTTTCTTTCTTTGCTGGTCATTTCACAGCCTCCCGAATAATATTCTTACCTGCTGCTGCGCTTCGGTTGGGAAATCCAAAAGCCCGGCACAGGCGCAAAGCATACTGTAGCACAAAGCCCCGGGAATGTAAAGCATTTTATGGAATTCTTTGAGGCGAAGCAGCAGAAAAATACGCCAGCAGCTGCTCTTTATCCTGCTTCAACTGCGCCGTTAAGGCATCCAAAGAGGAAAAAGTCTGCTCCGGGCGGATATAGCTTAAGAGCTGCTGGCGGCAAAGGCAGCCGTAGCGGTTAAGGTTCTCATCCAACAAATGGGTCTCAATGGCCGGAAGCCCTTCTCTTTCCACCGTGGGCTTGATGCCGAAATTACTCATACCGGGGTGGATTCCTTCCTCCGTTTCCGTTAAGGACGCATATACCCCAAAGGGAGGAAAGACCTTCTCCGGCGGCATTTTCACATTGATGGTGGGAAAGCCCAGAGTCTCTCCCAGATGCCGTCCGTAACCCACCCGGCCCCGCAGGGCAAAGGGTCTGCCCAAAAGGCGGGCAGCCGCCTCCATTTTGCCTTCCTTCACCAGGGTTTTAATGCGGCTGCTGCTGACAATATCCCCATCCATTTGGATCTTATCCACCACCGTTACTTCATAACCCAGTACCGAGGCATGTTTTCGGAGATAACTCACATCCCCCTGCCGGTCCTTGCCAAAGCTGCAATCCGGCCCCACCACGATTTTCTTCATGCCGTAGCGGCCAATCAGAATATCCTTCAGGAACTGCTCCGCCGGCATATCCCGCATGGCCCGGGTAAAACGGGCCTCCACCAGGGTATGGATTCCCATCTCTTTCAGCAGCAGGCGTTTTTCCTCCGCCGTGGTCAAGAGTTCCTCTTTTCTGTGCTGGGTCATGGTTTCCGGCGGATTGGTAAAGGAAAAGAGCAGGGTTTTCAGCTTCTCCGCCTCTGCCTGTCGCAGCATTTCCTGTATGATGGCCTGATGGCCTACATGGACACCGTCGAACTTCCCCAGAGAGACCACACTGGGCCGAGGGGCGGCTTTTGCTTTCTTTTCCTCCGGCGGGATCATCACCTCGGGAAGCAGTTTATTCTGGCTTTCTTTGAAGCGGAACAAACCGATGGAGGTCCGGTCCGCTTTCATGACATGCACGCAGAATCCGTCCCAGACGGGCTTTTCCAGGGTCCCCAAATGAAGAGACAAAGGGTTGCCGTTGGAAGCATATTTTTCTCCCTGGGCGGTGCAGACAAAGCCGGCATATTGGCGCAAAAGATCCTTTAAAGACCGCATTCTTTTATGCAAAGAATCCGTAAGGACCAAAGAACAAATCTCATCCAGGGAAATGGCTTCTCCCAGTTCATAGGGTCCCGCCGCCTCCCGGACCAGCGTCTCCATGGCGCCGCCGCAGCCCAGCTTTTCCCCTATATCATGACAAAGGGTGCGGATATAGGTACCGGCAGAGCAGCAAACCCGCAGTTCTACCCGTGGCAAATCTACGGAAAGAATCTGTATATCTTCAATGTGAATGCGGCAGCTCTTCCGCTCCACCTCCTTGCCCTGCCGAGCCAGATCGTAGAGCCGCTGCCCTTCCACTTTTTTGGCGGATACCATGGGGGGAAGCTGATCCTGCGCCCCGATAAAAGAGGGGATAAGAGCCCGCACCTCCTCTTCCCTGCAGGAGACGGGGCGCCTTTCCAAGAGCCGGCCGGTGGTATCCTGGGTATCGGTACGGATACCCAGAAGCAGGGTGCAGCGGTACACCTTTTCGCTTTCCCCCATCAACGGGGCCAGTCGGGTGGCACGGCCCACCAGGACCGGCAGAACGCCCTCCGCTTCCGGGTCCAGGGTTCCCAGATGGCCGATTTTCTTTTCTCCTAAAATGCCTCTTAATTTGGCCACCACGTCAAAGGAGGTAAAGCCCTTTTCCTTCTTGACAATGATTAGTCCGTCCATGCTTTACCTCCTTTGTAGTTAGTTGGATTTCGAGTCGCCCTCACCCGTCACGGCCTGACGGCCGTGCCACCCTCTCCCTCGTCAGGGAGAGGGCAAGGAGTCGCCCTTAGTTTTGCGATTCTTCCTGCTTTTTCATCACTTCATCGATTTTTTGGGACATTTCCACCCCGTATTGGATAGAATTGTCCATGATGAAGCTGATCTCCGGCGTGATGCGCAGATTGAGGCTGTGAGCCAGTTCCCGGCGGATGAAACCTCCGGCGCTTTTTAAGGCCGCCTGGCAGTCTGCCCGGGCCTGCTCATCCCCCAGAACGCTGATATAGGCTTTACAGCTTTTCAGATCCGGGGCCACCTGGCAGTGCACCACACTGACCATCACGGGAATGCGGGGGTCCTTCACATCCTCCCGGATGATTTGGCTGAGGGCCCGCTGGACTTCCGCATTGATTCTTTCGTTTTTGATACTGTTTTTTTTCATATATCCTCATTATGGGCGTGATATGCCTGGCGGCGCCTGCGTAGGGGCGAGCATGGCTCGCCCGCAGGTCTTCCGCTGCCGGAACACACCGGGCGGCTGATAGCCGCCCCTACGGTCTATGTTGCACTTGTCCTTTTACTTTAACTTCCGGGGCACCTGCTTCATGGTATAGGCCTCGAAGGTATCGTCCACGGCGAAATCATTGAACTTCTCGAATACCAGGCCGCACTCGTAACCGGCAGCCACTTCCTTCACATCATCCTTAAAACGCTTCAGGGATGCCAGATTGCCGTCGAAAATCACTTCCTCGCCCCGCTTGATGCGGCACTTGGAACCCCGGATGATCTTGCCGTCCAGGATATAGCTGCCGGCAATATTGCCGATGCCGGAGGCCTTAAATACCTGCCGGATGACACCGTTTCCGGTAATCTGCTCTTCATAAACAGGTTCCAGGATGCCCAGCATGGCATTCTCCACATCTTCAATGGCATTGTAGATGATGTCATAGAGCCGCACATCCACCTTTTCCTGATCCGCAATGGCCTTAACCTTCGCATCGATCTTCACATTAAAGCCGATGACGATGGCATTGGAGGCCGCCGCCAGCGTCACATCCGATTCGGTGATATTGCCGGCGCCGCTGTGAATCACCTTCACCGCCACTTCCTCGTTGGACAGCTTGGTCAGGGAAGCCTTCACCGCTTCCACGGAGCCCTGCACATCCGCCTTGACAATCAGGTTCAGTTCCTTCATATTGCCGCTCTGGATCTGGCTGAAGATATCTTCCAGATTCATGCGGTGCTTGGAGCCTTCCACCATCTTGCGCCGTTCCTCGGAAATAAAGGTTTCCGCATAGCTGCGGGCATCCTTATCGCTTTCCGTTGCCACAAAGACTTCTCCGGCTGCAGGCACGGTGGACAGACCCAGGATTTCCACAGGCGTGCCCGGTGTCGCTTCGCTGACCCGCTCGCCTTTGTCATTGAGCATGGCCCGGATTTTACCGTGGCTGGATCCGGCGGCCACCGTTTCACCCACATGCAGGGTACCTTTCTGCACCAGCACCGTAGCCACGGGCCCCCGGGTAGTATCCAGCTGGGCCTCAATTACCAGGCCCCGGGCCAAACGGTTGGGGTTGGCCTTTAATTCATGCATCTCCGCCACCAGCAGCATCATTTCCAGCAGTTCTTCAATGCCGTCTCCCCGCTTGGCGGAAACCGGTACGAAAATGTCCGTGCCGCCCCATTCTTCTCCGATAAGGCCGTATTCGGACAATTCTTTTTTCACCTTGTCAATGTTGGCGCCGGGCTTATCGATCTTATTGATGGCCACCACGATTTCTACTCCCGCCGCTTTGGCATGGTTGATGGCTTCAATGGTCTGCGGCATCACGCCGTCGTCCGCCGCCACCACCAGAATGGCGATATCCGTAGCCTGGGCGCCACGCATACGCATAGCGGTAAAGGCTTCGTGGCCGGGAGTATCCAGGAAGGTAATCTTCTGCCCACCTACTTCCACGGTATAGGCGCCGATATGCTGGGTGATGCCGCCGGCTTCGCCCAAAGTCACATTGGTCTTGCGGATAGCATCCAGCAGGGATGTCTTACCATGGTCCACATGACCCATGACGCAGACCACGGGCGGACGGGGCACCAAATCTTCCGGCTTGTCCTCAATGGTATCCTTCAAAAGCTCCTCGATCAGGTCGATCTTTTCTTCCTGCTCGGCGATGACATCAAACTCCAGCGCAATATCCGCCGCCGTGTCATAATCCACTTCCTGATTGACGGTATAGACCTTGCCGCCCAAAAACAGCTTTTTTATCAAGGCCGCCGGCTGCATTTTCATAGCCGCCGCCAGTTCCTGAATGGTCAGGGTTTCCGGAATGGTAATCACCTTAATCTGAGGCTCGGTCTTTTCCGTCTTGGCGCTCTTGGCTACCTTTTCCAGTTCCTTCATGCTGCCGCCCTTGCCCCGGGCGTTTTTCCCGCCGGGACGGCGCATTTCATCGGAATCACCCTTGTTATAACGGTTATTGTCCCGTCCGGCTCCGGACTGGCGCTGGGACTGCTTGCCCCCTTTTCCGCCTTTGCTAAGGCCCAGTCCCATATCTCCCGCTGCCGGACCGCCGGAGCGTCCCCGGGCCGGGGCAGAGGGACGGCGCGTATTGTTATCTTCGTCCTTATTAGGCACAGGTCCCCGGAATCCACCCTGAGGGCCTCTTCCCTGAGATCCCCCCGCACCGGGTCTTCTGTCTCCGCTGCGGGGTGCTCCGCCGGGGCCGCCGCCCTGACGGGCCTGATTGCGCCGCTCCGCTTGCTGTTTGGCCAGGCGGGCGCTCCGCTCCTTGGCTTCCTTCTCCGCTGCCCGGACCTGGCTTAAGTCCACAAAACGGGCCGCGGGTTTAGGCGCTTCCTGTACCGTTTCCTTTTTCTCATCCTTGGCGGACGGCGCAGACTCCGTCCCGGAAGCGGCTGCCGGGGCTTTGGCTTCCGTTTTGGGCTGGGCCTTCGGCTCCGCCGTCTTCTTTTCCGCAGGCGCCGCGGCTTCGGTCCTGTCCGCCTGCACAGGCGCCGTTTCTGCTGCGGGAATTTCCGCCACAGGCTTTTCCGCCTTGGTTTCCGGCTCTGCTTTCACAGCCGCCGTCTTCCGCGCGGCCGGTTTTTTCACTTCCGCCGCTTCCTCCGCCGCTGCTTTGGCTGCCGCAGGACGGGCCGCAGGCTTGGCAGCCGTCGGTTTGGCCGGAGCCGCCTTGCTCCCGGCGGACGCAGCCGGTTTCCGGGCAGGCGCCGTACCGGCAGGCCTGGTTTTTACACTGTTTTGCTGGCTGTTGCCGGGGCGGAATACCACACTATACTTTTTCTTTTTAACTTCCCCGTTCTCATCTTTCGTTACTTTCTTTTCGTTATCCATTCCTATACCCCCTGACAATCCACTTGGATTCCTTCTTCTTCCAATTTCTTTTTGACCGCTCCTGCCAGATTCTCATCCGTAAGCGCCAGACAGCTTCTTTCCCCCTGGCCGATGGCGTGTCCCAGCTCCTCTTTTCCGCCGGCCTCCGCCAGGGGAATCTTTCTGTACTGCGCCATTTGCCGAATCTGTTTCTTTGTATTTCCGGAAGCATCCTCCGCCAGGAGGATCAGCCGGGCTTTCCGCTTATGCACCGCCTGCTCCACCAGGAAGGAGCCGCTCATCACCGCGCCGGCCCGTTTAGCCAGGCCTATCAATCTAAGTGTCTCTTGTTTCAAGGCCGCAAAACTCCTTTCGGATGGCTTCCTGTTCTTCGGCGGAAAGGGCGCTGTGCAAACTCCTGGACAGGCTTCCTTTTTTCAGGGCCATGTTCAGGCACGCCTCCCGGGGACAAAGGTAGACTCCCCGTCCCGGGGCCCGGCCGGAGATATCCAGGCGGATGCCTCCCTCCGGACTGCGGACAATCCGCACCAGTTCGCTTTTATCCTGCTTTTTTCGGCAGGCCGCACAGCTTCTTTGCCCTTTCTTCCGATCTTCCATTCAGGCTTATCCTTCCTGGGCTTCCTCGGAACCCTCCTCTATGTAGTCTTCCTCGGAGCCTTCTTCGACATACTCTTCTTCGTAGCCTTCTTCTATATATTCCTCTTCGTAGCCTTCCTCATAGTATTCCTCTTCGTCTCCTTCGTAATCGTCAATATAGCCGATTTCTTCAAAGAGGCCGCTTTCCTTGGCTTCCGATTCGGACTTGATATCGATCTTAAACCCTGTCAGACGGGCCGCCAGCCGCACATTCTGTCCTGCCCGGCCGATAGCCAGGGACAGCTGGAAGTCCGGCACGATGACCTGAGCGGTCTTATCTTCTTCGTCCGCCAGCACGATAATCACCTTGGCAGGCTTCAGGGCATTTTCAATAAACTCCGCCGGATGATCCCGCCATTCCACCAGATCGATTTTTTCGCCCCCCAGTTCATCCACCACGGCATTCACCCGGGTACCGTTTAAGCCCACGCAGGCGCCGATGGCATCCACCGCCTCGTCATAAGACACCACAGCCATCTTGCTGCGGGATCCTGCCTCCCGGGCCACGGCTTTGATTTCCACCAGTCCCTGCTTGATTTCCGGCACTTCCGCCTCAAAGAAACGGCGTACCATATCCGGATGGGTACGGCTGACGGTAATCACCGGCTCTTTCTTGGGAGCCCGGGCTTCCACCTTCAGCACCATCACTTTAATGCGTTCGTTATTGCGGTAGCTCTCCGTTTCAATCTGTTCGGACTTGGGCAGGATAGCATCCGTGTTACCCAGGTTGATAATGGTCCGCTCTTCCATGCGGCGCTGCACCAGGCCGGTCACGATCTGTCCCAGCTTGCTGTTGTAGCGCTCAAAGACGGAGCGGCGTTCTTCCTCCAGCAGCTTAGTCCGGAAGTTGTTTTTGGCATTTTGGGCCGTGACCCGGCTGAAGCTGTCCAGAGGCAATTCTTCCTGCACCACATCCCCGATCTGGTAGGCCTTGCTGATAAGCTTGGCCTCCTCCCAAAGGATTTCCGAAGCCGGATTCGTCACCTCTTCCACCACGGTTTTTTCCCGGTAGATTTTGTAATCTCCCGTATCCCGGTCCAGGATCACCCGGATATTGTCCACCCGTCTGTCCCCTTTGCGGTCCGCGGATTTATCGGCCTTCTCAAAGGATTTACTGTATGCCGCCGTCAGCGATTCTTCCAGCGCCGTAAGCAGGATTTCCCGATCTATATTCTTTTCCTTTTCAATCAGGGATATGGCATCCAACAGTTCCTTATTCATTTTCTTTTGTCCTCCTTGCTGTCCGTGTCCGGTTCTGTGTTTATAAGTCCGAAAAATCTATATAAGGCCTGATGAGGGAGATATCCTGCAAAAGAAATTGCCGCTCATCTTCTTCGTTTACAATGGTAACCGACTTGGGGTCATAGTCCTTTAGAACTCCGATCCATTCTTTACTGCCTTCCATAGCTTTATAAAGATGAATCTCGATTTCCTTCCCCCGGTTCCTCTGAAAGTCTTTCTCTTTTTTTAAAGGCCTTAAGAGTCCGGGGGAACTGACCTCCAGCATATAGGCGTCGTCTATAAAATCCGCCTGGTCTAGTGCTTCGCTCAGGGCCCGGCTGACCCGTTCGCAATCATCAATACGGAGCCCGCCTTCCTTATCCAGGGTGACCCGCAGGATTTGATCACTGCCTTCCTTCACATACTCCAGATCCACCAATTCCAGATTGCCCGGATTTAAAATGGGTTCCAGGAGCTTTTCTGTTTTGCTTTCCACCTGTTCTCGTTTATTCACAGCGGTTCTCCTGTTGTGCCGCCGGTTTTCATCCGGCAGACCTCCTGACAAAAGCGAAAGAGCGGACGTCCAATCCACTCTTTCACTCATGCAACTATCCACTAACCGTCGGCATCATAGCACAGAAATCAAGCACTGGCAAGTGTTTTTTTAAAAACTTTGCAAAAAGTATGCAAAATGCCTTATTCCGGCTTCTTTTCCGCCTGGGCAGCGGCCTCCGAGGCTTCTTTTTTGGCACCGAAGCCGAAATGCGCCCGCACCAGATCCTCGATTTCCGCCATGATCTCCGGGTTCGCCTTCAGGTAGTTCTTGGTATTGTCCCGGCCCTGGCCGATACGGTTGCCCTGATAGCCGTACCAGGCGCCGCTCTTTTCCACAATGCCCGCCTGGGCTGCCAAATCCAGCACATCTCCTTCTTTGGAAATACCCTGGCCGAACATGATATCAAACTCCGCTTCCTTGAAAGGCGGGGCCACTTTGTTTTTCACCACCTTCACCCGCACATGGTTGCCGATGACTTCTCCCCCTTGCTTTAAGCTTTCCGTGCGCCGTACATCCAGGCGGACGGAAGAATAAAACTTGAGAGCCCGGCCGCCGGTGGTGGTCTCCGGGTTGCCGAACATCACACCAATCTTTTCCCGCAGCTGGTTAATGAAAATCACAATGCAGTTGGAGCGGTTGATGGCGGCAGTAAGTTTCCGCAAGGCCTGGGACATCAGCCGGGCCTGCTGGCCCACATGGGAGTCCCCCATATCCCCTTCGATTTCGGACTTGGGCACCAGGGCAGCCACAGAGTCAATGACTACCACATCCATCGCCCCGGAACGGACCATGGCCTCTGCAATCTCCAGGGCCTGCTCCCCGTTATCCGGCTGGGAAACATACAGGTTGTCAATATCCACGCCGATTTTTTTGGCGTACAGAGGGTCCAGGGCATGCTCCGCATCCACAAAGCCCGCAAAGCCTTCCCGCTTCTGGGCCTCTGCAATGATATGCAGGGCAAGAGTGGTTTTGCCGCCGGACTCCGGCCCGTAGATTTCCACGATACGGCCCCGGGGGAGTCCTCCCAGGCCCAAGGCCAGATCCAGGGCCAGAGAACCCGTAGGGATGGTTTCAATGTTCATATCCCGGTTTTCACCCAGGCGCATAATGGAGCCTTTACCGAAATCCTTGTCCGTATTGGCGACTAAAGTTTCAATGGCTTTCAAACGATCTTCTTTGTTCATGATTCCTCCGTTCGAACTTTTGTTCGTATATGCATATCCTATCCTATCTCTTTCCTTCTGTCAAGCCCTTTTTACAAAAAAAGGAAAATGACCCCGTCATCTCCCTGTTTTTAATGTATCAAAGATTAACAACTATGTCAACAAAAACTACACCCTACTCCACATGCACATGCGTATACAAATGCTCCATACAATACTCCCGGCCCCCGGCGCATTTGCTGCAATAGCGGAATTCCAGATTGGGATCATCTTCACTGCTGCGTCCGCAAACGGCGCAGACATGATGCCCCCGTCCGAAGGGCCGCATTTTCTGCGCCTGCTGCTGAGCCGCCCGCACCCGCTGGTCAAAGGCCCGCTTCCGAAAAGTCTGCTGCACCCGCCGGGCGGGATTCCGGATCAGCAGAAAGAAAATCAAGGCATTGGCAAAGGAAGCCAGGATCTCGATCCGGGTGCCCCAGCTTCCCCGCACAAACTGATAAACCATCAAGGCCACATAGAAAATGGCTAGGTACTTAGCCTTTACCGGAATAATGAAATACAGCAGGAACTGCATATCCGGCAAGGTCATGGCAAAGGCCAAAAGCAATGTCATATACAGATTGCCCGGAGTCAGCAGCAGAACCCAGCCCCCGATGAGATAGGCCAAAAGGGAGGCCAGCACCAGAGAAAAGAGCCCTAAAAAGATATAGAGGTTGTAATAAAACCGGCCCCACATCCGTTCCAGGGTGTTTCCCAGATTATAGATAATAAACAATTCCAGCAAAAACCAGAGGATCTGGGTAGTTGGCGGAAAAATGACAAAGGTAAAAAGACGCCAGACTTCCCCTGCGAAAATCCGTTCCATATTCAGGGAAAGCTTCAGCAGGTAGAACCCCGGATTGGTCATCTGCAGAATAAAGCCCCCCACATAAAGAACAACGATATACAAAGTCAGGTTGGGAATGGCAAAGCGGCCCAGCTTCTGTTCCATTTTATCAAAAAACTTCATTCGTATCTCCTTTTATTCTGCGCCGTGACGCAGTTGATAAATCCGTTTCCAAAGATGCGGATGGGTCAAGCCCAGGCGCTCTCCCGGGGAACAGCTCCTTAAATACTCCTTTCGGGCCAGCAGCGGCGCCGCCGCCTGCCGTATTCCCCCCAGACGCTTTTTGCCCTCCGGGCTGCCCGTATCCAATTCCCGCAGACAAAGGAAATACTGATATCGGAATTTTTCGAAGGTCAGGGGTAAAAGATCCTTATATCCCTGTTCAGCAAAATAACGGTAGCGCTGCGCAAAAGCCTCTGCCCCGTCCCAATGCCTGAGATCCCCGGCGACGGCCGTAATACTTCCCTTCCGCTGCCAGTAATGCACCAGGGGTCTGTCTAAAACCGCTATGCGGGGCATGCGGTCCAACACCAAATGGGCCGTATATTCATCCTCGTGAAGCTTCCCCGGAGGAAAACGCAATTCCTTCCACAGACTGCGGCGAATCAGCCGGTTCCAGGCTGTTACAAACAGCACACCCTCTGTTCCGGACAGAATTTTCAGAGCCTCATAGGAAGTCCGGACGCCTTTTTCCGGCAGACGCTCCTGAGAGGGGCTGCCGTCTTCAAATTCGGAAACCCAGCCACAAATGGCCATATCGGCTTCCGCCTGCCGGAGGGCCTCCGACATTTCCTCCAGAAAGGTTTCCGCCCACCAGTCGTCGCTGTCCAAAAATGCCAGCCATTTCCCTCCTGCCAGCTCAATCCCGGCATTGCGGGCTGCGGAAAGCCCTCCGTTTGGCTGGTGTATCACCCGGATTCTGGAATCCCGGGCCGCCCAAGCGTCGCAGATTTTTCCGCAGCCATCCGGGGAACCGTCATCCACCAAAATCAATTCCCAATCCTGATATGTCTGGGCGGTAACGGAGGCCACGCAGCGGTCTAAAAGGCCTTCCACCTTGTACACTGGCACAATAATACTGATTGTATCCCGATTATTCGGCATGATTGCATTCCTGTTCTATACTCTTCCGTATATTTTCATCATCATTTTTTCGCTGAGGCAAGGGGAGAGGCCGTAGGCCAAAAGCCGCAGGCGGTCCTTCCCGGAAATATCCTTGCAGCGGCTTAGTTGTTTCCACCAGTCCAGACAAAGCTTTTTATAGCTTTTATATTCCTTTTGCTTCCCTTCCCGCCTGGCCCTCCTGGCCGCTTCGGCAGCGCACTCCACCAAATGTTTGATCAGCACCTGCTCTGTTTTAGGCAATTGCCCCCGGCAAAGGGCCAGGGTTTTCTCCAGAGAACGATAACGGCTTGCGGATTTCTTCAGCGAGCGTTCGGTGACCGTATTGCCGTCCCGCTCCGTCAGGTAGCGGTAAAGGGGCTGGGGATCATACCAGACCTCCCGATAATGAAGCAGCACTTGCATCAGAAACAAACTGTCTTCCCCATATCCCAGGCTTTCATCAAAGCGTTGCCGTAAGGCGGTCTCAGCCGGTATCAACCAGGTTACGCAGCATAGGGGAAGCCCCAGCCGCCCGATCAGGGCCTCAAAGAGGAAGTCATCCAGAGAAACCCTTTTGCTTGGAAGCGGGCGAGCAGGCTGATTCGTTTCATGCGCCTCCTGCCAGTCAAAGCCACAGCAGACGGGAACGGATCCGGCCTGAGCCTGCATAGCCAGCATTTTTTCGAAGAAGGTGCTGTCCAGCGTATCATCGCTGTCTAAAAAACAGAGAAAGCGGCCTCGCGCCTGATCCAATGCCAGATTGCGGGCACTGCTGACGCCGCCGTTTGGCTGATGAAATACGCGGATGCGTTCATCTTCCCCGGCCAGGGCATCGCAGACAGCGCCGCTGCCGTCCGTGGATCCGTCATCCACCAGAAGAAGCTCCCAGTCGTCAAAGCCCTGGGCCAGGACGCTGCGAACCGCCTTTTCCACATATTTTTCCGTGTTGTAAACCGGGACAACCAGGCTGATCAAGGGACTGTCCATTCTGTTCTCCTGCGCATGCCGCTGACTTTGCCTCCTAGTATACATCCCCTTGAATAAAGGGTCAAGATTATATATAATAGGCCTGCCGGAAACAGAAAGGACAAACAAATGGAATTCAGTATCCTGATGCCGGTCTACATGGCGGCGGAAACCCTGGAGGAATCCGTTCAGTCCGTGCTGGATCAGGCCTTTGATGATTATGAACTGCTGCTGGTGGAGGACGGTTCTCCTGACGAGTGCGCCTCCCTTTGCGATGCCCTGGCCGCCCGCTTTCCCGAGCGGATCCGGGTGATCCACTGTCCCCACCGGGGTACCATTCCCACCCGCCGGGAAGCCGTGGCGGAAGCCCGGGGCGATTGCATTCTCTGGCTGGATGCGGACGATTTAATGGAAGCAGACAGCCTGTCCTGTCTGCACCGGCTCCGGGAAGAATACAATAATCCGGATATGATTCTTTATGAATTTACGGCTTTTTATGAGGATCAGCGGCCGGATGATCTGCGCCCTCCTCTCTTTGCGGATTTAACCCTGTTTGAAGGGGATGAGGAAAAAAAGCCTTTATTTGAACTGTATATCCGGGGCAATAGTCTGGATGCCCTTTGGGCCAAGGCCGTGCGCCGCAGCCTGTATCAGGAGGATCCTTCGGATTACGGGCCTTGCCTCTCCAATCCCTATGGAGAGGATGCTTTGCACGCTTTATATCCCCTGACTCAGGCAAACCGCATTCTCTATACGAACCGGCGGCTTACCCGTTACCGCATCCGCCAAAACAGCGTGATGCACCGCTTTGACAAAGACAAGCTGGCCCAGCGCTTGAACCCGGGTAAATGGGACTTTTTTGAGCCCTATATGAAGCAATGGGGTCTGTGGGACGAAGAACACCGAACCTTGCTGAAAGCCTCTTCCTACCGGGGCGTATTGGATGGCATTCTGTATTTCATGTTAGAGGAGGGATATGATCAAAAGGAAGTGAGCGCCTATGCCCGCAGCTTTGTAAAGCAGCACCCCGAACTGAAGGAGCTGGCCCGCTCCCCGTATCTGGGCTGGAAAAACCGTTTGATTTTCCGTTTATTCGCCTCCGGCCGTTTCGCTTTCCTTTGCGGAGCCATCCGCTTTAGACGCCGCCTGGGATGAGGCTGCCTTACTCTTCTGAAGGCCTTCCCACAGGTCGGCGCCCTTCACCGGAGAAAGCAGCAAAAGACCCAGCCGCAGTTTATGTTTGACGGAAACATCCCCCTGCCTCAGCAGGGGTTTATAATATCCGGCCGCTTCCTTCCGGTGCCGCTTCCGGGCAGCCGGATTCCGTTCCTTTTCTGCCTGCCTCGCGGCCTGCAGATGCACATCGCAGAGAATCCGCAGGAAATCCCCTTTCAGTCCCGAATCATGGCCGCCAAACAACTGCTGCATCTGTTCCCAGATTCCCAATCTTTCTTCCATCTTTTTCAGGCTCTGGCGGGTAAAGGTATTGCCCTCCCGGCCCGTGTAATACTCATACAAAGGGACGGCATCGTATGCAATACGGCCGGCTCTTTTCAAGGCCTGGCAAAAAAACAGGCTGTCTTCCCCGTAGGCAATGCCCTCCTGAAAGCGCAGTTTCCAGGCTGCCGGATAGATCACAGCGCAGCAGGACAGGGTAATGCCGTACTGATCGCCGAGGGCATAGCGCAAAAAGCGTTCCGATGTCATGCATACTTCCGGCAAGGCTTTATGAAGGGTGCTCACCGATTCATTGTCTCCCGAAAACCCCACGGCTGCCAGCTCCGTCCCGTACTGCTGTCTCAATTCCCAAAGCCTGGCCAGGTAAGCCGGATCCACCCGGTCATCGCTGTCCAAAAAGACAATGGCTTCTCCCCGGGCCGATTCCATCCCCCGGTTGCGGGCCCGGCTGACGCCGCCGTTATCAAAATGCAGCGCCCGGATGCGTGCATCCTCCGCCGCCAGGCTGTCACAAAGCTCGCCGGAACCGTCAGTGGACCCATCGTCCACCAAAACCAGCTCCCAGTCCTGAAAAGTCTGGGCCTTCACGCTTCCCACACAGGTTTCCAAATAGGAACGCGTGTTATAAACCGGCACAATCAAACTGATTTTTACAGAATCCTGATGCATAATTCCTCCGCAACAGAAAGAATTATAGGATATCCCGCTGAATAATTCAAGTTTTCGTCTTATCTTACGCAATTTGCCCTTGACAAGAAAGGCTGATATGGCTAATATATGTATCGTTCCGTATCGTGTCTTGCGGAATATGACTCGTGGCAACCGACCCATTGCCCCGTGAATCTGATGTGGAGGTAGAACATTGGCTAACATTAAATCTGCTAAGAAGAGAGTTCTGGTTGCCGCCCGCAATGCGGAGCGCAACAAAGCCGTCCGTTCCCGGGTAAAGACTTTCGTAAAGAAAGTGTATGCCGCTGTGGAAGCTGGTGACAAGGCCGCCGCCCAGGAAGCTTTAAAAGCTGCCGAAGCGGAACTGACCAAGGCCACCAGCAAGGGCGTGTATCACAAGAACACCACTTCCCGCAAAATTTCTCGTATGACCATTATGGTTAACAAGATGGCCTAAGGAGCAACACCCTCTGTTCCCAATACATCAACAAGCAGGACGGTCCGAAAGGGCCGTCCTGTTTTGCTTTCTGTCAGTCGCCCCCTCCCGTCAGCCAGGGGCTGACACCCTCCCCCTCTTCAGGGGGAGGGTCGTTTCGCAGAGGGCGATGCCCTCATCGACCCGCCTGCTTCAGCTCCCTCGCCGTTTCGTACACGCTTTCGCTCCTTAAATCACCACCCAGGAGTCTGGCCAGCTCTCCTAAAGATTCCTCTTCATTCAGCAGCCGGATCCGGGTCAGGGTTCTTGCGCCTTCCACCTGCTTTTCGATGCCGTAATGCCGGTCCGCCGGGGCCGCTATCTGAGGCAAATGGGTAATAAGGATCACCTGCCGATAGCGGGAAATGTCCTTCAGCTTCCGTCCCACCGCCTGGGCCGTCTGGCCGGAAATGCCGCTGTCAATCTCGTCAAAGATTACCGTGGGGATCCGGTCCTTGTCCGCTAAAACCGTTTTAATGGCCAGCATGATGCGGGAAAGTTCCCCGCCGGAAGCCACCTTCTGCAGCGGGCCGGGAGCTTCCCCGGGGTTTAAGGAAACCGTAATGACGGCCCGGTCCTTTCCGCCGGCGGAAAAATCCGCCAGTTCCTCCACTTCGGTTTTCAGCTGCACGGAGAGGAAGTTCAGGGCCTTCATCTCCTGAATCAGGGCGGCATCCAGCTTGGGTGCCGCCGCCAGCCGCAGCGCATGGAGACGGGCCGAAGCCTCTTCCAAAATCAAGCGGGAACGGCTGATTTCCGCTTCCGTTTTCTTGCGTTCCTGCTCATAGGCTTCCAGTTTTTCCCATTCCAGCTCCCGTTTTTTCAGAGCCTCATTAGACGGATTGCTGAGATCTCCGTATTTTAATTCCAGGCGGTGCAGCTCATCCAGCCGTTTTTCTGTCCTTTGAAAATCCTCCTGATTAAAGGAAGAATCTGCCAGATATGCCTTCATGCCGTGCTCCGCCGAGGAAAGAATATCCTGGGCCGTCATCACTTCCTGGCTGAAATCCTCCAGGGAAGGAGACAAACGGACCGCGCCCTCCAGCTCCCGCTGGGCCCTAATCAGGAACTCGGCGGCATTTTCCCTGCCTTCGGACAAGTATTCCAGGCTCTTTTGCAAGGCCCCTTCTATCTTTTCAAAGGCGGACATTTCCTTAAAGCGGGCCGCTAAGGCGTCCCGTTCCCCGGGCTGCACCGCCGCCTGCCGGATTTCCTGGATCTCAAAAGCCAGAAAATCCATTTGCCGCTGCCTCTCTTCCTCGGACAAGGTAAAAGAACCCAGGGCTTTCAGCGCTTCCTGATAGGAATGATAAGCCAGGGCAGTCTCCTCTTTTGCTTTTTCACAGGCCGCTCCGGCAAATTCATCCAGCACCGCCAGCTGCCTCTCCGGCTTTAGCAGGGATTGATGCTCATGCTGGCCATGCAGATCCACCAGGAGGGCCGTCACCGCCCGCACCCGGGCTTGGCTGGCCACTTCCTCGTTGATTTTATACAGGCTCCGGCCGGCGCTGATGCGCCGGGACAGCAAAAGGGTATGCTCCTCGCAGCGAATATCCAAAGCCCGCAAAGCCTCTTCCAATGCCTCATCTTCCAGGCTGAACAAAAGTTCCACAAAGGCTTCTTCCGCCCCCCGGCGGATCATATCCGTTCCGGTGCGGGCTCCCATGGCCGCATTCAGGGCGTCAATCATAATGGATTTGCCCGCCCCGGTTTCTCCGGTCAGCACATTCAGCCCCGGGCCGAAATCCACCGAGGCATCTTCTATCAGAGCAAAGTTTTTGACGTGGTAATGCAGTAACATAATAATCAATCCGACAGCTTATTCCGCAGAATTTCCACAAAGCTGCGTTCGCTGAGTTTGATGATGTGCACATAAGTTGAGGCCTGGGTGATTTCCACCACATCGCCCACCTGCAGCAATTCCGGTTTTTCCCCGTCAAAGAGCACCTGGTAACTCTCCTGCCCTTCATTGCCGCTGCTGGGCGGCAGGATTTCAATCTGCAAATGATCCGTAGGGGAGAGCACTAAAGTCCGGCTGTTCAGAGAATGGGCTGCTACCGGGGTCAGCAGCATCAGCCGGGCAGTGGGTTCCACAATAGGCCCCCCGGCAGAGAAATTATAAGCCGTGGATCCCGTGGGGGTCACGGCAATCAGGCCGTCGCAGCGGTATTCTTTAAGGAACTGCCCGTTGACGGATACCCGAAGACGGGCCATTTTCATGGCTTCCGTGCGGCTGATGGCTATGTCGTTCAGGGCTCTGTGCCGGCCGAAATGCTTGCCGCCCCGGAGAATGCGGCCGTATATCATCATCCGTTTCTCCCGGATGAACTGGTCCTTCAACAAGGCGTCCAGGATGATGCCCATATTCTCCGGATCCCCCTCCGTTAAATAACCGATGGTACCCGTATTGATGCCGATAAAGGAAAGATTCATATCCGAAAAACGGCGGATGGTGCGCAGCAGCGTGCCGTCTCCCCCCAGGGTGATGACGCATTCCGTATCCGGCGAGGGTTTTCCCTCCTCCTCCTGAAGCTGGCAAAGGGCGCCCCGCTCCGTCAGATAGGCGCACACCCGGTTCCGCAAAACAAAGTTCTCATCTTTGGCCGCATTGCTGACCACATAAAAATGCTTCATACCGGCTCCTGTATTTTACGCATCCAGTTCCCGGTGGGATTCCTCCACCAGATTGTCTATGGTTAGGGAAAGAGATTCCGGGGCCGGTTCCTCTGCCCCGCCTTCTTTACTGAGATACAATAAGTATTCGATATTGCCTTCCGGCCCCTTGATGGGGGAATAGGCAAGGCCACGGATGCCGCAGCCCAGTTCCCGGGCCTTCCCGCACACCTTTTCCAGCACCTCCCGATGCACGGCCCGGTCCCGGACCACCCCCTTTTTTCCCACCTTTTCCCGGCCGGCCTCAAACTGAGGTTTTACCAGAAGCACCAATTCCGCCTGCGCTGTCAAAAGGGCCAGCAAGGGGGGCAGCACCAGGTTCAGGGAAATAAAGGACACATCCACCGAGGCAAAGTCCCCCGGCTCCTCCAATTGATCCAGGGTCAGATAGCGGACATTGGTCTTTTCCAGAGTAACCACCCGGGGATCCGTGCGCAGCTTATAAGCCAGCTGTCCGTAGCCCACATCCACGGCATATACCTTCCGGGCTCCGTTTTGCAACATGCAATCCGTAAAGCCGCCGGTGGAAGCGCCGATGTCCAGACAAACCTTATCCGTTAAATCCAGCGGGAATACCGCCAGGGCTTTTTCCAGTTTCAGGCCTCCCCGGCTGACATAAGGCAGTGTTTTGCCGTGAAACAGCACTTCCGCCGTTTCCTCAAAGAGACTGCCCGGCTTATCCTCCCGGCTGCCGTTCACAAAAATCTGGCCGGCCATAATATAAGCCTTGGCCTGCTCCCGGGAAGAAGCCAGGCCTTTATTCACTACCAGTATATCCAGGCGCTGCTTCATTCCGGCACCTCTTTCAGGCAGGCCAGCACCGCCTGGCAGATAGGTTCCGGCGTCAGGCCGATATCCGCCAGCAGGCGCTCCGTCCCCCCCTGGGGATAAAAGGCATCCGCCGGTGCCAGATTCAGCACCCGGCAGGGCAGGGCTTCTCTCTCGCAAAAATCCGATATATGTTCTCCCAGACCGCCGCTGCGGTTGTTCTCTTCCAGCACGACCATCAAAGAGTGGGTGGCTGCCATTTTCCGCAGCAAGGCCTCATCAAAAGGCTTGGCAAAGCGGGCGTTTACCAGGCTGGGATGCAGGCCCTCTGCCTCCAAAAGAGGCAGCGATTCCTGCGCCATCCGTACCATGGAGCCCAGGGCAAAAAGCAGCACGCCGCTGCCCTCCTTAAGCACTTCCGCCTTTCCCAAGGCCAGAGGTGCCGGCTCTTCCCCTAAAGCCTCCGGCGCCGCTCCCCGGGGATAACGGATAGCCAGGGGGCCGTCAAAGGACAGACTGAAATCCAGCATGGCCCGTAATTCCTTTCCGTCCCGGGGGGCCATAATGGTCAGGCCCGGCACGGTTTGCAAATAGCCCCCGTCCAGCATGCCATGGTGAGTGGATCCGTCCGCTCCCACCAGCCCCGCCCGATCGATCAGGAAGGTCACCGGCAGCTGCTGAAGGGCCACATCATGTACAATTTGGTCATAGGCCCGCTGCAGGAAGGTGGAATAAATACAAACATAAGGTTTATACCCCCCCTTGGCCAGCCCCGCCGCAAAGGATACGGCATGTTCTTCCGCAATCCCCACATCAAAGAAACGGTCCGGGAAGGCCTTCTGGAAGGGCACCAGGCCGGTGCCGCTGGCCATGGCCGCTGTCAGGGCCAGCACCTTGGGGTCCTTCTGCCCCAGCCGCAGCATTTCCTCCGCTACCAATTCCGTATAGGTGGTTTTCTTTTTCTGCAAGCTCCTGCCCGTGGCTATATCAAACGGGTCTATGCCGTGAAAACGCTCCGGATCTGCTTCCGCCGGAGCATAGCCCTTCCCCTTTTGGGTCACCACATGCACGATTACCGGCCGGTCCAGCCGCTGGGCATTCTTTAACACATGTATCAAGGCCTTGATATCATGGCCGTCGATGGGGCCTAAATAAGTCAGTCCCATGGACTCAAAAAGCATATTGGGCAGAAGGATCTGCTTCACCGCTTCCTTGGCCCTGTCCAAATGCCGCACCATAGCGCCACCCACCGTAGGGATCCTGTCCAGGGAGCGCTTCATTTTTTGTTTAAAACGGTTATAACGGGGTGCCGTCCGCAGGTTCTGGAAGGTATTGGACAGCCCCCCCACATTGTCGCCGATGGATTTGTCATTATCATTCAGGATGATAATAAAGGGGGCTTCCATGCTGCCGGCGTTGTTTAAGGCCTCGAAAGCCAGGCCGCCGGTCATGGAGCCGTCTCCGATGATGCTGACCACGTGATAATCCGCACCGGCCAGTTCCCGGGCCTGAGCCAGCCCCAATCCCATGGATAAAGAGGTGGAACTATGGCCCGTATCAAACAGATCGCATTCGCTTTCACCCCGCCGGGGGAAACCGCTCATACCGCCGTATTGCCGCAGGCTGTCAAAACCGGCTTTGCGGCCGGTGAGTAATTTGTGGGTATAGCATTGATGGCCCACATCAAAAATCAATTTATCCTTCGGAGGATCGAATACCAGATGAAGGGCCATGGTCAGCTCCACGGCCCCCAGATTGGAGGCCAGATGCCCTCCGGTCCTGCTGACTTTTTCAATTAAAAAATCTCGGATTTCCGAGGCCAGGGCTTCATACTCTCCGGGAGGAATTTTCTTGATATCGCCGGTTTGGCAGATTTGATCCAATATACTCATTCCGATTCCGTTGATTTCCCGGGTTCGGAAATCTCCAGTCCCATGCTCCGCACCAGCTTGCCCAGCACGCCGTTTACGAAGGAGGGCGCATCCGGTCCGCCGTAAATCTTAGCCAGTTCCACTGCCTCGTTAATGGCCACCCGGTAAGGGATGGCGTCCTCATACAGAATATCATATAAAGCCTGGCGGATCAGGGTCAGCTCCGCCCGGCCCATGCGGCTGGTCTTCCAGCCGGTAACCACTCTGTCTATCTGCTCGTCCAGCTGCGGGCGGAGGGCCATAACCTGCTCCGCCTTTTTCTTCAACGCAGACACTTCCTCCTCCGGCAGGTTGTCATCTTCCAGCGTTTCCAGAAGATCCGTATCCTCCGCCAGATTATCCAGCTGCCGGGGAATCTCCTCCGCCTCGTAGAACTGGCACATAAAGAGCTGCTCGAATACAAAACGGCGCCGCTGTCTGTTGGCGGCCAGCTCCGGGGAAATATCCTGCCTGACTTCCTTTTCCGCCATTGCTCTTTACCTGCTCCTTACATCCGTGATCTGCACATTCACCGCAGACAGGGAAACGCCGATAATGTTTTCCACCGAGTCCGCCACCTTTTTCTGAACCGCCTTGCTGACCTCCAGAAGATTGGAGCCCGCCAGGACGATGATGCCTACCAGCACGGACATGTTTTTCTTGCCCAGATCCAGGCGCAGGGCCTTCCCCAGGTTCTTATCTGTCATCTTGGTGATAAGCTCTCCCGTATTTAAATCCGCAAGTCCCATCACCCCTTTGATTTCGGTGGCATTATGACCCACCACCAGGGCAAAGACCTCGTTGGCGGCGTATATTTGTCCGCCAAAGGAGGACTCGCCTATCAAATGCACGGATTTTAAAGTTTCGCTATCCATATGCACTCCTTTCTGTCCGGAGATGGCCCAAGGCCCGGGGCATTAAGCCTTCGGGCCTGCTTCCACGATTTCCTTGGGCATATTAGGATACTTCTTGCTGAAGTTCTCCTGGAACATGCCGGCCAGCTTTTTGGCCGTTTCGTCATAGGCCCCTTTATCGGCCCAGGTATCCCGGGGATTCATAATGTTCTTCGGCACACCGGGGCAGCTCTGGGGCACATCCAGATTGAATACTTTATGATGCTTGTAGCTGACCTTTTCCAGCTCACCGTTTAAGGCTGCCGTCACCATGGCCCGGGTGTAGGAAAGCTTCATCCGGGAGCCGACGCCGTAGGAACCGCCGGACCAGCCGGTATTCACCAGATACACCTTGGTGCCGTATTGATCCAGCTTGTCTCCCAGCATCTGGGCATAGACCTGGGGATCCAACGGCATAAAAGGTTCTCCGAAGAGGGTGGAGAAGGTAGGCTGAGGCTCCTTGACCCCCCGTTCCGTCCCCGCCAGCTTGGAGGTAAAGCCCGTTACAAAATGATACATGGCCGCATTTTTATCCAGGCGGGAAATGGGAGGCAGCACGCCGAAAGCATCCGCCGTGAGGAAAATCACCACTTTGGGAATGCCCCCCACGCCGGGAATCTGAGCGTTGTCAATATAATCGATAGGATAACCCACCCGGGTGTTTTCCGTCTTGGAGGCATCGTCAAAATCGAATTCCCGGGTCTCCTCATCCATGGTCACATTTTCCACCAGGGAACCGAAACGGATGGCATGGAAGATTTCCGGCTCATTCTCCTCCTTCAGGTTGATGCACTTGGCATAGCAGCCGCCCTCAAAGTTGAAGACGCCCCGTTCGGACCAGCCGTGCTCATCATCCCCGATCAGCTTCCGCAGCGGATCGGCGGACAGGGTGGTCTTGCCGGTGCCGGACAGACCGAAGAAAATGGCTGTTTCCTGGGTTTCCGGATCCATATTGGCGGAGCAGTGCATGGGCAGCACGCCTTCCATGGGCATCAGGTAATTCATCACGGAAAAGACGCTTTTCTTGATTTCCCCCGCGTAGGCGGAGCCGGCAATCAGCACTTCCTTATCCACATAGTTCACCAAAATGGCCGCTTCGCTGTGGACTCCGTCTGCTTTGGGATCGCAGTGGAAGCCCGGGGCGCAGATAATGGTAAAATCCGCCTTGCCGAAGTTCTTTAACTCCTCTTCCGTGGGACGGATCAAAAGCTGATGGATAAACAGGTTCTGGCTGGCCAGCTCGTTCACGATGCGGAACTTCTTGGTGCAATGGGGATCCGCACCGGCAAAGCCGTCAAACACATACAGTTCCCGGCCCTGCAGATAGGCAACCATCTTGGCCCGGATGGCCCGGTATTTCTCCAGGCTGATGGGGCGGTTCACCTTGCCCCAGGCAATTTTATCATGAATCTTAGGCACATCCACAATGAATTTATCATCCGGGGAGCGGCCCGTGTATTTGCCGGTATCCACGACTAAGGCGCCTGTTTTGCTTAACAGACCTTCTCCCCGCAGCAGAGCTTCTTCCGTAAGCTCTGCCGGTGTCAAATTGCGGTAAACCGCTGCGGCATTGATAATGCCCAGACTCTTCAGACTGATGGTTTTCATGATTTCCTCCTATGGCGGCCATTTGTCCAACCGCACACTTTATGGTATTCTACCACCACTTTTCAGGAAACACAAGGGTTTTGTGGGATTAGGATCAGGGATTAGGCCATAGGGAGCAGGCAGTAGGCAACAGGGAG
>CADBFP010000013.1 GCA_902793995.1 uncultured Lachnospiraceae bacterium | reverse complement strand
TACTACAGCATAGAAGAAGATTCCTCTTTTTTATGCGGATTTTACACAAAAACAACAAATATGTAACATGCTTGCCCAGTGAGAATGCGGAAACTCAAGAAAAGGATGGTTGACAAGGCCCCCTTGGGGGAGTATAATGACGCAACGGTGTTTTGAACGCTGTGATACAGAAAGGGAAACAAAAGGATATGGAAAAGAAACTCGTTACCCGGGAAGGGCTGGAAAAGCTGCAGGAAGAATTGTCCGAGCTGACACTGCAGAAGCGGAAGGAAATTGCCAAGAAAATCAAAGAAGCCCGGGAACAGGGCGACCTTTCGGAAAATGCGGAATATGATGTGGCCCGGGATGAGCAGCGTGCCATTGAAGCCCGGATCGCCGAGCTGGAAGCCATTGTCAAAAACGCTGAGGTGATCGATACGGAAGCCATCGGCGAAGATGTGGTCAGCGTGGGCCATACGGTGCGGGTGAAGAACGAAACCGCCAAGAAGGAGCAGACCTTCCAGATTGTGGGGTCCTCCGAAGCCAATGCCGCCCTGGGCAAAATATCCAATGAATCGCCTATCGGCCATGCGCTTCTGGGCAAAAAGAAAGGGCAGAAGGTGGTGGCGGAAGCCCCCATCGGCGAAATCCGCTTCAAGATTTTGGAAATCCAGTAAGTAGTCCCTTCGGGTTTAGGGAAAAGTCCGGCTTTCTTTTAAGAAATGCAGGACTTTTCCTTTTTTTTTGAAAAGAATTATGCTACAATACCATTTAACTATGTCCTGTGCATAGGGAGAGACAGCTATGGTGCAAAAAGACAAGCTGATAATCATGACCCGTCTGGCCATGGAAGAAAAGAAGGATTCCCGTCTGGGCTTTATTACCCGGAATTATTGGTTTGACGATTATATGACCCTGGAGCTCTGGAAGGCCTTTTTTGCGGTGACCATTACCTTCGGGCTGACGGTGCTGCTGGGGCTGATTGCCTACGGCGATGAATGGACTGTCCGCTATAAGATTGCGGATGTGGTGAATTTGGGGATTTATCTGCTGCGGATTTATCTCCTGGTATTGGTGATTTGCCTGCTGCTGGCAGCCCTGTCCCATGTGTGGCTTTATAAAAAAGCGTACCGGAAGCAGGAACGGGAGAAAAGCAGATTTCGCCAGCTGGGGCGGATTTATGCCCTGGAGGAGGCGCTGCAGAATCTGAACAGAGGCAAAGAAAACCGCAGTCGAGGAAAAGAATGAGAAGCATAGGAGAAAAACTGGCAGAGGTCTGGCGCCTGGCAAAGCGCGTCTATGCGGCCTGGGGCGTTTATCTCACTATGGCGGCCAAGGCTGTCATGGCTTTTTGCGCCTTTTTTACCCTGAACCAGTTTTTCCCGGGGCGTCCTTTCCTGCTGCGGATGATTGTGGTGATTGCCATTTCCCTCCTGTGCGCGGTATTGCCCTGGAAATATCTCAGTTTCATGGCGGCCGTCTGGCTTCTGGCTCAGCTCAGCGCCCTGTCTCTGGAGGCTACGGCTTTTTGCTTTGTGGTATTGCTGATTCTGGCCCTGCTCCGTTATCTGATGCTGCCCGCTTCCGCCCTGACCCTGGTGGCGCTGCCTTTGTTGTTCCTTTGGCGGGTTCCCTTCGTGGTTCCCCTGATTGTAGGCGTGACAGGGGTTTTAAGCGGCTTCGTATCGGTGGGCAGCGGTGTGATTCTGTATTACCTGCTCCGTTTGATTGCGGAAAATCTTGAGTATCTCTCCGCTCCGGAAGGGGATACCCTGGTGCACCGGCTTCTCTTTCTGCTGAAGGGCATGGCCGAACACAAGGAGATGATGCCGGTTCTGTTTTGTTTTTGCCTGACTACCCTGGTGGTGTTTCTCATCAGCCGGATGAAGGCGGATTATGCCCCGCAGATCGCCGTGGGCTTCGGCGCCTTGCTGAATCCGATTCTGCTGGCGGCCACCTTTGATTTTCTCCGCCGGCCCCCGGCGCCGGAGAGCCTGATTTGGGGCAGCGTGGCGGCTTTGCCCCTTGCGCTGGCGGTTTCTTTCCTGCACCGCTTCCTGAATTATGCGAAGACGGAACAGGTACAGTTCGAGGATGATGAGTACTATTACTATGTAAAGGCGGTCCCCAAGATGGCCCTGTCCGCCGGAGAGGAAAGAAGCTCCGGCGCCCAGGCCCGCCCTTCTGTCCCGCCGGCGGAAAACCAAGAGAATAAGGAGGACGCGTCCCATGCGTGAGTTCCTTAGAGGTATCTGGCATCAGATACAAGCCATAACCATCGAACCGAAAAACATCATCGAGATGCTGCTCCTGGCCGTCTTGATTTATTATCTGTTCCTGTGGATCAAGCGTTCCCGGGCCTGGGTGCTGCTGCGGGGCATTGTGGTGCTGCTGGCTTTCGTGATTTTGGCGAATGTGCTGGAACTAAATGTTATTTCTTTTATTGCGGACAGGACGCTGAGCATTTTGGTGATTGCCCTTTTGATTCTGTTCCAGCCGGAACTAAGGGCCGCCCTGGAACAGATCGGACAGGGAAAGTATATCCGCTATTTTATGCGTTCCGGCCGCTCCCACACGGAGAAGCTGTATCCGCCGGAAGCCATAGAGGAAATTCTGGATGCCTCCTATACCATGGGAAAAAACCGCACAGGCGCCTTGATTTGCCTGGAGCGGGAAATAGAGTTGGGGGAATACATCAAGACCGGTATCCGCATAGACGGCATTCTCTCCAGCGCCCTGCTGATCAACATATTTGAGCACAATACCCCCCTCCATGACGGGGCGGTGATCATGCAGGGGAATAAGGTGACGGCGGCCACCTGCTATCTACCTCTGTCCTCCAACCGGGATATAGGCAAGGAACTGGGCACCCGCCACCGGGCGGCCATTGGCTTAAGCGAGGTGACGGACAGCTGGATCGTGGTGGTGTCGGAAGAGACCGGCGATGTATCCCTGGCCAGACAAGGGAAACTGCTGCATAATTTGAAACCGGATGAGCTGCGCAAAGAATTGTTGAGCATCGAGGATGGTCTATCCGCAGATCTATTGCATCTGGAAGGAGAAATCAAGAAACGGCGGAAAAAGAAGTCTCAGCCGTCGGCAGAGGCCAAACAGGAAGCGCAGCCGCAGGAGAGTAAGACAGGAGGTGAGCCCCATGCTGAAAAGATTGCTGAGTAACTGGCCCTTAAAACTCCTGTCCGTGGTAATGGCTATTCTGCTCTGGTTCGTGATCATATCCCTGGCAGACCCTTCGGATGTGCGGACCATTTACAATATTCCCGTGAATCTGCTGCACGAGGATCTGCTGAAACAGGCAGGCAAAAGCTACACGGTGGAGGGGGGCGTCAATCCGACGGTCAATGTACGGGTCAGCGCCGCCAAATCTCTGCTGAACGGCCTGAAAGCCTCGGATTTTACGGCCACCGCCAATATTGAAGAGATGATCGACATTAACGGGGCGGTGCCCATTAAGGTGAGCTGCTCTCATCCCAGTATCAGCGACAGCCAGCTCACCCCCTTGAGCGCTTCGGTGACCATCAAGTATGAAAGCATCGTTTCCAAAACCTTCACGGTGACGGTGGAGTCGCCGGAAACGCCGCCGGAGGGATACTTCGTGGGGAACCTGAGCTCCACCCCCCGCAGCGTGCGGGTAACGGCCCCCAGCTCCGTGCTGGACAAAATCGGCTCTGTGGTGGCGGAAGTGGATGTTTCCCAGATGACGGAAAGCGGCCAGGTGGAAGCTTCGCTGCAGTATTTTACCAATACGGGGGAGGAACTGCGCCTGGAGGATTATAAGGATACCCGGGTCAGCACGGGAAGCTCCATGATCAGTGTGGAGATTCAGACTATGAAGGTGCTGCCGGTGGTGATCAGCCAGGAAGCGGTGGACGAGATGAAGGGGCAGGTGCCGGAAGGCTACCGCTATACCGGCCACAGCACGCTTCCCAGTTTTCAGGTGAAGGGCTTAAAGAGCCGGCTGGCGGATGTAGCGGCCCTGACGATTCCCGCAGGGTCCCTGAATTTGCGGGATGTGACGGAAACAAAGGTCTTTGAGATGGATATCTCTTATTTCCTGCCGCCGGGCATTGAACTGATGGAGGGCGAGGAACAGCTTTTCACGGTCGCCGTGTCGGTGGAAGAATTGGTGGTGCGGGACTTTACGGTAAGGGGGCTGCGCCTGATTGGGGAGGAAAAGGGATATCGTTATGAATACGATACCTCCGTGACGGTGAGCATTCGTGGCCTGGAAGCGGATTTCCAGGGTTTCGACCCGGCAACCATCAGTCTTTCGGTGGATGTGACGGATTATGCCTCCAATCCGGGCAAGTATATTCTGCAGGTGGAAGTGCATTGTGAGGATGAGACAATCTTCACGCCCCTGCCGGGCCCCCGGCTGGAGGTAACGGTAAAGTCGGAAACCCCGCCTACCCGTTCCACCACCACGCCGCCTGCCACCGCTCCGGCGGAAACGGAAGCGGCAGAGACTACGGTGCCTGCCACGACGCCGGACCCCGGAGAAGAGGGGAATCCTTAAGGGGGAAAGGACAGCGGTATGAAAATAGTAGTGCAGCGGGTTCGGGAGGCCGCCGTAGAGGTGGAGGGCCGGACAGTGGGCCGGATCGGCCGGGGCTTTCTGGTGCTTCTGGGGGTTTCCCAGACGGATACCCGGCAGCAGGCGGACAAACTGGCCAAAAAGATGCTGGGGCTTCGGATATTTCCGGATGCGGAGGGCAAGACCAATCTGTCTCTGGCGGATGTGGGAGGCCAGCTTCTGGTGGTGTCCCAGTTCACGCTTTATGCGGATTGCCGGAAGGGATATCGCCCCAGCTTTGTCCAGGCCGCCGGCGGCCGGCAGGCGGAGGATTTATACGAATATTTTGTGGGGCTTTGCCGGGAGGCGTGCCCGGTGGTGGAAACCGGGGTCTTCGGCGCTCATATGGAAGTGAGCCTGGTGAATGACGGCCCCTTCACCATTGTTTGGGAGGAAAACGGATGATCTATTATGTAAAGGGCATCCTGACGGAATATACGGAAGAAGGGGTGGTGCTGGAAGCCGGAGGCGTAGGCTATCAGATTCTGCTGCCCCCTTCCTTAATGGCGGAATTGCCGGCGCCGGGGGAAGAAGTAAAACTCTATACCTATTACCAGGTGGGGGAGGATTCTCAAAAGCTTTACGGCTTTAAAGACCGGGATTCCCGCAGCCTTTTCCTGCAAATCATTAAAGTGAGCGGCATCGGCCCCAAACTGGCGGTTTCCGTGCTGGGAACCCTGGGCGTGGATGAGCTGAGGCTGGCGGTGATTGCCGGGGATGTGAAAGCCATTTCCCAGGCTCCGGGCATGGGGAAGAAAACGGCGGAAAAGCTGATTCTGGAATTGAAGGACAAGATCGATGCCGCCAGTCTCATCAGCCCCGGAGATGCCAAGGCCGGATCGGCGCCGGTGATTGTCAGCGATGCCTTTTCCGAGGCGGTGGCGGCTCTCCAGGCCCTGGGCTACAGCTCCTCCGAGGCCTTAAAGACCGTGCGGAGTCTGGAAGCGGAAGAGGATTGGACGGTGGATGATATCCTCCAGGCGGCTTTCCGCAAACTGGCGGCATTTTAAGGAGGCGAAGCTATGGAAAGACGAACCATCAGCACCGAGCGCCTGCCGGAGGAAGAAAAGCTGGATTTAAAGCTCAGGCCCCAAACCCTGGCGGAATACATCGGCCAGGAAGAATTAAAGAATACCTTGAAAGTGTATATAGAAGCCGCCAAGGCCCGGCAGGAGCCTCTGGACCATGTGCTTTTATACGGCCCTCCCGGCTTGGGCAAGACCACCCTGGCTGGCATCATTGCCACGGAGATGGGGGCCAATATGAAGGTGACCTCCGGCCCGGCCATCGAACGCCCCGGGGAATTGGTGGCGGTGCTTTCCGGTATGAAGCCGGGAGATGTGCTTTTTATCGACGAGATCCACCGCCTGAACCGGCAGGTGGAGGAAGTGCTGTATCCCGCCATGGAGGATTTTGTGGTGGATATTGTGCTGGGGAAGGAAAGCGGCGCCCGCTCCGTGCGGTATAAGCTGCCCCCCTTTACCCTGGTAGGGGCCACCACCCGGGCCGGGATGCTGACGGCCCCCCTGAGGGATCGTTTCGGGGTGGTGCACCGCCTGGAGTTTTATAAGCCGGAAGAGCTGAAAGTGATTGCGGAACGCTCCGCCCGGGTGCTGGGAGTCGGGATTGATGAAGACGGCGCCAGGGAAATTGCTTCCCGTTCCCGGGGAACCCCCCGGCTGGCCAACCGCTTCTTAAAGCGGGTGCGGGATTTTGCTCAGGTGCGTTATGACGGAGAAATCACCCGGGAGATTGCGGATGAGACCCTGAAGATTCTGCAGGTGGACGCCCTGGGCCTGGACCGGACGGACCGGACCATGCTGCGGATGATGATAGAAAACTACGGCGGCGGCCCCGTGGGCGTGGATACCCTGGCGGCGGCCCTGGGAGAGGATGCGGGCACCCTGGAGGATGTGGTGGAGCCTTATTTGATGCAGAACGGTTTCATCAAGCGGACCCCCCGGGGACGGATGGTGACGGCCAAAGCCTATGAACATCTGGGGCTGGTGCCGCCGCCTACGCAGGAAACGCTGCCCTTCGTTTAAGGGAAAACAGCAATTTATCATAAGGAGCAAATCAATGGCAGAAGAAAAAGTGCTTAGGGAAGATATTTCCCCTGAAACAGACAACAGCCCGGAGGAGAGCAGAGACTTCGGGGGCCGTAATTTTATATACGCCTTTATTGCGGAGGATATCGCCAAGGGCGGCCAGTATGAAGGCATGCGGGTCCACACCCGCTTTCCCCCAGAACCCAACGGCTATCTGCACATCGGCCACTGCAAGGCCCTGTGCATCGATTTCGGCATGGCGGAAGAGTTCGGCGGCCTTTGCAACCTGCGGATGGATGACACCAACCCGGCCAAGGAAGATACCGAATATGTGGAAGCCATTATGCAGGACATCCATTGGCTGGGCTTTGATTGGGGCGACCGCTTTTTCTACGGCTCCGACTATTTTGAGAAGGACTATGAATATGCCGTGGAGCTGATCAAAAAGGGCCTTGCCTATGTCTGCGAGCTTTCGCCGGAGGAGTTTAAGGAAAACCGGGGCGACATCGGCGTTCCGGCCAAGTCCCCCTACCGGGACAGGCCCATAGAAGAAAACCTGGCCCTCTTTGAAAAAATGAAGAACGGCGAGGTGCCGGAGGGAAAAATGACCCTGCGGGCCAAGATCGATCTGGCCAGCGGCAATTTCAATATGCGGGACCCGGTGATTTACCGGATCCGCTATATCAACCATCACCGGCAGGGAACAAAGTGGTGCATCTATCCCATGTATGATTTTGCCCACCCGATCCAGGATGCGCTGGAGGGCATCACCCATTCCCTCTGCTCCCTGGAGTATGAGGATCACCGGCCCCTTTATGACTGGGTAGTGAACAATGTTTCCATCCCCTATCACAAGCCCCGCCAGATCGAATTTGCCCGGCTGGGGCTGGATCATACGGTGATGAGCAAGCGCAAGCTCCGCCAATTGGTGGAGCAGGGCTATGTGAGCGGCTGGGACGACCCCCGCATGCCCACTCTTTGCGGCTTAAGGCGCCGGGGGTATACCGCGAAATCTATCCGTAATTTCTGTGACCAGATCGGGGTGGCCAAAAACACCAATGTGATAGAGTTTGCAGAGCTGGAGCGCTGCCTTAGGGACGACCTGAACGCCACGGCGGAGCGCACCATGGCGGTGCTGCGTCCGGTGCGGCTTACGGTTACGAACTACCCCGAGGGGCAGATTGAGACCTTTGAAGTGGAGAATAATCCCATGGCCCCCGAGCAGGGAACCCACACCATCACCTTCAGCCGGAATCTCTGGATAGAAGCCGAAGATTTTATGGAGGAGCCCATTCCGAAATACAAACGCCTGTACCCCGGCAATGAGGTTCGCTTAAAGGGCGCCTATCTGGTGACCTGCACCGGCTGCCGGAAGAATGAGGACGGCACCATCGCAGAGGTGTTCTGCACTTATGATCCGGACTCCCGGGGCGGCGACCCGGCTGACGGCCGGAAGGTGAAGGGCGCCACCCTGCACTGGGTGGATGCGGAAACGGCGCTGGATGCGGAAGTCCGTCTGTATGACAACCTTTTCAGCGATGAAAACCCGGACGGACCGGATAAGAATTTCCTGGAGGCCTTAAATCCGGACAGCCTGGAAATCCTGCAGAATTGTAAGATTGAGCGGGATCTGGCAGCCATTGCGGCGCAGTATGACCAGGCGGAGAACCGCCGGGGAGAAAATGCCCCCACCTTCCAGTTCATGCGGGTAGGTTATTTCTGCCTGGACAATAAGGATTCCACGGCCGACCACCCGGTCTTTAACCGCAGCGTCAGCTTGAAGGATGGGTTCAAACGATAACTTGCCCTCTCCCGGACGCGGGGGGCAAAACCGCCGAAGCGCCTCCAGTGGAGGAAAAAGCGAGGCGCTTTTGGTGACATCGTCCTGCAAATCGACCAATCAGGGAAGGTTTGCAGCTGACGATGGAGGGTAGTGGCACGGTTCCTGAGCGGTCCCTGAGCTTGTCGAAGGGCTTGTCGAAGGGTGTCGAAGGGCCGTGACGGGTGAGGGCGAATTAAGGACTATCCATGCACTACAAATGCCTCATATTAGATCATGACGACACCGTGGTGGATTCAACCGCCACGGTGCATTATCCTGCTTTCAAAGCCTTTATGGAGCAGCTGCGGGGCGGTACGGATATCAGCCTGGAAGATTATTTTACTTTCAACCTGCACCCCGGCGTTCTGCCCTTTTTTCAGAATATCGTCGGATTAAACGAAGAAGAAATGCGGCAGGAGGAGGCCTTCTGGCGGGAATATGTGAGCCATCATACGCCCCGGGCCTACCCCGGCATGGGAGAACTGCTGTGGCGCTGGAAAAAAGAAGGGGGCCGCTTTTGCGTGATTTCCCACTCCTTCAGCGACTATATCCGCCGGGATTATGCCTTTAACCGGCTGCCGGAGCCGGACATGGTTTTCGGATGGGAGGTGGATAAGGCCCGCCGCAAGCCGCAGCCCCATTGTGTGTGGGCCATTCTGAAAGAGCTGGGGTTGGAAAAGGAAGAAGTGCTGGTGCTGGACGATCTAAAACCCGGCTACGATATGGCCATGGCCGCTGGCGTGCCCTTTGCGGCCGCCGCCTGGGCGGGGGATTATCCCCTGGTGGAGGCTTTTATGCGGGAGCATTGCCGGTATTATTGCAAGACAGTGGAAGAGTTTAGAAGGCTGATAATGTAGGGGCGGCCAATGTTCCAAAACTAATTCGAGTTCCTTCGCTGCGGTTGTGATGTGACGCTCGGCAAAGTGGACAACGCGGAGATTGACTTCGTGGCCACAAAGGCAGATGAAAAGATCTATGTCCAGGTGACCGAATCCATGACGAGCGAGGACGTGCGCATACGCGAGCTAAAACCTCTCCGGAAGGTGTGGGATAACTATGAAAAAATGGTTCTTCCACTTGATCCCGGCTTTGATGCAAGCTATGAAGGGATCAAATCCCGGAACCTGATCGACTGGCTGATACTATAGACAAACAGCGTTTTTAAACACCGGAGCGGCCGTTTCTGGCTGTGTCGGTGTTTTCTTTTTGTTAAACAATGGCAATCTATTTTCATTCTCAATTCATAGATGGCCCAAAAATTAATTATAAAAATTACTTGTTAAGGCGTAACTAAAAAATTATGTTGACATCGTTCAAATAATCTGTTACTGTTACTCCGAAAGGAGGAGATGACGTGTTTTCCTCATTGAAACCCCTCGGCGAATTGGCCGAGATTCTTGCCGGAATACCCAACACAGGGCAGCCCGGTGACCATCCTTATAGAATTATCCAACCAAACAGCTTCAGTGACGTTGGAGAGCTGGATGCATTGGAGACTCAGTTCCGCGAGGAGGAGTTCAGCCCGAAGCAACTTCTCTCGTCGGGGGACATCCTGATTAAGCGCTTGAATCCCTCGTTCGTGTATGTTGTCAAAGACGAGGACAGAGGTACGATTGCGTCGCAGAACCTGCTTGTTGTCCGCCCGGGGCCGGAAGTAGAAGCGCTGTACCTCGCCTACTTCCTTGAGCAAAAGGAGGTCATCGGCCAGGTGGAGCACGTCTCCGGCACGTCGGCCGCGATTAAGGCAATCTCCCAGAAAAAGCTGGCGGAGATTATGATTCCGGTTGTGTCCTTGGCGGAACAGAAAAAACTTGGAGAGATCTGGCGTCTTTCCCGGAAGCGCAAGGCACTCCTACGGGAATATATTACAGAGAGCGACAGGCTTGTCACCATGATGGCCTCAAAAATCACGACAGGCGGAGGAGATAAGAAATGACTCGGTACGAAGACATCAAAGCAACCCTTTGGAAAGCAGCTGGTACGTTCCGCGGCTCCATCGATGCGGCAAACTATAAGGACTATGTCCTCACCATGCTATTCTTAAAATATCTGGATGATACATACAAAGAGAATCTGCGCGAGCTGGAGAAAAGGTACAATGGAAACGAAATCCGTATCGAGCGGGCCAAGAAAAACCTTCCCTTTGTTCTGGCAGATGATCAACGCTTTGATTATCTGTACGAAAACCGCTTTGATCCGAAGATTGGCGAGAAGATCAATACGTCGCTGCAAGGAATCCAGGACGGCAATTCCGAGCTGGGCGGCGTTTTCCGGAGCATCAATTTCAACAGTGAGTCCATGCTCGGCAACCCCCAGCAGAAGGTGACGAAGCTCCGCACCCTGTTGGAGGACTTCAAGTCCCTCTGCCTTGAACCCTCGCAGATCGAGGTGGCTCCGGGTGAAGATCCCGCCTATGTGATTGGCGATGCCTATGAGTACATGGTTGGCGAGTTTGCCGCCGAAGCGGGCAAGAAAGCCGGTTCCTTCTTCACCCCGAGCATGGTTTCGGAACTGATGGGTATGTTGACGGTTCCGCGACCCAACGAATCCATTTACGACCCGACATGCGGGTCGGCTTCCCTGCTGATTCGCACTGCGCGAAAGGCCGGCAATCTGGATTCCGTGGCAATCTACGGGCAGGAGATGAACGGCTCCTCCTGGTCGATGGCTAGAATGAATCTTTTTATCCACGGCATCCACGTCAACCGCGACGCGATTGCCTGGGGTGATACGCTTTCCAATCCGCAGCATCTGGACTCCGACGGCAACCTGAAGCAGTTTGATGTAATCGTGGCGAATATGCCTTTTTCACTAGACAAGTGGGCCGAGGGATTCAACCGCGGCGGGCAGGATGACGGTAGCGAGAGCAAGGATAAAAAGTTCAAGATGACCGCGAACCTGGACCCGTATCACCGCTTCGACTGGGGTGTCCCCCCCGCCAGCAAGGGTGACTGGGCCTTTCTCCTGCACATGCTCTACTCCCTGCGGAGCAATGGACGTATGGCGGCCGTCGTCCCCCATGGCGTGCTGTTCCGCGGCGCAGCGGAGGGATGTATCCGCCAGACAGTTATCGAGAAGAATTTGTTGGATGCGGTTATTGGGCTTCCTGCAAACCTTTTTTATGGGACAAGCATTCCCGCCTGTATTCTGGTCTTCAAGAAGAACCGGGCGACCAGCGATGTACTGTTCATCGACGCTTCCGGCAAGGACGCAGAGGGAAATCTCCGCTACCGAAAGGACAAGAATCAGAACAAGCTGGATCAGTGCCACATTGACGCCATCTATCAGGCCTACTCCAATCGAGTGGAGGTGGAACGTTTCGCCCATGTCGCCACGCTCGAGGAAATTCGGACCAACGACTACAACCTCAACATCCCCCGCTACGTGGACACCTTTGTGGAAGAAGAACTGGTGGATATTGAGGAGGTGCAGGGCAACATCCAGCGGCTGAAAGCGGAAATCGCCGAGGTGGAGGCCCAGTTGGAGAAGTATTTAAAGGAGTTGGGATTATGAACGATCTTGTAAAATACAGCGAAGGGACCTTCGAGATCATCAAGCATGTAAATGAGTACGGGCAGGAATACTGGCTGGCACGCGAACTCCAGCCTATACTGGACTATGCACAGTGGCGAAATTTCAACGAAGCAATAGATCGAGCCAAACTTGCTTGCCAGAACAGTGGGATTGATCCCTCTGATCATTTTGCTGAGGTCAGCAAAACGATCCCGATGCCTAAGAATGCGTCGAAAGATATTCAGGACTATATGCTCTCGCGCTATGCCTGCTATTTGATTGTGATGAACGGCGATCCTCGCAAAGAAGTGATTGCGGTTGGGCAGTCCTACTTCGCCGTGAAGACTAGGCAGCAAGAGCTGATCGAAAACTATGATGAACTAAGTGAAGATCAGAAGCGTTTGGCAATTCGGAACGAAATGACGGCTCACAACAAGTCTCTCGCCGAAGCCGCTCAGATGGCAGGCGTTATTGATCCGAAAGACTACGCGATTTTTCAAAACAAAGGCTACCAGGGTCTATACGGCGGCCTTGGTGCAAAAGAGATCCATGAGCGGAAAGGACTAAAGAAAAGCCAGAAGATTCTTGACCACATGGGAAGCACGGAACTGGCAGCGAATCTGTTCCGCGCAACCCAGACCGACGAAAAACTTCGCCGGGAAAACATCAGAGGCAAGCACGCCGCAAATGAGGTGCATTTCCAGGTTGGTAAAAAGGTTCGGGAGACCATAAAAGAACTTGGCGGCACAATGCCGGAGAATTTGCCCACACCGGAGAAGAGTATCGCACAGCTTGAGCGGGAGCAGGAGCGGCGCAAGCTAAAAGATGGCGAATGCCAATAATAGGGGCTTTGTGAGAATCAATTTCCAGAGATCTAGGTGAGCGTATGAGAGACGAAATCAGAAAACGGATTGAGGCTGTGCGCCGAGGCGAGGTGCCGGAGGGGTATAGAAAAAGCGGCCCCTATATTATTCCGGAAGACTGGGGCGTGGAACGCCTCGGGAATCTGTCTGAATGCACTTCAAGACCAAATCGAGACGGAAAAGAGCGGCCGGTATATTCGGTAAACAACCGAAATGGATTTGTCCCCCAGAGCGAACAGTTTGAAGAGGGAAGCTACCAGGGGCTGGACAAGTCTGCTTACAAAATCGTAAAGCGCGGGGAATTCGCATACAACCCCGCAAGAGTAAACGTAGGTTCGATAGGACGACTTCGAGATGCTGAGGAGGCAGCTGTCAGTTCTCTTTATGTGTGTGTTAAAACGAGCAACAAACTTGACGGCGCCTTTTTCGATTGCTGGACCAAAACACCGGACTTCAAAAAGGAGACCCTTCGCAATCTTGAAGGGAGCGTCCGTGAATACCTTTTCTTCGAGAATTTCTCTAATATCCGCATGCCGGTCCCCACTATCGCCGAACAGCAGAAAATCGCCGAAATCCTATCAACCTGTGACAGAGAAATCGAACTAAAGCAGAAATTTGTGGAGGAACTGCAAAATCTGAAAAAGACCTGCTTGACGAAAATGTTTCCTCGCAAGGGTTCCGACGTGCCAGAGGCGAGATTCCCTAGATTCACTGGCCCTTGGGAACAGCGTAAGCTGGGGGATATTCTACAGCCCTTGCCTTTTAAGCCTTATTTGAAGGTGCCTGAACAAAACGGAAGATATGAAATAATCCAACAGGGCAATGAACCTATTATTGGATATGCTGATGGAGAACCCTGCAAAGACTATGAGAATACAGTTATTTTTGGCGACCATACTTTATCGTTATATAAGCCGAAAACCCCGTTTTTTGTGGCAACTGACGGCGTTCGTATCGTAAAAGGCTTTGAGAATATGGACGGAAAGTATTTGCTTCCGCTCCTGGAAAAGAACAAACCTCAATCAGAAGGATATAAGAGGTACTATTCTATTCTTGCCGATAGAGATGTTGTCTTCACCGCAAATCATGAAGAACAATCCAAAATCGGAGAATGCTTTGAATATCTCGATAACCTTATCACCCTTCATCAGCGTGAGTTGGAGGCTGCACAGCAAAAGAAAAAATCCCTGATGCAGCTTTTGCTGACTGGGCTGGTACGTGTATCCAATTAAGAGCTTGCCTGTTGCGGAACACATTTGTGTAGCAGCAGATCATTCGACCTAAAAAGAAAGGAGGTGAAAGCAATGACGTTTTATGACCTCAATGGAAAGCCGATAGCGTATTCAGAAGATGAGATCCACGTTTATCTGTTCACAGGCGAAGCAGTCGCCTATTTTGTGGAGAACGCAGTTTATGGGTTTAACGGCAAGCATCTCGGGTGGTTTGATAAAGGATGGGTTCGAGATTTGAATGGCGCTTGCGTATTCTTCTCAGAAAATGCCTCTGGTTCTGGCCCGCTGAAGCCGTTGAAAGAGCTTCGCCCGCTCAAAAGTCTCAAGCAACTCAAACCTATTAAGAGCATTAGAGAGATAAAGCATCTTCGAGCAGTGAATAGCCTTTCATGGTCGCCTTTATCCGGGACGCAGTTTTTCGCTCAGTAATGATTTGCAGTGCAAAGGAGGTGGGGCCTATGATGGCGCAAAAAAAGAACGCTTAAACTGCGGCAACAGTCCAAGCATTCGATCAAATAAGCAGACGGGAAAGCATCCACAAATTTATGTGCTAAGTTTAGCACGCCGGCTTGACAATCGTCAAGAGAAAGGTAAGCGGAAATGTCAAGAAAAGAACATCATGTTGTCCCTAACCCGAATGGAGGGTGGGACGTCAAACGCGAAAACGCCAAGCGAGTCAGTGGCCACTACGACACCAAAAAAGAGGCCATGGAGGCAGGGCGCAGAATGAGTATCAACCAGGGAACCGAGCTGATCCCGCACCGTAGGGACGGAGTAATCCAACGCCCGGACAGTCACGGAAACGACCCTTGTCCGCCGAAGGACAGAAAATAACAAACATCAGGCCGGCGGGGTCTTTAAACAGCCCCGCTGTGCCTCTTACTTATTCAAACCGGAGGAGAGCATCATGCCAAATCATTTGATTTTCAATGAGCGCCCGGAGTCGCAGGACAGAGCCCTGAAAGAATTACAGGCGATGGGGTACCAGTATATTCCGCGTGCAGAGGCCGAGCAGAAGCGCGGCCATCTTTCGCATGTACTTTTTCCGGATGTCATGCGGGAGTTTCTCGCATCGCAGTCGTTTATCTATCGCGGCAAGCAGACCCCGTTTCCCGATGAGGCCATCGGCGATGCAATCCGCGAGCTGGATGTTCAGCTCGACCGCGGGCTGATGTTTGCCAGCAAGGTGATCTATGACAGGCTGATTTACGGAAAGAGCTGTGACGTCCATCTTTACGACGGCAACATGCAGTCCTTTGATATTTCCTACATCGATTGGGAGCACCCGGAAAACAATATCTGGCAGGTGACGGACGAGTTTTCTGTGGAACGCACCAACGGCAAATATGCCCGCCCGGATATTGTGCTTTTCGTAAACGGTATCCCGCTTGTGGTGATCGAGTGCAAAAAGTCCAGCGTGGATGTGGAAGAAGGCGTCAAGCAGAACGTCCGCAACTGGAAGCCGGACTATATTCCCCGGCTTTTCAAGTTTACGCAGCTTGTAATGGCAATGAACCCGGAAACGGTGAAATACGGCACGGCCGGAACATCGAAGGAATTCTACTGCAGATGGCACGAGGAAAACGTGCAGTGGCAGGAAGACGCGGCAAAACGGTATGTAGACGACGGGCATATCACCGAACAGGACAAGGTGATTGTCTCCATGCTGTCCAAGCAGCGGCTACTGAATCTCGTGCGCTTCTTCATACTCTATGACAGCGGAGTAAAAAAGATTGCCCGCTATCAGCAGTTCTTCGGCGTGGAAAACACCATGCGTAGGATTCACGGCGAGGATGGCTGCATGAACCGCGGCGGCGTCATCTGGCATACGCAGGGCAGCGGCAAATCTCTGACCATGGTCATGCTGGTCAAGCGGATCCTCGCAGACGAGAAGATCAAGAATCCTCGCTTTGTACTGGTCTGTGACCGGCTGAACCTGATTAAACAGCTCCGGGACAACTTCGTCCATACGGGGATGGACCCGGCAGAGGCAACTACCGGCCGCGGCTTGGTCAGTTTGTTGAAAGATCAAGGAAATACCATCATTGCCACTACAATCAACAAGTTTGAGACGGCGGCAAAATCTCGGACAAGAATCCCGGATGAGAATATCTTTCTTCTAATTGACGAGAGTCACCGCTCCCACACCGGAGAATTCCACAATATGATGAACGACGTCCTGCCGAATGCGTTCAAGATCGGTTTCACGGGGACGCCGCTTCTCAAAAAGGATCAAACAAACACCTATTTGAAGTTCGGCCAGCGCATCGGGAACTCATATCGCTTTGAAGACGGCATTCGTGATGGCGTGATCGTCCCGCTGGTCTATGACGGACGGGTCATCCCACAGAAAGTCAGCAGCGACCGGATTGACGACTATCTGAAAGGTATTCTTGCACCGTTGACGGAGCCGCAAAAAGAAGATATGCGCAAAAAGTGGAGCACCTTCATGAAACTCTCGCAAACGGAGCAGAGGCTGTCCATGATTGCTTTTGACATCCACGAGCACTTCCTCAGCTATTGCCAGCCACGCGGTTTCAAGGCTATGGCCGCGGTTTCCACGCGAGCTACAGCGGTGAAGTTGGAGCGGGCTATCAACGGAATCGGCGGTGTTCATGCCGCGGCGTTAATCTGTGACGAGTCCGTCTCCTCCGAAGGTGATGAAGGAGGTGTAACCAGCAGCGACAAAGCCATTATCCGCGACTTCTTTAAGAGCGAGGTTGAGCCTCGCTTCGGAAGCAAATATGACGACTACGAAGAGTATGTAAAGAACAATATCATCGGCGGCGAAGATGTTGATATTGTCATCGTGCAAAGTATGCTGTTGACCGGCTTTGACGCACCATCTCTCGGGGTGCTGTACGTTGACAAGCCAATGAAAGAACATACACTTCTCCAAGCCATTGCCCGTGTAAATCGAATTGCAGCAGGCAAGGATTTTGGTTTAATCGTTGACTATTGGGGGCTTTTTGGAAATCTGAATTGTGCCCTTGAGATGTACAGCGATGATGAATCCGGCTTCTCCGGTTTTGATCCGACGGATATTGCGGGAGCACTTGAGACCGCTGCCGAGGGAAAAGAAAAGCTAAAGCTAGCGCACACCGCTCTTTGGGGTTTTTTTGGCGAGACGACCTTCGATCAAAACAACCCCCGTGCCTGGGTCGCTTTTTTCGATAAAGAAGACTCGGAAGAAAACGAAAAGCTTCGCAAAGAGTTCTATGAAAAACTTGCAGCATTCTCAAAAATGATGAGTCTTGCTATGGCGGACTATTCGCTTTATCAGAGTATCGGATTTGAAGAAATGCAAAAATACAAGGCAGATCTTCTTTTCTTCCAGAAACTGCGCTCGGCGTTGATGATGGTCTTTGCGGAGAAGGTCGATTTCAGCAAATACGAAGACGGAATCCGAAACCTGCTGAATACCTTTGTCACGTCTGAACCGGTTGAAATGGTTGTGGAGCCGATTGCTCTTCATGACAAGGCGGCCATGGATAAACAGCTTGAAGAGGTGGAAGGTCAGAAAGCAAAAGCTGCCTATATCCACACGCGAATTGTATCGGAACTGGAGTCTCGCAGATACGAGGATCCCTTACTATACAAGCGTTTTTCCGAACGGATTCGAGAGACAATTGCAGCATATCGCCAGTTTCGTGATGAGAACTTGTATCTGGAAAGCATGAGAAAAATGGCAGAGGATCTGCGGCAGGGCTTTACCGGGCACTCATATCCCTCTGCTATTATGAATGACAGCGATGCAAAAGCGTTCTACGGCGCTTTCAGCGATGTTCTTAAGCAGCAGGGTGAAGAAACTCTTGACTACGAAGAAGGACTGGGGAATCTGGCCCTGAATATTAAGCAAGAAGTTCAGGCTCTTGCTCGGGTTGACTGGAGAACAAGCATCCCTATTCATAAAAAGATGAACCAGGCAGTCGAAGATCTACTATGGGATTTCTGCGATGAGTTTGGCATAAATCTGCAAGTGGAGAAAATGGACTTGATGATTGAAAGCATCATTAAGACCGCAATGAGCAGGTACTGAAGATGGCGTTCTATGTGACTATAAAAATGAAAGACTATCCGGTCAAAGTTTCACTGAAAAAGATGAAGCAGGTCAGACTAAAGGTCTTTCCGTCCGGGGAGATTCGTTTATCAGTTCCTCAAGACACCCCGAAGGACTGGATTGAAGAATACTTAACGGACAAGACTTCTTGGATTGAAGAGAAGCTTGACATTTTTGCCCGAACAAAAGCAATCGAGAAAGAAGAACACTTTTCTTCAGGGACATCGACAAGAATCTTGGGAAGGCAATTGACGGTTGAAGTTTCTCCATCCAGCAAAAAACAGATTATAGTTGAAGACGGTATTTTAAAAGTGCTGACATATGAAAAAGAGCAGCAGAAAATAGACCGCCAGGTGAACAACTGGTGGCAGCAATCATCACGGCTTTATTTTCAGGAAGTTGTAGAACGGCTTTATCCAATTATCAAGAAGCATGGCATTGAGATGCCGAAAGTTTGCGTCAAGAAGATGAGTACTTTGTGGGGGAGTTGCAGCCGAAAAAATGCAAACATAAACTTGAACTACTATTTATACAAAGCAAGTGTGCCATGTGTTGAATATGTTATCTTGCATGAAATGATTCATTTTCTTTATCCATATCACAACAAAGATTTCTACGACCTCTTAACGGTGCATATGCCTGACTGGCAAGAGAGAAAAAAACAACTCGACTATGAGTTCGTCTTGGGAATTTGATATATTCATAATTGGGAGTGCTGGACAAGAGCAGCTGCAAGCGCCGTCAGGGCACCAACACGGAGTACGATCTGGTCGATTTTAGTCCGCTCGATGAATTGATGAAGCAGCAGATGGCATGACAAATGCCATGCCGTCCGTGTAAAGACGCTAAAACTATCTTAACTGAAGGGCGGCCAATGGCCGCCCCCTGATTGTAAGATCCTTCGACTTGCTGTGCTCGCTCAGGATGACACTGTGAGGATGAAATTTACTCCTTGTTCTCCTCGCAGCAGCAGGAACCTTCCTCTTTTGCTTCTTCACAGCAGCAGGAGCCTTCCTCTTTTGTCTCTTCGCAGCAGCAGGCCGCCTCCTTCTTGAACTCCGCATCCACGGCGGCCCGGCGATCCGCTGCTGCTTTCCGGGCGCCATCCACTGCGGCTTTCATATCTACCATGGCCTTTTTCAGGCCGGTCAGGATTTCATCGGAGGCCACCTTGGCGTCTGCCCGGAAGTTTTCCACCGCTTTGGCGGTCTCTTCCTTGAAGCGGGCCTTCAGTTCCTCGGCACTGACTTCCTCCCCGTCAATCGTGTAGGTGGCGTGCCAGGATGCTGTCTCGGGATGCTCTCTTTTCAGATCATTCAGTTCCGCATCCACGCTGCCCGGGGCAGGCTTGGACTGCGTTTCGTTCAGTTTCTTTAAGTACATGAGACCGCCCGCCATAGCGGCTCCGGCGATCATGGCTGCCAGTGTGTTGCTTTTACCCATTGCGGCACCTCCTTTTAGCATGTGTCATAGGGGACGCTGAAAGCGTTTTGTTTATGTTACAGCCTGATTGTAGCGGACTCCGGCGGGATTGTAAAGGGGCGGAGAGGAGAAAAAGAAAGGGGCTATTCCGGAAAAAAGTGCAAAAAAGGGGCTTGCATTTTGGAAAAGATGCGTTATAATGCATTTAGCACTCAATAAAAAAGAGTGCTAACAAATTGAAATCTTTTGAGGAGGAAAATATAAGATGAAGCTGATTCCTTTAGCGGACCGGGTGGTCTTAAAGCAGGTGGAAGCGGAAGAGATGACCAAGAGCGGCATCGTGCTGCCGGGCAGTGCCCAGGAAAAGCCCCAGACGGCGGAGGTGATTGCCGTAGGACCCGGCGGCCTGGACAAAGAAGGCAACAAGGTTAAGATGGAAGTGAAGACCGGACAGAAGGTTATTTACAGCAAGTATGCCGGCACGGAAGTGAAGCTGGACGGGGAAGAGTATATCATCGTTAAGCAGAGCGATATCCTGGCCGTGGTAGAATAATAAGGAGGTGCGTCAGCAATGGCAAAGGAAATTAAATTCGGAGCGGAAGCCCGTAAAGCGTTGGAAATCGGTGTAAACACCTTATCGGATACGGTGCGCGTGACCCTGGGACCCAAGGGCCGCAATGTGGTGCTGGACAAGGCCTACGGCGCCCCCCTCATCACCAATGACGGGGTGACCATTGCCAAGGAGATCGAGCTGAAGGATGCCTGCGAAAATATGGGCGCCCAGCTGATTAAGGAAGTGGCCTCCAAGACCAATGATGTGGCCGGCGACGGCACCACCACCGCCACCGTACTGGCCCAGGCCATGGTAAACGAAGGCATGAAGAACCTGGCTGCCGGCGCCAACCCCGTGATTCTGCGCCGGGGCATGAAGAAGGCGGCGGAACTGGCCGTGGATGCCATCAAAGAGATGAGCCGCCCCATTTCCGGCAAGAAGCAGGTGGCCCGGGTAGCCGCCATCTCCGCCGGGGATGACAATGTAGGCGCACTGGTGGCGGATGCCATGGAAAAGGTCACCGGCAACGGCGTGATTACCGTGGAAGAGTCCAAGACTATGCAGACGGAGCTGGATCTGGTGGAAGGCATGCAGTTCGACCGGGGCTATGTAAGCGCCTATATGTGCACGGATATGGAAAAGATGGAAGCCGTGCTGGACAATCCGTATATCCTGATTACGGACAAGAAGATTTCCAATGTGCAGGAAGTGCTGCCTCTCTTGGAACAGCTGGTGCAGACCGGCGCCAAGCTGCTGATCATTGCGGAGGATATCGAAGGCGAAGCCCTCACCACCCTGATTGTGAATAAGCTGCGGGGCACCTTTACCGTGGTGGGTGTGAAGGCCCCCGGTTTCGGCGACCGCCGCAAGGAAATGCTGAAGGATATCGCCATCCTGACCGGCGGCCAGGTCATCAGCTCCGAGCTGGGCCTGGAATTGAAGGATGCGCAGATCACGGATCTGGGCCGGGCCAAGTCCGTGAAGGTCAGCAAAGAGAATACCATTATCGTGGACGGGATGGGCAACGGCGAAGAGATCGAGGCCCGCATCGCCCAGATCAAAGCCCAGGTGGCGGAAACCACTTCGGAATACGACAAAGAAAAGCTGCAGGAGCGTCTGGCCAAGCTGGCCGGCGGCGTGGCGGTGATCCGGGTAGGCGCCGCTACCGAGACGGAAATGAAGGAATACAAGCTGCGGATGGAAGACGCTTTGAACGCCACTCGGGCAGCCATGGAAGAAGGCATTGTGGCCGGCGGCGGCGCTGCCTATATCCATGCGGCCAAGGCGGTGAGCGCGGCCGTAGCCAAGATGGAAGGCGACGAGAAGACCGGTGCCCAGATCGTTCTGAAGGCGCTGGAATCTCCTCTGTTCCACATTGCCGCCAATGCGGGTCTGGAAGGATCCGTGGTGGTAAACAAGGTGAAGGAAGCCAAGGAAGGCTTCGGCTTCGACGCCCTGAACGAGAAGTATGTGGATATGGTGAAGGCCGGTATCCTGGATCCCACCAAGGTGACCCGCTCCGCCCTGCAGAACGCAGTGAGCGTAGCCGCCACCCTGCTGACCACGGAATCCGTGGTGGTGACCATTAAGGAACCCGCCCCGCCTATGCCCGCCGGCGCCGGCATGGATGGAATGATGTGATCACCAGCGGATAATGAGGAAAAGAGGCCGCCTGTGCTTGCACAGAGCGGCCTCTTGACGATTTAAGCCGCGCCCCTCATGAGGATGCAGCAGGGGCAGGGGCTCCGCGGAATCCGAATGAGGGCAGCACAGCGGGAGTGCGCAGCACGAAGCTGTGCGTGGTGATCAGAAACCTGTAATCTGCTTATCCTTCGGCCAGGCCACGGAGTAAGCCAGATTCAGCGTCCTGCTTTCTCCGGGCTGCAAAGTCAGATCCCACTTGATGATGCCCGTTTCTTCCTCCGCTTCCCCGCCGGAGAGATTCTGCACATCCACCTGGATGCTCTTTTCTTCCGTCACCGGAATCTGATCTTTGATCAGCAGGCTGCAGGCTTTGGGCTTCCGGGAACTGACGGCTATTTCAAACTCATATTCCGTCTTTTTCTGTCCTTTCAGCAGGACCTGGGAGGTATATTTCTTCTTCTGCGTCCGCTTGGCTTTCACCGTTTCATCGACCCCCAGGGACAGGTAGTAGGTCTCCTCCGTCATATCCGGCTGTAGGAATACCCGGCCGGCGAAGTTCCCCTTCAGGTAAACCGCGGCCTCCACCTGCTGCATTTCCTCCAGATCCGCGGTTTTGACTTCGGCGGAAAGGTAGGCTTCCTCGGTAAAACGGGGCACGGCCACCACCTGATAGCGGCAGGGAATCTCATCGCTGCGGATATCGCAAAGGATGCTTTGGCCGTCCCGGATGTCCCACAGACCCGTCAGTTCATACTCTGTCATGGTATCCCCCTGAATGGTCCGGCCGGAATCGGCTATGACCTGGGACATCTCGAATTTTGATGCTGCAGACCTGGCCATGCCGTTTTCCTCCGCCTCCTCCCTCATCATGGGGGCGGCCATGTCCATCATGGCGCCTGCCCCCGCCATGGCGGCTTTGGCCAGCATCCGGGGCGGCTCGTAGAAGTGCAGCGTCTGAGGGTATAGCTGGGGGATGGTTCCGGAAATAGCCGGATTGCCGGATAAAAGCTGCAGTTTTACCCGAGACCAGTCTTCCCCCGTATCCTGGGCAATCTGGGCCCTGAGCCGCAATAAAAGCCTGCCGGATTCCTCTTCCCGGGCATGGAGTTCGTAGCTGGGCCCCCAGGCGGCGGCACTGTCTTTATATTTCAGCTCCAGGGGATATTCTCCGGCGGCAACCGCCACCAGGTCCACGCTGACATAAGGAAACTCCAGGCGCTTAGCCTGCGCTGCCAGCTCTTTTTCCAGCCGGGCTTTTTCCTCCCGCAGGGACTCCCGTCCTTCCTCCAGCTCTTCCAGCCGGGCAGGAAGCCCTTCCAGAAAATCCGTCATTTCCTGAATGGAGATATTGTCTTTTCCGCTGAAATCCGCATTGGTCCTCCAAAGGGCAATCTGTTCGTCCAGATTGTCCAGCCGGCGGGCCAGCCGGCCTATTTTCTTTTGCAACACCTCCAGAAGTTCTGCTTTCTCCTCTTCCCTCAGATATGCCAGCTGCACATGAGCGCCCTGGACTCCCTCTGGCACGCTGAGACGGAGGCTTTCCGCATCGGCGCCCGGGCCGGGCCCCAGCAGTTTCAGGCTTTGAAAGCCTTCCTGCAGACAGACTTTGGTTTCCCGGCTGATGACACAGCCGGAGCGATATACGGAAACAGCGCTGATTTTGGTTTGAATCATTTTTGTGTCCTTTCCTGCGGGCGGGCCGCCTGTTTTTTTTCTATTATACCAAAGTTGCGGAAAAGTAAAAGGAGGAATTGAAAGCCGGGCAAGGATGGGGTATAATCGGGAAAAACCATCAGGAGTTTTGACATGATTATCGCCATCGGCTGCGATCACGCGGCATTTACCATGAAAGAAGACATAAAGGCCTATTTGGCGGAGAAGGGGCACGAAGTCAAGGATTACGGCACCTTTTCCCCGGAAAGCTGTGATTATCCTTTGTATGGAGAGAAGGTGGCCCGGGCCCTTGCGGAGGGACAGGCAGAGCGAGGCATTCTGATTTGCGGCACCGGGGTGGGCATCTCCCTGGCGGCCAACAAAGTGCCCGGCATCCGGGCAGCGGTTTGCTCGGAACCGCTCACCGCCCGTCTGGCCCGGCAGCATAACCATGCCCAAATCATTGCCTTCGGCGCCCGGATTGTGGGGCCGGATACCGCCAAAAATATCGTGGATGCTTTCCTGGAGGCGGAGTTTTTAGGCGGCCGCCATGCCCGACGGGTTGGCCAGATTGAAGAAATCGAAAAAAAGAACAGGGAACTGCAACAAAAAGAAAGTGTTTAGACTATTGTCATTAAAGATACGACTTGCATTTTCGAGTTGATAATAGTAGAATGGAGCGCTGTGGAGGAGCATCCATGAGCTGGAAGAATAATACTGAACAGGACAATACCATAAAACGCAATCCGTCTCCGGAGGAAAGCAGCCTGGAACTGGCGGAAGAACAGAAGGCGCATCAGGAGCATTTACGGCGCTTGCGCAAGTATAAGAAAAAGCATAAACAGCAGATTGTGGGCCTGGCCCTGGAACTGCTGCTTTTAGTCGTGGTCATAGGCGGATACATGGCCATCAGCTGGGGCCAGAAGGTGATTGATAATATGCGGGTCACCACGGCTCCTTCCGAAGCAACCACCCTGGCGCCCCAGACGCGTTATCCCGGGGAAAGCACCACCCTGGCTACGGATGCCAGCGGCGAGATCATCCGGACCACGGCCGCTACCACCACCATCGAGCAGGTGAGCTGGACGGATACGGAAGGGGTGGTTTATACCGATACCATGCCGCCCTCGGAACCCTATACAAATCCCCTGCCCTCCCGGGTGGTGGAAGCCCAGCAAGGCTATGAAACCATTGTGGTATTCGGCGTGGATGCCCGGGACAATGTGAATCTGATCCGGGGCGCCCAGGGGGACGTGATTATCCTCATCAGTATCGACAAGGGCAGCGGCGAAATGCGCCTGGCCTCCGTATACCGGGATTTCTTCTTTGAGTTTACTACCGGCCAGTTCTGCAAATTGGCAGACGCCTACAACCGCTACGGGGCGGAACAGGTGATGGCCGGCCTGAACCGTAACCTGGATTTGAATATCACCAATTTCGTGGCGGTCAACTGGGCGGCGGAAGCGGAGCTGATCGATATGCTGGGCGGTATTGAGATGGAGGTTACGACGGAAGAAGCGATAGAGCTGGACCAGTTTATTTATGAAATCGAGGTGGCTACGGGACGGAAAACCCGTATCAAAAACTGGAATTACGAAGCGGGCATGAAACATATGGACGGGGTCTATGCCGTGGCCTATTCCCGTATCCGCCGCAACACGGGAGGAGACTTTGCCAGAACCGAACGCCAGCGGAAGGTGATTTCTACTATACTGAGCAAGGTGAAAGACCTTAGAAACCTTGCCACGGTTATCAAGATTGTGGAAATGGTAAGCCAGAATGTCAAAACCAATATGGACTCCAGCCAGATTCTGGATTTTGCGGTGAATGCCACCCGCTACAGGATTTCGGACACCATGGGTTTCCCGCAGCATCCTACCTCCATGGAAATCAAGTTGTTTCTGCTGGCGGATGATGTGTTCGCCCAGGATGTGAGCGATCTCCACCATTTTCTGTATCAGCTGGAGGATTATGAACCCTCGGATAATGTGAAACGGATAGAAGAGGCGCATCAGTCCTTTATCCGGACGGGTTATTATTCGGGACCGGATAATTAAGGCTTAGGGATCACCGAAAAATGATATGTTTATCACACTTTGTTCACAGCTGCCCTGTATGCTTGTCTAAAACAAGATATACAGGGCAGTTTTGCCGGAGGAAGAATCATGCAGGATTGGAATGAACAGGAACGGAATCAGAATCAGGAATCTGAACAGGAAACCATATATATAAACGAGTCGCAGCTTCCCATCAGCGGGGAGGAGGCGGTGCAGGAGGCCCTGCGCCGGAAGGCCCTGGCGGAAGAGGAGGCCCGGCAGCGCCGGGAAGCGGCGGAGGAGGCCCGGCGGCTGGCGGAGGAAAACCGGCGGCAGGAAGAAGAATGGCGGGCCAAACAGCAGGCATTTCAGGAGGAACAGCAGCGGATTCGGGAGGAGAAAAAAGCGGCCCGCCGCCGCCGGCTCCGGGGAGCGGCAGCCGCCCTGGCCATCGTGCTGGGCTTAGGCGCTCTGGCCTTTGCCTATGTGAATCATCAAAATGCCCGGAACACCCGGGAGGAGCTGGCCCGGCTGCAGGCTGAACTGGCCTCCTATCAGCAAAGCGCGCGCACCCTGCCGGATGTGAACCGGACGCCGGCGGGCAATGCGGTGGACACGGCGGAATTGGTGGGGGGAAGCCAGGGAGGCAGCCAGCTGACGGATGTTTCGGCCATTGTGGAAGAAACCATCCGCAGCGTGGTCTCCATCAATACTTCCAAACGGGTGAAGGTCTCCACCGGCTTTTTCGGAGAACGGGAATATGTGGGGACCGGCGCCGGCAGCGGCGTGATCATTGGAGACAATGGCACGGAACTCTGGATTGTGACCAACGCCCATGTGGTGGATGATGCCACGGAAATCTATGTGGTGCTGGCGGACGATTCGGAAGTGGCGGCTTATGTAAAGGGCAGCAGCGAGGAAAACGATATAGCGGTTTTGGGGGTGCGTCTGGAGGAGCTTTCCGAGAGCACCAAGCAAAGCATCCGCACCGCCGCCTTCGGCGACAGCACCGGTCTGCGGCTGGGAGAAGGGGTCATCGCCATCGGCAATGCCATGGGCTGGGGGCAGTCCGTTACCACCGGCGTGGTCAGCGCCCTGTCCCGGAATGTGAAGTTTAAGGACGGCACATCCATGAATCTGCTGCAGATCAGCGCAGCCATCAATCCCGGCAACAGCGGGGGGGCTCTGCTGAACGGCCGGGGGCAGCTTATCGGCATCAATAATGCCAAATATTCCAGCGAAGAGGTGGAAGGCGTAGGCTTTGCTATTCCCATCTCCAGCATTATGAATGTGATGGAAGAGCTGTCCTTGATGCAGCCCCGGCAGAAGGTTTCGGAAGCCGATATGCCTTATTTGGGTATCGTCTTCCAGAATTATCCCTCCGGCTATCTGGCTTTTTATAATGTGCCGGATGGAGCCGTGATTCATGAAATCAAGGAGGGGTCCCCGGCAGAGGCGGCGGGCCTTCTGCCCTATGATGTGATTACGGCCATAGAGGGGCATAAGGTGGACAGCTATCAGGACCTGACGGAAGAACTGCAGTATTATAAAGGGGGCACGGAAATCGAGGTGACTTATATGCGCCTGAACCGGGGCAGTTACGAGGAGGGGCGGACCAAACTGACCCTGGGCTTTAAATCCAACAACCCCAACCCCTAACCACTACTCCCTACCCCATACAAAACACTTGCAATCCCTTCGGGGTATGCTATAATGAGGCACGGATGAGCCTGAATCATCCAAAGGAATGATTATCAGAGGCGGGGAATAGCCCCCGCTTCAGGAGAAAAAGGAGGAATGAACTATGGCTTATAAGATTGGTGATGACTGCATCTCCTGCGGCGCCTGCGCCGGTGCTTGCCCTGTAGGGGCGATTTCCGAAGGCGACGGCAAGTATGTGATCGATGCGGATGCCTGCATTGAATGCGGTGCCTGCGCCGGCGGCTGCCCGGTAGGAACCATCGAGATGGAGTAAGGGCTGTTGCCCGCGTCCGGGGCGGTGTATGCCGCCCCTTTTTTCGTGGTGGACATTTTTGCCATGGCATACTATAATAAAATACTGCGCAAAGGCGAAAACGGAAATACAGGTGTAATAGTATTATGGATTTGCAAAACTACGAGGGAACAACCCGCGTCTTAATCGATCAGGTGCTGGAACAGAAGCGGGACATGTCCCAGGAAGTGTTCGGCCCCTTGGAGCAGCTGCTGGAGGAAGCCCGGAAAACGGGGGATAAGCGGCTGCAGGGCTTTGCCCATTATCATATAGCGGACGCTCATTTTTCCTTTGAAACCGGGTATAGCGAATTCCGCAACCATCTGGCCAAAGCGGTTTCTTTTTTATCCGTGGCCGGAGAAAAGGAGCTGCTGGCCCGGGCCTATAATCTGATAGCCATCGATGCCATAAACAACGGCAGCTTTGATGTGGCTTACCTGTACCTGATGAACGCCCTGCAGACCTGCGAGGATATGGATGATCCTTATTTGCTGAGCATTATTCACAACAATATCGGCCAGGTTTTCGGCCGCATGCGCAGTTATGAAAAGGGGGTGGAATATGTCCGCCGCAGCAATGAGCTGCAGGCCCAGTGCCCCAAGGAAGATTTTTACTACAACATCAATATGATCAACGGTTACTTTGCCGAAGGAACCATGTATGCCCTCATGGGAAATCTGGAAAAGGCCCGGGAGGCGGATCGGCGCATTACGGAGCTGGAAAAGGAAAATGAAAGCGCCGCGGCAGACAATTCCAGTGTGCTGATTCCTATAGCCCTGCTTCGCTATCTGGTGGCGGTGCTGAAGGGAAACGAGGCCCTCAGCTGGACCCGCAGCCGGGATTTCATCCGGACGCTGAAGGGCGGATATTTCATATACGATTATATTCTGGATATAGAGGATCTTTGCCATTTCCTGATTCAGCGAGGGTATCTGGAGCCGGTGGGAGAGATTCTGGAAATTGTCCGGGAAACCGTGGAGGCCACCAATGTGGTGCAGATGAAAAAGGTGGTTTCTTCCATTGAAATTGCTTATTATGACAAAATGGGCGATGTGGAAAAGGTCAATGAATGCCTTAGGAACCAGTACCGCCTCTCCGTGCAGCAGGAGATGGAGCAGAATAAAATCTATCAGTATTCCATTGACCTGATTCAGATTATGGAGGCTCAGCGGAAAGAGCAGGAGAAGATGCGGCAGGAAAATGAGGCGCTGCAGTCTCAGGTGCAGACGGACCCTCTGACCCATATTCCCAACCGGCTGATGCTGGATTCCCTGCTGCCTCAGCTCTTTGAGACGGCGCAGCGGGAAGGAAAATCTTTCGGCGTTTGCCTGATGGATATCAATAAGTTTAAGGAATACAACGATACCTACGGACACCTGGCGGGGGATATCTGCCTGCAGAAGGTGGCCCAGGCGATTCAGAAAACTTCCGAAAAACCCGGGGTGTACTGCGCCCGCTACGGCGGGGATGAGTTTATTATGCTGTATATGGATAAACGGGATGCGGAGATCCGGGGGATCGCCGAGGAATTGGCCGGGGAAATCCGCAGCCAGATGATTCCCCATTCTGCCATGGGCGGGGACGGGCTGGTATCCCTCTCCCAGGGGATCTGCAATGGCATTCCCCAGTCTTATCATCGGCAGGAGGATTTTATCAACGAAGCGGATACGGCCCTGTATGCCGTGAAGAAGAATCAGGATGCGCCGGGCAGAAGGGATTTCATCCGCCTGGCCCATGTTCAGTAAAGAGCGTTAAAGCCGTATAAAAGACGATATGAGTGAGAAAGAGAATTCGTTAGTGCAAAAACTTCGTTCCCTTCCGGAGGGCCGGCGGATGCTGGTGTATTTGCTGATGGCTCTGCTGGCCGGGCTGCTCATAAGCGGCGCTTCGGCCTTGCTGCCGGGGAGGCCCTGGATATTGCCGGCGGTAAAGCTGCTGATAGCCTTGGGGGCCCTGGCCCTGGCGGGAGGGGCAGCGCGGATTCCTCTCCGGCGGGGAAAAAGCTTTCCCTGGATTGTCTTGTTGGGCCTGGTGCCCGCCCTGCTCCTGGGGGCTTTCTTCATAGGCCCGGTAAGCCGTACGCCCCAGGCCGGGGCGGTGGCGCTGGTCATTCTCAGCATGTTTGCCACGGCCTTGTGGGAAGAGGCGGTTTTCCGCCTCTGGGGGCGGCTGCTGTTTGAAGAGGAGGGCAGCTATAAGGCATGGATTTTCCTGGCCATGGCCCTGATTTTCGGGGGCCTGCATCTGCTCAACCGCACGGAGTCCGGTTCAGGGGTCTTTCAGGCGGTGTTTGCGGCCCTGGCGGGGCTCTTCCTCCATACCTTTTATACCTGGAGCGGGAGTCTTGGCCTGGTGGTGCTGATTCATTGGCTGATTGATCTGGCGGGATCCCTGGCGGTGCAGTGGATGAATCCTTCCGAGGCCTATCTGGCGGGGAAGGCGGGCCTGGGGCTGATCCTGGTTTCCCTGTATTTGGCTTTAAGCGCTGCCATACTGGCCCGGAAGGGGGAGCTCATCCGCCGGGGCATGCCCTTCCTGAAATTAGGCCGGAAAGATAAAATGCTGTAGGAGACAGGATGAAAGAAAGCACGCGATTACTGAAAAAATATAAGCTGGATCAAGAATGGTTCCGGGAGGAAATCCGCAGCGGCTATGCGGTGGAAAGCTGGCGGAAAAAGCTTTGGTTGGTGGAGCTGGATCTGGCTATGGAATTAAAACGGGTCTGCCGGGCCCATGGCCTGGGCTTTTTCCTGGTGGGAGGATCCATGATCGGCGCCGTGCGCCATCAAGGCTTTATCCCCTGGGACGACGATATGGATATTGCCATGTTCCGGGCGGATTATGAAATCCTGCTGGCCCACCCGGAATGGTTTGAGGCGCCTTATTTCCTCCAGACCCCGGATACGGACAAAGGGTATTTTTACAGCTATGCCAAATTGCGGAACAGCCGCACCACCGCCTGCACTCCCAGTTTCGCTTATCAGCCCATGAATCACGGCATGATGATCGATATTTTCCCCCTGGATCCCTGGGTACCGGAGGAGGGGCTGCCCCTTTATGAAAAGGTAATGGAGCTGAACCGGGACAATTCCTCTTATATGCGGCGCTCCAACCCCCATATGACGGAAGCGGAACAAAAACGGGCGGAAGCCTGGTCCGGCCGGGATCCCTATGAGAATTATCAGGAAATCCAGCGCCTGGCCCGCAGCTTTGAGGGGCGGGAGACAGACTTTATTTCCCATGCGGTGATTACGGTGGATGCGTATCACAGCAATTATTTCCCCAAGGAAGATGTGGCTGAAAGGATAGAAGTCCCCTTCGAAGGATTCCGCCTGCCTATTCCCAAAGGTTATCATGATTTCCTGACCCGGGAGTATGGAGATTATATGCAGTTGCCGCCTTTGGAGAAGCGGGACAGCGGCCATCAGGAATTCATCTTTGATCCGGATAAGCCCTATGCTACCCTGCTGCCGAACCCCTAATTCCTGCTGCCTCATCCCAAACCCCCTTGACATGCGTTCATAGAAGTGCTAAGATTGCTTTCAACTGAACATGCCTTTGGGGGTTTTATGAACACTATCAATAAAAAAGAATTCCAAATCTTATCTTTGCTGGCAGCGGAGAAGGGACCCGTTTCCCAGCGGCAGCTCTCCCTCCGCAGCGGTCTTTCCCTGGGCACCGTCAATAAGGTGGTGCGAGAGCTTTTAGAGCGGCATTTAATGGGGGAGATGGGCATCAGCTCGGAAGGCCTCGCCGCCCTGGAACCCTACCGGGTGCGCCGGGCGGTTTTCATTGCTGCCGGTTTCGGCTCCCGGCTGGCCCCTGTGACCCTGGATATTCCCAAACCGCTGATTTCCGTGAAGGGCAAACGGCTGATAGACGGCCTTTTGGATGCGGTGCTGGCGGCGGGCATCCGGGATATTGTGATTGTCCGGGGCTATAAGGCGGAGGCCTTCGATCAGCTGCTGGACAAATATCCCATGATCCGTTTCGTGGAAAATCCGGGCTATGCGGAGGCCAATAATATCCTCTCCGCCCTGTGCGTGAAGGATCTGTTGTCCAATGCCTATATTTTTGATGCGGACCTGCTGCTGCACAAGCCGGCCCTGATTGCTCCTTATCATTACGAATCCAACTTCCTGGGCATTTATACCGCCCGCACCGACGATTGGTGCTTCCCAGTGAAAAACGGCTATATACTGGAGGAAAGAAGAGGAGGCCTGGACTGCTACCAGGTGATCGGCATTTCCTATTGGAGCGAAGAAGACGGGAAAAAGCTGGCGGAGGACCTGCCGGCGGTGGCGGAAATGCCCGGGGGCAAGGAGTATTACTGGGAGCAGGTGCCCATGGCAGTGCTGAAAGAAAAGTACCGGGTGGCCATCAGACCCTGCCTGGCGGAGGATATCCAGGAAATCGATACCTTCAGCGAGCTGAAAGCGCTGGATCCTTCTTACGAAAACTACGGAGGTGAAGCATGAAAGCCTGGAATGAGACCTTAGATACCATCAAGCCCTATACCGTGGCCTCCCATAAAATCTGGGCAGTGGCCCCCGAAGAGCGGAGCCGGATTCTGAAACTGGACTGGAACGAAGCCACCGTGCCCCCCTCGCCTCTGGTGAAGCAGCTGCTGACGGAGCTGATGGAGCAGGAGGATGTGTTCCGCCTGTATCCCTCCACCTTCAATGAAGAGCTGATGGCCCGGCTGGCTCAGTACACGGGCCTGCCGGAGGAGAATATCCAATACTTCGGCGGCTCCGACGATTTGCACGAATACTTGGCCCGGGCCTATCTCACGGCGGGAGACAGGGTGCTGATTCTTTGGCCCTCCTACGACAATTTCCGCCTTACGGCGGAATCCACCGGGGCAAGGCTGTATTATGCGGAATTAGGGGAGGACTTTGCCTTCGATGAAACGGATTTCCGCCGCCGCCTGGAGGCGGTGAAGCCCCGGCTGGTCTATATCTGCAACCCCAATAATCCTACGGGAACTTTGATTCCCGCGGATCGGATCGCCGCCCTGCTGGCGGACTTCCCGGACAGCTGTTTTGTGGTGGATGAGGCCTACGGCGAGTTTGCGGAGGAAAGCGCGGATGCCCTGGTGCGGGATCGGGACAATCTCCTGATTACCCGCACCCTCTCCAAGGCCTTCGGACTGGCGAATTTGCGCTTCGGCTACCTTCTGGCCTCCCGGGCCAATATCGAAGCCGTGTCCAAAATCCGCAATCCCAAAAATATCAATACCTTTACTCAGGTGGCGGCAGCTGCCGCCCTGGAGGACGCCGCTTATATGCGGCAGTATGCGGCGAAGGTGCAGGAGGCCCGGAGCTATTTTATCGAGACCATCAATCAGGGCCCCCTGGGGGCGTATCTGAAGGCTTTCCCCAGCCGGGGGAACTTCGTGCTGCTGCGCTGCCGTACTCCGGAGATAAAAGAGGTGCTGAAGCGGCAGTGGGAGGCGGCCAATATCTTTGTGCGGGATGTGCGCCAGAGCCCTTCCCTGGAAGGCTGCCTTCGGGTCACCATAGGGGAAAAATCCCAGATGGAGCGGGTAATTGAAACCGCATCCCTTGCATTTCTCTCCTGATGGGTGTATGATGAAAAGACTTGCGGCTCAAGGAAATGGCCGCAAAGGATAAGGAGGATAACAGTATGAAGAAGTTCATGCAGGAATTCAAGGAGTTCGCCGTAAAGGGCAATATGGTTCATATGGCCATCGGCGTTATCATCGGCGGTGCCTTTACGGCTCTGGTCACGGCCTTTACCGGCAATATCGTGAACCCGCTGCTGGCCTTGATTCCCGGCGTCAACAGTCTGGAAGAGAGCCTGAAGATCGTGCTGAAGCAGGCGGAGTTAAGCCCCGCCGGGGAAGTGATTGCGGAAGAAGTCGCCATTAAGTTCGGCGCCTTTATTGCCGCCATCATCACCTTCCTGATTCTGGCTCTGATTGTGTTTATGATCGTCAAAGGCATCAACAAGATGCAGAAAGAGGAGGAAGCGGCGCCTACCACCAAGACCTGCCCCTTCTGCAAGAGCGAGATTCCGCTGGATGCGGTACGCTGCCCTCACTGTACTTCCGATGTGCCTACCGAATAAGAGGCTGCTTAGTAAGAGAGGTGTTTTATGCTGCGGGACGTATTAAGCTCCGCACCAAATCCAAAGTCCCGCCTGTTCTTTTTAGGCCAGGCGGGCTTTGCCATACAAAACAGCCGGGGAAAATGGCTGCTGATCGACCCCTATTTCAGCGATTGCGTGCGGACCCTGGAGGGACACGAGGGGTATAAGCGGCTGGCGGCGCCACCGGCGGATCCATCGGCCATGCCGGCGGATGTGATTATCGCCACCCATCATCATCAGGATCATTACGACAAAGACGCCATGCCCGCCCTGATGAAAAAGGAAACCCTCCTTTTTGCTCCCCGGGATTGTGAGGAACTGGTGGCGGAAAACGGCCTGGATGCGGGCTGCGTCCGCTATATCGCTCCGGGCAGGCGGGTGGAATGTGCCGGTTTTTCCCTGCATTTTGTCTCCTGCGACCACGGAAAGGGGGCGCCCCTGGCGGTGGGAGTGCTGGTGGAGACGGAGGGACGGCGGCTTCTCTTTACGGGGGATACCTGCCTGCGGCGGGACTTTCGGGAGGAGTATCTCTCAGACGGTCCCCTGGACCTTCTGGCGGCCCCTATCAACGGCGCCTACGGCAATTTGGATTACCGGGACTGCGCCGCTCTGGCGGATCTGTTAAAACCTCGCCTGCTGATTCCCTGCCATTTCGGCATGTTTGCCTCCCACGGAGGACGGGCGGATCTGTTTTATGAATTGATGACGAAAGAATATCCGGAGCAGGCCTTTTTGTTTATGTATCCGGGGGAGGAATATGCATTATGAGTGATTTATCCGGCAAAAAACTGTTGATTCTGGGGGCCAACCCGGAAACCATTCCCCTGGTGCAGCTGGCAAATGAGTTGGGGGTAAAAACCCTGGTGACCAGCAACCGCCCGGAGGATGCAGCCAAGGCCTATGCCTGGAAAGCCTGCGAGGTGGACGGGCTGGATGTGCCGGGGCTGGTGGCCCTGGCCCGGGAGGAAGAGGTGGACGGCGTCCTGGTGGGGGTGGCGGACATTCTGGTGCCGGCCTACTGCAAGGTCTGCGATGCCCTGGGTTTGTATTGCTATGCCAGCCAGGAAATCGTGGATGTGTTCTCTTATAAGGATGTATTTAAAGCTACCTGCGAACGCTACGGCGTCCATGGGGTGCCGGAGTATTATCTGGATGCGCAGCTGCGCCGGGAGGATCTGGACAAGATCCAATACCCGGTAATGGTAAAACCCGTGGATTCCTACAGCGGCATGGGCATGACGGTCTGCTTTTCGGAAGCGGAAATACCGGCGGCGGTGGAAAAAGCCCTGGAGGCTTCCCGGGCCGGGCGCTTCATTGTGGAACGCTATATGCAATGCGAGGATATGGGGCTGTATTACACCTTCAAAGACGGGGTGGCCAGCGCTTCCTGCATTTACGACCGCTACACCACAGACGAGCAGCCGGGACTGTCCCGGGTCTGCCTGGGAGGCACTTATCCCTCCAAACATATCAACGAGTATTACGAGCGCATGCACCAAAATGCTTTGCGGCTCTTTAAGGCCATCGGCATCGCGAACGGGGTGCTGATGCTGTCCGCCTTTTATGAAGACGGAGAGTTTTATGTATATGACACAGGCTTCCGCCTCCAGGGAGAGGCGCCTCATCTGCTGATGAAGGCCGCCCATGGCTTCGATCAGCGGGAGATGCTGATCCGCTATGCGCTGACCGGCAGCGAAGGGACGGTGGATCTGGCCAAAGAAGACGATCCCACTTTCCGGGGAAAATGGGCGGCTACCCAGTGGTTCCTGCTGAAGGAAGGGGAGATTGCCCGGATAGAAGGCCTGGAAAAGGCCCAGGAGGATCCCCGGGTGGTGGCCAATATCGAGCGGCTTCACGAAGGGGACCGGGTGCTGCCGGAGTGGGTAGGCACGGAGAAACAGGTGCTGACCCGCCTGTATCTGCTTTGCGATTCGAAGGAGGAACTGGCGGCGGCCCTAAAGGAATACGGGGCGGCCGTAAAGGTTTATGATACGGAAGGCCGGAACATGGTGTTAAAGGCCTTTGACGCGGACAAGGCGCTGGAGCTGGCATGACGGAAAAAGAACTAAAGGGAAAAGTGATAGCGGTTTCCGGCGGCACCAAAGGCGTGGGCCGGGCGGCGGCGGAGGAATTCGCCCGCCGGGGGGCCCGGGTGGTGATCGGCGGCCGGGATGAAGAGGCGGCCCACCGCTCCCTCCGCCTGATGGAAACCTATGGCAGCGAAGGCCATTTTGTCCATACGGATCTGGAAAAGGTGGAAGACTGCCGGAAGCTGATCCGGGAGACCCTGACCCGCTTCGGCCGGATAGACGGTCTGTTTATTTATGCGGGCATTACCCCGGTTTCGCCCCTGGACAGCTGCGACGAGGAAACCTTTGACCGGGTGATGGATATCAATTTCAAGGCGGCTTTCTTCTGCGTGCAGGAGGCTCTGGGGCCCATGCAGGCCCAGGGGGGCGGCTCCATTGTCTTTACCGGCTCCGCCCATGCCTGGGGAGGCCAGAAGGACCGGGCGGCCTATGCCTGCTCCAAGGGCGTGCTGCGGGTTTTGATGGAGCATATTGCCCATCATTATGCATCGGATCAGATCCGCTGCAATTATCTGACCCTGGGCTGGACCCCTACGGAGGGGGAAGTGGCTTTGCGGAAAAGCCAGGGAGAAAGCGAGGCCCAGCTGCGCCGCCGGGCCGGAGAGATTCTGCCTATGGGCCGCATGCTGGAACGGAGCGATTATCTGGAAGCCCTGGTGTATTTAATGTCCGATGCCTCTGCCATGATGACCGGCAGCGTGCTCCGGATTACGGGAGGGGAATATATATAGGCGGTAGCAAGTCGCCCTCACCCACCACCGCCTTATGGCGGCGGTCCCCCCTCTCCCGCGTCCGGGAGAGGGCAAGGAGGATTTCTATGCGGATTAATGTAACTCGTTCATCCTTGCCGGATTTTGAGGAATTCTGCCGGGAAATACAAGGGCTATGGGACTCCCGCTGGCTGACCAATATGGGAGATAAGCATCAGGCCCTGGAAGAGGCCCTTGAGGCCTATTTGGGCATTCCTCATGTGACCCTTTTTACTAACGGCCATCTGGCTCTGGAGACTGCCCTGGCGGCTTTGCACTTGCCCAAGGGCGGGGAAGTGATTACCACCCCTTATACCTTCGTTTCCACCACCCATGCCATCAGCCGCAACGGGCTGGTGCCGGTATTTGCGGATATCAAGCCGGAGGACTATACCCTGGATCCGGAGAAAGTCAAGGCTCTGATTACGGAGAAAACAGTTGCCATTCTGCCGGTGCATGTATATGGCAGGCTTTGCGATGTGGAAGCCTTTGAGGCTCTGGGTAAGGCGTATAAGCTGCCGATTTTTTATGATGCTGCTCACGCCTTCGGCGTGACGAAGGAGGGAGTCAGCAGCGCCTGCTTCGGAGACATGGCCATGTACAGCTTCCATGCCACCAAAGTGTTCCACACCATAGAAGGGGGCGCCCTGGCCTATCGGGAGGACTCCCTGGTGCAGCTCCTGAACGATTTGAAAAACTTTGGCATCCGGGGGCCGGAAGAAGTGGCCTATATCGGAGGCAATGCAAAAATGAGCGAGTTCCAGGCGGCTATGGGACTCTGCAACCTGCGGCAGCTGGAGGAAGAAATCCAAAAGCGGGGCCGGGTGGTGGAACAGTACAACGCCCGCCTGGCGGGACGGGAGGGCATTATCCTGGCGGGGACCCAGCCCGGAGTAAGCCCCAATCATGCCTATTATCCCGTGGTTTTTGACGGATATAAATACAGCCGGGACGAAGTCTTTGACCGCCTGGCGTTCCAGGATATCGTGCCCCGGAAATATTTTTACCCTTTAACCAATGACAGCGAATGCTACCGCTCCCTGCCCACCGGTGGAAAGGATAAAACCCCCTTGGCCGCCCATGTGGCGGACCGGGTGCTGACCCTGCCCCTGTATGCGGATCTGGCGCCGGAGGATGTGGACCGGATTTGCGATATCATCCTGAAATAAGAGTGTATGATGACCCCTTTGGTTTCCGTTTTATGTTTAGCCTATAATCATGAAGCCTACATCCGGCAGACGCTGGAAGGTTTTGTGATGCAGAAAACGGACTTCCCCTTTGAGGTGATTGTGCATGACGATGCCTCCACCGACGGCACCGCTGCTGTTATCCGGGAGTTTGAAAGCCGTTATCCCGAGATAATCAAACCCATTTACCAAAAGGAAAACCAGTATTCCAAACCCGATACCCCCATCATGAAAACCTTCCTCTACCCCAAAGCCCGGGGGAAATACTTCGCCATCTGCGACGGGGACGATCAGTTCACGGATCCGGATAAGCTGCAGCGGCAGGCGGATTTTTTAGAGGCCCATCCGGATTACAGCATCTGCGTCCACCGGGCCCTGCTCCACCGGGAAGGCAGGGTTCAGGAGGAAGATTTCCTGTATCCGGCGGAGGAGTCGGACCGGGATTTTGAGCGGGAAGAATTGATGGTGCGGGGGGCCGGGCTTTTTGCCACCAATTCCTTTTTGATGCGCCGGGAAGTGGGAGAGACTTTGCCCGAGGCCTTTTTCGTTTCCGGGGTGGGAGATTATCCCTGGCTGCTTTATGCATCTGTTTTGGGAAAATGCCGTTATCTTTCGGCTCCCATGTGTGTGCACAACGAAGGGGTTCAGGGCTCCTGGACGGCGGATATCTGGCAGGATGAAAAGGCCCGTCTGGAGCATGAGACAGTGATGACGGACATGTTAAACCGGGTGGACGCCCATTATGAAGGCCGCTTCCATGCGGAAATCGAAAAAGCCAAAGATTTCCGCCGGCAGAATCTGGCGGAGTACCGTTTCGCGCTTTTGCAGGAAAGAGGACGGCTCCGGGAAGCGGCCCGGGATGAAATGCTCCGGCCCCTGTACCGGGCCTATCGGAAGCAGCAGCGCCGCGCCGCTCTGAAAAAAGTCTTTCCGTTTTTGGCAAAGCTGAAACAGCTGGGAGGGAAAACCCATGGCGCATGACGGCAGAACGGTTTCCTCCAATTTTCTCTGGCGTTTCATGGAACGCTTCGGCGCCCAGGGGGTGGGTTTTATTGTATCCATTGTACTGGGGCGTATTTTGGGACCGGAAGTTTACGGTCTGGTGGCCATCGTCACCGTGTTTACCACCATCGTCAATGTCTTTGTGACCTGCGGCTTAAATGATGCCCTGGTGCAGAAAAAGGATGCGGACGATCTGGATTTCTCCACGGTATTTTACTTTAATATGGTGATGTGCCTGGGGCTTTACACCCTGTTGTTCCTGACGGCGCCTCTCATTGCCCGCCTGTATGACAATCCGGAACTGATCTGGCCCATCCGGGGACTTTCCCTGATTTTGATTTTCGGGGGCATTAAGAATATCCAGACCGCTTATGTGGCCCGGCATCTGATTTTCAAACGATTCTTTTACGCCACCCTGGGGGGAACCCTGATTGCGGCGGTAGTGGGGATCTGGATGGCCTTAAACGGTTATGGCGTCTGGGCTCTCATTGTGCAGAATCTGGTGAATACCTGCATTGATACCATCATTTTGTGGCTGACCGTTAAATGGCGGCCCAAGCGGATGTTTTCCTTTGAAAGACTGAAAGGACTCTTTTCCTATGCCTGGAAGCTGCTGGCCTCCACCTTGATTGATACGGTTTACGGAAAACTGTACCAGATGGTGATCGGGGTCCGCTACAGCGAAACGGATCTGGCCTTTTACAATAAGGGGGATACCTTCCCCAATCTGCTGGTGACCAATATCAACGACGCCACCAACAGCGTGCTGCTGCCGGTGATGTCCGCCGAGCAGGAAAACCGGGAGATGGTGAAAGCCACCACCCGGAAGGCCATTCAGGTCAGCTCCTTTGTGATTATGCCCATGATGGCGGGATTGGCGGCCTGCGCCCATCCCCTGGTGCGGCTTCTTCTCAAGGAACAGTGGAGTCCGGCGGTGCCCTTTATGCAGATTTTCTGCTTCGTGTATGCCTTTTATTGTGTGCATACGGCGAATCTGAACGCCATCAAGGCTCTGGGGCGCAGCGACCTGTTTCTGAAGCTGGAAATCCTGAAGAAAATCGTGGGGATTACTACCTTGCTGATTACGGTCCGCATCAGCGTGCTGGCCATGGCTCTGGGCTCTATTTTCAATTCCGTGTTGTCCCAGCTGATCAATTCCTGGCCCAACCGGAAGCTGCTGGATTACCATTACGGAGAACAGCTGAGGGATATGCTGCCCCACATCCTTCTATCCCTGGGGATGGGGGGCGCGGTGATGGCGGTGCAGCTGCTGGGGCTGAAGGATCTGCCTACTCTGCTGATTCAGATTCCCCTGGGGATAGGCCTGTATCTGGCCGGCGCCCGGCTGCTGAAAGTAAAAGCGCTGGATATGATCAAGGGGGTCTTGAGCAGTTATCTGCATAGAAAATAAGCGTAGGGGCTGGCATTGCGACGGCGCGAAGCGCCTAGTCCTTTAGGGCACGCCCGCTTAAGAAAGAGGTGAAATAATATGACCAAGCACGACTGTATTTTCTGTAAAATTGCCGCCGGAGAGATTCCTTCGGTAACGGTGTACGAGGACGAGGCGGTCCGGGCCATCCTGGATCTGGCGCCGGCCAATCCCGGTCATACCCTGGTGCTGCCCAAGGAACATTTCGATGACTCTTTAGAGATGCCGGAAGAAATCCTGGGCCACGCCATGGCGGTGGGGGCCCGGATCGGCCGGGCCCAGATGGAAGCCCTGGACTACGAAGGCTTTCACCTTCTGCAAAACAACCGGGAGGCCGCCGGCCAAAGCGTTTTCCACTTTCATCTGCATGTGATTCCCCGGCGGAAAGAGGACGGGGCCATGGGCCTGTGGAAGCCCGGTCATCCCGGCTCGGAGGAACTGGCGGAAACAGGCGAAAAACTCCAAACCGCCCTAAGCATCTAATCCCTACGCCTACTGCCTACGCCTACTGCCTACGCCTACTCCCTGACCCCCAACATCTTGGGGGTTCTCTTTTTTTTATGTCCACAAATTGTATTTTCCCCTTGTGTTTTGGCCGGAACTGATTTATACTGTATGAGATTAATCGTATCTATTGGGAGGCTGTGACTGCATGGCTGAAAAGAACTATACAGAAGTCACGATTATGGGAAAGTCCTATCTCTTGGGGGGCAATGAAAACGAGGCCTATCTGCAGAGAGTGGCGACTTATGTGAACGGCCGGGCGGCGGATTTATCCAAAACCCAGGGCTTTCTGCGGCAGAATCAGGATTACCGCATGCTGATGCTGATTATGAATCTGGCGGATGATTATTTCAAATCCCAGGCCCAGGTGGAGGAACTGGTAAAAAAGCAAAAAGCTTTGGAACAGGAGCTTTACAGTGTAAAGCATGAACTGGTTTCCAGCAAAATGCGGCAGGAGGAAGGGTAAGGCGGAAAGATGGAACTGCTGTCCCCGGCGGGCTCCTTTGAGTCCCTTATGGCTGCTTTTCAGGCAGGGGCCGATGCTGTTTATATGGGCGGGCCCCTTTTTGGAGCCCGGGCTTTTGCGGACAATCCGGCAGGAGAGCAGCTGCTAAAGGCCATGGATTACGCGCACCTGCGGGATAAAAAAGTCTATCTGACGGTGAATACCCTGCTGAAAGAGCAGGAGATGGAAAACCTCCTGTTTGACTATATGGACCCCTTGGTTTGCCGGGGGCTGGACGGGGTAATTGTGCAGGATATGGGCGTTCTGGCCTTTCTGAGGGAGCACTTTCCCTCCCTTCCCCTCCATGCTTCCACCCAAATGGCGGTGAGCGGCCCGGAGGGGGCAAGATTGCTGAAGCAGCGGGGGGTGAAACGCCTGGTGCTGCCCCGGGAGCTTTCCTTAAAGGAAATCGAGGCCCTGGGCCGGGAAAGCGGCCTGGAAACGGAAGTTTTTGTCCACGGCGCTTTGTGTTACTGCTGGTCTGGCCGCTGCCTCATGAGCAGCTTTCTGGGGGGCCGCAGCGGCAACCGGGGGCGCTGTGCCCAGCCTTGCCGCTTACCTTACGAGGGCGGGCGCCTGATGAATATGCGGGATCTCTGCGGGCTGGATGAGCTGCCGGCTCTTCAGGCCGCCGGGGTATGTTCTTTGAAAATAGAAGGCCGGATGAAAAGCCCGGAGTACACCGCCGGGGTCACGGCCATTTACAGGAAATATTTGAACCGGCTTGAGGCAGGCAGCTTCCGGGTGGAAGAGGCGGACCGGAAGGCCCTCTCTGCCCTCTTTGACCGGGGGGGATTTACCGAAGGTTATACCCGCCGACATAACGGGGCGGACATGCTGGATCCCGGCCCTAAAAAGACCCATGTGAGCCTGGAGGAAACAGGCAAGGAAAAAATCCGGGAAGCTTATCTGGGGGAGCGTCCCCTGGCCATAGACGGATTTTACGAGCTGTTTCAGCACCGGCCTGCCCGGCTCCGCCTGGGATACCGGGGGACCCAGGTACAGGCAGAGGGAACCCTGGTGGAAGGGGCTCAGAAGCAGCCCTTATCGGAAGAAAAACTGCGGCAGCAGCTGATGAAAACCGGGGGTAGCGGTTTCGTCTTTCATACTTTGGAAGGCTATTTGGAGGAGGGCTGTTTCCTGCCTTTGGGGGCGGTAAATGAACTGCGCCGCCGGGGTTTGGAATCTCTGGAGGAAGCCCTCTTAAATCCCTTCCGGCGGCCGGCGGCGAAAAAACCGGCCCGGATGTCCCTCAAGGCCCTGAACCCGAAAGCGGAAGCAGCCTATCCGGCTTTACCCCTTCTGGTGCAGCTGGATGATATCTGTTTGCTTGATATGGTGCTGGCCCACCCGGTGCAGGGGGTGTATCTGCCGGCGGATTATGTAAGTCCGGAGGATTTTCCGGCCATGGCGGAAAAAGTGCGGCGGACCGGGAAGCGGATTTATTATGCCCTGCCGCCGGTTTTGCGGCGGCCCATGGGGGCGGTTCTGGGAAGTCCCGGGGCTTTGGAGGCTCTTCATCGCAGTAAAGCGGACGGCGTGCTTTTGGCTTCGCCGGAGGAAGCGGCTTTCTGGCAGGAAAAGGACTTGCCGGGAGAGCGGGTCTTTGACCACAGTCTTTATATCTGGAACCGATGGGCCGAAAGGGAGGCAGCCGCCTGGGGGGCACAGTGCCTGACCTTGCCTCTGGAACCGCATGAGAAGGACCTGGCGGCCTTAGGGGAGAGCGGCTTGCCCCGGGAGCAGCTGATTTACGGCCGCACCCCCTTAATGATTTCCGCTCAGTGCCTGTTCAAAACGGAAGGACACTGCCTGAAGGAAGCAGGAAACCCTGCCTTGACGCGGCCTCAGACCACCCCGCTGGTGGATCGGACCGGGGCGGCCCATCTGTGCCAGGCTCGCTGCCGTCATTGTTTCAGCATACTGTATAATGCCGTGCCCCTCTATCTGGCGGATATGCCTTTATACGGAGAGCGGCTGCGGATCCATTTTACCACGGAAACCAGGGAAGAGGCGGAAGCCCTGCTGGGGCATGTCCTTTCCGGATTGCAGGCGGGGAGCCGGAAGGCCCTGGCCCCGCCCCCCGGCCTTTCCTTCACCCGGGGCAATTACAAAAAAGGCGTGGAATAGCCCCTTGCCCTCCCCCCTATTGCCTATTGCCTAATCCCTAAACTATGCTATAATAACGAGGTTCACTCTATGAGAAGGAGATATACCATAAAAGACTTGAATAAATCAGAAAGCAGAAGAAAACTCAAATGGATGAGCCTCCTGATTATGGCTTCCCTGGCCCTGACTGCCGCCTGCGGCGCCGGCGTCCAGGAAAGCGGGAAAAGCACGGAAGCTTCCGGTAATCTGCCTACGGCTCAGACCCTGCCGGTTATCGTAAATCCCACGGAACCCCTCGGGACGGAAGCGCTTACCACAGCAGAACCCACCACGGTCTCGGAACCATATCCCACGGACACGGAATATGTGGGCCCTGCTTTTGACTACACCCGTAAGCCCGGCTATTACATCAAGAAGGGGGAAGACTTCGGGATCGAGACTTACCGCAGCCCTTTGGACAAAAACGGCAACGGTATTGACGACCAGACGGATATCCTCCAGGGAGCCAAAACCTACCTGGATACCCATAAACCCCGGTATAATGCCTCCAGTTATTTTGCCGGCGGCTACCCGGAAATCGGGCCGGACGGCATTTGGGAAGGAGTCTGCACGGATGTGGTGGGTGCGGCCCTGCTGGCGGCCGGTTATGATTTAAAGGCCCTGGTGGACGCGGATGTAGTCAATCATCCGGACTGGTTTACGGCGGAGCTGGCGGCGGCCGGTTATGGGCCGGAAAGTTCCTTTGAAATCGGGGATCCCAAGATTGATTTCCGCCGGGTACGGGTGCTGTATCCCTTCTTCGAGCACCGGGCGGAGAAATTGACTACGGATCTGAAGGATACGGCAGCCTGGCAGCCCGGGGATTTCGTAATTCTTTTCCATCCCAAGAAAGGCCTTTGGGAAGGGCATATTGCCGTGATTTCCGACCGGCGGGCGGATGACGCAGTGCCCTATGTGCTGCATCATGCCATCGAGGAACAGGTGCTGTATGAAGAGGATTATCTGGTATCTACCAGCAAGATCATTGTCGGTCATTACCGCTGGAACGGCTTTAACGGAGAATGATTTTGCAGATGTTTAATACCACTCTTTGTTATATCCGCCGGGGCGAAAGCTACCTGATGATGCACCGCATTAAAAAAGACGGGGATGTGAATCAGGGCAAATGGATCGGTGTGGGGGGCAAGTTTGAAAACGGCGAAAGCCCCGAGGAATGCCTGCTGCGGGAAGTGGAAGAGGAGACGGGCCTGACGCTTTCGGATTACCGCTTCCGGGGCATCGTCACCTTTGTGAACGATGGCTGGGGTACGGAGTATATGCATCTTTTCACCGCAGAAACCCGGGAGGAAGAACTGAAGGAGTGCGAGGAAGGCATCCTCCGCTGGGTGCCGGAGGCGGAAATCGATGCCCTGCCTCAGTGGGAAGGCGATAAAATCTTCTTCAAACTGATCCGGGAGGAGGCCCCTTTCTTTTCCTTAAAACTCTGCTACGAAAATGATATATTAAAAAAGGCCGTATTAAACGGCCGGGACCTAACGATTTAGGGGGCGGCTTGCCACCGCCCCTTTTTTATTTCGTAAATCCGATCCCCGTGAGGATTCCTTCCCAAATGGTTTTCAGACTGAATTTGCTGATGTCCACGCCGAAGCTCTTGCCGCTGACCACCAGCACCAGCATAAACAAGCCCAGGAGAATCAGGCAAATCAACAGGCCGATCAGGCAGGCCTGGGCCAGATTCCGGCGGTTGGCATTTTTGGAAGCAAAGGCCATGATCAGCATGGCAATCAAGCCGATGACCGGCACCGCAAACAGCAGCAGCGTCCAGAAGTAAGTGGCAGTGCTTAAAGGTTTGTTGTAAACCGTCAGAACCTCCGGCCCTTCGGACAGATGCGCAGCTGGCGCCACAGGCTTTTCTGAAGCCGCAGCAGCGCCGGCGGCGGTAGCAGCCCCTGCCGTAAAGGCTGGCGCAGCATAGTCCGGGATTTTAGGCAGTTCCGCTTCCGCAGGAGTCTGTTCCGCTTCCTCCCCGAGGGTTTGCTGGAATTCCTGTTTCATATCTTCCGCCTTTTCTTCCGCGGGGGCTGCGACCCGCTCGCCGCACTCCGGACAAAACAGCGCGCCTTCTTCCAATACATTTCCGCAGTTGGTGCAAAATCTTTCCATAATTAAACCTCCTTCACATTGTATAGTGTCATCCTGAGCGAAGCGAAGGATCCTATACGAATGATGGGATTCTTCGGCCTACGGCCTCAAAATGACACATCACCCTATATCCTTCAAATCCACATGATAGACCTGCCGCTTCATGGCCATCACATCGTCTGCCAAGTATTCATCATAGGTGGTAATCTTATCAATCAGCTTGCCATTCACCAGTTCCATAATCCGATTGGCCGTGGTTTGCACAATCTGGTGGTCCCGGGAGGAGAAGATAATCACCCCGGGGAATTTGATCATCCCGTTGTTTAAGGCGGTGATGGATTCCATATCCAGATGGTTGGTGGGTTCGTCCATCAGCAGCACATTGGAACCGGAGATCATCATCTTGGAGAGCATGCAGCGGACCCGCTCCCCTCCGGAGAGCACCGTCAGCTTCTTTACCCCGTCATCCCCCGCAAAGAGCATACGGCCCAAAAAGCCCCGCACATAGGTCATATCCTTGATCTGGGAATAGCCGGTGAGCCATTCGGTGATATTCAGATCGCTCTTAAACTCCTCGGAGCTGTCCTTGGGGAAATAAGCCTGGGAAGTGGTGACGCCCCATTTGAAGCTGCCTGCATCCGGCTCCATCTCCCCCATTAGAATCTGGAAGAGGGTGGTTTTGGCCAGCTCGTCGGAACCCACCAGGGCCACTTTATCCTCCCGGCCCAGCACGAAGGAGATATCGTCCAGCACCTTTACCCCGTTTATGGTTTTAGAAAGATTATGCACCTCCAGCACCTCGTTGCCGATGGAGCGGTCCGGGCGGAAATCGATATAAGGGTATTTCCGGCTGGAAGGCCGGATGTCATCCAGCTGGATCTTTTCCAGGGCCCGCTTTCTGGAAGTGGCCTGCTTGGATTTGGAGGCGTTGGCGGAGAAGCGCTGGATGAATTCCTGCAGCTCCTTGATCTGTTCCTCCTTCTTCTTATTGGCTTCCTTCATCTGCCGGATCTTCAGCTGGCTGGATTCGTACCAGAAGTCGTAGTTGCCGGCGTAAAGCTGGATCTTGGCGTAGTCAATATCCGCAATCATAGTGCAGACCTTATTCAGGAAATAGCGGTCGTGGGACACCACAATCACCGTGTTTTCGAAATTGATCAAAAACTCTTCCAGCCAGGCAATGGCCGCCAAGTCCAGATGGTTGGTGGGCTCGTCCAGCAGCAGGATGTCCGGGTTTCCGAAAAGAGCCTGGGCCAGCAGCACCTTCACCTTCAAAGCTCCGTCCAGATCCTTCATTAGCATATAATGAAACTCCGGCTCCACCCCCAGGCCGTTTAAGAGGGCGGCGGCATCCGATTCCGCTTCCCAGCCGTTCATGGCGGCGAATTCCCCCTCCAGCTCGCTGGCCTTGATGCCGTCTTCATCGGAGAAGTCTTCTTTGGCATAAAGGGCGTCCTTTTCCTTCATAATCTCCACCAGCCGGGCATTGCCCATCATCACCGTTTCCAGCACGGGATATTCATCATAGGCAAAATGGTCCTGCTTTAAGAAAGAGAGCCGTTCCCCGGGCGTGATATGCACTTCCCCCCGGCTGGGCTCCAGTTCCCCGGTGAGCACCCTAAGGAAGGTGGATTTGCCGGCGCCGTTGGCGCCGATGAGACCGTAGCATTCCCCGGGCACGAATTTCACATTCACATCCTCAAACAGGGCGCTTTTTCCGAAACGGACGGTTACATTGCTGACTGTAATCATATAAACCTCTCTTGATGGTTAGGATTCTCTTGTATTTTTCTCGTTCTATATTGTCGCATAAATCCTGAAAAATGCAAGGGGAAAGATAAGAAAAACAGAATCCGTTTTGTGTGTAATAACATTTTTTCGAGAAAAAGTCTGATAAATGATTGCAAAAGGGAATAATAAGCGTATAATTTATTACAGAATACTAATTCCGAAAGGAGAAAGAATATGAAAACGGCACAAAAAACATGGTGGACTTTGGCGCTGTTGGCAGCGCTGCTTATGGGACTGACATTCCGGGTTCAGGCAGAAGAGGGGACGCCGGATAAATCCGTTACCCTGGTTATGAAGAACGGAGCAAAGGCGTCCGATTACGACAGAACGGAAAGCTTTGGGGTGATGACCGCCCTGGCGGTGGCCGGCAAGCTGAAGGCAGGAGAGGCGCCGGAGGGCTTTGAGGAGCTGGAGTTTTATTATGATGAAACAGGGGAAGCAATCCTGTTTATGTACGATTCCACCAGCGACAGCTTCGGCTTCGGACCGGCGGCCCTGGATCCGGAGGGCGGCACCAAGGTGATTCGGGCGGAAATCACGGAGGAGGTCCGGGATGGACTCCGGAACTTCCTGACGGAAATGGGAGATAAGCTGAATGCAGAACAGAAGCAGGCTGTGCAGGATGTGATAGACGGCTGGAAAGAGGCAGCCATCAGCTTTGCGCCGCTGCGGCATATCCAGGCGGAAACCTCCGGGGACGGAGGGTTGACGGTACGGTGGAACGGTACCAATATGACAGACGAGGATTTTCCCGACTGGTACTACTCCTCCTATGTGGGCAGCTATAGGCTGCAGGCCGTTCCCGGTGAAGGCAGCCGCTTTGTTAAGTGGGTCTGCAATGGGACGGATTATTCTACAGAGCCGGTAATCACGGTGGAACTGAAGGACGAGCACATAGAGCTGCAGGCCGTGTTTGCCATGCTTCCTTATTACGAGGCCTCCGTCACCCTGTGGAACGGAGCCAGAAGGGAATATCTTCCCTCGGCGGAATTGCAGGGGATTCTGTTGGTGCTGAATGCTGCCGGCCAACTGAAGGAGGGCTCGGCACCGTCCCAGATGCCCGATGCGAAAGGCGCGTTCTTTTATAATGAGGAGGACGAATTCCTTTTTGGATATTTTGAAGAATACGAACGCTTCGTCTATGGCCCCGGAGCCATAGATGTGGAGGGAATCGCCCGGGTCGTGGCAGCGGAGATCACGGAGGACATCCGGGAGCGCCTCGGCTATTACCTGGAATCCATTCAGGATACGGAGGAAGAAGAATACCTGGATACCATCCGGGATGTGATTGATAACTGGACCCGGGCGGAACTGGTATTTGCCCCGCCCCATCGCCTGACGGCGGAGGTGCAGTCTGGCTACGGCAGCATCGCGATTGCGGAAGAAGGGGAAAGCTTGGAGAAGAAGGATGGGGCAACGCAGGTTGAGACCACCTTCGTGGGGAA